>NZ_JAIUIN010000001.1:0-807217 GCF_020165665.1 Mesorhizobium sp. BH1-1-4
CTCCCCTACTCCCCTACTCCCCTACTAACCGACCTTGACCGGAATCCGCGCCTCGATCCGGCTGAAGGCGAAAACCAGAATGCCGGTGATCGCCATATAGATCAACGCCAAGAGCAGCAGGGGCTCGTAGGTGAGGTAGGTGTCCTGCCGCACCTTGGACGAGACCGCGAAGATGTCGATCACGCTGATGGTCGCCACCAGCGGCGTCGATTTCAGCTGCAGCACGGTTTCGCCGGTCAGCGTCGGCAGCGCCCGGAAGAAGGCCTGCGGCAGCCAGATGCGCCGGAAGATCTTCCAGCGGCTCATGCCGAAGGCGCGGGCGGCTTCCAGCTGCCCCTTGGGCACGCCGGCGAAGGCGCCGCGCATCACCTCGCCCTCGTAGCCGGCGAAAGACAGGGTCAGCGCCAGCACGCCATACGGCCAGGCCTGCCTGAGATAGGGCCACATCCAGGATTCGCGGATCCATGGATATTGCGGAAACAGCGAGCCCAGCCCGTAATAGAGCAGCCATAGTTGCAGAAGCAGCGGCGTGCCGCGAATGATGGTGCAGAAGACTTTCGCCGGTGCGGCGACCCAGATCGAGCCGGCCGCCTGCGCCAGCCCGACCGGCACGGCGATCGCGAAGCCGAGCGCGCAGGTGACGGCCAGGATCCACAGGGCACGCCAAATGCCCATCAGCCCCATTTCCCAATATTGCGGCAGCCAGTCCCAGCGCATGAAGAAGGCGGCAGACGCCACCAGGCCCAGCGCGATCAGCATCAGCACGATGCGATGCGGCTGCAGCCACAGCGATGCACGCGCCACCGTGTCGATGATGGCTGTTTCGCTGGCCATCAGCGTGCCTCCTTGAGCGAAGGCATGCCGCGCCGCGCCCATTTCTCGGCGCGGCCGAGCAGGAAGTTCGAAACCAGCGTCACGCAGAGATAGAGCACGCCGGCGGCGAGGAAGAAAACCAGATAGGCCTTGGTGACGCCCGCCGCCTGTCGTGTCGCCAGCGTCAGTTCGAAGAAACCGACGACGGCCAGCAGCGCGGTGTCCTTGGTGGCGATCAGCCACAGATTGGCGAGGCCCGGAATGGCGAAAGGCAGCATCGCCGGCAGTGTGATGCGCCGCAGTAGAAGACCGGGAGACATGCCGAAGGCGCGGGCGGCTTCGATCTGGCCCTGCGGAATGGCGAGGATCGCGCCGCGGATGACTTCCGTCGAATAGGCGCCCTGGACGAAGCCGAGCACGGCGATGCCGGCCACCAGCCCGCTTATGTCGACACGCTGGTAACCCATCGCGGTCAGCACCTGGTTTATCAGGTCGGTGCCGGCATAATAGAGCAGCAGGATCAGCACCAGTTCCGGCACGGCGCGCACCACGGTGGTGTAGACCGCGAACAGGTCGCGCACCACGGGTCCGCCGTAAAGCTTGCCATACGCGCCCCATGTTCCAATCAGCAGGCCGACGATGGTGGCGCCGACGGCGATCTCGAGCGAGTGCAGGAGCCCGACCAGGAGCGTCCCGCCCCAACCGACGGGCGCGGGCGAGAGAAGTTCGATGATGCCGGCCGCCGAGGCCGGAAGAAAGGATTCGATCAGCGTCGCCCCCGGATTGCTGGCTCGGTCCGCCGGTCCCTCACGGCCGGCGGCAAGCATGCGTGGACAGGCCGGCCGAAGAACAGGGCGTCAACGCCCTGTCCTCCAGCCATGCGAGGGTCGTCAGTTCGACTGCGTGGCGCCGCCGTAAATGTCGAAATCGAAGTATTTCTTCGAGATCTCGTCATATTTGCCGTTGGCGCGGATCGCCTTGATGCCGGCGTTGATCTTCTCTTTCAGATCGGTGTCTTCCTTGCGCACGCCGGCGCCGACGCCCGGTCCGAGCACCTCGTCGTCAGGGGCCACCATGCCCTTGAGATCGCAGCAGGCCTTGCCCTGGTCGGTCTTGAGGAACTCCTTGAGCGCGATGGAATCGGCCTGCACCGCGTCGAGGCGGCCGGCGGCAAGGTCGTTGTTGGCTTCGTCCTGCGTCTGGTATTCCTTGATCTCGGATGCGGTCGGGCCGAAGTGCTTCTTGGCGTAGACGGCATGCACCGTCGACACCTGGACGCCGAGGACCTTGCCCTTGAGATCATCGGGCGTGGCGCCGAACTTCTGGTCCTTGGGGCCGATGATCGCGGTCGGCGTGTTGTAGTACTTGTCGGAGAAGTCGATGGTCTTCTTGCGTTCGTCGGTGATCGACATGGACGAGACGATGAGGTCGATCTTCTTGGTGGTCAGCGCCGGGATGATGCCGTCCCAGGCGACAGGGGTGATGACGCAGTCGAGCTTCTCCTCGGCGCACACGGCGTCGATGAATTCGATCTCCCATCCGACCCATTTGCCCGAAGCGTCGGGCGAGGTGAAGGGCGCGTAGGGTTCGGCGGCGACGCCGATCTTGACCGGATCGGCGTTGGCCACGCCCATGGCGGCGACGCCGAGCAGCAGTGCCGCGGCGAATGTCTTCAGAACAGTCTTCATTTTCAGAACTCCCAGTTTGTTGTTGGTTCCCGGTTTTCTTCCGTCCCGGCTTGTTCCCTAGCCGATGTTGCGGATGAACTGTTTGAGCCTTTCGGACTTGGGCGCGCCGAAGATCTGCTCCGGCGGGCCTTCCTCCTCGACCAGCCCGTTGTAGAGGTAGACGACGTGGGTCGCGACCTCGCGGGCAAATTTCATTTCGTGGGTGACCAGCACCATGGTGCGGCCTTCGCGCGCCAGGTCGCCGATCACCTTCAGCACTTCCCCGACCAGTTCGGGATCGAGCGCCGAGGTCGGTTCGTCGAACAGCATGACGCGCGGATTGATGGCGAGCGCGCGGGCGATCGCGGCGCGCTGCTGCTGGCCGCCAGAGAGATAGGCCGGATAGACATCGCGCTTCTCGGCGAGCCCGACGCGCGCCAGCAGCTTTTCGGCCTGGGCGATAGCTTCGTCGCGCTTCACGCCCAGCACGTGCACGGGAACCTCGATGACGTTTTCGATCAGCGTCATATGGCTCCACAGATTGAAGTTCTGGAACACCATGCCGAGCTTGGAGCGGATTCGTTCGATCTGCCTGCGGTCGGCCGGAATGGTGTGGCCGTGGCTGTCCGCCTTGAGCTTGATCTCCTCGCCATTGACCCGGATGATGCCGCTGGTCGGGTTTTCCAGGCAGTTGATGCAGCGCAGCAGCGTCGATTTGCCGGAGCCCGAGCCGCCGATGATGGCGATGACCTCGCCGTCGCGCGCCGACAACGACACGCCCTTCAGCACATGCAGCTGACCGAATTTCTTGTGCAGGTTCTCGACATGGATGGCTTCTGCGGCGCCGTCCCGCGCCTCGCCGGATGGGACTTTGGCAGCTGCCACAGCGCTCACCAAATGACCTCCACATGACCGCCGGCGGTTCGTCGAACGTCTATCCGGCTAATCAACATACGCTGTACTGCCCCGCTCCAGACCTCAAGCATGGACCCAACAGAGCGAGCCCGTCAATCCCGCTCATTACGGCACTTGCGGGCTTGTTGTGCAAGTGTATAAATAGCCTCCCATGAAATTTTTTCGGTTTTTTTCAGCTAAAAAAGGGCATCGATGAGCGCTTTCGGGTCACAGTCCATGGCAGCGCCGCTGCGGCGCGTGCTGATGCGGTCGGCGGCCAACGCCATGCGCGGCGCCGACAGGGCTCAATGGCATTATGGCCCTGGGTTCGATCCGGCGAAAGCGGCCTCCCAGCACGCGGCCCTTGCTGAACTGGTGGCGGCTTCCGGCGCGGAAATCGAATGGATCGAGGACAAGGCCGACGGACTTTCGGATTCTGTGTTCACCCACGACCCCTCGTTGATGACCGACCGCGGCGCGCTGATCCTGTCCATGGGCAAGCCGTTGCGCGCCAGGGAGCCCTCGTTGCATGAGGAAACATATAAAAGACTGGGCATCCCGATCCTTGGCCGCGTCGAGGCCCCCGGCCAGGTCGAGGGCGGGGATTGCGTATGGATCGATGGCCGCACGCTGGCGATCGGGCGGGGCGTCCGCTCCAACCAGGAAGGCATCCAGCAGGTTTCCAACCTGCTGACGCCGCTGGGCATTTCCGTCTACGGCTTTGATCTGCCGCTGTGGCAGGGCGAAGAAGCGTGCCTGCATCTGATGTCGGTGATCAGCCCGCTGGCCGACGACCTCGCCCTGGTCTATTCGCCGCTCTTGCCGGCCCCGTTTTACCAGACGCTGAAGGCGCGCGGCATCCGGTTGGTCGAAGGCGACGCCGAGGAGTTCGCCGCGTCCAACGGCCTCAGCCTGAACGTACTGCCGACCAGCCCGCTCGAGGTCATTGCCGTTGCGGGCTTTCCCAAGACCAGGGCCGCGATGGAAGCTGCCGGCTGCACGGTTGAAATCTTCGAGGCGGATGCGCTCTGCATCGCCTGCGAAGGCGGGCCGACATGCCTGACGCGGCCGATCCTGCGCCGATGAATGCGCGCCGCAAGTTCCGTCGCGAGGGCGAGGGGCGGCGGCGGCAGGACCTGATTGAGGCTACTCTCGACAGCGTGGCGGAATATGGCCTGCAGGGCGCTAGCCTGCGCACCATCGCATTGCGTGCCGGTGTCACCGCCGGGCTGATCCGGCACTATTTTCCTAGCAAGGAAGAATTGCTGCAGGAAGCCTATATGGCGCTGGTCGGCCGCATGACCGAGCAGGCAAAAGCGGCATTGGTCATGGATGATGCCTCGCCGCGCCAACGCCTCGCGGCTTTCGTCACCGCCAATCTCAACGCGCCGATCATCGACGCCCGGGTGTTTTCGCTCTGGGCAACCTTCATCGGCCGCGCCAGTGCCGACCCTGCCTTGGCCCGTGCCCACCGCGACGGCTACCTTGGCTTTCGCAACGAGGTGGAAGCAGTCGTGGCCGAAGTGCTCGCCGCCGAACGGCACCAGCCGGACGCGAGCGAGCTGCGCCACCATGCCATCGCGATCAACGCGATCATCGACGGGCTCTGGATCGAAGGCTGCCTGGCCGGCGAGATGTTCTCGCCCGGCGAATTGGCGGCGATTGGCATCAAGGCTGTCGAAGCCGAGCTCGGCCTCGTGCCGCTGAAGCATGATGCCGAAAAATAGGAAGGGGAGAAACCAATGACCACCATCGGGGAAGCGTTGATTTCGCTGCTCGAAGCCCATGGCGTCGACACTGTGTTCGGCATTCCGGGCGTTCACACGGTCGAGCTCTATCGCGGCCTGGCGCGCTCGAAGATCCGCCATGTTACGCCGCGGCATGAACAGGGCGCCGGCTTCATGGCCGATGGTTATGCGCGCGCCAGCGGCAGACCGGGCGTCGCCTTCGTTATCACCGGGCCGGGGCTGACCAACACCATCACAGCCATGGGCCAGGCGCGCGCCGATTCGGTGCCGATGCTGGTAATCTCCGGCGTCAATGCCACCGACACGCTCGGCAAGGGGCTCGGCTTCCTGCATGAGCTTCCCGACCAGCATGGCATGATGGAGAAGGTGGCGCTGTCGTCGCAGCGCGTGACCGAGGCCAGCGAATTGCCGGGTGCGCTGGCGCGGGCTTTCGCGTTGTTTTCGTCCGCGCGTCCAGGACCGGTGCACATCGAAATTCCGACCGACGTCATGGTCAAGCCAGCCGACGGTCTTGCGGCCGCGCTGAGCAATGCCGCCCCGCCCGCACCGGATGCCAGGGCAATTACCGACGCGGCAAAGCTAATCAAGCTAGCGCGCCGACCTTTGATCCTTGCCGGCGGCGGCGCCAGGAAAGCCGAATCCCCGCTGCGGCGCCTTGCCGAAAGGCTGGGCGCACCGGTTGTCCAAACCACCAACGCACGCGGCCTCATGCATGGTCATCCGCTCTGTGTGCCGGCGAGTCCCAGCCTGAAGGCGGTTCGCGCGCTGATGGCCGAGGCCGACCTTGTTATCGCCGCCGGCACGGAATTCGGCCCGACCGACTATGATGGCTACGGCGATGGCGGTTTCGTGCTGCCTTCGAACCTGATCCGCATCGACATCGGTGCCGACCAGCTTGCGCGGCGCCCGGTGACGGTAGCCATCCAGGCCGATTGCGCCGAGGCGATCGAGGCCCTGCTTGCGGCGATCGGGCCAGCCCACGGCGCCGTCGAAGACGGTCATGGCCGGGCCGCGGCCGGGCGAAAGGCCGCCTTTGCCGAGCTGAGCCCGGCCTATGCGGCGCAGGTGCATGCCGTGGAAATGATCCGTGATACCTTGCCTGGTGCCATCATCGTCGGCGACTCGACCCAGCCTATCTACGCCGCCAATCTCTATTACGACCATGACCGGCCGGGCGGCTGGTTCAATGCCGCGACCGGGTTCGGCGCGCTGGGGTACGGCCCGCCGGCGGCGATCGGCGCCGCCCTTGCCATGCCGGGCACGCCGGTCGTCTGTGTCACCGGCGATGGCGGGTTGCAGTTCACGCTGCCGGAACTGGGCGTGGCGCTCGATTCCGATGCGCCGGTCATCTTCGTCGTCTGGAACAACAGGGGCTATCGCGAGATCGAAACCTCGATGCTAGACGTCGGCGTTGAACCTGTCGGCGTGTCGCCGGCGCCGCCGGATTTCTGCAAGCTCGCCGAAGCCTATGGCATATCAGCCGAAAGGCTGGCCGACATCGATGCCTTGCCACGGGCGTTGAAACAAGCCCGGGCGACGGGACTGCCGCGCATCATCGAAATCACGGTCGTTTGAATCATTTAGGTCGGCCTTGGTTCCTCAAGCGGAAGCGACCATTCGCCGGCTTATTCTTGCAAGGCGCGAGCCGCGTCTACGCGGCTTTGCTATTCGACGGCGTCATGACGCATGCAAAGACGTGACGGCTGCCATGTCGAGATATCAGTTGAGTGATCGCTCAAAAGGGGCGACGCTTCGCGTCGGCGCGGCAACCAACGACAAAAATCATAAAAATGACAGGAGCGGTCCAGGATGACGGAAACACTTGAAGGCAGGCATATCGTTGTGACCGGCGGCACCGGCGCGCTCGGTGGGGCGGTGGTCGGCAGGCTGCTGGAGCAGGGCGCGATCTGCCACGTGCCGAACGCGCACGCCGCGGCGCCTCAGCACTTTCCCTTCACCACGCATGACAATGTGAAGCTGGCGCACAATGTCGACCTGTCGGACTCCGCCAAGGTCGAAGCGTTCTACAGCCAGGTTCCTGGCTTGTGGGGATCGATCCATCTGGCCGGCGGCTTTGCCATGGCGCCGGTGGAAAAGATCGAATCGGCATCCTTTGCCGAGATGATGGACACCAACGCCCGCACCACCTTCTTGTGCAGCCGCGCCGCTATCCGTTCGATGCTGGCGTCGGACACATCAGGCCGCATCGTCAATGTCACGGCACGCGCCGGGCTCGACCCCAGGCGCGGCGCCGGCATGGTCGCCTACACCGCCAGCAAGGCGGCGGTGGCGGCGATGACGGTAGCGATGGCCGAAGAGCTCAAGGCGAGTGGCATCCTGGTCAATGCCGTGGCTCCGTCGACGCTCGACACGCCGGCGAACCGCGCCGACATGCCGGATGCCGATTTCACCAAATGGGTCAGCCTTGAAGCCGCGGCCGAGGCAATCGCATATCTCGCCTCGCCGGCCAACCAGGCGATGAGCGGAACGCTGGTGCCGCTCTACGGCCGGGCTTGAGCGGCGGGCGTCGAAGTCGGGCACGCCGCGTCCGATCCATCGGCGTTGCGATAGCTGTAGATTCGCAGCGACGATGAAGCGTCCGTGGGGCACTCCCGCAACCATGTCGGCGGCCGGCCTTCAATCAGCCCCGCCGTGAATGGATAGGCGGCTTCCAGCCCCGGCAATGGCGGGCCTCGCCAGGCGCAAATCGCGACATGCGTTGCCTTGGAGGCATCGAGTATCGCGCGTGGGTCGGCGGTCGCCGGATCCAGAAAGCGATAGCTGCGCTCGATTCCCTTGGCTGACGGGTGATTGGGGATCGTCACCACCTTGGGCCCTTCGGCGAGCGCCACGAAACGCG
Organism: Mesorhizobium sp. BH1-1-4; assembly: GCF_020165665.1. Lineage (NCBI taxonomy): Bacteria > Pseudomonadati > Pseudomonadota > Alphaproteobacteria > Hyphomicrobiales > Phyllobacteriaceae > Mesorhizobium > Mesorhizobium sp. BH1-1-4. The sequence goes on from NZ_JAIUIN010000001.1 coordinate 7,983, forward strand.
CGCCGATCAGCGGGGGAGAAAGAACGACGGCGCCAGACGGCCAGTTCTGCTTCGGTTCAAAACGGCTCGAAAAGCAGCTATCGGCGAACTCGGCGGCGGGAACCACCGCTTCGGACGGCTTTACCGACAGGTGATACAGCAGCATCGCCCCGGACAAAACGAGACCGGGCAGGATCAATGCGTATCTGTTCGATGCCGCCGGCACCGGAGATTTCAAATAGCGACCCAACCTCGTATTCGGCAGGAGGCTCGCCAGCGCGAAAATGAGGCCGATGCCTGAGAAGATCGGAAGGTAGGGGTAGTAGCGGACATAACCGATCGCAAGTGCGAGCGAGAGCAGCGAAAACAGCGCCAAAATGACGATGGGCCGGCTTCGACCTTGCGGCTTGGCGCAGATGACGGCTGGCGCAAGCGCGCCGATAAACAGCAGCGCCATGCTGAAAAAATCTGTCGACAGGACGACATCAGGGCGCCGGAACAGGCTCAACTCCTGAAGAATCCTGTTGATCATGTTGTCACGAACATAGGCATCGAGCGGGGCATAGGGGCTGGCCAGGCATTGCGGGTACAACTTCGCGAGCGCCACCGCGCTGGCCGCCGCGAACGCCAGCAGAATGGCGGTGCGCATCGGCCATCCTCCACGCCGGCCCGCAAGCAAGGGCACGATGGCGAATGAGAGCCCGGCCGCGGCCAGTGCCGTCACATGCGGCGTCGAATAGGTGTCGCATCTGACCGCGTCATAGGCGGAGGGGGGCACGATTGCCGCGAACAGGCCGATTGCGCCGGCGGTCAAGGCCAATCCGAAACCGGCGATCCTGTTTTCACCGCCCTCGCGGTCGAAGATCCAGTCAAAGGCATAGACCGCCATCACCAGGGCATAGAACGGCGCGAACTCGCTGCTGATGGCGATTGCCAGTGCCGTCAGCACCCCGTTGACGAAGGCGGAGAGGCGGCTCCGCGACAGCATCAACACCAGGGCCGCCAGCAGAAGCAGGATTTGCAGATTGTGGTAGTCGATCCGCCCGGGGGCGAATTCGAAAAAAGTGCGCGCGGCAAACATCAAAGCCAACGGGAATGCAACGGCCGGATAGGCAAAGCCGATAGCGGTCATCAGCCGGTTGTAGAAATAAAGCGCGGGTGCGAGCAGCAGCAGCGGGACGGCGAAGCATGCCAGCATCAAAGCCGGCTCTGAGCCGGCAAATGGGGCGAACAGGCGCGAGAAGGACGCGTAGGGCAGGTCGACGATCCACGGCCAATGTGAGACATAGGGTTCGGGCTGGACGATACCGGGCAGCGTCCGGTCGAAGATGTTGCCCGTTTCAAGCAAGGTACGGATTTCGTGCAGCTTGAGGAGATCGTCGGCGTCATTGTTGAGCCGGAAGCCCAGGGACCACAGAGCGGTCATCAGGATCGCCATTCCGAAAAAGCAGAACAGCACCGGCGAGCTGGTATAAAGGCCTGGCAACCACGAAGGTCGCGCAGCGGCGTTGGCGTCGCCATTGCTCATGGAAGTATTCCGTTGGACCGCCAGCAAATACGCGAGGAAGTTTATGTTCCCGTAAAGAAAAAGACCCGCCGGATCGCTCCGGCGGGTCTTTTTTGTAAGGCGGCACGCGAGGCGTGCCGCCGATGGCTGGCGCCTTAGCTGCCCTGCTTCTTCAGCGCGGCACCCAGGATGTCGCCCAGCGAAGCGCCGGAGTCGGTCGAGCCGTACTGTGCGACCGCTTCCTTCTCTTCGGCGATTTCCAGCGCCTTGATCGAGACCTGCAGCTTGCGGGTCTTCTTGTCGAAGGCGATGACACGGGCGTCGACCTTCTGGCCGACGGTGAAGCGCTCGGGGCGCTGCTCGTCGCGGTCACGGCTGAGGTCCGAACGCTTGATGAAGGTCTCGATGCCGCTGTCGACCAGCCGCACTTCCAGACCGCCATCCTTGACGCCGATGACTTCGCAGGTGACGACCGCGTTCTTGCGCAGTTCGCCTGACGTCGCCGCCTCGCCGACCGTATCCTTGGCCAGCTGCTTGATGCCGAGCGAGATGCGCTCCTTGTCGATGTCGACGTCGAGCACCTGCGCCTTGACCATGTCGCCGCGATTGTACTCTTCGATGACCTGCTCGCCCGGACGGGTCCAGTCGAGGTCGGAGAGGTGGACCATGCCGTCCACGTCGCCTTCGAGGCCGATGAACAGGCCGAACTCGGTCTTGTTCTTGACCTCGCCCTCGACCTGGCTGCCGACCGGATGGCTCGAGGCGAAAGCCTGCCACGGATTCTCCAGCGTCTGCTTGAGGCCGAGCGAGATGCGGCGCTTGGCCGGATCGACCTCGAGCACCACCACGTCGACTTCCTGCGTCGTCGACAGGATCTTGCCGGGGTGCACGTTCTTCTTCGTCCACGACATTTCCGAAACGTGGATGAGGCCTTCGATGCCCGGCTCCAGCTCGACGAACGCGCCGTAGTCGGTGATGTTGGTGACGGTACCCTTGATCTTCTTGCCGATCGGGAACTTGGTGCCGATCTCGGACCACGGATCGCTCTCGAGCTGCTTCATGCCGAGCGAGATACGGTGGGTTTCCTGGTTGATGCGGATGATCTGCACCTTGACCGTCTGGCCGATGTTGAGGATTTCGGTCGGATGGTTGACGCGGCGCCATGCCATGTCGGTGACGTGCAGCAGGCCGTCGATGCCGCCGAGGTCGACGAACGCACCGTAGTCGGTGATGTTCTTGACGACGCCTTCGACCACCTGGCCTTCTTCGAGGTTCTGCACGATTTCCGAACGCTGTTCGGCGCGGCTCTCCTCGAGCACGGTGCGGCGCGACACCACGATGTTGCCGCGGCGGCGATCCATCTTGAGGATCTCGAAGGGCTGCGGGTTGTGCATCAGCGGGGAAACGTCGCGGATCGGGCGGATATCGACCTGGCTGCGCGGCAGGAAGGCCACGGCGCCGTCGAGGTCGACGGTGAAGCCGCCCTTGACCTGGTTGAAGATGACGCCCTCGACGCGCTCACCCTTGGTGAACTTCTCTTCGAGACGGACCCAGCTCTCTTCGCGGCGAGCCTTCTCGCGCGACAGCATGGCTTCGCCCAGCGCGTTCTCGATGCGCTCGACATAGACTTCGACGGTGTCACCGACCTTGAGGGTGGTGTCCTTGCCCTTGACGCCGAATTCCTTCAGCGGCACGCGGCCTTCGACCTTGAGGCCGACGTCGATGATGGCCATGTCCTTTTCGATCGCGGTGATCGTGCCCTTGACGACCTGGCCTTCGCCGGAGTGGCCGGCGGTGAATGATTCTTCGAGCAGGCTCGCGAAATCATCGCGAGTGGGATTTGCAGCTGACATTGTTTCTCCTGGAGTGCCCCGCGTTTCGAGCGGGACGGGCGCCGTGGGTTAGCGTTGCGTTGGCCTGCCGGCGTTCCGGGCTAAAAAGCCCTGGGCCGCTTTTCGAGCGGCAATTCCGGCGCATGAAGAATGCTGGCAGGCTGGTTCGTGCCCGATATGGGTATTTTCTTCGCTTCCGACAATCGGAAGCATCATGAAAACCCGGATCAGGCCTTGCTTCTCTTGGCCAGCACGTCGTCGATGACAGCCATGGCCGCGAGAAACGCGGCTTCTATAGCCATTTCGCTGGTATCAAGCAAGTGCGCGTCGGCGGCCGGCTTCAGCGGCGAGTCGGTACGGCCCATGTCGCGCTCGTCGCGGCGCACGATATCGGCGAGGATTTCGGCGAAATTGGCCGTGCCGCCGATGCTCTCGATCTCGGCCAGCCGGCGCTTCGCGCGCACTTCGGCGCTGGCCGTCACATAGAGTTTTATGTCGGCGTCGGGGCAAACGACAGTGCCGATGTCGCGCCCGTCAAGCACCGCGCCCGGCGGTGCCTTGGCGAAGTCGCGCTGCTTATCGACCAGGATGCGCCGCACGGTGGGGAAAACTGCGACCTTCGAGGCAGCCTCGCCGACCGCATGCGCCGACAGCACCGCGCGGTCGAGCTTGGCCAGGTCGACCTGGCGGGCGGCGGTTTCGGCGGCCGAGACGTTGTCGAGCGGCAGGCCGAGCCGCAGCAGTGCATGCGCAACCGCGCGGTAGGTGAGGCCAGTGTCGAGGAGGTTCAGGCGATAGTGATCGGCCAGTCGCCGGGCAAGGGTGCCTTTGCCAGCGCCGGCGGGGCCGTCGATGGCGATGGTGAAGACGTGGGTCATTGGCGGGCCGTCGATCCCAACGCGTTCGTCATCCCAGGGCGGAGCAGGAGCGAAGCTCCGTCAAGGAGACCCTGGGATCCATGCCGTGTCGTCAGCCGAAGGATGCGGCGGAGCAGAATATTGAACCGTTGCGGAGCGTTTGTGTCACGGCATGGATCCTGGGGTCTGCGCCGCGTCGCTCCGCTCCTTGCTTCGCCCCAGGATGACGAAGGGAGGGATGTAGGCGTCCAATCTCCGAGGTTTGCGATTGCCATCCGTCACTCGATCTCCGCGCCCAGCCCCTTCATCAGCCCCATGAACTCAGGAAAGCTCGTCGCGATCATATTGGCGTCGTCGATGGTGACCGGCTTTTCCGTCGCCAGCCCCATCACCAGAAAGCTCATGGCGATGCGGTGGTCGAGATGGGTCTGCACGGTCGTATCCAGGCCGTTGGGATGGCCGCCCAACCCCTTGCCGCCGGGCTTGCCGCGCACGGCGAGTGAAGCTTCGCCCTCGGTGCAGTCGACGCCGTTGAGCTTCAGTCCGTTGGCCACCGCCGACAGCCGGTCGGATTCCTTCACCCGCAGCTCTTCCAGTCCCTGCATCAGCGTCTCGCCCTCGGCGAAACTCGCGGCAACCGCCAGCACCGGATATTCGTCGATCATCGACGGCGCCCGCTCCGGCGGGACGGTAACGCCTTTCAGCTCGGAGTAACGCACGCGCAGGTCGGCGACATCCTCGCCGCCGGCATTGCGCGGGTTCAAAATGTCGATCTGGCCGCCCATCTCCTGCAGCGTCAGAAGCAGCCCGGTGCGGGTCGGGTTCATCAACACGTTCTCGATCACGATGTCGGAACCCGGCACGATCAGCGCTGCCACCAGCGGGAAGCCGGCCGAGGATGGGTCGCCGGGCACGGCGATCGTCTGGCCGGTCAGCTTGCCCTGGCCTTCGATGAAGATATGGCGCACGCCGCGCTCGTCGGTCTCGACCGACAGATTGGCGCCGAATCCCTTGAGCATCTTTTCTGTGTGGTCGCGCGTCATCACCGGTTCGATGACGGTGGTGATTCCAGGCGTGTTGAGACCGGCCAGCAGCACCGCCGACTTCACCTGCGCCGAAGCCATCGGCACGCGATAGGTGATCGGAGCGGCGTGCTTGGGACCATGCAGCGTGATCGGCATGCGGTCGCCGGGCGTCGCCTTCAGCACCTGCACGCCCATCTGGCGCAAGGGTTCGAGCACCCGGCCCATCGGCCGGCCGGACAGCGAGGCGTCGCCGATAAAGGTCGTCTCCATGTCGTAGGTGCCAACCAGGCCCATGGTCAGCCGCGAGCCGGTGCCGGCATTGCCGAAGTCGAGCGGGCCTTCCGGCTGCAGCAGGGCGCCGTTCCCGGTGCCGCGGATCACCCATTCGGCGCCGTGCTTCTCTATATGCGCGCCCATCGCCTTCATCGCCGCGCCCGTGCGCATCACGTCCTCGCCCTCGAGCAGGCCGGTGATGCGTGTTTCGCCGGAGGCAAGCCCGCCGAACATGAAGGAGCGGTGCGAGATCGACTTGTCGCCCGGCACCCGTGCCGTGCCGGAAAGGGCGGATGATTTGCGGGCGGTGGCCGGCTTGGCAGCGGCGGCGTGAGACATGGAATTTCCCTGGACGGAATGCCGGCGCGCCGGCGCTTTTTCATTTGTTGCGGCGGTCTCGTATCACGGCGGGGCGAAATGGTCATCCCCATGCTCGTCACTTGGCGCGAGGCCTTTCAATGCATGGTTTTGTGACGCCGGCTTTTGGCTTTGACAGAGCCGCAAACAGTGGTTAAGGGGACCACTCTTTTATTGACGAGGCTTGCCGTGGCAAAAACCGAACTTGGCACAAAGCGTGTCGACCCTGAAACGGGTCGAAAATTCTACGACCTGAACAAGGACCCGATCGTCTCGCCCTATACCGGCAAGACCTATCCGCGTTCCTATTTCGAGGATGGCAAGGTCGCCGCCCTCGAGGAGGACGAGGAAGTGGCCGAGAAGGAAGTGGATAGCGAGGAAGAAGAGGGCGCCGAAGTCGTTTCGCTCGAAGAGGCCGATGACGAGGCCAAGGGCGGCGACGATATTCCCGATCTGGGCGACGACGAGGACGATGTCGATCTTGGCGACGACGAGGATGACACGTTCCTCGCCGACGAAGAAGAAGAAGACGACGACGTTTCCGACATGATCGGCGTCGGCGACGACGACGACGAGGTCTGACAAGGCCGCGAAAAGCGGGCATTTGCCCGCTTTCGCAACATCGGAATAAAAAGCCGGTATTCAGGCTTGATATCTGGGAAGGGCGGGGTTAGAAGCCGCCTGCACTAACGGCGCGGTCTTCCAACCCGCGCCGATCTCTCGCCGGAAACGGCGCCGGCTGACTGCCGGAAGTGGGGCCATAGCTCAGTTGGGAGAGCGCTTGAATGGCATTCAAGAGGTCGTCGGTTCGATTCCGATTGGCTCCACCAAGTCCTCTAGAGTTTCAGCTTTTTGTCAGTGCATGCTGACTGGTCCGTCTCCGCCTCGGCGGGGTGGCACAGGTCAATGCGACACGGCGGTCGGATTACACTCGCTCTTGCTGGGTTGGTTCTGGCGAACGGCGTCGGTGACGCGCCCGTAGATCATTGCTCGACAATGCTGAGAAGACCTGTCACATCACCACTCGGCGAAGGAGCCGTCCTTGTGGCGCCAGATCGGGTTGTGCCAATTGTGGCCTTCCCTGGCCCGCTCCTTGACATACTCCTCGTTGATCTCGACGCCGAGGCCCGGGCCGTCGGGGATGGCGACATAGCCATCCTCGTAGCGGAAGACATCCTTGTTGGCGGCGTAGTCGAGCAAATCGTTGGCGGCGTTGTAGTGAATGCCCAGACTCTGTTCCTGGATGAAACAGTTGTAGCTCACGGCATCGAGTTGCAGGCAGGCGGCGAGCGCGATCGGCCCCAGCGGGCAGTGCGGCGCCACCGCCACGTCATAAGCCTCCGCCATCGCCGCGATCTTGCGGCACTCGGTGATGCCGCCGGCATGCGACAGATCGGGTTGGATGATGTCGACGACGCCTTCCTCGAACACGGATTTGAAGTCCCAGCGGCTGTAGAGCCGCTCTCCCAGCGCGATCGGCGTCGAGCCAAGAGCGGCGATCTCCTTCAGTGCCTCGCGGTTTTCGCTGAGCACCGGCTCCTCGATGAACATCAGCCGGTAGGGCTCCAATTCCCTGACGAGGATGCGGGCCATCGGCCGGTGGACGCGGCCATGGAAATCGACGGCGATGCCGATATTGGGCCCGACCGCCTCGCGCACCATCGCGACGCGCTCGATGGCCGCATCGATTCTGTCGTGGCTGTCGACGATCTGCAGTTCCTCCGTGCCATTCATCTTGAGCGCCAGGAAACCGCGCGAGACCACTTCCTTTGCGCCCGCCGCCACCTCCGCCGGCCGGTCGCCGCCGATCCAGGAATAGACCTTGATGGTGTCGCGCAGCCTGCCGCCGAGCAGTTCATGCACGGGCACGCCAAGCGCCTTGCCCTTGATGTCCCACAGCGCCTGGTCGATGCCGGCGATGGCGCTCATCAGGATCGGCCCGCCACGGTAGAAGCCGCCGCGATGCATCACCGTCCAGTGATCCTCGATCAGGCGAGGATCCTTGCCGATGAGATAGTCGCCAAGCTCCTTGACCGCCGCTTCGACGGTCAACGCGCGACCCTCGACCACCGGCTCGCCCCAGCCGGTGACGCCGGCGTCGGTCTCGATCTTCAGGAACAGCCAGCGTGGCGGAACGATGTAGGTGGTGAGCGAGATGATTTTCATGCGCGGTCTCAGTTGTTCTTGAGTTTCTTGGCGCTGACGAGGTCGCGCGCCGCGAGGTCGAGGATCCGGTTGGCGGCACCGCGCGCCGCCTCGGCATCGCGCATGCGCAGTGCCTCGACCACTTCGCGGTGCGCCGCCACGGCTTCCATGCGGCGGTCGAGCGAGATGGTCGCCGTCGCTTCCAGCGAGAATTTCAGCCCCGTGTCGATCAGATTGCCGATCTGGCGAAAGATCGGATTGTGGCTCGCGGCATAGACGATCTGGTGGAAGGCAATGTCGCTGCGCGAGAAAGCGGCGAGGTCCTCGCCGGCATTGGCCATGCCACGCCACGCGGCTTCCAGGTCGGCGATCTCCTGCAGTGTCGCGCGCGTGGCGGCGAGCTCCGCGACCAGCGGCTCGATCGCCCGGCGTGTCTCCAGTATGGCATCGAACAGCTTGTCGTCCAATGCGTGCGGCGCATGCCAGGCCAGCACCTGCGGGTCGATGATGTTCCAGTCGTCCTCGTTGCACACGACGGTACCGACGCGCGGGCGCGACAGCACCAGCCCCTTGGCGGCGAGAACCTTCAAGGCCTCGCGAATGACGGTGCGGCTGACGCCATACTCGATGCCGAGTTCGTTTTCGGTGGGCAGGGAGGAGCCGGCCGGATAGCGTCCGGAAAAGATGTCGGAGGCCATGGCCTTCGTCACATCGGGCATGACGCGCGGGCGGCGCGTGTCGGCGGAAGCCTTCTTAGACTTAGACGTTTCGGTCACCTCAGCCCCTCCTCCAAGGCGGCGAACCCACTGATTTCGCACAGCCGGCCCGGCCTTACCGGATGCGGATGATTTGCGCCAGCGATCCTTGGTCAGAGCATGTAGCTCAATTATCATACCAGATCAATTGACGAGTATGATAAAAGCGAATACAGACTCCGGCATCCGGGCCGAGCGTCCGGCCTATCGCTGGGAGGTAATCATGCGACTTTTGAAGACCGCGCTCGTCGCGGGCGCGCTTGCCGTGCTGTCCGTCACGACCATCGCTGCATATGCTCAGGACACCAAGATCGGCTTCATCGTCAAACAACCCGAGGAGCCATGGTTCCAGGACGAATGGAAGTTCGCCGACCAGGCCGCCAAGGAAAAGGGTTTTACCCTGGTCAAGATCGGTGCCGAGGACGGTGAGAAGCTGATGTCGGCGATCGACAATCTCGGCGCCCAGGGCGCGCAGGGCTTCATCGTCTGCACCCCGGACGTGAAGCTCGGCCCCGGCATTGTTGCCAAGGCAGCCGCCAACAACCTCAAGCTGATGACCGTCGACGACCGTCTGGTCGGCGCCGACGGCAAGGCGCTGGAAGACGTTCCGCATATGGGCATCTCGGCCACCAAGATCGGTGAGGCTGTCGGCCAGGCGATCGTCGACGAGATGAAGGCACGCGGCTGGAAGGCCGACGAAGTCGGCGCGATCCGCGTTTCCTATGACCAGTTGCCGACCGCCGTCGACCGTGTCGAAGGCGCCATCTCGGTGCTGAAGGCCAACGGCTTCAAGGCCGAGAACATTTTCGACGCTCCCCAGGCCAAGACCGACACCGAAGCGGCCCTCAATGCCGCGACCGTGGTGCTCAACGCCCATGCCGACATCAAGAAATGGGTGTCCTTCGGCCTCAATGACGAAGCGGTGCTCGGCGCCGTGCGCGCATCCGAAAGCGTCGGCATTCCTGCTGACGGCATGATCGGCGTCGGCATCGGCGGCGCGGATTCGGCGATCAACGAATTCAAGAAGCCGACCGCCACCGGCTTTGTCGGCACGGTGATCATCTCGCCGAAGCGCCATGGCTACGAGACGGCGCTCAACATGTTTGACTGGGTCGCCAACAACAAGGAGCCGGAGAAGCTGATCCTGACCTCCGGCGCGCTGGCCAAGCGCGACGACTACCAGAAGGTCCGCCAGGGCCTCGGCATCGAATAACCCTCCCTGTACAAACAGGCGGCGGCTCATGCCGCCGTCTGTTTGCCGTGGCATAAGAAGGATCGACGCCCGTGTCCTTTCTCGACTTCTCGCGCATCACCAAGACCTATCCGGGCGTCAAGGCGCTGTCGGATGTCTCGTTCGGCGTCGACAAGGGCGCCGTGCATGGCCTGATGGGCGAGAATGGGGCCGGTAAATCCACCCTCATAAAAATCCTGTCCGGCGATCAGCATGCCGACGAGGGCGAGATCCGCATCGACGGCAAGGTCCAGGCCTATGCCTCTACAAGGGATGCCTTCGACAATGGTGTCATCGTCATCCATCAGGAATTGCAGCTCGTGCCGGAACTCACCGTCGCCGAAAACTTGAGCCTCGGCCGCTTTCCCGCCAGCGCCGGCGTCATCGCGCGCGGCAAGATGCTGGAGGATGTCGGCGCCAAGCTGAAATCGGCCGGCATCGAGATCGATATCAGCCGCAAGGTCAAGACGCTGTCCATCGGCGAACGCCAGATGGTCGAGATCGCCAAGGCGATCATGCTCGATGCGCGTGTCATCGCGCTGGACGAGCCGACCTCTTCGCTGTCTTCTCGCGAGAGTGAAATCCTGTTTGCCCTGATCGATCGCCTGCGCGGCGAGGGCAAGGTCATCATCTATGTCTCGCATCGGCTCGACGAGGTGTTCCGTCTCTGCGATAGCCTGACCGTGCTGCGCGACGGCAAGCTCGCGGCGCACCACGCATCACTGAAAGGCGTCACCCGCGACCAGGTCGTCGCCGAAATGGTCGGCCGCGAAATCTCCGACATCTGGGGTTTTCGGCCACGCAAGGCCGGCGATGTCAGGCTGAAGGTCGAAGCGATCTCCGGAGAAAAACTGAAGGCGCCGGCCAGCTTCGAGGCCCGCGCTGGCGAAATCGTCGGCTTCTTCGGCCTCATCGGCGCAGGCCGCTCGGAACTGATGCGGCTGGTCTTCGGCGCCGACCCGCGCTGGAGCGGCACCATCATTGTCGATGGCAAGGCGATCCATGCCGCTGACCCGCATGGCGCGATCCGCGCCGGCATCGTGCTGTGTTCGGAAGACCGCAAGCATGACGGCATCATCCAGGGCCGTTCGATCGAGGAGAACATCAACATCTCCTCGCGGCGCCATCACGCGCGCTTCGGCATCCTGAACCGCGCCAGCGAGATCGCCACGGCCGAAACCTTCATCAAGAAGCTCAAGGTGCGCACGCCATCGCGCAGGCAGGACATCATCAACCTTTCCGGCGGCAACCAGCAGAAGGTCATCCTTGGCCGCTGGCTGTCGGAGCAGGGCGTGCGGGTTCTGATCGTCGACGAGCCGACACGCGGCATCGACGTCGGCGCCAAATCGGAAATCTACGAACTGCTCTACCAACTGGCCGAGGACGGCATGGCGATCATCGTCGTCTCGTCCGAACTGCCTGAGGTGATGGGTATTTGCGACCGCATCCTGGTGATGTGCGGCGGGCGCGTCAGCGCTGAACTTTCCCGCGACCAGTTCGACGAGAAGGCGATCCTGGCCGCGGCACTTCCCGACACCAAAACCCCCGACGCCATCGCATCCTGAGGACCTGACATGACCGATCAGCTGAAGAAGATCCTGCTCGGCGAACAGGGCCTCGTCGTCATTTTCGTCGTTGCCTTCGCGCTGGTCTCGCTGCTGGTTCCCAATTTCCTCACAGACCGCAACATGCTTGGCCTGCTCCAGTCGGTGGTCACCGTCGGCATCGTTGCCTGCACCATGATGTTCTGTCTCGCGGCGCGCGACTTCGACCTGTCGGTCGGCTCCATCGTTGCCTTCGCCGGCATGGTCGCGGTGATGGCGTCGAACTACACAGGTTCGATCCTGCTCGGGCTGCTGGCGGCGATCGCCTGCGGTGCCTTTGTCGGCTTCATCAACGGTGTCGTCATCGCCAAATTCCGCATCAACGCGCTGATCACGACGCTGGCGACCATGCAGATCGTGCGTGGCCTTGCGCTGATCGCGTCCGATGGCCGCGCCGTCGGCATCAACAGCCCGGATTTCTATCAGCTTGCGCTGTCCAAGCTGCTTGGCATCCCAACGCCTGTCTGGGTGCTGGCACTTCTGTTCTGCATCTTCGGCTTCGTGCTCAACCGCACCGTCTTTGGCAAGAACACGCTGGCCATTGGCGGCAATCCTGAAGCCTCGCGCCTTGCCGGCGTCAACGTCGACAGAACCCGCATCTGGATCTTCGCCCTGCAAGGCGTCGTCTGCGGTATCGCCGGCATCCTGCTGGCGTCACGCATCACCTCCGGACAGCCCAACGCGGCGGTCGGGCTCGAACTCTCGGTCATCTCGGCCTGCGTGCTCGGCGGCGTCTCGCTTGCCGGCGGCCGCGCCACCATGTCGGGCGTCATCGTCGGCGTGCTGATCATGGGCATTGCCGAAAACGCCATGAACCTGCTCAACATCCCGGCCTTTTACCAGTATATCGTGCGCGGCGTGATCCTGCTGCTCGCCGTGCTGCTCGACAATCTGCGTTCGTCGGCCCTGGGTCGGCGTTGATCCGTCTTCCAGGGGAGTGACAGCGATGGCTGAGCGCCTGTCCGGCAAACGCATCTTCCTGACGGGCGCCGCGCAGGGCATCGGTCTTGCCATCGCCGAGGCCTGTCTAGCCGAGGGTGCGAAATTGTTCCTCGTCGACCAGGACGGTACGTTGCTGGACAAGACCATCGCGGGCCTCGCGGCACCCGAGGGGCATGTCGGGCATGTGACAGCCGACATCAGGGACGAGGCCGCGATAAAAGCAGCCGTTGCCCGCGCGAACGCCGAGATAGGTCCGGTCAACGCATTGATCAACAATGCCGGAATGAATGTCTTCTCGACGCCGCTCGAGGCCACCGAAGAAGATTGGAACCGCAATTTCGACGTCAACGTCAAGGGCGCCTGGAATTGCAGCAAGGCGGTGCTGCCGGGCATGCTCGCGAATGGCGGCGGGGCGATCCTCAACATCGCCTCGACCCATGGCTTCACCGTCATTCCGCACACTTTTCCCTATCCCGTGGCCAAGCACGCCCTGCTTGGGCTGACCAAGTCGCTGGCGCTCGAATATGCCGGGCAGGGCGTGCGCGTGAACGCGCTGGCGCCCGGCTATGTCGAGACGCGGAAGGCCGTCGACTACTGGAACAGTTTTCCTGATCCGGCGGCAGCGCGCGCCAGCACCATGGCACTGCATCCCGGCGGTCGCATTGCCTCGGTGCGCGAGATCGCCCTTGCCGCCGTGTTCATGATTTCCGACGAGTGCCCGTTCATGAACGCGGCGACCCTCGTCATCGATGGCGGGCTGAGCCAGCTTCAGCATCCCGCCTGAATGCGGGAAAGACCATGACCAAGAGACGATCGCAGCATTGGTTCGGCGGCCAAGGCAAGGATGCCTTCATCCATCGCAGCTGGATGAAGAACAACGGCCTGCCCGACGATGCTTTCGACGGCCGCCCGGTGATCGGCATCTGCAACACATTCTCCGAATTCACCCCGTGTCATGTACATTTTCGCGGCCTGGTCGAGCACATCAAGGCCGGCGTGCTGGAGGCCGGCGGCCTGCCTCTGGAATTCCCCGTGTTCTCCTGCGGCGAATCCAATCTGCGGCCGACGGCGATGCTGTTCCGCAACCTCGCCTCGATGGATGTCGAGGAGGCGATCCGCGGTAATCCGATGGATGGCGTCGTGCTGATGGCCGGATGCGACAAGACCACGCCGTCGCTGGTCATGGGGGCCGCCTCCTGCGACCTGCCGTCGATCGTCATCTCCGGCGGGCCGATGCTCAATGGCCGCTTCCAGGGGCGCGCCATCGGGTCCGGCACCGATGTGTGGAAATTCTCCGAGGACGTGCGCGCCGGCATAATGAGCGAGCAGGATTTCGCCCATGCCGAGAGCGCCATGTCGCGCTCGCCTGGGCACTGCACGACCATGGGCACGGCTTCGACCATGGCCTCGATGGTCGAGGCGCTTGGGCTGGCGTTGCCCGGCAACGCCGCCTACCCCGCCGTCGACGCGCGCCGCAATCGCATCGCCCGCATGACCGGGCGGCGTATCGTCGAGATGGTCACTGACGATCTGCGCCCGTCGGCCATCCTGACCAGGCAGGCCTTCGCCAACGCCATCCGCGTCAACGGCGCCATAGGTGGCTCGACCAATGCGGTCGTGCATCTGCTGGCGATTGCCGGCCGCGTCGGCACCAAACTTGGCCTCGATGATTGGGATGCCTTCGGCCGCGACGTGCCGACCATCCTCGACCTGATGCCGTCAGGTCGTTTCCTGATGGAGGATTTCTGCTACGCCGGCGGCATTCCGGCTGTCATGAAAGAGATCGCCGACATGCTCGATCTCGACGCGTTGACGGTCACCGGCAAGAGCGTACGCGACAACATCGCCGACGCTCGGAATGACAATCCCGAGGTCATCCGTCCGCGCGACAGGGCGCTGACGCCGCATGGCGGCATCGGGGTGCTGCGCGGCAATCTGGCACCCGATGGCGCCATCATCAAACCGTCGGCCGCCTCACCATCGCTGATGAAGCATCGTGGCCGCGCCGTCGTCTTCGAAGACATCGACGACTACAAGGCGCGCATCGACGATCCCGCGCTCGACATCGACGAGACCTCGATCATGGTGCTCAGGAATTGCGGCCCGAAAGGCTATCCGGGCATGGCCGAGGTCGGCAACATGGCGCTGCCGCAAAAGCTCCTGAGAAAGGGCGTCCGCGACATGATCCGCATTTCCGACGCCCGCATGTCCGGCACCGCCTTCGGCACGGTCGTGCTGCATGCCGCGCCCGAAGCCGCCGTCGGTGGTCCGCTGGCGCTGGTCAGGAGCGGCGACATGATCGAACTCGATGTCGAGGCGCGGAAGCTGCATCTCGACGTGTCGGAACAGGAGCTGGCGCGGCGGCGTCAATCCTGGCTGCCGCCCGAGCCGGCGATGCGCGGCGGTTATCAGGGCCTCTATGTCGACCATGTCCTGCAGGCCGACCGTGGCGCCGATCTCGACTTTCTAGTCGGCAACCGTGGCCACGCCATTCCGCGCGAAAGCCATTGAGGGTGCGTGGGATGCCAAAATTCCAAGCCGATGATTTCCACGGCATTCACGCCATCCTCTACGCCCTGTTCGACACCCAGGAAAAACTCGACCGCGCGGCGATGCGCAGGCAGGTCGATATCTGCCTGGCGAGCGGCGTGCATGGCATGGCGGCGCTTGGCCTCGCGACAGAAGTTGCCAAGCTGACTGAAGCCGAGCGCCGCACAATCATGGACTGGACGGCGCAGGATACCGCCGGCAAGGTGCCGCTCGCCTTCACCATCTTCGGGTCATCGGTTGCCGAACAGGTCGCGCAAATACGGCACGCGGAAAGCGTCGGCGCCGATTGGGTGATCCTGCAGCCGCCGCCAGTTGGATCCTATGGAGCGCCCGAATACATCCGCTTTTTCGGCCGCGTCGCCGAGGCGACGGACCTGCCGGTGGCGATCCAGAATGCGCCGGCCTTTTTCGGCCGTGGCCTGACATCGGATGAGATTCGCGAACTGGTCACGCTCCACCCCAACATAAGGCTGATCAAGGGCGAAGGCCCGGTCACCGACATTGCCGGCCTGATCGAGCGCACCGAAGGCCGAATCCCCATCTTCAACGGGCGTGGCGGGCTGGAATTGATCGACAATTTCCGCATCGGCTGTCGCGGCATGATCCTGGCGCCGGATTGCATCGACCACGCCGTACGCGCCTATCAGGCGTTCCGCGCCGAAGACGAAGCAATGGCCGAGGCGGCGTACGAAAGAATGCTGCCGGCGGCTGTCTTCGTCATGCAAGGCATCGAGAACCTGATCTGCTACGGCAAGCGGCTGTTCGGCGCCCGCGCCGGTATCCAGATCCACGATCGTGCACCAGCGATGCGGCCAAACGAGAGCGGGTTGGCAATGGTGCAGCACTTCGCCGCCAGCCTTGGCCGGCTGCCCGCCTGAACAGCGTCAGTAGGTCGTTCGCCCGCCGGAGAGATCGAAGGTGGAAGCAGTTGTGAAACTGTTCTCCTTCGAGACCAGCCAGGCGACCATGGCGGCGGCCTCGTCGACCTCCAGCAGGCGGCCGCGTGGGATACGCGAGCGCATGTATTCTATGTGCTCGGCCGTCAATTGTTCGAGGATGCGCGTCTGCGCCGTGGCTGGCGAGATGCAGTTGACCGCGATGTCGTATTGCGCCAGCTCCTTGCCGAGCGATTTGGTCATGCCGATGACGGCGGCCTTCGAGGCTGAGTAGGCGGCGGCGTTGGGGTTGCCCTCCTTGCCGGCGACCGAGGCGATGTTGACGATGCGCCCGTAATTGCGCTCCTTCATCCCCGGCACCACGGCGCGGTTGACGTAGAAGGTGCCGTTGACGTTGACGTCGATGATTTTCTTCCACACATCGACATCGTAGGTGTCGAGCGGGGCGGTGGGGCCGGCAATGCCCGCCGAATTGACGAGGATGGAGATCGTGTTCGCGATCTCCTCCGTCCTGGCACGCGCGGCGTCCACAGAATCCCAGTCGGCTATGTCCACGACCAGCGTCGTGGCCGCCTTGCCGAGTTCCCGCTTGGCCGTATCGAGGCGCGCCTCGTCGAGGTCCCACAAGGTGACCGTCGCACCCGAGGCGACAAAACGCTTCGCCATCGCGAAGCCGAGGCCTTGCGCGCCTCCGGTAACCACGGCGTGTTGGCCGTCGAGATCGATCCTGTTCATGCCGGGGGTTCTTTCCGTCTGAGATATGGGAGGGGTGCGTGTTGAAAGCGGGCGGTGCTGCTACATCGTCGCGCCGAGGCTCCAGGGCACGAATTCGTTGTCGCCATAGCCGAGCGCTTCCGATTTTGTGCGTCCGCCCGATGCCACGCGCAGGATCTCGGCGAAGATCTCCTCGCCCTTGTCCGCCAGCGTCACGCCGTCGAGGATGTCGCCGCAATTGATGTCCATGTCGTCGCGCATCTGCTCGAAGACGAAGGAGTTGGAGGCGAGCTTGATCGAGGGGGTCGGCTTGCAGCCGAAGGCCGAACCGCGCCCGGTGGTGAAGCACAATATGTTGGCGCCGCCGGCCACCTGTCCGGTCGCCGAGACCGGGTCGTAGCCGGGCGTGTCCATGAAGACGAGGCCGCGCTCGTTGATTGGCTCGGCATATTCCAGCACCGCGCGCAGATTGGTCGTCCCGCCCTTGGCAGAGGCGCCCAGCGACTTCTCCAGGATGGTCGTCAGCCCGCCGAGCTTGTTGCCGGGGGATGGGTTGTTGTTCATCTCCATCTCGTGCCTGGCGGTATAGTCCTCCCACCAGCGAATGCGCTCGATCAGCTTTTCGCCGACGGCCCGGCTTTCGGCGCGACGCGTCAAGAGATGTTCCGCGCCGTAAATTTCGGGTGTTTCCGAAAGGACGGCTGTCCCTCCTTGCGAGACCAGCAGGTCCACCGCCGCCCCGAGCGCGGGATTGGCGCTGATGCCGGAATAACCGTCCGAGCCGCCGCATTGCAGCGCCAGCACCAACTCGGAAGCCGGCTGCGGCGTCCTTTCTGCTGCATTGACGACCGGCAGCATCTCGACGATGGCCTTCACCCCGGCATCGACCGTCTTGCGCGTGCCGCCGGTCTCCTGGATGGTCATCGTGCGGAAAATGGTGCTTTCCTCGATGTTGTAGGATTGCATCCAGCGCGGGATCTGGAAGGCTTCGCAGCCGAGCCCGACCATCAGCACGCCGCCGACATTGGGATTGGTGGCAAAACCCCACTGCGTGCGCTTCAGGAGATCGTAGGCCGGGCCCTTGGTGTCGATGCCGCATCCGGTGCCGTGCACGAGCGAGATGACGCCGTCGACATTGGGATAGTCGCGCAGCATGCCTGAGCGGTTGACCTCTTCCACGATGAAGCGGGCGACGCTGGCCGAGCAGTTCACCGACGTCAGGACGGCGATGAAATTGCGCGTGCCGACTTTGCCGTTCGGCCTGCGGTAGCCCATGAAGGTCGCCCGTTCGGCATCGGGAAGGACCGGCGTTTCCCTGGCGTCTGTGCCATGCCCGTAGTCGCGCTCGAAATCGCGCAGGTAGACATTGTGCTCGTGCACCCAGTCTCCGGCCGCGATCGGCCCACGCGCGAAGCCGATGGTCTGGCCATACTTCACGATCGGTTCATCCGCCCCGATGTCGAGCATGGCCATCTTGTGGCCGCGCGGGATGCGGGCCCTGGCGGCCACGTCGCCGGCCCTTTCGCCGGCCGCCAACGGATCGACAGCAAGCAGGATGTTGTCGGCGTGCGATAGCTTGATGAAGCGCGTCATTACCCCAACTCTGAAAAGCTCTGCCTGGAGGAGGAATCGAGAGCTGAAAGACAATAAGAATACTAATATAATAGACAGCGGCTGGTCAAGCCGTGGCGCTGCCCGCCGCTTCAGCCGAGAAGGTCGGCGGCGACTTCGAGCGTGTTGCGGAAGGAGGTTTCGAGATGGTGCTCCATCGCCTGTGCGGCGCCCTCGGCATCGTGTCGTTTCAGAGCGTCGAGAATGGCTTCGTGCTGCTCGATCGTCTGTTCGCCATAGCCGGGCTTCGGAATGGCGAGGTAGCGGCCGCGGTCCATCTGCGCCTTCGAGATGTCGACGGCCCGCCAGATCATCGGCAGGCCGCAGATTTCGGCGATGGTGCGATGGAAGACATCGTCGAGCTGGATCGCGGTGGCATATCGGCCGCGCGATATGGCAAGCCGATGCGCCGCCATATTGTCCTCCAGCAGTTCTGCCGATGCCGGTGTGAGCTTGACGGCCGCGCGCCGCGCGCTCTCCATCTCCAGCGCCCGGCGGATGACATAGGCCTCCTCGAGGTCGGCGCGGCTGATCGGCGCGACATAGGTGCCGGTCTGTGCCAGGATTTTCACCAGGCCTTCGTCGCTGATGCGCTTGACCGCTTCGCGCACCGGAGTACGCGAAACGCCGAGCGCCTCGGCGATCGCCACCTCGTTGATCACTTCCCCCGGCTTCATCTGTCCCACGACGATCAGGTTGCGGATCTTCTGATAGATCTGATCGCGCAGCGGCAGAGCCCGATTGAGGGTCGAAGGGTCCAGGTCCATGGCAAATCCGTAGCTCGTTCACTGGAAATGATCAGATTATATTAGAATGTAAATCGGAATGCACTCGACGCGAGGGGTGACGTCCGTCGAGAACGGAGTGGTCGCATAAGTTCATGAAATCCAGCTTGTCAGAACTGTTATATTAGTGCAATAGTCGATCTGCCAATCGGAATTTGACCGGCAAAATGAGGTCCTGAACCAAGCCGCATGCCACGAGGCGAGCGTTCCGGGCCACCGTTGGTTCGCGTTTCAATGAGGAAGAATACTAAAATAACAATGCTGCCCAATGCCGAGACAACGGGCCGTCCTGCCAGGGAGGAACCTAGCCAGACATGACTGCCGCCGCCGATTGCGCCTTGGACATGAGAGGCATCAGCAAGATCTTTCCGGGCGTGAAGGCCCTGTCCAACGTCAACTTCGCCGTCAGGTTCGGCACCGTGCACGCGGTCGTGGGCGAGAACGGCGCCGGCAAATCGACGCTGATGAAGGTGCTCAACGGTTCCTATGCACCGACCAGCGGCACCATCAAGGTCGGCGGCGCCGAGGTGCGCATGCGACGTCCCGCCGATGCACAGGCGCTCGGCATCCGCATGGTGCACCAGGAAATCAACCTGGTTCCGGACCTGACTGTGGCGGAGAACGTCTATCTCGGCCGCATGCCCGGCAAATGGAGCTGGCTGCGCAAGGGCGAGATGGTCAGGAAGGCCGCCGCCGTCCTTGCCGAACTGGGCGCCGCCATCAATCCGCGCGAGCGGCTCGGCAATCTGTCGATCAGCCAGCAGCAGCTCGTGGAAATCGCCAAGGCCTATGCGGCGCAGCCCCGGATCATCGTCCTCGACGAGCCGACATCGAGCCTCAGCGAGCATGAAACGGCGGCGTTGTTTCGCATCCTGCGCAAGATGCGCGATGACGGCATCGCCATCATTTACATCAGCCATCGGCTGAAGGAAGTTCTCGAGATCGCCGACGAGGTGACCGTGCTGCGCGACGGCTCCATGATCGAGACTCGTCCGATCGAAGGCATTACCGCCGCCCAGATGATCAGGTTGATGGTCGGCCGCGAGGTCTCGAATGTCTTCCCCAAAAGCCCGGCAGCGATCGGAAAGTCGGTGTTGCGCGTCGAACGCATCGGCGACGGCACGCGCTTCCGCGATGTCAGCTTCGATGTGCGGGCCGGTGAAATACTGGGCTTGACCGGCCTCGTCGGCGCCGGCCGCACCGAGGTGGCGCGCGCCATCTTCGGCCTGTCGCGGCTGGTCGAGGGCACGGTCAGCGTCAACGGACGCAAGGTCTCGATCAACTCTCCGTCGCAGGCGCTCAAGGCGGGGATCGCCTATGTTCCCGAAGACCGCAAGGGCGACGGTATCGTGCCCGGCATGTCGATCCGGGAAAACATCAGCCTGCCCATCCTGCGTCGCCTCAGCCGTTTCGGGCGCATCAAGCGCGGCGCCGACCGGGCACTGGCGGCGGACTATGTGAAGCAGTTTTCCATTTCGCCGCCCGACGGCGAGCGGCGCATCAACCTCCTGTCCGGCGGCAACCAGCAGAAGGCGGTGATCGCCAAATGGCTTGCCGCCAAGCCGTCGGCGCTGATCCTCGACGAGCCGACGCGCGGCGTCGATGTCGGCGCCAAGGCCGAAATCCACAACATCATCGGCCAGCTCGTCGCTGGCGGCATGGCGGTGGTGATGATCTCCTCGGAACTGCCGGAAATCCTGGGTGTCTGCGACCGTGTCGTGGTCATGCGCGACGGACATGCCTGCGAGCCGCTGGAGCGCGCCGAACTCAGCGAAGAGCGCATCATGGCTCTGGCGACCGGCGAGGAAATCGCGTGACCGACGCGGCCATGGAGATCAGCGGCGTCACCCCCGACCGTTTTACGCGCGGCAGCAGGCTTGTCGACACCCTGTCGAAAGCGGGACTCGCTTTCGCCATCCTGGCCGTGATGCTCTACGGCTCACTTGTCAGCCCGGCTTTCTTCACCTCAGGCAATTTGCTCAATGTCCTGACCTCGATGTCCATCGTCGGCATCGTCGTCGTCGGCATGACCTTTGTGCTGGTGGTGGGCGGCCTGGCCGACCTGTCGGTACCGGCCACCATTGCCTGCGGCGCCATCCTGTCACTCGGGCTGCAGCCGATGATCGGGCCGCTGCCGGCCTTCGTCCTGGCGGTGGGCCTCGCCGGCCTGATCGGCCTGCTCAACGGCGTGCTGGTCGGCTATGTCGGCATCAACCCCATTATCGCCACGCTCGGCATCGGCACCATCGGACTGGGCATCGTGCAGGCCGCCGTCGGTGGCGTCATCGTCTATGGCAGCAATCCGGCCTCCGCCGAATTCGCCAAGGGCCGCCTGTTCGGCATCCCGGTCGTGGTGCTGATCTTCCTGCTCATTGCCCTCATCGGCCATTTCGTCCTGTCGCGCTCCTTCTGGGGCAGATGGACGCTCGCCACCGGCGGCAATTACGCCGCCGCCGAGGCAAGCGCGGTGCCGGTGCAGGCCGTCAAGGCCGGCGCCTTCGTCATCACGGCGCTCGCCTCCGGCATTTCAGGCGGCCTGCTCGGCCTGACTTTGCAGAGCGCACGGCCGCTCATCGGCGCCGGCTATGAATTCAGCGCCATCACCGCGGTGGTGGTGGGCGGCGTGTCGATCATCGGCGGCTTTGGCTCCGTGCCGCGGGCGATCGCCGGCCTGATCTTCGTGCAGCTTCTGACCAACGTCATGGTGCTCGGCGGCGTGCGCACGCCGATCCAGGGTTTTGTCCTCGGCATCCTGATTGTCGGGGCCGTCGGCATGGATGCGGCATTGCGCAAGCGAGGGGTGGCGTGATGCGGTTTCTGGCGCTTGCCTCGCGGCACAGGGTCGTGATCATCCTCGGCCTGACCCTCATCATTTCCGCACTGGTGGTTCCAGGCTATTTCTCCGCATCGACCCTTGGCCTCGGCCTCGACCGCGCGGCGACGATCGGCCTGATCGCCATCGGCCTGACCGTGCTTTTGATCGCGGGCCAGATCGATCTTTCAGGCGGCGCCGTGTTTGCCCTGGCCGGCATCGTATCCGTCATCCTGCAGCGCGAGATCGGCATCCTGCCCGCCGCGATCGTCGGCATCCTGGTCGGCATGCTGGCAGGCGCCATCAACGGCGCGCTGGTCGTCGGGCTGAAGGTGAATTCCCTCGTCCTGACATTGGCGACGATGCTGATCTTCCGTTCGCTGGCGCACTGGATCACCAACAGCCAGCCGGTTTCGGGCGCCGACATCATGCTGTCGCTGGCGCTGGCCAAGATCTATCTCGATGTCTTCACCATCCGCAGCGCGCTGTTCATCATCCTGATCGTGCTGTTGCATGTCTGGCTGACACGCACCATCCCAGGCCGCAACGTCTTTGCCGTCGGCTCCAATCCGGCGGCCGCCAAGGAGAGCGGCATCGCCTCGGACCGCATCGCCTTTCTCGGCTTTGTCTTTGCCGGCACGCTTGCCGGCCTGGCCGGGGTTCTCCAGAGCCTCGTCACCAACACCGGTTCGCCCGTCTTCGGCTCGGAACTGACGGTCGCCGTCATTGCCGCGGTCGTCGTCGGCGGAACCCGCCTCGAAGGCGGCAGGGGATCCGCGCTCGGCACGCTAGGCGGCGTGCTGACCATCGGCTCGCTGACCATCGCGATGGAGTTCCAGTCCGTTCCCGCATACGTCCAGCAGGTCGTATCGGGGCTCATCCTGATCCTGCTCGTCGTGCTCGATCGGGCCGTTACTACCAAGGGGAGGGCTCCGGGCACGCGCCCCGCGCTCATCAGCGACAATCCAATCACTCAAGGAGGAAACACATGATTGGGAGGAAAAGCATGATTGGGAGGAAACACATGATTGGCAAGAGAAGAATGCTGCAGATCGCCGCCGTGGCGTTGCTGGCGTCGACAGGCTGGGCCAGTGCCAAGACGGTCTGCTACGTGACGGCGGCGGATTCGCATGCCTATGCGACGCCGGCCAACAAGGCGCTCGAGGCCCGTGCCAAGGAACTCGGCGTCGATATCCTCAGCCTCAGCCAGGATTTCGATGTCCAGAAGGGCACCGAGCAGCTCAACACCTGCGTGGCGCGCAAGGTCGACGGCATCATCCTGTGGCCGCTCGACCCGCAGGCCTACATTCCGGGCCTGGCACGCGCGCAGCAGGCCAATATCCCGGCCATCCTCATCAATTCGCCGATGAGCGACGACGCCAAGCCGTTCATCAAGTCCTTCACCGGACCTGACGTCTACGAGGAAGGCAAGCTGGCGGCGGATTCGCTGAGCAAGGCGCTTGGCGGCAAGGGCTCCGTCGTCATAATCGCCGGCCAGGCCGGCAACGGCACGACGATCGGCCGCGTCACCGGCTTCACCGACCGCCTCAAGGAAACCAACGCCGACATCAAGGTGCTCGATACCGTCAACGCCGACTTCGACCAGCAGAAGGCGCTGGTCGTGAGCCGCGACCTGATCACCCGCTTCGGTGATCAGATATCAGGCGTCTACGCCAATGACGACACCATGGCGCGGGGCTTCATCGATGCCTGGAAGGAGGCCAACCCGTCCAAGGCGGCGCCGCCGATCGTCGGCATCAACGGCCAGAAGGACGCGTTCGAATCGATCCGCACCAACGAGATGTATTCGACCATCGTCCAATCGCCGGTCGAGGACGGCCGCCTGGCGATAAACACCATGGCCGAGATCATCGACGGCAAGGAGGTCAAGGACCGGCTGCCGATCCCGCTGACCGTCGTCACCAAGGACAACGTCAACGCGGTCGAGCCGGCGTTCTGACGTGGCAAAAGGTCGGCCCGGCATGACGGGCCGACCCTGCCGTCGAGGAAGAATTTTCCAGTTTGGGTGGCATGTTTGGAATAACCTAACTCTACAGAATTTATAGAATAAGCAATCTGCATCGGAGATCTGTTTCCGGACCGGACTCCGCCATGCCCAACCTTCTACGCCTGCCTGAAATCGCACCGGACATAGCCGGTCACCGCCGCCTGACAGCGGGAGCCGGGTCATGAGCAGCGATATCCCTGACCGGATCAAGGTTCTCTGGTTCCTGCCGACGCATGGCGACAGCCGCTATCTCGGCACGACGGAAGGCGGCCGGGCCGTCGATCTGCCTTATCTGACACAGGTCGCAAAGGCCGCCGACACGTTGGGCTATTACGGCGTGCTGCTGCCGACCGGCCGGGCCTGCGAGGATTCGTGGGTGATTGCCTCGGCACTGGCGCCGCTGACCGAGCGCCTGCGCTTCCTCGTCGCCGTGCGGCCCGGCCTGCAGTCCCCAACGCTTGCCGCGCGCATGACCGCCACACTCGACCGCATCTCCAACGGCCGCCTGCTGATCAACGTCGTCACCGGCGGCGATCCGCTGGAGAACAAGGGCGACGGCATTTTTCTCTCGCATGCCGAGCGCTATGAGGTGACGCAGGAATTCCTCCAGATCTACAAGCGTGTGCTGAGCGGCGAAGCGGTCGAGCACCATGGCAAGCATTTCCGCATCGAGGACGGTCGCCTGCTGTTCCCGCCCGTGCAGACGCCCTATCCGCCGCTCTATTTCGGTGGCTCGTCGGACGCCGGATCGCAAGTGGCGGCGCAGGAAATCGATAAATACCTGACCTGGGGCGAACCGCCCGCCGACGTCGAACGCAAGCTCGACGCCGTGCGCGAATTGGCCGAGAAGGCCGGCCGCAAGCTTTCCTTCGGCATCCGCCTGCATATCATCGCCCGCGAGACGACCGAACAGGCCTGGGCCGCCGCCGACGGCCTGATCAGCCGGCTCGACGACGCGACCATCGCTTCGGCCCAAAAAGTCTTTGCCCGTATGGATTCGGTCGGCCAGGCGCGCATGAGCGCTCTGCATGGCGGAAGCCGCGACAAGCTCGAGATCGCGCCCAATCTGTGGGCCGGCGTTGGCCTGGTCCGCGGCGGCGCTGGTACCGCACTGGTCGGCGACCCGGACACGGTCGCCGAGCGCATCGACGAATACCGGCGGCTCGGCATCGACACCTTCATCCTGTCCGGCTACCCGCATCTGGAGGAAGCCTATCGCTTCGGCGAACTGGTGCTGCCGAGACTGCCGACCGATCATCCGGTCAAGTCGGCCAGCTCGTCGGTCAACACCGGACCGTTCGGCGAGACCATCGCCGGCGACCACCGGCCCAAATCACTGGGGCCGAAGTCGCTCGCCAGCGCCTCGTGAACGCGCTGCCCCCGGCCCGCCGATTGCGCGTCGCCATCATCGGCGGCGGTTTTTCCGGTGCCGCAGTGGCCTGGCACCTTGCGCGGGCAAATCGGCCGGAGGGCCTGACGATCTCGGTCATCGAGCCGCGCCCCGCGCTCGGCGGCGGTCTTGCCTATTCCAGCGAAGAGCCGTCGCACCGGGTCAACGTCCCGGCCATCAGAATGAGCATGGCTCCCGAAGACCCGCAGCATTTTGCGCGCTGGTTGGCCGGCAGTGGTGAAATCGAACGGGACCCGGATGCCCTGTGGAAAAACGGCGATGTGTTTCCACGCCGGCGCGTGTTCGGCCGCTATGTCGCCGCCCACCTTGCACCTTGGCTCGACTCCGGCGCTGTCCGCCATGTCGAAGCTCAGGCCACGCGGGTAATACGAGAGACCGATGGCGCGGGCTGGACCGTGCAGACCTCGGCCGGACCTGTCGCGGCCGACATCGTCGTGCTCGCCGCGACGCATCCTCTGCCGGCGATTCCATCTCCACTTGCCTCCCTGGTTGAAGCACCCGGCTTCATCGCCGATCCCTACGCTCCGTCGGCACTTGCCGGGATCGAGCCGGAGGCGTCTGTCTTGATCGTCGGCTCCGGGCTGACATCGGCCGACATGGTGGCGGAGCTTGACCGACGTGGCCATCGCGGCCGTATCCTGGTCCTGTCCCGCCGCGGGCTGCGCTCGCGCGGCCATCCGGATATCAGGGGCGAGCCCTTCGGTGACTTTGCGTCAGTGCCGGCCACGACGGCGCTTGCGCTGCTGAAGACCATTCGTGCGACGCTCGCGGTGGCGCGGGATGCCGGTGTCAACTGGCAGTCGGTCTTCGACCAGCTGCGCCTGCAGGGACCGGTGCTGTGGGCGGCCCTTTCTCCGCCGGAGCGGGCAAGGCTGGTCCGCCAGTTACGCGTATTCTGGGACGTGCATCGCTTCAGGATCGCACCGCAGGTAGCCGCCGTGCTCGACCGCCGCCAGACGGACGGCACGTTCGACACCATCGCCGCCAGGCTTGTCGCGTCGAACGACGAGGGCGAGAGCCTCGCGGTCAGCTTCCAACGGCGCGGACAGGCGCGGATCGAAACGGCACGCTTCGACGCTGTCATCAACACGACGGGTCCAGCCCATGGGCAGGCCCTCCAGTCCAATCCGGCTTTGCAGTCGCTGGCCGAAGCCGGGCTGATCAAGGTCGATGCCTACGGGCTGGGTATCGAGACCAGTTTGGAAAGCCGCGCCGTTGGCCGGGACGGCAGGGCTGCTGCCGGGCTCTTCGTTGCCGGCCCTCTGGCGCGCGGCACATTCGGCGAATTGATGGGCCTGCCCGAAGTCGCCCGTCACGCCGAGTCGGTCGCCGCTGAAGTCGCCAAGCTGCTCGATGCGGTTCCCTTGGACAAGGCAACCAACGTCAACCCCGCATCGCACTGACAACCGAAAGCCGGTGCGGCTGTAAAAAATTGGAATTTCCGTCCTGCAAGCGGCCTAAAAACGGAAAAACCACCTTTGTATATAAATTCCATAAACATGATATATATGGGCCACATCCGGTCGAGGCCGGGTCAATCAACGGCCTGAATGGGAGACAGTTCATGGCACATGCAGGAACCGACGCGGTCAAATTCGCCTATTGGGTGCCCAATGTTTCGGGCGGCCTGGTGATTTCCAACATCGAGCAGCGCACCAACCATTCGGCCGAGTACAACCGCAAGCTTGCCCAGATCGCCGAAAAGGCCGGCTTCGACTACGCGCTGAGCCAGATCCGTTTCACCGCCGGCTACGGTGCCGACGAGCAGCATGAATCGGTGGCGTTCAGCCACGACCTGCTGGCGGCGACCACGACGCTGAAGGTGATCGCGGCGATCCTGCCCGGTCCGTGGAATCCGGCGCTGGCGGCCAAGCAGCTCGCCACCATCAGCTACCTCACCAATGGCCGCGTCGCGGTCAATCTCGTCTCCGGCTGGTTCCGTGGCGAGTTCCATGCCATCGGCGAGCACTGGCTCGATCATGACGAGCGCTATCGCCGTTCGGAGGAATTCATCCGCGCGCTGCGCGGAATATGGACTGAAGACAGCTTCACCTTCCGTGGTGATTTCTATCGCTTCAACGAATACTCGCTGAAGCCGAAGCCGCCGCAGCCGCTGCCCGAAATCTTCCAGGGCGGCTCCTCGCGCGCCGCGCGCGACATGGCATCGCGGGTCTCCGACTGGTACTTCACCAATGGCAACACACCGGTCGAGATCGCCAAGCAGGTAGACGACATCAGGGGCAAGGCCAAGGCCAACAGCCATTCCGTCAAGGTCGGCGTCAACGCCTTCGCCATCGTGCGTGAGACCGAGGAAGAGGCCAAGGCGGTGCTTGCCGAAATCATCACCAAGGCCAATCCTGAAGCGGTCAACGCTTTCGGCCACGAGGTCAAGAATGCCGGCAAGTCCTCGCCGGAAGGCGAGGGCAATTGGGCGAAATCCTCCTTCGACGACCTCGTCCAGTACAATGACGGCTTTCGGTCGAACCTCATCGGCACGCCGAAACAGGTGGCCGAACGCATCGTCGGCCTGAAGCGCGCCGGCGCCGATCTCATCCTGCTCGGCTTCCTGCACTTCCAGGAAGAGGTCGAGTATTTCGGCAAGCATGTCATCCCGCTCGTTCGCGAGCTGGAAAACGCCGAGCAGGCGGCGTCGCTGGCCGCCGAATAACCATCTGCCCCAAGGCTGGTCGGGTTGCCCGGCCAGCACAGGTTTTCAAGCGCGCTCGATCTTTTCGGGCGGCATCGAGAATTCGTGCGCCTGCGGGCGAAATCGAGGACGATTGGAATGCCGTTGCCCAGCTATGCCATAGGAGCGATGGAAGCCTCGGTCTACGCGCCGGAAGTCTTTGCGCGCGGCCTGCCCTCCGTGCTCCAGCCTGCACACTTGTCCGAAGGCGACGCTGGGGCGGCCGGATCTACCGCCATTGCAACTGCTCCGCTGCTGTCGCTTCACGGCATCGGCCTGGCATTCGGCGGTGTCGTCGCGCTGGCCGACATCGACCTGTCGGTCCGGTCAGGCGAGATTCGTGCCATCATCGGGCCAAACGGTGCCGGCAAGAGCTCCCTGATCAACGTCATCAGCGGCGTCTACCGCCCTGACCGCGGCCAGGTCCGGCTCGCCGGCGTCGGCTATACCCAGGTGCCGACGCAGCGGCTGGCGCATCTCGGCGTCGCCCGGACCTTCCAGAACCTTGCCTTGTTCAAGGGCCTCAGCGTCCTCGACAATGTCGCCTCCGGCCTCGCCTACAAGGTCCGTTCCAACTTCGCCGGCCAGGTGCTCGGCATTGGCCGATCGCGCGGCGAACGATACGACTTCTTGAGCCGCACCGACCAGATCCTCGAATTCCTCGACCTCACCGCCGTTCGCGGTCGTCTTGCCGGCACGCTGCCCTATGGACTGCAGAAGCGGGTCGAACTCGCCCGCGCGCTGGTCGCGGAGCCGCGCCTGCTACTGCTCGACGAACCGATGGCCGGCATGACATCAGGTGAGAAAAGCGAAATGGCTGATTTCGTGCGCGCCGCGCGCGACCGTTTTTCCACTACCGTCGTGCTGATCGAGCATGATGTCGGCGTCGTCATGGGCCTGTCCGACCGCATCGCTGTCCTCGACTACGGCCGCAAGATCGCCGACGGCACGCCTGACGAGGTCCGCAACGACCAGCGTGTCATCGACGCCTATCTCGGCGTCGCCTCCGACAATGAGGCCCTCTCCCGTGATGAAGGAAGGGCGGGCATATGATCGCCGACTTCGACTACCAGTTCTTCATCGAGGTGCTCGTCGGCGGGCTACTGTCCGGGGTCATGTATTCGCTTGTCGCGATAGGCTTCGTGCTGATCTACAAAACCTCGGGCGTGCTGAATTTCGCGCAAGGCGCGATGCTGCTGTTCGCCGCGCTCACCTTCGTCAGCCTCGTCGAACGCGGCGTGCCGTTCGCGCTGGCGCTGGCGGCCACCTTCGCCATCATGGTGGTCATCGGCATCGTCATCGAGCGCACGGTGCTCAGGCCGCTCACCAACAAGCCGCCGATTACCCTGTTCATGGCGACGCTCGGCCTCTCCTACATCATCGAGGGCGCTGCCCAATTGATCTGGGGCACGCAGGTCCACGGCCTCGACCTCGGCATCGAGGACGTGCCGCTGGAAGTCGGCGGCGTGCTGATCAGCCAGTTCGACATCTTTGCCGCCGTGGTTGCCGCCGGCATGGTTCTCCTTCTGTCGCTCTTCTTCCGCTACACCCGCATCGGCCTCGCCTTCCGCGCCGTCGCCGACGACCAGTTCGCAGCACTTGCGGTCGGCCTCAGGCTGCCATTGATCTGGGCGACCGTCTGGGCGGCGGCTGGTCTTGTCGCGCTGGTCGCGGGGCTGCTCTGGGGCGCCCGCCTCGGTGTGCAGTTCTCGCTGTCCCTGGTGGTGCTCAAGGCGCTGCCGGTGCTGGTGCTGGGCGGCTTCGACTCCATCCTTGGCGCCATTGTCGGCGGGCTTCTGATCGGCGCCAGCGAGAAGCTCGCCGAGGTCTATATCGGCGACTATTTCGGCGGCGGCATCGAGAGCTGGTTCGCCTATGTCGTAGCGCTGGTCTTCCTCTTGATCCGTCCCTCCGGCCTGTTCGGCCAGAAGCTCGTGGAAAGGGTCTGAGCCATGGCCGCCGTTACAGCCGACTTCTCCACCGCATCGGTGCTGCCGAAATGGATCGCGCCCGTGCTGCTGCTCGCCGTCGCCTATGGCGTCGTGCCGCTCATCGGATCGAGTTACCTGTTCGAGGCCATCCTGCTGCCCTTCCTGGCGCTCGGGCTCGCCGGTGTCGGCCTCAACATCCTCACCGGCTATGCCGGCCAGGTCTCGCTGGGCAGCGCCGCCTTTATGGCCGCCGGTGCCTTCGCCGCCTATAATTTCAACCTGCGGGTCGAAAGCCTGCCGCTGATCGGCAGCATCCTTCTGGCCGGGATCGTCGCCGCCGCGATCGGCACCGTCTTCGGCCTGCCGAGCCTGCGGCTGAAGGGTTTCTATCTCGCGGTTTCGACGCTAGCCGCGCAGTTCTTCGTGCAGTGGGCGCTGACCAAGTTCAGCTGGTTCTCCAACAACTCGGCGTCTGGCGTCATAGACGCACCAAAATTGTCGATCGGTGGCCTTGCGCTGGACGGCGCCGTCGGCCGCTATCTCTTCGCGCTGACCATCGTCAGCATCCTTACCTTCCTCGCCTACCGGCTAGTGTCCTCGCAGACCGGCCGCAACTTCATCGCCATCCGCGACAATGAAACCGCGGCCCGCATCATTGGCATCCCGGTGCTGAAGACCAAGCTGCTTGCCTTCGCCATCTCTTCCTTCATCATCGGCGTCGCCGGCGTCATCTGGGCCTTCGCCTATCTCAGGACAGTCGAGCCTGACGGGTTCGACCTCGACCGCTCGTTCCAGATCCTGTTCATCATCATCATCGGCGGCCTCGCTTCTATCCGTGGTGCCTTCTTTGGCGCCGCCCTGATCGTCGTGTTCCCGCTTGGCTTATCGCGCCTTAGTGGCTTCCTGCTTGGCGATGTCTTTGACTCGGGCGTGCTCGACATGAGCCAGCGCATCGTGCTGGGCGCTCTCATCATCCTGTTTCTGATCCTGGAACCCGATGGGCTGGTGGCGCTGTGGGACAGGGCCCGAAGACGGCTCCTGTTCGCCTGGCAATCGACCTGAGCCGCCGCATTCACGTCTGAAAATGAACCAGAGGCCGAACCCAAGACGGCCCATACCGGGAGTACCCTAGCCATGACGTTCCTCAGCACCATCAAGGCGGCGGCTTTGTCCGCGGCGATGATCGTGTCGGTGGCCTTGCCATCAGCCCACGCCGACGAACAGTATTTTCCGCTGCAGAGCTATCGCGTCGGGCCCTATGCGGCCGGCGGCACCGGCTTCTTCGGCGGCTTCATCGACTATCTCAACCTCATCAACATCCGCGACGGCGGCGTCAACGGCGTTAAGCTGACCTGGGACGAGTGCGAGACCCAGTACGAGGTCGAGCGCGGCGTCGAATGCTATGAGCGCCAGAAGAGCCATGCTGGTGCCGCCGCCTGGAACCCGCTCTCGGTCGGCATCGCCTACGCCATGATCGACCGCATCACCGCCGACAAGGTGCCGCTGATCACGGTCAACCATGGCCGCACCGATTCCACCGACGGGCGCGTCTTCCCCTATGTCTTCCCGCTGCTGCTCAACCCCTACAGCGAGACTTCCGGCATCGTGAACTACATCGCCTCCAAGGAAGGCGGCATCGACAAGCTCAAGGGCAAGAAGATCGTCGTGCTC
The DNA here is from genome assembly GCF_020165665.1 of Mesorhizobium sp. BH1-1-4. NCBI lineage: Bacteria > Pseudomonadati > Pseudomonadota > Alphaproteobacteria > Hyphomicrobiales > Phyllobacteriaceae > Mesorhizobium > Mesorhizobium sp. BH1-1-4. The sequence continues at coordinate 39,565 of NZ_JAIUIN010000001.1, forward strand.
TATCACGGTTCGCCCTACGGCAAGGAAACCATCCCGATCTATGAATTGCTGGCGCAGAAATACGGCTTCACCGTGCAGCAGATCGAGGTGCCGCATCCCGGCAACGAACAGCAGTCGCAGTGGCTGACCATCCGCCGCGCCAAGCCTGATTTCGTCGTCCTGCGCGGCTGGGGCGTGATGAACCCGGTGGCGCTGAAGACGGCCGTCAAGGTCGGCTATCCTGTCGACCACATCGTCGGCAATGTCTGGTCGAACTCGGAAGAAGACGTCATCCCGGCCGGTGACGCCGCCAAGGGCTACACCGCCATCACCACGCAGGCTTCCGGCAACAGCTACCCGGTGGTGCAGGAGATCGTGAAGACGGTCTACGGCGCGGGCAAGGGCAACCTCGAAGACAAGTCGCGCATCGGCTCGGTCTACCACAATCTCGGCATCGTCAACGGCATCCTGAATGTCGAGGCGATCCGCGTCGCGCAGGAGAAATTCGGCCATCGCACGCTGACCGGCGACGAAGTCCGCTGGGGCTTCGAACACCTCAAGCTCGACCCGGCCAAGGTCGAGGCGCTCGGGGCCAAGGACCTGTTCCACTCGATCAATGTCAGCTGGGACAACCACGAGGGCGAGGGCTACGTGACCTTCCAGCAGTGGGACGGCAAGAAGTGGAATGTCGTCTCCGACTGGATCGCGCCGGACTGGGCGCTGCTGCGGCCGATCATCGAGAAGTCGGCGGAGGCCTATGCCAAGGAGAAGGGCATCAAGCTGCGCACCGCCGATGACGCCAACGCAGCGACCACCAACTGATCATCAGGTCGGGCGCTGTGGATGCCTTCCGCGGCGCCCGGACTGTTCGGTTCCGACAAGTACGGAAAACAGCTCATGCCGAACGACGACATCATCCTGGCCGTGGACGCCGTTCATGCCACCTATATCAACGCCATCACGGCGCTGCATGGCGTCAGCTTCGAGATCAGGCGGGGCGGGATCCTGGCGCTGCTCGGCGCCAATGGCGCCGGCAAGACCACCACAATGAAAGCCGTCTCCAACCTGCTGCCGGCCGAGCGCGGCCAGATCAACGCCGGCACCATCCGCTATGATGGCTCGGATGTCGCGCGCCGCAAGCCCGGCGATCTGGTGCGCGCCGGCCTGGTGCCGGTGCTGGAAGGCCGTCACTGCTTCAAGAGCCTCACCGTCGAGGAAAACCTGGTCGCCGGTGGCATCGGCCGCAGCGGTCGCCGCGCCGAGATCAACGCGGACCTCGAACGGGTTTATTCCTATTTTCCGCGCCTCAGGGAAAAGCGTTGGACATTGTCCGGCCTCACCTCCGGTGGCGAGCAGCAGATGACTGCCATCGGCCGCGCGCTGATGTCGCGGCCGCGCCTCCTGGTTCTCGACGAGCCCTCGATGGGGCTTGCCCCGCTCATCGTGCAGGACATTTTTCAGACGCTGAAAAAACTCAACCGCGAGACCGGCCTGTCGATCCTGGTCGCCGAGCAGAACGCGGCGGTGGCGCTTCGCTATGCCGACCACGCCACTGTGCTCGAAAACGGCGTCTCGGTCCTCTCCGGCACAGCCGCCGATCTTCGCCAGCGCGAGGATATCAGGGCGCTCTATCTCGGCCAGCAGCCGTCGCCCGCCGCCAAGCCATCGCATCTCCATGCCGTTGCCTGAACCGAAATTTGAAGGAGCAGTGAAATGACCGTCTCGACCGTCAAGACCGACCATGCTTCCGCCGCCGTCCCGCCTGCCGCAAGGCCATCGGCGCCGGCGCATATCATCAAGAACGATGCCGAAGCGATCGCCGTCGCCCATGCGCTTGCCGCCGAATTCGTCAAGGAATCGTCCAAGCGCGACCGCGAGCGCATCTGGCCGGTTGCCGAGCTCGATGCCTTTTCACAGAGCGGCCTGTGGTCGATCAACGTGCCCAAGGCATTCGGCGGGCCGGAAGTTTCCTATGCGACGCTGGCCAAGGTGATCGAGATCATCTCCGCGGCCGATTCCTCGATCGGCCAGGTCGCGCAGAACCATCTCGGCGTCGTCGCCGCCATCCGCACCGTCTCCGACATCGAGCAGCAGAGGCTGCTGTTTGCCGAAGCGCTGAAGGGCACCCGGTTCGGCAACGCCTTTTCCGAATTCGGCTCCAAGCGCGCCGCCGATTTCGAGACCCGCTTCACCGACGCCGGCGACCATGTCGTCGTCAACGGCCGCAAATTCTATTCCTCAGGCGCGCTGCTCGCCCATCTGGTGCCGATCGTCGCGCTCGATGACGAGGGGCGAGCCTGGTACGCCATTGCCGACCGTGGCGCGCCGGGCCTGACCGTCATCGACGACTGGTCGAGCTTCGGCCAGCGCACCACGCTGTCGGGCACCGTGATCATCGACAACGTCAAGGTGCCGAAGACCCATCTGGTGCCCGGCTACAAGGGCTATGACCGACCGACCGCGGACGGCGCCATCTTCCAGATCATCCAGGTGGCGGTGGACACCGGCATTGCCCAGGCCGCGATCGACGAGACGGTTCACTTCGTCAGGACGAAGAGCCGCGCCTGGATCGACAGCGGCGTCGACAATGCCTGGGACGATCCCTACACCATCCAGGCGGTCGGCGACCTGACGCTGCGCCTTCACGCGGCGCGGGCGCTGCTCGAAAAGGCCGGCCATGCCATCGACCGCGCGGTCGCCGAGCCGACCGCCGAGACCGTCGCGCACGCCCAGATCGTCACCGCGGAAGCAAAAATCCTGTCGACCGAGGTCGCCATCGCCGCGACGAACAAGCTGTTCGAACTGGCCGGCACGCGCTCGACATTGGCCGAGCACAATCTCGACCGCCATTGGCGCAACGCCCGCACACACACGCTGCACGATCCGGTGCGCTGGAAATATTCGATCCTCGGCAAATATTTCCTCAACGGCGAAAATCCGCCGCTGCACGCCTGGAGCTGATTTGTCCAACGGCGGTCGGCGCCGCCGCCGATCCAGTCGCTGAGTGCTTCCCCGCCGCCCGCTATCCCTTTCGGGATGCCGGCGGCGGGGAAGCTTACCTGCAATTTACGACCATCGGTTACACCGGTTCCTGTCTGATTCGCCCGGGACAGGAACGTCATGAGCAAAGCCCTCACATCCTTCGCACTCGTCGCCGTGCTGACCGGCTTGCTCATGGCGTTGAGCCTGGCGGTGGCAAGGCACGGCTATCCCTATGGCGCGATCGGTGTAAGGCGCCTGGACGGCATTGCCGATGCCGCGACCTTCATCCCGCTGGCGGCGGTCTATTTCTTCAGCGCGATGCTGATGATGATCCTGCCGATCAGGGCCGCCAGCATCGTGCTCACCCATGCCGCCGATGCGATCTTCTGGACGGTGATCGTGCTGTTCGCGACCATTGTCGGCGGCCTTCTGGCAAGATGGGCCTTCGGCCAGAGCGGAGTTTTGGGAGCGCTGCTCAACTGGCGCTTCTTGTTTGCCGTGGCCATCATCGGCTGCCATTTCGTCATGAACGAGCTGCGCCGCAACGTGCTGCTGCGCAGCCTGTTCTTCGTGGTTTTCGCCGCCGCGACGCTCGCCTGCCTGTTCTGGTCGTTCACGCTCTGAGCGTGATCATCGCCAGCTAATCGTCGGCGGCAATATGGCCGGCGGCCTGCTCCATCCATGTCCAGAGATAGGCTGCAAGGCCGCGATCGACATGGATGCGCAGTTTGCTTTCATGGCGATAGACGATGGCGCTGATGCCGGCGAAGGACAGTGCGGCGCTCGCGCTTGACTGCCTGGGATCGAGCGTCGTTCCGCGCGCAATGAACGCGTCGAGCGCCGCGCCTTCGGCCTCGAACACCTGCAGCCCGGCGCTGATCGCCGTCACCGCGAAGCCTTCCGCGTACCAACCGGCGGCAATGGCGAGCGGCGCGTTCGACACGACGAGCAGCCGGTCGCGCGCCAGCCGCGCGGCATAGCGGTCACCCTGAGCCGCGCCAAAGGCACCCACGCCAGTTCCGTCCATGCCGGACAGGCGCGCCCAGGCGTCGAGGTCGCCACTGACCAGCAGCTGGTCGAGCCCGAGGACAGCGCTCATCACGAAGCCGGGTGCATTGATGGTCGCCGACTGCCAGTCGGGCGCGGCAGACCATTTTTCCGCGAGATCACGCATTGAGCCGGTCTCCCGCCGGGTCGTAGGCGCAAGGGGCGGCGATCGTCGCCGACCTGTGCTTGCCGAGATGTTGGACTTCGATCGTTTCGCCGTGCCGCGCCGCACCCCGTTCGATCAGGCCAAGCGCGATCGGCTGGCCAAGGGTGGGGCTCTGGTAGCTGGAGGTGACAAAGCCCTGGCTGTGCAGCCTGCCATCGCGCCGCTTGATACCATGCGCGCCGGTTGGCAGCGGCGCTTCGCCTTGCGGCACCGTCAGGCCGACAAGCTGCAGCCGGTCGCCGCGCGACGCCTCCTCGGTGAACAGCGAACGGCGGCCGACATATTCGGTCTGGCGTTTGGCGCGAGGCCCTTCGCTGCCGAGATCGTGCGGCAGCGTGGTGCCGTCAGTGTCCTTGCCGATGACGATGAACCCTTTCTCCGCACGCAGGATCATCAGTGCTTCCAGCCCGATGAGAACGGCATCGAACTTGAGGCCAGCCTGGCGCAGATGCGCCCATAGCGGCTCGGCGCGATCGGCGCGGATCGAAATCTCGTAACTCCTGTCGCCGGTGAAGCTGACGCGGGCGATGCGGACCTCGTCGCCGGCATAGACGCCGCGGCCGATCGCCATATGCGGCAGGCTGGAATCGTCGAGCGAAAGCCCAAGTCCCACGGTTTCGAGCAGCTTGCGGGCGTTCGGCCCGGACACGGTCAGCGTCGCCATCTCCGATGTGGCGTTATGGATGTAGATGGCTTTACGCCCGAACCGGTCCTGGCGCCATTCCTCCAGCCGGGCATGCACGGCGGCGACATGCGAGGACGAGCACGAAACGACGAAGCGATGCTCGTCCAGCCGCACCAGCACGCCGTCATCGAAGACCACGCCGTTCTCCGATAGCATGAAGCCGTAGCGGCAGCGGCCCGGCTTCAGCGTCGACATGCTGTTGTAATAGAGGAAATCGACGAATTCGGCCGCCTTCGGCCCGATCACCTCGATCTTGCCGAGCGTCGAACCGTCGAACAGCGCGACAGACTGGCGCGCGCGCAACGCCTCGTCCTGGATGGCGCGGTCCGCATCGGCGCCACGACCGCCATAATGAGCAGGCCGCAGCCAGCCGCCATATTCCTGGAACACGGCGCCGCTGGCGCGGTGCACATTCTCCAGCGGCAGCCGCCGCACCGGCGCTATCAACTCGCCAACGCGCGCGCCGGCAACGCTCGCCAACGGCACCGGCGTGAAGGGCGGGCGATAGGTGGTGGTACCGACCTCCGGCACCGTGCGGCCAGTGATGCCGGCCATCAGCGCCAGGCCAGGCAGATTGGAGGTCTTGCCCTGGTCGGTCGCCATGCCGAGCGTGGTGTAGCGCTTCAGGTGCTCGACCGAGACGAAGTTTTCGCGGGCCGCCAGTTCCACGTCCTTCACCGTGACGTCGTTCTGGAAGTCGATCCAGACGCGCCCTTTTGAGCCTGGCACCGGCCAGGCGGCTACGATGCCAGCTGCTGCCTCCGGTCCGGTGCTGCGCGGCGCAGCTGCCACCTGTTGGCCGGGTGCGGCAACGGCTTTCTCTGAGCTGGCGAACACGTCGGACAGGGAGACCGCGCCGGCGGCGGCGCCTGCCACCGAAATGCCCTCGACCTGGTCGCCCGGCAGGAAGGCGGCGCGCGCCTCGCTCCAGGCGAGCTTGCCCCTGGCCTGGCCGAAGAGATGGATGGTCGGCGTCCAGCCGCCGGAGACCAGCACGCAATCGGCATCGAGCCTGGTGCCGTCGTCCAGCGTCACGCCCTCGACGCGCAGCTTGCCGGCGGCGGAGGCCAGCGCACGCCCTTTGATCGTCCGCACCTTGGCGTCTGGCGTGTCGTCGCGCCTGATGTCGACAAGTGTGACCTCGGCGCCCGCGTCGGCGACCGCCTCCGCCACTTCATAGGCGCTGTCATTGTTGGTGGCGACGACGATGCGGCGGCCGGCCAGCACCGCATGCCGCGTGAGATAGGCGAGCGCCGCATCAGCCGACAGGATGCCGGGAAGATCATTGTTGGCGAAAGGCAGCGGCCGCTCGATGGCGCCGGTGGCCAGCACGATCCGGCGTGGCCTGACCCGCCACAGCCTATCGGGCCGGCCATCGAAATGACGCTGGTTCAGCCCGACCAGATTATGGTCGTAGATGCCGAAGGCGGTGGTCGAAGGCAGGATCAGATGGCCGCCGCCGGCAAGCGCCGCAAGCGTCTCCTCGATCCACACGGCAGCCGGCCTGCCGTCGATCTCGCTGGCCCGGTGGCCGAGCGACCCGCCCGGCTTCCGCTGGTCGTCGACCAGCGTGACGGAGAGACCCGCGCCGGCCGCAAGCCTTGCCGCCGCCAGTCCGGCAGGCCCGGCGCCCACCACCAGCACGTCGCAATGATGATTGATCTGGTCTGATGTGCCTTGCGAGGTCCAGTCCGTGTCTACCCTGCCCAGTCCGGCCATGGCACGGATGCGCGGCTCGAACATGTGCCAGTCCGGCCACATGAAGGTCTTGTAGTAGAAGGCCGCCGGAATGAACCGCGAGAAGCGGTCTAGGAAGGCGTTGCGGTCGCTCAATGCATTGGGCGTCGCGTTGACGCTTTTCGCCACCAGCCCCTCGCGTGCCGGCTCCGTCGTGGCGCGTGTGTTCGGTGACGCTCCGCCGATATCGACGAGCGCGTTGGGCTCCTCGACGCCGGCACCCCAGATGCCGCGCGGCCGGTGGTATTTGAAGCTGCGGCCGACGACCGCGACATCGCCGGCGAGCAGTGCCGAGGCAATGGTGTCGCCGGCAAAGCCGTCCACGCTTGTGCCGTCGAAGCTGAAGCGCAGCGGGCGCGAGCGGTCGATGGCGCTGCCGCCCGTGGAGAGACGCGATGCGGTCATGCCGCGTGCTCCTCGCCCAGCGCGGACGAGGACAGCACCTCGTGCGTGAGCGTGTCGCGCTCCATGACGAAGAACTCGCCGCAGTTCATATGCACCCAGATTTCGCGCGCCGCGCCTTTCGGATTGGAGCGCAGGTAGAGATATCCGGCCCAGCGATCGATCGGCACATCGCCGCCATCCGGCCTGGCATTGCCGGCATCGCCGCCATAATGGAATTCGGTTTCGTCGCGCGGGCCGCAGAACGGGCAAGGAAAGAGCTGCATGACGGCTAGTCCTAGTCTTTGTGCATGTCAGTGCGCGATGCCGGAGCCGGCCGCTTCGTCGATCAGCCGGCCACTGGCGAAACGATCGAGGTCAAAGGGCCGGCTGATGTCGTTGTGCTTGCCGCTCGCCAGCAGGTTCGCCAGCAATGTGCCGCCGGCGGGGATAGCCTTAAACCCGCCGGTACCCCAGCCGCAATTGAGGAACAGATTGGGCAGCGGCGATTCCCCGATGATCGGCGAGGAATCCGGCACGACGTCGACAATGCCCGCCCATTGCCGCATCAGCTTCAATTGGCCGAAGATCGGGAACATTTCCAACAGGCCTGATATGACGGTCGCCAGCGTCGGCAAATTGCCGCGCTGTGCGTAGGAAGGGATGCGGTCGAGCCCGCCGCCGATGACGATCTCGCCCTTGTCCGACTGGCTGACATAGACGCCGGCGCCGGGCGACAGGACCACCGTGTCGAGGACCGGCTTGACCGGCTCGGACACGCAGGCCTGCAGCGCGTAGGAATTGATCGGCAGCCGGAAGCCGGCCTTTGCAGCCAGCACCGAGGAATGCCCGGCGATAGCCATGCCGATGCGCTCGGCACGGATCGCGCCACGCGTCGTCTGGACGCCGCGGCAGCGGCCACCCTCGATGATGAAATCGGTGATCTCGCAATTCTGGATGATGTCGACGCCGAGTTGGCTCGCCGCCCGCGCATAACCCCAGGCAACGGCGTCATGGCGCGCGGTGCCGGCGCGGCCCTGCCAGATGCCGCCGAACACCGGGAAACGCGCATCCGGGGAGAAATTGTAGATCGGCGCCACCCGGCGCACATCCTCGGGCGAAAACAGCTCCGCATCGATGCCGTTGATCTGCATGGCGTTGACGGTGCGCGCGCCGATCTCCATCTCGGCGGTCGAGTGGCACAGATTGACCATGCCGCGCTGCGACAGCATGACATTGTAGTTCAGGTCCTTCGACAGGCCCTCGTAGAGCCGGTGCGCCAGACCGTAGAGTTCGACGCTTTCGGGATAATAATAGTTGGAGCGCACCACGGTGGTGTTGCGGCCGGTGTTGCCGCCGCCGATCCATCCCTTCTCCAGAACCGCCACCCGGGCGATGCCGTGATTCCTGGCCAGATAATAGGCCGTCGCCAGCCCATGACCGCCGCCGCCGATGATGATGGCGTCGTAGGATGCTTTCGGCTCGGGCGAGCGCCAGGCTTGCTTCCAGCCGGTCTGGCCGGTGAGGCCCTCCTTGAACAGCGACAAAGCGGAATAGATTCGGGTCATGGCGCGCGCGAAAGGCCTGGTTGGTCAGGGGTAGCGTAATGGCAATGTACACATATGTCTAGTTGTCGCGCGGGGCCGCGGCTGCCCTCCCTAACGGTTGCGCGAAATCGTTTCCTCGACATAGCGCGAAAAGTCCTCGACATCCCCAGCCGAAGGCTCCTGACCGGTGAAGCTGCGCAGATACGCGGCGACATGCGGCAGGCGGCTGCTCATCGGCTCGTCGAGTTCGAGCGAGTAATAGCCGATCTGCATGAAATAGAGCACGCGGGCGCGCACGAACGCGTCTTCCTCCTCATAGCCATGGCGCATGAACATGCCGCGGATGGCATTGACGCGTTCTTCGTCGGCCTCGTCGAGCGCGCGCCGGATGGCGGGGGAGCGGCGAGCCCAGGCCCGGATCGCGAAATCAAGCCGGGGATCGAACAGCCTTTCGTCCACCCAGCACTCGAAAATGCTCATCACCCCGCGTATGACCGTCGCGGAGGGGCGCTCGGCGCGTTCGACGATGAAGCGGGTATTGGTCTGCCGCCAGTGGTCCAGCAACTGGTCGAGCAGGTCTTGGCGGCTCTTGAAATACCAGTAGAAGCTCGAGCGCGACACGTCGAGCTGCTGGCCAAGCGTCAGCACACGGACGCGTTCGACGCCGTCCGAAATCAGCGTTTCAAGCGCGAGCTTCAGCCAGTCTTCGCGCGTGGCCTTGATATTGCCGGTGGCGCCGGCGCGCTGGGGTGTCGTGTCGGTGACTGCCATTGCACGACGCATGACACGCTGTCCCGGGCAAATCAAGGCCATGTACATATGTGTACATGGAGCCATGCAACCGAACTGGACGATATCGGTTGAACTGAGCCGGATCAGCAGTCGATGTGTCACGATACCGGTCGTCATCCTCCGCGTGGAAGCGGGGGAGGATTTTGTCGCGGCGAGCGAGCCCAGACTTTGCTTCCCCGCAAGGCATTTGTCTGGCAAATACCAATCCGACCGAATGCCGCCGCGCGGCCAAGCAGCAAGAAAGAGACCGACATGACCCTGTTTCGAAAGAACCTCATCGATGGCGAATGGACCGGGGATGCCGGCTCCCGCAACATCAACCCTTCCGATACGGGCGACGTTGTCGGCGAGTACGCCTCGGCCGATGTGGAGCAAACCAGGCAGGCGATCGCCGCGGCCAAGGCAGCGTTCCCCGCATGGTCCCGTTCGGGGCCGCTGGCGCGCCATGCGGTGCTGAAGAAGGCCTCGGACGAGATCCTGGCGCGCAAGGACGAGATTGGCCGCAATCTGGCGCGCGAGGAAGGCAAGACTCTGGCCGAAGGTATTGGCGAGACCATTCGCGCCGCGCAGATCTTCGACTTTTTCGCCGGTGAGACCTTGCGCCTCTCGGGCGAGGTCGTGCCGAGCGTGCGGCCGGGCGTCGGCGTCGAGATGACCCGCGAAGCGGTTGGCGTGGTCGGCATCATCACGCCGTGGAATTTCCCGATCGCCATCCCCGCCTGGAAGATCGCTCCGGCGTTGGCCCATGGCAACACCGTCGTCTTCAAGCCGGCCGAGCTCGTTCCCGAAAGCGCCTGGTCCATCGTCGACATCCTGCATCGCGCCGGCCTGCCCAAGGGCGTGCTCAACCTCGTCATGGGCAAGGGCTCGGTGGTCGGCCAGGCAATGCTCGACAGCCCCGAGGTCAACGCCATCTCCTTCACCGGCTCGGTCGGCACCGGCAAGCGCGTCGCCGCAGCAAGTGTGGAGCACATGCGCAAGTTCCAGCTCGAAATGGGCGGCAAGAATCCGCTGGTCGTGCTCGACGATGCCGATCTCGCTGTCGCTGTCGATTGCGCGCTGAACGGCGCCTTCTTCTCGACCGGCCAGCGCTGCACGGCCTCGTCGCGTTTGATCGTCACCAGCGGCATCCACGACCGTTTCGTCGGCGCGCTCAAGGAACGCATGGATAAGCTGGTGATCGGCGACGCGCTCGACGCACAGACCCAGATCGGGCCCGTGGTCGACGCGACCCAGCTCAAGCAGGACGAAGACTATATTGCCATCGGTGTCCGCGAAGGCGCCACGCTCGCCTTCGGCGGCGAACGGCTCGACTGCAAGGCGCCGGGTTTCTATCTGAAGCCGGCGCTGCTGACCGAGGCCACCAACGACATGCGCAGTTCGCGCGAGGAGATTTTCGGGCCCGTCGCCAGCGTCATCCGCGTCAAGGACTTTGACGAGGCGCTTGCCGTCGCCAACGATACGCCGTTCGGCCTGACGTCGGGCATCTGCACCACGAGCCTCAAGCACGCCACGCATTTCAAGCGCAACTCCGAAGCCGGCATGGTGATGGTCAATTTGCCGACGGCGGGCGTCGACTTCCACGTTCCCTTTGGCGGCCGCAAGGGGTCGAGCTATGGTCCGCGCGAACAGGGCCGCTATGCCATGGAATTCTACACCACGGTAAAGACCGCCTATACGTTCGCGGGATGACCAGGCGCCGGCTGACGGGCCGGCGAACTGTCACCTCTCCGAAATCGACCGGTGCAAATGATGACATTGCAGGATCTGACCTGGCTCAACCCGCCACCGCATCACGCCATCGACGGTGATGTCGTGCGCGTGCGCACCGGCAAGGAGACCGATTTCTGGCGCGAGACCTTCTACGGGTTCTGGCGCGACAACGGTCATTTCCTGTATCGGCCGGTCGAGGGCGATTTCACCGCCGAGGCCACCGTCAAGGGCGACTACAAGGTGCTTTACGATCAGGCCGGGCTGATGGTGCGGCTGAGCGAAACCCACTGGATCAAGGCCGGTATCGAATACACCGACGGCCTTGCCTATGTCTCCGTCGTCGTCACCAACGACACCTCGGACTGGTCGCTGGTGGCCATAGCGGCCGGCCCGGATGGCGTCAGCATCCGCCTGACCCGCCACGGCGAGGCGATCCGCGTCCAGTATCTCGACGCTTCCGATGGTCGTTGGAAGCCGGTGCGGCTCGCCTATTTCCCGGTCTCGAAGGCGGTCGATGTGGGCATGATGTGCTGTTCGCCGCAGCGTGAGGGTTTCGAGGTCGCATTCACCGGCTTTTCCGTCGGTCCGCCGATCGCGCGCGACCTGCACGACTGAGGCCATGAGCCCGTATGGCCTGTGCGAACAGGCCCGCAGGACGTTGCGACCCTGACGGCGTCTGGGCTAAGCGTTGTCCATGGGCATGTCGCGTTGGCGGGCAACACTGAAAAAAACCGTCCGTTCCAGGGCGCTGCGGTTTCTCAGCGTCCCGTCGGTGCTTTGGTCGCAAGGGATCGGGCGGTTCTGCGATTTCGCCGGGCCCGGCTGGTATCGCTGGGCGCCCACCGAATCCACGCAAAGCGAGGCTTTTTTCCGCGACCACTACAGCGGCGCGCATGGCATCGTCTGGGTGCGCTTGAGCACCTTGGCCAGGATCCCCAGAAATTGCGATCTCGATACATTCGCCAGGGTAGCCTTGCCGACCATCAAGGCTCCTTTCGTCCTGATCACGACCGACGGTGATTCCTCGGTGCCTTCGGATCTGGCCAGGGACACTGTCGAGCGGCTTCTCGCCAACCCCTATCTGGTCTCCTGGTACAGCCAGAATTGCGATGGCGGTCATCCCAGGATCAAGCCGTTCCCGATCGGGCTGGATCTCCACACGCCACGTTCCCTGGCGACGCCTGCCGGGTTGGTGCGACAGCTGAAAACACTACGCGGCCGGCAGGGGAACGCGGATCGGCGTCCGGCCAGGATATTCTGCGACTTCAGCATCAGCAATGGCTCCAGCCAGCGTCGGGAGTTGCTCGATGCCCTGGACGGATGCCCGCATGTCGACTTCTTGAAGAAACGCGTGTCGCAGCGCGCGATATGGGAGCTGTATTCGCAATACCCGCTTGTGCTGTCGACCGTCGGAAACGGCCTCGACTGCCACCGGACATGGGAGCTGCTTTATCTCGGCTGCATCGTGGTGACCAAGACCTCGCCGCTCGATCCGCTCTACGAAGGCCTGCCCGTCATCATCGTCGAGGATTGGCGCGAGGTGCGGGATCCCAATGCACCGGAACGCTGGATCAGACAGGCCGCGCATTTGACGGATCGCAATTACGTGTGGGAGCGTCTGCGCCCGCAAACCTATCTGAAACCTCTGCGCGAGGAGCTTCGGCAGGCAGCCGCCTCACCACGGGACGTGTAGAATTTCCAGCTTGGGCAAGCCGACAGGCTGGATGCCGAGGTCGTTGGCAAGAAGGCCAAAGGCTTCCGTCTCGATCAGATCGCGGTAGGGGATTTCGGGAAAGTGAAGGCCGCCTCGATGCAGGGCGGCATCGACCAGGAGCATGGTTCCGCCCACCGCATCGAGGCCGATCATGTCGAGATGCCTGACATCGCTCAGATGATACCGGCTTGGCGTTTGCACAGGTGGCTGGTGAAGGCCGCCGCGTATCTCGCGGTAATAGCGATAGTCCTTGGTCTGCCGTCTGATGACAAAGCTGTTGAGGTCGAAACTGGCGCCACCGGCGATCTTCACACAGTTGGGCACCGCGATGCGATGCCCCGTGGCGATCAGGCGGTTCAGCGCATCACCGGGAAAGCGCCAGACGTCGATGTCGATCCACAGTGCCCAGTCGTCGTCCCTGTCCAGCCCGTGATCGATCAGGTAGTTGCGAACCTTGGCGATCGCGCCGCGCCTGACGCGCTGCATCCTGGGCTTCGCCCGTTTTGCCCTGTCGAGGCGGGTGCCGACCTGTCTCTGCAAGAGGACGATGTCACGATATTTGCCGGCCAACCCTGCGGTTGCGGCCTGCAGTCGCTCCCAGCTTCCGTCGAGGCTGTCGCCTTCGCAGAAGACCAGCTTGATCCTGTCCTTGGGGTAGTCGAGTCCGTCCAGCGCATCGAGGAACGGCTGGATGAGGTCGGCGGCATCGCGAAGCGGCACCAGGACGGCGACGTTTCGGCCCGACGGTGGCGGCGCTGACAGCACCGCCCTGTCGACGCCGGCTTTCGCCTCCGCTTCATCCAGATACGTGCCGCGCGACAAGTGATATCGGAGCCGGTAGGCCCAGTTGCGAAGCCTGGTGCCCCATTTTGGCGGCGGTTCCGGGGTCCACCATGTGCCGGCCCAGTGATGGATCGAAAGCGACGCCGTGTCGTCGCCGGCGTCGCGCTCCGTGGTCCCGGCCGACGTCACCGGCACGAACAGGCCGGAAGGATGAATGGCGAAGGCCGTCTGATCGCCATAACTGCGTTGCGCCGAGGTGAGCAGGCAAGGGCCGGTCGCGTCGAGCACGTCCTTGGCGGCGGCGAGCCCGGGCATCATCGACAGGAGATGGATCCAGAAGGGATGACGGGGCGGGCTTCCTATCGTTCCATTGAACAGGAGGTAGGGCAGGCCCCGGAAATCCGCCTGGACGGCCGCATGCGAAGCCGGCTCCTTGCACATCACGACCCGGGTCTCGTTCATGATCGCGTCGAAGGGCGCGACGCATTCGCAGTCTATGTCGGCATAGACCCCGCCAAAGTGATGTAAAAGCATGTAGCGAGCCGCATCCGACCGCTGCACGCCATTGGTGTAACCACAGAACATCGGCAAGAAATCGGGATGGTGCTCGGCGACGAATTCGAGCAGCATCCGGTCGCTCCAGAACATGACCGTCCAGTGTGGATTGTGCCGTTTCCAGCTCTCGGCATACGCCTGGAAGCGTACGGGAACGCTGTCGGTCTTCCATGTCTGGTGCAGGATCGGCGGGATCATTGGCGGCTCATGGGGTGACGGGAGATGGCTGGTCGTCATTGCCGTCATTGTCCAGTGCAAGCCCGGCGCGGACGGCATCGCGGATCGCTTGCGGGCCAAACCTTGCCCATACGGCCTGATGCGCACGCAGGCGCTGCCGTATCCGGCGCTCGGCGTCGAGACAAAGGTCGACGGCCATGTCGGCCAGTCTCTCGTCGCTGGCCGACAGCAGCACCTGGTCATTCTCGATCAGGCCCAGGCCCTCGGCCGCGAGCGGTGTCGCGATCACCGGCACTCCCCAGGCCATCGCCTCCAGAATCTTGATGCGCGTGCCCCCGCCCGCCCGGAGCGGGATGATGCTGAGATGCGCGCCGCACAGGAGCGGCGCCACGCTTTCGGGATTCTCGACGAGTTCCACATCGGGCAACCCAGCCAGGGCCTGCACGGCCGGGTTCGGACCGCGTCCGGCGAGAACGAGTTTCGCGCCGGGCAAAGCCTGGCCGATACGGGGCAATATGGCCCGGGCCAATCGCCCGGCGGCATCGACATTCGGAGGATAGCCGAGATGGCCGATGAAAAGAATCACCGGAAAGCCGCTGTCGGTCGGCGGTTCCGCGGGCAGCACGGCGGGAATGGCCTCGACGTTGGGAATCCCATTGGGAACGACGTCGATTGGCATCTTCCGTCCGGCAAGCGCCATCAACCTCTCGCGGTCCTCGTTCGAGCAGACCCAGACTCTGTCGACAAGGGCGAGCGCCTTTCGTTCGAGATGCCTGATGCCGGGCGCGGATACGACGGTGGACAGGCGCGATGCGGTCGTGACCGCGCGTTTCATCTGCGCGGACAGGTCGGACTCGACATTGTGCATGTCGAGGATGAGCTGCCTGGCCAGCGGTCGCAAGGGCCGCAGCAGCTTGAACAGGCCGATGCTCTCGACCACGACGGTGTCCGGGCGGAATTCTAGGATCAGTGCTTCCAGCCGCGCCAGGGCCGCGCGCGAAATGCGATGCTCCGCCCTCATGCGCCACCATCCGATCGAGGCCGTCCGCGGCTCACCCTCGATTGACAGCGCCTCGGCGCGGATCCGTGGATCGGGCGCGGCCGCCGCGATCGCCTTGGGCAGCACCGAGGCCAGACAGACCGGTCCGAACGCGGCCGCCGCCACGGCGTTGCGATAATTGCGAAGATCCGCGCCGGAGGTCGGCGGAAACGCCGGCTCGTGGGACACGATCAGCACGCGTCGCCCGGTGCCGCGCGCCGGCATGTCGACACCGGCCCGCGTGCTCAAAGCGGACACCCGACGCTTCGCGCCAGGAGAGACGGCGCAAGCTCTGTGGCAGACGACATTCACGAGGCCCCCGAAGCCGCAGAAATCAGCCTCGACTTGTTCAGCCGAACCGGGCTTTCGTCAAGCACTGGATCGCATTCCAACGCGGGTCCGGCCCGAACCGGACGCAAGGCTTATCGTCTGGACCACGCCAGCCAGTGCGCCGCCAGGCGCCTGCGCAACGAGGTGAGGCGTGTCCGCCTGTAGGCGTCGCCCGCCATCTTGATGCCTTGCGCCTGTGTCGGGAAGGGATGGATGACGTCGGCCAACGCATGCAGTCCCATGCCCGATCTGATGGCCAGCGTCACCGCGTTGATCATCTCCCCGGCATGGCTGGCGACGACCGTCGCTCCAAGGATGCGGTCGGACCCTTCCCTGACATGGACCTTGACGAACCCTTCCTCCTCGCCATCCATCACGGCGCGGGCGACATCGTGCATCAGCACCGTATAGGTCTTGACCGGAATGCCGTTGCGCCGCGCCTCCAGGGGATAGAGGCCGACATGGGCGATCTCCGGATCGGTATAGGTGCACCAGGGAACGACGAGTTCGCTGAGCCTTTCGCGGCCGCGAAACAGGGCATTGCGCACAACAATGCGCGCCGTTGCCTCGGCGGTATGGGTGAACTTGTATTCGAGGCAGACGTCGCCCGCCGCGTAGACATGAGGGTTGGTGGTCCGCAGAAAATCGTCGACCTGGATGCCTTTGGCGTCATGGGCAACGCCGGCCTCGTCGAGGCCCAGCCCATCGACATTGGGCGAACGGCCGACGCCGGTGATGATCTCGTCGACGGAGATCGTCGTCGTATCGCCGTCCCGCATCAGGTCGGCGACCTTGGCGGCACCTTCCCTGCGCACCCCCACCACTTCGGTGTTCAGGCGGACCTCGACCCCTTCGCGGGCCAGCGCGTCGGAGAGGATCTGCGCGGCGTCGCGTTCCTCGCCGGGCAGGAACATCGGATCGCTCTGCGCCAGGATGACCTTGGCGCCGAGCATGCAGAAGGCCTGCGCCGTTTCGCAGCCAAGCGGCCCGCCGCCGATGACGAGTAGCCGCGGCGGGCATTGCGTCAGGTCGAACATCGTCTCGTTGCTGAGGTAACCCGCTTCGACCAGCCCCGGAATGGCAGGGAAGGCCGGACGGGCTCCCGTTGCAATCAGCGCCTTCTTGAAATGCAACGTGCTCTGCGCGACCCTGACCGTGTCGGGTCCGGCAAACCGCGCTTCGCCGAAATAGAGGTCGATCCCCTCCGAAACCAGGCTCGCGGCGGAATCGGCTCGGCTGAGCCGCCGCCGGATTTGCCGCATCCGTGTCATTGCCCGTTGAAAGTCGACGCGAAGATGGTTCGGCGGGTCGCCGCCGAAGCTCTCGGCATCGCGCATGTCGGCATAGAGCCTGGCCGTGCGGATGATCGACTTCGACGGAATGCCGCCGACATTGATGCAGGCGCCGCCGAGCAGCCCGCGCTCGATCAGCGCCACCTTCGCGCCAAGGCTCGCGGCGTCGCGCGCGGCGGTCAACCCGGCCGGCCCGGCACCGATGACGACGAGATTGTAGGGACCGTTCGGGGTCGGGTTCTTCCAGCGCGGGGGATGCGCGCTCCTGATCAGTTCGACGTCGTTGCGGTCGACCGGGAAGGCGGCGGCTCTCGTCGGCTCAAGCGCCATCGCGCCCTCCTGATGCCGGCCGCGACAGCCATCCGCCGGTGAAGCCGGCCTTGTCCAGGCCGCGGCGGATATGGGGGTTGGAACGCATCAGCTCCCAGATCAGGCCGGAACGGTGGTTCTCGATCATCATCACCGCTATGCCCTGGTCCAGACCGTAATGGCCTTCCGACACCCAGCCATCGCGGCCGAATTTCCGCCGGTTGGCCAATGTCGGATTGAACCCGCTCGGCAGCCGGAAATTGTCCATCACCTCCGGGTAACGATCGACGAGGTGGCGCATCGCCGCCAGGCAGATGTCGGGCGCGAAAGGCAATGACGCCGGATAGGACCATGGCGCGATCGTCCCGTCATCCGGTCCAAAAGGCGCGCCGCGCGCGGCATAGCCGGAAAAGCGGTGGGTCCGCCGCTCAACGCTGGCGCGGAAGCCGCCCGGTCCGTCCCCGGCCGAAAGGCCCCACAGGTTCTCGCCATAGCCGTCAAACCCGTAAGGATTGTGCCTTGCGTAATCCCGGTGAAGGTATGTCGCGCGGCGGCTGTTTTCGAAATAGTCCGAATTCTTCTCGCGCATGAAAGCGTCGCGGATGCCGGCGAAATCGATCCAGGCATGCGAGAACTGGTGCATGAACAGCGGCCCGCCATAGAGCACGTCGTGGCCGTAGATGTTTTCCCACTGGTAGGTCGCCGTCCAGGCCTCGTAGCTGTCGTCCGACGTTGGGCGGTCCGGTGAGGCCATCGACAGCACATAGAGGATCGTCGCCTCGTTGTAGCCTTCCCAGCCATAATGCAGAAAGCCGCTCCTGGGCTTCCAGCCCTGGCGGAGCGTCGGGCTGCTGCCTTGCGCCCATCGCCAGTCGACGCGCCTGTAGAGCGCCTCGACCAACTGGCGGATTTCGGCCTCGTCGGCATTGTCGCCGGAAAAATAGGCGCCCGCCACCAGCATGCCGGCGATCAGCAGGGCGGTATCGACCATCGACAGTTCGCAGCGCCAGACCCGCAAACCGGTCCGCATGTCGAGGAAGTGGTAGTAGAAACCCTTGTGGCCGGTGACCTCGTGGCCGCTGCCTTGCGTGCTGGCCTGGAAAAAACGTAGCGCCGCAAGGGTCAGCCGGGCAGCCGCGTCGCGTGCCATCCAGCCACGTTCGACGCCGATCGGATAGCAGGACAGGGCGAAACCGACGACGGCGATGCTGCACGGTGAATTCGGTCGCGACGTGTCGGCGACCAGCCCGTTGTCGGGGTTCACATTTTCCAGGAAATAGCCGAAGGCGGCGCGTTGATAGCGGTCCAGCAATTCGTCATCGGCCAGCGCGGCGGGATCTGCTCTAAGCAAACGATAAACACTCCAGCCTGATGGCAGCAACGCCCTGCGCAGGTACGGTGACATCGAACAGAACGGTATGATCGCTAAAGGCGATCGCTTGCGCCTGTTCCGGCATCGCAGAGGCCGCATGCAAATGCTCTACCATTGCTGGGCTCAGGTAATCTGGACTTCCCATTGTCAACCATAGCGCCTTGGGGTTGGCATTTGCTGCATCGACGCGTCGGATGGTCGCCGTGCCGGGCTGCCGTGCATTCTCAAGATGAATATGCACGGTCTCGTTCGCGATCGGATGCCGCGGCAAGGCGAAGTTGGAAATCAGCACGGTCAACGAACTTCCGTCGCGCACACACCAACTGTCGACGGTGGGGTGATTGCCTTGCGTGGACAGGATTTCGGTTCCAAGGCCATGCAGCATTTCGAAGGCACGGTAAGCCGGTTTGGCGACGCCGTGAAGGTTCATCAGGCCGAAACCGCCATGAAAGGGCCGGGATGGAAAATAATTCTCTTCGAAAATATCCGAAAACGTCCAGTAGCTGTAGCCCTGAACCAGCCCTTTCGCCTCCATGACCGTCTTGATGATGAACGCGGCGGCATAAGGCTCGTCGTGCATGTGGTCGCGCGGGTTCGACGATGTGCACCATTCGGTGTAGTAGAGCGGGCGGTCGCCTGCCTGCCGTCGCGCGGTGCGCGCTTCCTCGCGCAGGACGCTTCGCCTGCTTTTCGAGAGCTGGGCTTCGGTGTCGTCGCCAGGCTGGCCGAAGGCATCGGTTGGATAATGGTGGGTGCTGACGAAGTCCGCTGGAAGGCTGTTCTGGCCACAGTAAGCGATGAACTCATCGATCCAGGCATTGTCGGCCGTGGCTGGTCCGCCGACCTTCAACTGCGTGTCAACGGATTTGATAGCTCTTGCCGTGTAAGCGTATAGCTTGAAATAGTCATCCTGTTTGCCGCTGCCGAACGCCTTGAGATTGGGCTCATTCCAGACCTCAAAGAACCATTGCCGCACCTCGTCGAGGCCGTAGCGATCAACCCAGTGAGCGACGAGCTTCGAAATCAGCGTCGACCACTGATCGTAGTCCTTCGGTGCGCTGACATTGGCGCGATAGCGGAAGGCTATCTTTCCGGACGACGACAGCATTGTCGGCATGAAGCTCAGTTCGACGAAGGGGCGCATGCCGATCGACAGCAGGAAATCGAAGATTTGATCGGCATTGAAGAACGAATAGAGCGGCTGGTCGTCCTGGTCGATGAGCGTGCCCATGTCGTCGTCGAGCAACCCGTGAAAACGGACGTGGCGAAAGCCGAGCTCGTCGTGCGCCCGGCGCATCTGCGCCTGCCAATCCGCGCGCAGGGCGAGCGTCGCGTGGCCGCTACCGATCGTATGTTCCCAGAAGTGGGGGAATTCCTCGCCCTGGACGCCGAGATCGCAGCGAAAAGTTGCCCGTGGAACTGTCTGAAATGGCTGCTCTAAACATTCCATCGCTGACTATACGCCGGCCTGACATATTCGTTGCCTGCTCACGCGGATTTGTAGTTGCCGTCAGTAAGTGGCGCGGCCGCCGGACACGTCGAACACCGCACCCGTGGTGAACGAGCATTCCTCGGAGGCGATCCATGCGATCAGCGCCGCCACTTCCTCGACCTCGCCGAAGCGCGCCATCGGTATCTTGGACAGCATGAAGTCGATGTGCTCCTGGCTCATCTGCTTGAAGATGGCGGTGCGCACGGCCGCCGGCGTCACGCAATTGACCGTCACCTTGGTCTTGGCCAGTTCCTTGCCGAGCGACTTGGTCAGGCCGATCACCGCCGCCTTCGAGGTGCTGTAGGCGGAGGCGTTGGGGTTGCCTTCCTTGCCGGCGATCGACGCGATGTTGACGATGCGGCCATAGTTGCGCTCGAGCATGTGCAGCACCAGCGCCTTGTTGCAGTAGAAGACGCCGTTGATGTTGATGTCGATGACCCCACGCCAATCCTCGGCCGAATAGGCCCAGGTCGTCATGTTCGGCCCGGTGATGGCTGCGCTGGTGACAAGGATGTCGACGCCGCCAAGGGCTGCGATCGTCGATTGTGCGGCAGCCTCCACGCTTGCCGCGTCGGCCACGTCCAACGTCACTCCATGCAGGGCGGGAATGACGGCTTTCGCCTGTTCGATTTGCGCGGGATCGCGATCCCAGACGCTGACGCGCCCGCCTTCGTCGACGATCCTCTGGGCGACCGCGAGCCCGATGCCCGAGGCGCCGCCGGTAATCACCGCCGACCGGCCGGCGAAGCGTCCCGCGAAATTCATCGGCATGTTGTTCTCCCGTCCATGTTGGCTGAAGCCTGCACGCGTGATGGCCCGTCATCGGGACTGTGAGGTGACCGCCGGCCGACTTCAAGCCGGCATGCGGCCGGATCGTCTGGGCCAACCGGCCCGATTACGGCGTGCTTCCCTCGAGCTGGTCGCGCAGTGCTTCCACCATCGCCACCAGCGCCGGGCCGATTTCGGCATGCGCGCGGGTCTCGGTGATGATTTCGCCGATGCCGCCGCAGGTGATGGCGACCAGCGGCGAGCCGTCACGCGGACGGAACGGCACGCCGACCGCGTGGATATAGCTGTGCCAAGCCCCGAACGAGGTCACGTAGCCGAGCCGCGCATGCTGGGCGATGGCGTCCTCGATCGCCATCGCTATCATCGCGGCCTTGTCCGGCTCCGCCTCCTGCAGCGCCCGCACGAGACTGGCTCGCTCGTCGGGCAAAAGTCCTGCCGCGTAGGCCAGTCCCATAGAGGTCTTCCAGATCGGCAGGTACGAGCCTGGATTGAGCCGCAGCGTCACCAGGCTCTCCGACCGGCAATTGGCGAGGTAGACCATGTTGAGGCTGTCGCGCGTGCCGATCGCCACTGCCGCGCCGGTCAGGTCAGCCAGGGGCTGCATCAGCGGCCGCGCGATGTGGACGACGGCACTGGAGCTCAGCGCCGAATAGCCGAGCGCCACGGTCGCCGGCCCAAGGCTGTAGCGGCCGAGCTCCTTGTCGTAGAGGAGATAGCCGAGTGCGCTCAGCGTATAAGAGATGCGCGACACCGTGGCCTTCGGCAGACCGGTGCGCGCGATGATGTCCTGGTTTCCGAGCGAGGTGTCGCCCGGCCGGAAGGCGCGCAATATGCCGAGGCCGCGCACCAGCGACGAGGAAAGCTGCGCGCCTTCACCGTCAAGTTCGGCCTCATCCCGGGTCGCTCGCTTGCGCACGCTGGTGGTCTTTCTGGCGGAGTGTCCACCTGTCAGGCCGGTGCCTCCGGCGCGGTACAGTCAAAAATGAAATTAAATTCCATTTATATTGACAGCGGCTTTTGCAGCCTGTCAATATGTCCCCTCGATGGCATCTTCCAGCGCCTTGTGCCATCTTACGAAGCCCGTCCTTGTGAAGGTAGCCACGTGTCCCGCTATATTTTGCGCCGGCTTATCGCGATGCCGTTCCTGGTGCTCGGCATCGTCACCATCGCTTTCCTGATCACCACGGTGACCAAGGGCGATCCGCTGACCGCGATCGTCGCCGAACAGCAGATGAACAATCCCGAAGTGGTCGCCGCCGCCAAGGCGCGCTGGGGTTTGGATCGGTCCTTGCCGGAACGCTATATGATATATCTTGGCAATTTGATGAGCGGCGACCTCGGTACGTCCTTCATCACCAAGCGCAATGTCGGCACCGATATTCTCTACCGCTTGCCGGCAACGCTCGAACTGGTTTTCGCCGCCATGATCTTCGGCACCACGCTCGGCATTGTGCTCGGCGTGCTCGCCGCTTATTTCCGCAACAGCCTGATCGACCACGGCGCGCGGCTGTTCGCCTTGTTCGGCTCGTCGCTGCCGGTGTTCTGGTCGGGTCTCGGCCTGCTCTTCATCTTCTCGGTCATGTTGAACTGGCTGCCGGGGCCGGGCAGGCTGGATGCCCGCCTGCCGCTGCCGCCCGGCATCACCGGTTTCCTCACCATTGATTCGTTACTGGCCGGCAACCTCACTGTCTTCAAGGATGCGCTGTGGCATCTGCTTTTGCCGGCCTTCGTGCTCGGCTGGACGGTGTCGGGAACCATATCGCGGCTGGTGCGCGCCAACATGCTGGACGTGATGAGCCGCGAATTCGTGCTCACCGCGCGCGCCAAGGGAGCGAGCGAATTCCGCGTCGTCATCGTGCACGCGCTGCGCAACACAATGGTGCCGACCCTGACCGTCATCGGCTATTCCTTCGCCTATCTGATTACTGGCGCGGTGCTGACCGAGACCATCTTTTCCTGGCCGGGCATGGGTTCCTATGCCGTCGAGGCGGCGCGCGCGCTCGATTTTCCGGCCATCATCGGCGTCACCATCGTCGGCGGCCTCGCCTTCCTGGTCACCAACCTCGTCACCGACATCCTCTACGTCGTGGCCAACCCGCGCGTCAGGCTGAGCTAGCGCCATGACGGCAGTCGTCACGAAATCCCGTTCCGCCGCCATTCCCGAGTGGCTGACCGCGCCCTTGGTCATCGGCACGGTCGTCATCCTGTTCTGGCTGTTCATGACCGTGTTCGCCAATCTGGTCGTGCAGTTCGATCCGCTCGAAATGGTGGCGCGCCGCCTGCAGCCGCCGAGTTGGGCGCATTGGCTGGGTACCGACGCGCTGGGCCGAGATGTGCTCGCCCGCACTCTTCACGGTGCGGCGCATTCGCTGCCGATCGCGGTCCTGGTCGTTGTCTCGGCCGTCGTCATCGGCTCGCTGCTAGGCGCGATTTCCGGTTTCGTCGGCGGCCTGACCGGCGCGGCGATCATGCGTCTCGTCGACGTCACCCTGTCCTTCCCGCCGATGCTTTTGGCCATGGCCGTCGCCGCCTCGCTGGGGCCGGGCCTTGGCAATGCGGCCATCGCCATGGTGCTGGTCTGGTGGCCGGTCTATGCCCGGCTGATGCGGGCGCAGGTGCTGGAGGTGAAGGAGCGCGAACATGTCGAGGCGGCGATCGCCGCCGGTGCCAGGCCGAGCCGCGTCCTGTTCAAGCATATTCTGCCGCTCTGCTGGACCCCGGTGCTGATCAGCGCCACCATGGATCTCGGCCAGGTCGTGCTGCTCGCCGCATCGCTCAGCTTCATCGGCCTTGGCGCGACGCCACCGACGCCCGAATGGGGCTCGATGATCTCCGACGGCGCCGTGCATTTCTATCAATGGTGGATCGCTTTCGGCCCCGGCGTCGCCATCCTCACCATCGTGCTCGGCTTCAATTTCATAGGCGACGGTCTGCGCGACATTCTCGATCCAAGGTCGGACTAGGCGATGAGCGCACAGCTATCCTCCGTGCGCTCCGGCGCGGCCGAAATGCCAGGCGAACCGCTGCTGTCCATACGCGGATTGCGGGTCGGGTTCCGCAAGGCCGGCAGCCAGTTCGAGGCCGTGCGCGGCATCGATCTCGACGTCGCCAAGGGCGAGGTCCTCGGCATTGTCGGCGAGTCCGGCTCGGGCAAATCGGTCGGCATGCTCGCTGCCCTTGGCCTGACGTCGAAGAACGCGGTCGTCACCGGTTCCGTCCGCTTCAAGGGCGACGAACTGGTCGGCAAACCGGCGCGCGAAATGCGCAAGATCAGGGGCGCGCGCATCGCCATGATTTTTCAGGATCCGCTGTCGTCGCTGAATCCTGTGATGACCGTCGGCGCCCAGATTGCCGAAGCTGTCAGGCTGCATCAGCGCGTGACCCGCAAGCAGGCCATGGCGCGCGCGGTCGACCTGCTCAACCTGGTGTCGATCCCGCAGCCGGAACGCCGGGCCAGCCAGTATCCACACGAATTCTCCGGCGGCATGCGCCAGCGCGCGGTGATCGCCATGGCCGTCGCAAACGATCCCGACCTCCTGATCGCGGACGAGCCGACCACCGCGCTCGACGTCACCGTGCAGGCGCAGATCCTGGCCGTGCTGCGTTCATTGCAGGAGCGGCTCGGTCTCGGCCTGGTGCTGATCACCCATGACCTCGGCGTCGTCGCCGGCCATGCAGACCGTGTCGCGGTCGTCTATTCCGGCCGTGTCGTCGAGCAGGCAACGGTCTCCGAACTCTTCGCCGATCCCCGCCATCCCTATACGCGCGGCCTCATCGCCTCGATCCCCAATTTGGAGGAAAGCCGTGAGCGGCTGTTCTCGATCGATGGCGCGCCGCCGGCCCTTGGCAGCTTGCCCGGCGGCTGCGCCTTCCATCCGCGCTGCATCCATGCCGAGGCACGCTGCCGGGAGCAGGACCCGCCATTGCTCGACCTGGGCGGCCGGTTCTCGGCCTGCCATTTCGCCACGACCTTGCCGCCCTTCCATGGCGCCTCGCTGGCGGCGGCAAGCCTGGAGACGGGAAGCCTGACCCCATGAGCGCAGCGGCCGAACACAAGACCGAAGCACAATTGGCCCGGGCGCCCGCGCTGTCGGTCCGCCATCTCGTCAAGGATTTTCCGGTTCGCGGCGGGCTTGTCTTCGACCGCGCGGTCGCGCATGTGCGGGCGGTCGCCGATGTCTCCTTCGACCTGGCTCCCGGCGAGACGCTCGGCCTTGTTGGCGAATCCGGTTGCGGCAAGTCGACCCTCGGACGCTGCCTGATGCGGCTGATCGAGCCGACCAGCGGCGAAAGCTGGTTTCGCGGCCAGAACCTTCTGGCGCTGAACCACGAGGACATGCGCCGGATG
Organism: Mesorhizobium sp. BH1-1-4; assembly: GCF_020165665.1. Taxonomy (NCBI): domain Bacteria; kingdom Pseudomonadati; phylum Pseudomonadota; class Alphaproteobacteria; order Hyphomicrobiales; family Phyllobacteriaceae; genus Mesorhizobium; species Mesorhizobium sp. BH1-1-4. Next base: position 64,794 of record NZ_JAIUIN010000001.1, read on the forward strand.
CGGCGTTACATCCAGCTCGTCTTCCAGGATCCATATGGGTCGCTGCATCCGCGCATGCGCATCGCCGACAACATCGCCGAGCCGCTGCGCATGAGCGACATGTCCAAGGCGGACCGCCGCGCCCGCGTCGCCGAGCTGCTCGAACTGGTCCGGCTCAATCCGGAGCACGGCAAGCGCTACCCGCACGAACTCTCCGGCGGCCAGCGCCAGCGTGTCGTCATTGCCCGCGCGCTCGCGCTCAACCCGCAAGTGGTAATCCTCGACGAGCCGGTCTCGGCGCTCGACGTGTCGGTACAGGCCGGCGTGCTCAACCTGCTCAAGGATATCCAGCAATCCTTCGGCACCTCCTATCTGTTCATCGCCCATGACCTGTCGGTCGTGCGACATATCTCGCACCATGTCGCGGTGATGTATCTCGGCAAGATCGTCGAGATCGCGCCGGCCGCCGAGCTTTATTCCAGGTCGCTGCATCCTTATACACAGGCGCTCTTGTCGGCGGTGCCGCTCGCCGATCCCGAAAAGGAACGCAAGCGCGAACGCATCGTGCTCACTGGCGACGTGCCGAGCCCGCTCAACCCGCCGTCGGGCTGCCGCTTCCGCACACGCTGCTTCAAGGCGCAGGCGATCTGCGCCTCGGTGGAGCCGCCACTTGGGCCATCCGGCGAAAAGCACCGGGTCGCCTGCCACTTTCCGGAACCCGTCAACGCCTTCAAGGCTGCCTGACGAGCCTGCGAGGGCCGTCGCCACAATTACCCCGTGAAGGAATCTCGATCGTGACTGAAGACCAGCCCAACGACGTCGGCACGGCAAGCCGCAAGCGCCTGCCGCTGGAAGACATCAAGGTGCTCGACCTCTCGCGCGTGCTCGCTGGCCCGTGGGCGACGATGAGCCTTGCCGATCTCGGCGCCGAGGTGTGGAAGATCGAGAACATCGATGGCGGCGACGACACCCGCGCCTGGTCGGTTCCGAGCTACAAGGGCGTCTCGACCTACTACCTCTCCGCCAATCGCGGCAAGCAGAGCATCGCGCTCGACATCAAGAGCCCGCAAGGCCTGGCGATCGTGCGCGAGCTGGCGGTCAAGGCCGATATAGTCGTCGAGAATTTCCGCGCCGGCACCGCCGACCGCCTCGGCGTTGGCTTCAAGGAACTCAGCGCCTCAAATCCGCGCCTGATCTACTGCTCGATCTCCGGCTATGGTCAGACCGGGCCCGATGCCAACCGTCCCGGGTACGATTTTGTCATGCAGGCCGAAAGCGGCCTGATGGCCATCACCGGCGAGAGCGACGGCGAGCCGATGCGTGTCGGCGTCGCCATCACCGACGTGGTCTGCGGCATGGTCGCCGCCCAGTCGATCCTGGCCGCGCTTTTCGAACGCGCCACGACAGGCAAGGGCCAGTTCCTCGACCTGGCGCTGATCGATTGCGCGCTCTCGCTGCTCATCAATGTCGGCAGCGGCTATCTCAACACCGGCCGCGAGGTCGCCCGCTACGGCAACGCGCATCCGACGGTGGTGCCCTATCAGATATTCGAGGCTGCCGACGGCGGCTTCGCGCTCGCCGTGGGCAATGATCGTCAATTCGCCGCGCTCTGCGAGAAGGTGGTCGGCCTGCCGCATCTGGCGAAGGACCCGCGTTTTATCAGGGCAGGGGCGCGCGCCACCAACCGCGAAGCGCTGATCCCTGAACTGGCTGAAGCCTTCGTGACCCAAACGCGAGATTACTGGATGACGGCCTGTGCCGCGGCGAGCGTGCCGGCTGGAACCGTGAAGTCGATCCCGGAAGTCTTCGACAGCCCCAACGTCCGCGAGCGCGGTCTCGTCCACACCTTGCCGCATCCGCATTTGGGTTCCGTCGCGATGGTGCGCCCGGCGCAGGGGCTGGCCGCGCAGCTGACCGCCGATTTCACCGCGCCGCCGATGCTCGGCCAGGACACGGCGGCCGTGTTGACCGATGTCCTCGGCTACAGCGCTCAAACCATCGAGCAACTGATCGGCGCTGGCGCCATCGGCGTTTACACGCCTGCCGCCGAGTCCGTTTCCGCCTGACCTTAACGGAGCCTGCCATGTACCCCGACGTCCATCTCCACATTGACGGCTCATGGCGGCCGGCGCGCGATGGCCGCACCATGCCCATCGTCAATCCGGCGACGGAAAGCCAGCTCGGTTCGCTCGCCCATGCCGGCATCGACGATCTTGACGAAGTGCTCGCCGCCGCCGCCAAAGGGTTCGAGACCTGGCGGCGCGTCTCGCCTTTCGATCGCTCCAAAGTGATGCGCAAGGCCGCCGACATCCTGCGTGGGCGCAACGAGCACGTCGCCACGCTGATGACGCTGGAGCAGGGGAAACCGATCGCGGAATCGCGCATGGAAGCTTTCGCCGCCGCCGACATCATCGACTGGTTCGCCGAGGAAGCACGCCGCGCCTATGGCCGCATCGTGCCCGCGCGGCTCGAGGGTGTCAGCCAGACGTTGGTCAAGGAGCCTGTCGGCCCGGTGGCGGCCTTCACGCCGTGGAATTTCCCGCTCAACCAGGCGGTGCGCAAACTTTCCGCCGCACTTGCCGCCGGCTGCTCGATCATCGTCAAGGGTCCGGAGGAAACGCCGGCTTCCCCCGCCGAACTGGTGCGCGCCTTCGTCGATGCCGGCCTGCCCGATGGGGCCGTCCAACTCGTCTATGGCACGCCGGCCGAAATCTCGGCCTATCTCATTCCCAATCCGGTGATCCGCAAGATCTCCTTCACCGGCTCCACCCCTGTCGGCAAGCAGCTGGCATCGCTTGCCGGTCTGCACATGAAGCGAGCGACGATGGAGCTTGGCGGTCACGCGCCGGTCATCGTCCTGCCCGACGCCGATCTCGACCGCGCGGCCCGTTCCATGGTGGCGGCGAAATTCCGCAATGCCGGCCAGATCTGCGTGGCGCCGACGCGCTTCCTCGTCGACCATACCGTCTATGACGAATTCGTCGGCCGCTTTGCCGAGGCGACCGGCAAGATCAAGGTCGGTGATGGCCTGGCCGAAGGGACGACCATGGGGCCGCTCGCCAATCCGCGCCGCGTGCAGGCGATGGAGGAACTGGTCCATGACGCCGTGCAGAAAGGCGCCGAGCTCGTCACCGGCGGCAAGCGCATCGGCAATTCGGGCTATTTCTTCGAACCGACAATCCTGTCTGGTGTCGGCACCGATGCCCGCGCCATGAATGAGGAACCGTTCGGGCCGCTGGCGCTGATGACACCGGTGAGCGGACTGGACGAGGCGCTCGCCGAAGCCAACCGGCTGAACTACGGTCTCGCCGCCTATGGCTTCACGCGGTCATCGGCAAGTGCCGCGAAAATGTCGTCGGGCATCGCCAGCGGCATGGTCTCGATCAATCACTATGGCCTGGCGCTACCGGAAGTGCCGTTCGGCGGTATCAACGATTCCGGCAATGGCACCGAGGGGGGCGCCGATGCGCTGGAGAGCTATCTCAACGCGAAGTTCGTCTCACACCTGCAAGTGGAATGAGGCGAAGCGTGTCCGGGGGCCGGCTTACTTCTGCTGGCCGTAGGTCTTGTAGCGGCCGCGAATGGCGGCAAGCTCGCTGCCTTTGATCAGCACCGGCGTGCCGGCACTGCGCGCCAGCAGATATTGCCGTGCCAGGGTTTCGAGCTTGATGGTGCGGATGAGCGCCGCGCCGAGGTCGCCGCCGAAAGCGATCATGCCGTGATTGGCGAGCAGGCAGGCATTGCGGTCCTTGAGCGCGACGACAGCCGCCTTGGCCAGCTCGCTTGACGCGAACAGCGCGTAATCCGAACAGCGCACATCGTCACCGCCGAAGCCCGCCACCATGTAGTGGAACAGCGGCAGCCCTTCGCGCAGGCAGGACAGCGCCACGCAATGGTCGGGATGTGCATGCACCACGGCGCCCGCATCGGGGAAAGCCTTGTAGATTTCGGCGTGCATCTCCCACTCGCTCGATGGTCTGAATGGGGCGTCCCAGGACCCGTCGAGCCGCATCGGCACCATCTGCTCGGGCCGGAGCGCGCTCGTGGCGATTCCTGTCGGCGTGATCAGCATGCCGTCCGCCGTGCGCACGCTGATATTGCCTGTCGTGCCGACATTCATGCCGCTGGCGTCCAGCGTCTCGGTCGCCGCTATCAGCGCCGCGCGCGCGGTCTTGATGTCCATCACGATGCTTTCCCTGTGGTGGCCTTGACTGGCGGCCATGTGCCGATGGCCGGCGCGATGGCGCTCGACCGTGTCATGTCTTGCAGAACGTCAGCGAAAATGTCGGGACCGCCGAGCTTTCCCGATTTCAGCATCAGCGCCAGCGGATCCCCGGGCAAACCGGGGAGGTCGGCGATGGCGCGCGACAGACCGGGACATTCATAGGCGCCCATGGCGATGCGGTCGATGCCGAGCGCCTTGACCACCGAGCCGGCGGTCTCGCCGCCGGCGACGACCAGCCGCCTCACGCCGAGGTCGCGCGCCAGAATTCGTGCGATATCCGCCAGGATCTCTTCTGCTTTCGCGGCCACCGCCTCGCGGCCATGCGCCCGCTGCAGCGCCTCGACACTTGCCTGCGGTGCGGTCGTGGCGATCGCGATCATCGCATTGGGCAGATGCCGTTCGGCAAAGGTCCGTGCCTGCGCCACGACATCGGCGCCGGCGAAGGCGCTGGCAAGGTCGATCGTCAGCACGGGATTGCCCTGCGCGAAGCGGTCGAGTTGTTCGATGGTGCGGTCGGCAACGCTGCCGGCAAGCACTGCCGCCGGACCGTCCACGGCTGGCAGACCGGCTGGGACGAGGTCTTTCCTGTCGAGCAATCCGTGCGCCAGCCAGGCCGGCGGCAGATGCGCCGCGACCGAGGAATTGCCGGTCATCAGCGGCAGATCGAAGGCCGCTTGCGCGATTGCCGCCAGGTCGCGCTCGCGGATCGTGTCGGTGACCAGCAGCGTCTCGCCGCGCGCGCTTTTCTCCCGCATGGCAGCCCGGATCGCTTCCGGGCCGGCATCGACGGTGAGGTAAGGCACCAGCCCGGCCTTGCCCCTGCTTTGCACCTGCAGGACACGCACCAGATTGGAATCGGTCATCGGCGTCAGCGGATCGAAGCGCTTGGGCGATTCGGCCAGCAATTGCGCGCCGCCGAACATATGGCCCTGATAGACCGTGCGGCCGGTTTCGCACAGCGCCGGCGTGAAAAGGGTCACGCTGCCGCCGAGCCGCTCCAGCAGCGCCTCCGCGCACGGACCGATATTGCCGGCGGGCGTCGAATCGAAGGTTGCGCAATATTTGAAGAAGATCTGCCGCGCGCCCGCTTCGACCAGGCGGTCGGCGGCCTCGATCACCTGGCGCACGGCGTCGGCGGCGGCGATGACGCGGGTCTTGAGCAGGATCACATGCGCTGTCTTGCCGGGCAGGATCGGTGCTTCCAGCCCGACCGTGCATCCGGTCGCAACGCCGCGCGCCACCAGCATGGAGGCGAGTTCCGTGCCGCCGGTCAGGTCGTCGGCGATGGCGCCGAACAGAAGGGAGGGCTTCGACGCGGTCATGCGGCTCGTTTCCTTGCCTCATTGATGTCGACGGCCTCTCTGATGTCGTTGGCCTGTCTGATGTCGGTGGTCAGGCCGCACGTGATATCATATACACAGCCCGCTCGACGCGGGTGATGCCTGCGCCCCGGCAAGGACGGAGACTGGATGTGACTGCTTCCATCGCGCCGATCGCGCGCGACAATCTGACGACCCGCGTTTACGAAGAGCTTCGTCGCGCCATGATGGAAGGCCGTTTCTGGCCGGGCCATCGCTTCAAGATCCGCGACCTCGCCGCCAGCCTTCAGGTGTCCGAGACGCCGGTGCGCGAGGCGCTGATGCAGCTGGTGCGCGAGAAGGGCCTTGAGATGGAGGCCGGCCGCTCGATCAACGTCGCCCAGTTGTCGCTCGCCCAGTATCTGGAGCTGCGCAGCATCCGCCTGCACCTCGAAGGCATGGCCGGTGCCGCGGCCACCACGCGTATCGAGCCGCGCGAAATCGACCGTCTGACGGTGGTGCATGAGAAGCTGATTGCCAACGAGGACAATGGCCGCTGGTTCGAGGCCGTCCGCGACAATTGGGAATTCCACCATTCGATCTACCAGGCGGCCGGCATGCCGGAACTGCTCGCCATCATAGAGGGCATCTGGCTGCGCAACGGGCCGCTGGTCAACTATCAATACCCGCATGCCAGGCCGACCTATGACGGCCGCCACCGCCATCTCGACATCTTGGATGCGTTGCGCGCCCGCGACGAGAACGGCGTGCGCAAAGGTATCCAGCAGGACATGCTCGAAGGCGGCCGCCTGCTGGTCAAGGTGCTGGAACGGCTGAATGACGGCTCGGTGACGCCCGAAGAGCTGCGCGCGGCGGCCCAGAACGGCCGCCTGGTTTCGGCGGCCGGCTGAGCCTTTTCCACGCACGCGCGGCACGTGGCCGCTCACGCCGCGTTCGCGGCGGCGGCCATGCCGGCGTCGGCGGCCTGCAGCACGAGGTCGATATCCCTGTCGGTATGCGCGGCGCTGAGGAACATGTTGTGCCGGGGGTGGAAATAAGCGCCCTCACGCAAGGCCGCCGAGCAGAAGGCGTTGGCCAGTTTGAATTCGGCATCGCCATCGAAGAGCACCATCGGCATCGAGGAGGGGCCGGTCTGGCGAAGCAGCAAGCCGTGCTTTTTCGCTGCCACGTCGAGGCCTGAACGCAGCCTGTCGCCGGCCTGCGTCATGCGGGTTACCGCGCCCGTGTCGCGAAGCGTGTTGATCGTGGCGATGGCCGCCGCCATGGCGACGGCGCCATACCAGAACGAGCCCGTTACATAGACCTTTGTCGCGGCTTCGCGGAAACGGTCGGTGCCGGTGATGGCGGCAAGCGGATAGCCATTGGCGATCGCCTTCGAGAAGGCCGACAGATCCGGCCGCACGCCGAGCGGTTCCCAGCTACCGCCGAGATCGATGCGGAAGCCTGCCCGGACATCGTCGACGATCAGCGCCGCGTCGGCCGTAGTGGTGAGTTCCCGTGCCCGTTTGGCGAAATCGGCCGTCGGCAGCTCCTGGTCTCGGGCGATGTCATGCCGGAACGCGGTGACGACGACGGCGGCAAGGTCGTTGCCGGCCTGCTCGACGGCTGATTCCAGGCTGGCAACGTCATTGTAGTCGAAATGGATGAGATGGGCGCGGTCCTCTGCGGTGACGCCGGCGAGCGAGGGCGTGCACCATGGCACCGCACCATGATAGGAGCCACGCGCGACCAGCACCTTGCGTCGTCCGGTGCCGGCGCGCGCGATGGTTACGCAGGCCGTGGTGGCGTCCGTGCCGTTCTTCTGCAGCATCGCCCAGTCAGCATGGGCGACGGTCTTGACCAGCAGTTCGGCGAGTTCAACCAGCACTTCACCGGGGCCGTTCATCGCGTCACCGAGGCTGCGCTGCCGTGCGGCCGCTTCCTCGACTGCCTGATGGTGGTGGCCGAGAATGTTCGGCCCCCAGCTGCACATCAGGTCGATGTATTCGCGTCCGTCGACGTCCCAGACCCGGCAGCCGTCGGCGCGCTCGAAAAACTGCGGATACGCGGAGCCGAGATAGCGCGTGGCCATGTGCCCCCACATGCCGCCCGGAATGACCGAGGCGGCACGCTCGCGCAGCATCTGGTCCTTGGAGTTGATCAGGGAAGGCATCGGGAGATCTCCGCTCGTTGATATATCATATAATAAAGCTGAATGCTGGAAGCCCACGATTTCCGGCATTCCAGGGTGGAGAAAAGGGGAGGCGTATGGCCTCCCCGCCATCTCGTCGTTCAGTGGCTGAGTTCGGCCAGCGGCAGGTTGCAGCAGGCGCTGTAGCGCACGCCCTTGACGTCGGACTTGTAGGCCAGGATCAGGTTCGGACTGACCAGCGGCAGGATCACCCTGTCCTTGATCATCTCCTCGCCGGCCTGGTGCCAGAGCTTGGCGGCCTCGTCGCCGCTCGCCGCGAGTGCCGCCTTGTAGAGTTCGGACTCCTTCGGGTTGAGCACCGACGGCTCGCGCTCCGCGCCGGCGCGGCGTGCCCACGGGCTGCCCTTGGTCATGGCGAAATACTCGATGTACTGCGAGGTGCCGTAATAGTCCGGCGCGTAGAACACGGCCGTCATCGGGATGCCGTCGCCATTGATGCGCTCGCGCCAGTTGGCGAAGGGGATAGGCTGCAGGTCGAGCTTGATGTTGACCTTGGCCAGATCCTGCTGGACCTTTTGCATCAACAGCGACAGGTCGACGCCGTACACGTTCATGCCCGGGAAGGCCGCTTCCATCTCGAAGCCGTCGGCGTGGCCGGCCTTGGCCAAAAGGTCCTTTGCCTTGGCGAGGTCATAGGGCTGCGCCTCAAAGCCCGAGCCGCCGGGGAAACCGAGCGGGATCGGCGCGCTGATCAGTTGGCCCTCGGAGCCGATGGTGAAGTCGAGGATGCTGGGGCGGTCCAGCGCCAGCGAGATCGCCTCGCGCACCTCGGGCGTCAGTGGCACCTTGTTGGCCTTGGCGCCCGGCGACAATGCCACGTAGATGAAGTTGTAGGAGGGCACCGTCTCGATCTTGACGTCGCTGCCCGTCATCGTCTTGGCTGTGTCGGGATCGATTTGCATGGCGATGTCGGCGGTGCCGCTCTGCAGCATCTGCGCCTGCGCCACGGCGTCCTTGGTCTGGCGGATGACGACTTCGCTCAGCGCCGGTGCCTTGCGCCAGTATTTGTCGTTGCGCACCAGGCGCACTTCCGAATTGGGCTCGTAGGATTTCAGCACGAACGGCGCGCTGCCGGCCGAATGGGCCAGGAACCAGGCTTCGGCATTGTCGGTGGTCGAAGCGTCCGCGCCGGCCTTGGCGCCGGCTTCGGAAGCGATCTTGCTGTTGACGACGGCCGTGTAGGGCGCGGCGGCGATATTGAGGAATTCCGAACTCGGCGCCACCATCTTGACCACGACCGTATGCGCGTCAGGCGTCTCGATCGAGGCGACATTGTCCATCAGGAACGAGGCGCTGCCCTTGAGGTTCTTCAGCCGCTCCCATGACCATTTCACGTCCTTGGCCTCGACCGGCGAGCCGTCGGCGAATTTGGCGGCCGGATCGAGCGTGAAGGTGAAGCTGGTCTGGTCGGCATTGCCTTCCCACTTGGAAGCCAGCAGCGGGATCAGCTTGTTGTCCTTGTCCAGCGTCAGCAGCGATTCATAGACGCTCGAATTGTAGATCTGGCAGGTGTCGCAAAAGGCGCGGTGCGGATCGAGCGAGTTGAGGTCGAAGTTGCGCGCGATGACCAGAGGCTTCTCGCTCTGCGCGAAGGTCGCGGGTGCCCAGAAGGCACTGGTGGCCAGAAGCACGGCCGCCAGCATGGTTGCCCTGGTCTTGTGTCTCGGTAGCATCGTCATGTTCATTCTCCCATTTTCTTGTCGAATCGATGTGGCAATGCGTTCGCTCTACCCGCCCACGCCAGTGAGGGATCGAAGCGCGGCCTTGAGCTTGTCGGCGCCGCCCAATGCGGCCCGGTTCAGCGGGGCCGATACGACAGGAGCCGAGAGGCTTCCCGTCACATGCAGGATCTCGTGGTCGAGATAGTCGAACACGCGGTCCTGAATCTCCTGCGTCAATCGCCCGCCGAGCGACAGCCCGCGCTGCACCTGTTCGACGATGGCGACCCGGTTTGTCTTGCGGATAGAAGCTTCCACCAGCGGCCAGTCGAGCCCGGTCGGGTCGAGGCTGCGCAGGTCGATGATCTCGGCATCGACGCCGCTTTCCTCGGCCACCTGCCTGGCCAGCGAAACCATGCTGGCGCTGGTGAGCAAGGTGCAGGCACTGCCCGGCCTGACGATCTTGCCCTTGCCCAATCGCACGCAATAGTCGCGGTCGTCGGTTGGTAAGGGACCTTCGCTCGCAAACAGTTCGACATGTTCGATGACGACGACCGGATCGTCGCATCTCAACGCCGAATTCATCAGGCCGACATAGTCGAAGGGCGTCGTCGGCGCGACGATGCGCCAGCCTGGATAGAGCGCGAACAGGCCGGACGGATCGCCCGAATGCTGCGAGCCGTAGCCGGTGTGCGGCGACACCCGCACTCGCACCACGATCGGTACCGGAAAGCCGCCGCCGAACATGTGGCGCACTTTGCTCACCGCATTGAACAACTGATCGGCCGCGACCAGGCAGAAGTCGCCAAACATGATCTCGACGATCGGACGAAGGCCGCAGAGTGCCGCGCCAAGCGCCACGCCGACAAAACCGTTCTCCGCGATCGGCATGGCCAGCACGCGTTCGGGCCAGCGCTCCAGCGCGCCCTTGGTGGCGCCAGACACGCCGCCGCGCAGCCGGTGCACGTCCTCGCCCATGATGATGATGCGCGGATCCTGTTCCATGGCGCGTGCGATGACTTCCGATGCGGCTGCCATGAACTTGACTGGCCTGGTCTCGGCCGGCGGCAGATCCTCGATTTCCAGGAAATGCTCATCCTTCAGTTCCGACAAATCGCCGCGGATCTGGTTGTCGACCTCTTCGGCGCTTGGCCACAAATGATCGGGAATGCGCAACGCATTGCCGCTGGTTTCGGTCAGTGTGTCCGCCGCGGTGTTGACCACCTCCATGACGCGCTGCTCGAGGGTCGCGAGATCGGACCCATTGAGCACGCCCATCGTCTTCAGGCGCGCCGCCATGGTGACAAGCGGGTCGCGTGCCTTCCAGGCATCCTCCTCGGCGCGCGTGCGATAGCCGAACTCGCTGCCCGGCCTTGCGCCGCTCTGATGCAGGAAGCGGTAGCAGAGCGCCTCGACCAGCACCGGGCCGCCTTCCTCCTCGATCGTGCGCCGCGCCTCGCGCATGGCGTGGTGCACCGCCAACACATCCATGCCGTCGCATTCGATGCCGCGAAAACCCAGCATCGGACCGCGTGAGGCGAGTCGCGACTCGCGCGTCTGCTCGTTGACATGGGTGGAGACGGCATAAAGATTGTTTTCGGCGAAGAAGATGACCGGCAGCCTGTAGAGTGCGGCTATGTTCATCGCCTCATAGGCCGGGCCCGCCATCATCGTGCCGTCGCCGAAAAAGGCGACCGAGATGTTGCCGGTGCCGAGCAGTTTGTCGGCCAGCGCATAGCCGGCCGCATGCGGCAGGTTGCCGCCGATGATGGCACTGGTGCCGGGAATGCCGGAGGCGTCATCACGCATGTGCATCGAGCCGCCGCGCCCGCCGCAATAGCCCGCATTGAGGCCCATGATCTCGGCCATCAGGCCGCGCACCGAGCCTTGCATGTCCGGATTGAAATCGTCGCGTAGCGGATCGAATTGCGGCGGCGTCCGCGCGTTGACCAGCTTTGCCAGCACCTGATGGTGGGCGCGGTGGGTGCCGTTGATGCGATCGCCGGTGCGCAGCATGGACATCGCGCCAACCGCCGTGGCCTCCTGCCCGATGCTGGCATGCGCTGGCCCATGCACCAACCCGGCATTGGCCAGGTCGAGCACCTTTTCCTCGAACCGGCGGATCAGCAGCATCTGGTGGTACCAGCGCACCAGGCTCGGTACCTCGGCGCTGGCCCAGTCGGACTCCCCGACCTCGAGCCGCGACCAGGGCGCCGATGGCTGGATCGCTGTCTGCTGGACCATTTACGCTAGTTCCATTCTGGTAGATGATATATCAAATATTTTCTCAGTCGTTGCGGCAGGTATTTTCTGGGCACCGGCATCGCTTTGCGGATCTGCCCGAACAAATGGAATTAAATTTCATTTTTCGTGCGAAGCCGAGACTAAGCCGGGACGGCGCTGTTTCGCAAGAGGGAATTTTCGGACATCCGATCCCGTCGGCACACCGTTTGGTGTCGTCTTCGGTACGGCCGACGCTGCTTGTCCGATTGCTGTCCGGCTTGCCGATGGTCGTCCGATGGGCCAGGCGATCTCTCGGCGATCGCCCGGCTGTAAGACAAGGTGACCGGATTTGCCATTGAGCATGGGGTGCGATAGGTTATATTGCACTGCACAATGGAGACGCCGTTTCTTGTACGCCCCTGTTTGTGGATATGCCGGCTGGTTTGCGGCCTGCCGGTTCCGGGTCGTGTCGACGGGACCCTTTAGATGAAAATTCCCAAATCCCTGCTCGTCGATCCCGAGAAGAATTCGGTCTATGGCAGCTTTGCCGTTGCCGTCTCGATCTGGGCGTTCTCCTATTCGGTCATTTTCGGCCAGGTGCTGATCCTGGCTTATTATCTCGTCTGGCTTCCGCTCATCCTGGTCGACTACCGGCGCTTCCTCAGGCAATTGTCCAGTGCCTGGCTGCCGCTGCTGTTCGCGGCCTATGTCTGCTTCTCCGTGTTCTGGTCGCAGGCCCCCGGCATCACCGCCAGGACGGCGATCCAGTACTGTTCCCATATCGCCTGCGCCTATGTCGCGGCGCGCGCCATCAGCGTGCGTACCCTGACGATAGGCGCCCTGGTCGGCATATTCTTCGTCCTGCTCTATTCGCTGAAGGTCGGCGCCTATTCCGAGGATGTGCTTGACGGCACCTATAATTTCGTCGGCGCCTTTGCCTCGAAGAACCAGATCGGCTTCGTCGGCTCGCTCGGCATCTATTTCTCCGTAGTGTTCCTAGCATTTCTGCGGCGTGGTCGGCTGAGCTTCATGCTGACCGTGCCCGTCGTGCTGTTATCGGCCTATGTTCTGGTCGTTTCGCATTCCGCCACCTCGATGGCCTCGATACCGGCGGTTCTGGCGCTGGTGGCGCTGCTTGCGATGAGCAAGCTTTTGTCGCGGCGCTATCGCCGGGTGATCTTCCTGGTCGGCGCCGGCATGATCGTCGTTGTGGCCATCGTCGCCCTCAATCTGGGGCTCATGGACTTCGTGCTTGGCATCTTCGGCAAGGATTCGACGCTCACCGGGCGGACCTATCTGTGGGAGCAGGGCTGGAACGCCGCGATGCGGTCGCCGATTCTCGGCGTCGGCTACGCCGCCTATTGGGTGCAGGGCTTCGCCGAGGCCGAGCGGCTGTGGAACGAATTCTACATCAGCACCCGCACCGGCTTCCATTTCCACAACACCTATGTCGAAGCCCTTGTCGAACTCGGCTTCACCGGGGCGGTGCTGATATCGCTGATCATGCTGCGCACGCTCTTCGGCCATATCGCGGCGGTGGTCTTCAAGACATGGCAGGCCGAGTCGGTGGTTCTCATCGGCGTGATGGTGCTGCTGCTCATCCGCTCCTTCGTCGAGGTCGAGATCCTCAACCCCTACATCATGGGTTCCTTCCTGATGTATTTCAGCTTCTTCAAGCTGGCGCGGCTGCCGGTCACCCGCACGCGATGGTCCCCGTCTTTCGAGCCGGCGGATGCGAAGGGCACAGAGGCGGCCTGGCCTCACCGTACGGCGGCGGCCGAGTAAATGCCGGCCGTCCGCTAAAGCAATTCCAGGAAATGTGTAGACCGGGTTTCCATCCGGAACCGGGTCGACAGCTCTGGGTTTCGCGGCTTGCAATCCCACCAGCAAAAACTCCGCCGGGCAGGCCTGGCGGAGTTTGAAGTCTTGCGTTCTGGATCGAAAGCGCCAGGTCGCGCTAGGATTTCCGCGCCCTACTGGCTGGCGAGCGGCGCCAGCTTGATCTTGATGACATCGCCAGGCAGCACCAGCGTGTCTTCCTTGGCTGCGATTTCGCTGGTCTTGCCATCGACATTGCGAACCAGCGAATAGAGCAAGGTAGGCTGCTGGTCGTTGGTGATGGCGGCCGTCGTCGCGGGATCGCTGGCCTGGGCGATCAGGCCTTTCTGCATATTCGCCTTCAGCGCGGCCTCGTTCAGGTCGGCTTCGGTCTGCTGCCGGTCGGCGGCGAGGCTCGAGCTCAACGTGTTCTGGGCATCGATGGCGTCCTGCGTCGCCTTGCTGATCGCCTGCTTGGCGGTGAGGATGGCCGTCTCATAGTCCAGGATCTTGCCCTGCAGGTCGGTGACGGACTGCTGCGAATCCAGCAGCCGCGCATTGGCGACCAGGCCCTTCTGCGCCAGCGGACCGATGCTGGCGAGCTGCTGTTGTGCCAGGTCGACCTGCTTCTGCTGGTTGACGATCTTCTTCTGCAGCGATTCGATTTCGGCCTGCAGCACACCCTTGAGATCGTCGAGCGCCTCGAGCTTCAGCTTCAGTGCCTTCTGGTCGGCGGTCAGGATCGTCATCTCGTCGGCGATGATGGCCGGCAGCCGTGGATCGCCCTCGACCTCTTGCGGCGCTTCAAAACTCGCCTTGCCGGCCAGATCGGCATCGATACGGGCGCGTCTGACGATCAGCCGGACGCGTTGATCGTCGGAGATATCGAAATTGCCCTTGGCGGTCACCAGGTCCTTGCCGAGCTGGGGGCCGTAGTCGGTGTTGCGCCTGATGCCGCCTGCGACGCTGATCGCTTTCAGCACCGTCAGATCGGGCACAAAGGGAAACTGGCCGGGATTCTGCACTTCGCCCGAAATATAGAACGGCCGGAACTGCGCCATTTCGACCGAGGCTTCGGGCTTGTCCGACAAAGCAAGCTTGTGCTGCAACGCCTCGCCGATCGCCGTGGCGACCTCCGCCGTCGTCTTGCCGGCCGCCGGCAATTCGCCGACGAAGGGCACCGACAGCGTGCCGGCCGGGCCGACCGTGTATTGGCCGTTGACCGACGACCAGTCGCGGAAGGTGCTTTCGACGGTCTGCCATTCGGCGATGCGGATGGTGAGCTTGTCCTGGGAGCCCAGACGGTAATCGTCTGCCGAGGCGAACTGGGGAAAAGCGAGCGACATCGCAAGGCACGTGGCCACGAGCCGCGAGCGGCCGGAAAACGGGCCGCTGCCAAAGGCTTCGAACATGTCTATCTTCAACTGAACGTTCCGATCCGTTTTAGCCCCATCGCCCGATGAGCTTGCCGCCGGATGTCTGCTTACACAAGCCGCCGATCAGTAAGAGCCGCGGGACATCCAGACGGCCGGCACGGTCCGGATGATGATGCGAACGTCCTCGAACAACGACCAGTTCTCGACATAGTGGCGGTCGAACGCGACACGGCTGTCATAGGAGACGTCGTTGCGGCCGCTGACCTGCCACAGGCCGGTCAGGCCGGGCCGCGACTTCAGATAGTAGACCGCCGCGGAGCCGTAGATTTCCAGTTCGTCGCGGACCACCGGGCGAGGTCCCACCAGGCTCATGTCGCCCTGGAGGATGTTGATGATCTGCGGCAATTCATCGAGGCTGAGCTTCCGCAGGACCGCACCGACGCGGGTAACACGCGGGTCGTTCTTCAGCTTGCGGGTCGCTATCCATTCCGCATTGGCGTCTGGATTGGTCGCAAGATAGGCGGCTAGCACCTTGTCCCCGTCCGGAACCATGGTGCGGAATTTGAGGCAGGAGAACAGCCGTCCGCCACGCCCGATTCGCCGGTGCCCGTAGAAAATCGATCCGCCATCGGAGAATTTGACGAGCAGCGCTATCATGATGAACAGCGGGCTGAGCGCGATCAGCCCGGCCAGCGACCCGGCGATGTCGAAACTCCGCTTGATGAGGCCGCCGATCGGCGGCGGAAAGTCGGTGTCAGCCTGCGAAAAGCCCGCCGTGGCCGACTTGGCAATATCCCTCATACGGAAACTCCATGCGGTGAACGAATGGTTGACCGCACGATACCAAAAAAATGCTGCAGCGCAACACACAATTTCCCATCGAATTGAAATAGTCGCGTCATGAATTGACTAAATAATAAGCTCGGTCTGCACAAATTTCGAAATCTTTAGCACATTTGTGACAATAATTGGGCAAGGATAAAAAAATCGAGACCTTTTTGAGGCGTTTCCTAGGCGGCGCGTTCTAGGCTCCTGTGGTTGGGGCTATAGGGTGCTTTAGCCAGATGCCATACTCGAAACTATTCAGCTAAAATACTACCTAATATTATAGATTGTACTCACGGTTTCTGACGGCTGCAGGTTGAGTGGAGTGCGGTCGCGTGCGTTGCAGCATGGCAGAGTCGAACGCGTAAGCTCAATCAAAAATATGTGCGGTTGCCCTTGCCGCCTTCTGCTCGCCTTAATAGAATTGCAAATTATACCTGTCACGGTGGCGACAGGTTGAAAGGCCGGAAGCAACCGGTCGAGAGCGGGTGGTTAACAAGCCCGCATCACAAGGGACGGCGCTCGGGTGGGGCTATCGTTGGATATACCCGAGCCGGTTTATGGGCTGTTGGGTATGTCGCTTCCAAAATTCATCGTTGGGATGCTTTTCGCGCTCGCGATCGTCGTCGCGTGGTCCTGGCTGGGTGGGGCTTCGCTTGGCACGACGCTGTTGCGCGTCGTCATCTGCGCCGTGGTCATCCAGGCCGGCTACTTCGCGGTTGTCTACGCCATGATTGCCAGGAGCGAGCCGACGCCGGCCGACAGGCTGCGCGAAGCCGAGAGAAAGCAGAACGCCCCCGAAGTGTCCGAGGGCGAGAAGCTGGGCAGCGCTCGCCGTAGCTTGCATTAAGCCCAAGGGGCCGCCCTCAGGCCACATCGGCGGGCTCGGCCTCCGACTGTTCTCCCGACAGCATTTTGGACAACCGGCTCCCCGGCTTCGCCTTGAGGCGCTGATACTGCCCGACCTCCACGACGCGGCCGTCCTCCATCGCCACCACCCAGTCGGCGAAAGCGATCATCGATGGCCGGTGCGCGATGGTCAGGATCGTCATTGCGCCGCGCAGGCCATCGATCGACCTGGCGATCAGCGACTGGTTCTGCCAGTCGAGCGCGCTGGTGGCCTCGTCCAGGATGAGCAGCGAGGGCTTGCGCAGCAGCGCGCGCGCCAGCGCGATGCGCTGCCGCTCGCCGCCGGACAGCCGCACGCCGCGGTCGCCGACCACCGTCTTCAGCCGCAGATCCAGCCGTTCGACGAACTCGCCGGCATGGGCGGCACGCAACGCGATCCACAACTCCTCGTCGCTGGCCTGGGGCGCGGCAAGACGCAGGTTCGCCGCGATCGTGTCATGCAGCAGGAACACGTCCTGCGGCACATAGGCCACTTGATCGCGCCAGCGCCGGCGATTGCCGGCATCGATCTCGACGCCATCGACGAGGATCTTGCCGGCGGTCGGCTCGAGCAGGCCGAGCAGCATGTCGGCGATCGTGCTCTTGCCTGATCCGGACGGGCCGATCAGCGCCGTGACCTTGCCGGCCGGAAGGCCGAAGGTGATATCGCTCACCACCGGCTTGCCGGCATCGTCGTAGGTGAAGGAGACATCGCGAATGTTCAGCCCCGTATCGAGGGCCAACTTGCGCGTGTCCTCCAACCCGGCATGGCCTGGCTCCCGCTCGGCGTCGAAACGGGCCTGCAGGCTACGCATTGCCGTATAGGCGGGCAGGTTGATCAGCACCTGCTGAGCCTGCGTCTGCATGTCCATGAAGCGCGGCGCGATGCGCATGAAAACCAGCAGCAGCACGACGATCTCGGCCAGCGACAGATTGAAACGGACCAGCGCCACATAGATGAAGACGCTCAAGCCCACCACGCTCGCCACCTGGAACACGGCCGTGCCGATCGAGGAGTTGCGGACATAGGCGATGTTGTCGGCCTTCATTCTTTCGAGCGTTGCCTGCAATTGCGCGAAATAGCTGGCCTCGACATTCAGGCTCTTGGCCACCTTGATGCCGCCGAGAAATTCCGAGACCGTCCGGTACTGGTCCTGGCGATTGCTTGTCAGGACCCGGCCAAAAGCGGTGGCCCGTGCGCGAAACGGCTGCAGCGCGACAAACATCAGCATGCCGATGACCACCGCGAACAGCGTCATCACGGGCGAGATGAACATGGAAATGATGAGATAGCCCGCCAGCAGCACCGCGATCTGCACCAGCATCAGCAGCGAGAAGGCCGCCCCCTGGACGCGGTCGATGTCGCCGGTCAGGGCATGGTCGAGGTCGGAACCGCGCATGCGCGTGAACACCCCCCAACGCGCCTTGCCGATGCTTTCGAACAGGTTCATGCGCAAGCGGTTGATGAAATCGAAGAGCAGCCTCGCCATGTAGACCGACTTGAAGCGATTGAAGGCTGCCTGAACGGCAACAAGCCCGACCAGCGCACAGAGCACCGTGGTCAGCTGCAGCGTTCCTCCGGGCACCAGCCAGCGCACGAAATCGATGTTCGGCAGCCTGACCGCGAAATCCTGGTCGGCGCGGCCGACCAGATGCAGCAGCGGCACCAGCAGCAGGATGGAAATGCCTTCCGTCAGGCTGCCGAGGATCAGGAACAGCAGCGCCGTCCAGGTTCGCCGCCCGCCGATCTGGGCAATGACGGCGCCGAACGCCGCGACGTCGCGAAACAGCGACAGGCTGAAGACCGATGACCTAGGCATCTCCAGCCAGTTCCTTTTCGATCAGCGCCACAGCCTCGCCGATCCTGTCGATGCCGGTCGGAACGTCCAGCCGGCACACGCCGACATGGTTAGCGATTGCTGAACAGTGGCGAAGATGCACCGCCGCGAAATCGCCGGAGAGCGCCGCCCGGCCGAAACGCGTCACGTAGGAGAATCTGATGATGGCCGGCAAGGCCGCGATGTGAGGCAGGGGAGTAATCCCGGCGCTTTGGCCGCGCTCGAGAATATAAATCCTGGCCGCCGGCACTCTGTTGCCGGAGAAGGCGCCGTGCAGGCGATGTTGCATCTTCTCGATCGCCGGATGCACTTGCGGCCGCACCTGCGCCTGATCGAGCGGAATCGCCGCCGCGGCATCGGCGGCAAGCTTGATCTGCGGAAAACCCGGAACGATCATCGGCTGGCTCGGTTCCGCCAGATCGAGCGCCACGACGTCGTCGGTAAGCAGATCATGTCCGGCCCGGATCAGCGCGCTTGCCGTCGTCGACTTGCCGGCGCCCTTGTCGCCCATGAAGATGGCACCCTTGCCGGCCACCGCAATGGCGCTGGCATGCAGAACCAGCAGGCCGCGCTGGTGCAGGAGCAGCGCCAGCACCGGCCCCAGCAACGGGAAGGCAAGCAGGGCGTCGTCGACGCCGGGCGCCGGCTCGACATCGATGCGTCTGGCATCGCTGATCAGGAAGGCGCCGACAGCCTCCCAGGCCAGATATTGCCGATTGGGTTCGAAGCGGAAGATAGTCGCTGTATCGGGCGCCGGCTTCGGCATGTCGATAGTGCCGAGGGCAATCAGGATATCCGCCGCCGCCGGCTCCGCGGGCTCCAGCTCGGGCAATGATACGTCGGACGCAATGGTCAGGCCGTAGGCGCGGTAATAGCGTCGTTGTCCCGCGATCCTGCCGTGCCGGGAAAGATGATCGAGATCGCCGGCGAACGGCTCATGGCGAGACATCATGCGGGGCTCCCGCCATGCTGGACCTGCCGCAGCCACAGCGACAGGGACACCGAGCGCCAGACATACTGGACATCGAGCGGCGCCGCCTGCTCCGGCTGGCGCAGCAGCCGTGCATAGGCTGCGCTCACCTGAGGCAGGTTGACATAGGGCGCGATGCGGCCGGTGTCCGAAACGAGAAGCTGTTCCAGGAGGTCGCGATGGTTGCGCACCATGCCGTTGACCAGGTTGGCGGTGAAATCGATCTTGTCGCGCCGCCACTGGACCGCCGCCGGCAGGATGCCCTCCATGGCCCGGCGCAGCACATAGCGGCCAAAGCCGTGACTGAGCTTCTCCTCGCCCGGCAGCCCCAGGCAGAATTCGACCAGCGGCTTGTCCCAGAACGGATAACGCGGCTCGACGCCGAAATTGGCGGCCGCCTTGTCCAGAACCTCGAAGGAGTGCGGGACATAGCCGTTGGACAGGATCCAGCGATGGCTGAGCGCGTCGCTGGCCTGGACGCCGGGTGGCATATAGCCAGCCCGGTGGAACCGGTCGATGAGTTCGGTTCGCCTGGCAAGGTCCGGATTGATCAGGTCGCGCCAGCTCCGGCCCCGCCGCGATTGGGCAGGTTTGCGTATTCTGTTGAGGGCTCGGTTCCCCAACTGCCTCAGCTTGGCGATGCGCCAGGCCGGCCCGTAAATAGTGAGGAACTGGAAATAGAGGCCGAGCGTGCTGTCGCCATAGGTGTTGGAAGCGCTGCGGACCTCGCGCCACAGATCCAGCCATCTGCCGCCATTGGCAAGCTCGTGCAGATGGCCATGCCCCTGCGAGACGACCTCGTCGCCGCCGTGGCCGTCGAGGAGCACCTTGATGCCCTTGGCGCCCGCCGTCCGGTAGATACCGCGGGTCAGCGTCAGGCCCGGCGCCAGGAAGGTGCCTTCCTGCTCCTCCAGCACCCGGTCGAATTCAGCGAAAGGCGCATAATTGCCGACAGGGATCAGCGTCGGGTCGGTGTTCCGCTGATCGAGCACGGCATCGATGAAGAAGCGCTCGTCCATCGACGAACCCTTCTCGAAAATCAACGAAAAGGTCGGCAGTTTCGGTTTCCGCTCGGCGGCGTTCCGCAGGCCGGCCACGCACGCGATCGAGGAAGAATCGAGGCCTCCGCTCAGCATCGCGCCGACCGACGGACTTCCACGCATGCGATTGCGGACCGATTGCGAGAACAGATGGGCGAATTCCTCCGCGGCATCGGACCGCGACGCTCGCTGCGATGGCTCGATCTGCCAGTATCGGCGCAGCACCACGCGTTGCGCGGTGACGGTGAGGCTGTGACGCGCTGGCAGAGCGAAGACGTCGCTATAGGGCGTGGATTGCGGGTCGTCGGGCAGCCCGGCCAGGAATCCCGAAATCCGGTGTTCGCTGATGCGCGCGCCGACCCCCTCGGCGCCGAGGATCGGGCCGATCTCGGAAGCAAAGGTAAAGCGCTGCTCGGCCGCGTGGTAGTAGAACGGCTTGACCCCGAAATGGTCTCGCGCGCAGAACAAAAGCCGCCGCTCCCCATCCCAGATGGCAAAAGCGAAATCGCCTTGCAGATGCATGGGGCAGTCTTCACCCCAGCGCAGATAGGCCCGCATCAGCAATGTCGCATCGGCGACTGAGCTGTCCCTGATGCCGAGCCTGGCGAGCAGTTCGTCGCGGTTGTCGAGCCGGCAGTCGGCGGTGATGGCGAGCTTGCCGCCAGCCATGGTCAGCGGCCCGGGGCCGGCTCCCTCGGTCGTGTTGAGCCAGGCGTGGCCAAGCGCGATGCCGCTGTCCAGCCACCATGAGCTTCCGTCGGGGCCGCGATGGCGCATGCGCGCCAGCATCTGTTGGATGCCGCTCGCCGCTTCAGCCGGCGCGGGGCCCTCTCGCAGCAGGATTCCGGCCACGCCACTCATCGGCTGCCGTGGTCGACCAGATGCGCGAAACCATCGACGGATCCGCCAAGCACGATGTGGTCGTCGCTGACCAGCCAGGCATGTGCTTTCAATTGTTCGCCCGTGCCGCGCTCGATGCCGATGCGGATATTCGAGGCGTTGCCTTGGCGCGCGAGCAGGTATTGGCCCGAAAGCGCCTGGGTCAGGCATGTGGCGCCCGGCACGAACCGTGCGGCCGCCGCAACCCCCCAGGCGACAAGCCGCAACTCGCCCATGCTGGCGCATTGGCGCGCGTTGAGCCGTGTCACCATCGCGCGGACGCGGTTGTAGGAGAACAATGTCAACCCAAGCCGGACGGTCGCGACCACCAGCAGGCAGCGGCACAGGAAAAATGCTTCCGAGCCGCTCAAGGACAAAATCCTGGCCAGGCTCCGCCGCCCAGGCCGCTGCTTCATCGGCGTCGGGGTTCTCTGCGTCACAGGTCTTTGCCGCGCAACCATGGCCTTTTGCGACACCTGCCTAGACGAGTGCCTCATGCTCCAGCCTCGCAAGCCCATTTTCCGCCAGGCCCTTCAGCAGGGCGTCGACATCGGCCTTGCAGCGGTCGGGATCGACATTGTAGCGCGCAAGGACGGCGCCGCGGATATCGGCGATCGGCCTGGGTTCCTGGATGAGTTCCCAAATAAAAGCGCCGACGCCGTTGAGGCTGTAATAAATATTGGATTTCAGGTTGAGAAGCGCGAGGCCGCCGCCGAATTCGCAAGCAACGGCGTCCTTGGTGGCCTTTACGCAATCGTGCTCGGATGGGTTCCAGTTCATCCTAAAACCTCGTTTAACACACGGTTTACGCGTCATCGTTTCAATGGAAAGTCGGGGATTTTCATCCCCGGCTCCATTTTATTTATCTTCGATCCTGGAGGCCCAACGTCATTCCTCCAGAATCAGGATAGTCTCAAGAGAACGTGAGGTCGCCAATTGGCGTATGCGCGGGGAACGACGCATCGATCGCCGTGTTGCCGCCGCCGCCCTGTGTGATGGTCTCGATCGAACCATGCACGGTCAGGTTTGGCGTTTCGTACTCCTGCCTTTCAACATTCTGTTCCATTTTACTCTCCTATCGGGGACTGGAAACGGCCTGTCGATTGCCGTCAGCACTTTCATGCTGCACCGCAATAGCTGCATGGCAGCATTTATGAGTCAAGCCTGATTTACCTCTGGTTAATCAATTCCGGGTTGCGAGTGTCACCATGTGTGTGGAGGATGCTCAAAATTCGGCCGTTTTTACGTTGAAAACGACGTAACTGAGCATTGTTGTGGCACTTTTACTAAAGTGTTGAATTTGCTTGCATAAAAAAATTGCAAAGCTGGTGCTTTTTTAGACGGGCCTGAAAAAAGACCAAATTTCCTTGGCTTTCTCAGTCGGTCGCCGGCCGACCGGCTCAACGGAGCCAGAATTTTTGCTCGGTCGGCGCCGCTCTTCGGGATTGGCCAGGCAAACGCTGTGGTTGCAAAACTCCGTGGTGCGAAAGGAAAGGCTTTACGGCGCCGCGGTTTTTGAGGATGCTTTGCTTCGCACTTGCAGCATACGCGTCGCGCAAACCGCTTTTTGGAGACTGTGCGCTCAATGGCCTTGCCGGAAAGCTCCTATGAAAGACTCCGCGCCGCCGACTGCGCCGACGAGATCGCCTATGTGCAAGCGTGCTTACGGGTGTATTTCGGGGGGGCGGCGGCGACGGCCGGCGACGTCTCGACGCCGGGCCTATCCGACGCTGCCGTCGCTGATATCGCCAGGCTGAACAAGGTCGCCACCTTCGTCCTGAAGGCACTCTCGCGCGCGCCGGCGCATGAGAGGCCGGCAGAACTCTTCCAGTGGCTCGAAACGTATCGCAGGAGGACAGTCTCGATGAACGCCGCCTGCCTCATGGATTCGATAGCCATCCACGAGGCGCTGCACGACAGGCGGATCGATTTTGTCTTTCTGAAGGGGCCGTTCCAGCAGCATTTGCTCTACGACGATCACTTCATGAAGCCTTCGGGCGATGTCGACATACTGGTTTCGCCTGCCGGCTTCTTGAAGGCGCGCGAAGCGCTGCGCGCGATCGGCTATGAGGTCTCGGGCAAGTCACGCTCGGTCTGGTGGGTCCGCTTCCTTGGCGAACAGCACATGATCCGCGGCAATGGGCCGAAATCATCCACGGTCGACCTGCATTACCGGCTCCAGCAGCCCGGCTCGCCGAGCCCGCGCGATTCCGACGGGTTCCTGCGGCGAAAACGGTTGGTCGAAATCGCCGGCGCCGAAGTCCCCTTCACCTCGGCCGCCGACACGCTGATGCTGTCCTGCATCAGCGTCGCCAAGGCGCTGTTCAACCGCGAACCTTGCGCCGGCTATGTCTGTGATATCAGGGCCAGCGCCAGCCGCCTTGGCGAGGCCGATCAGCAGCGTGTGCTCGATGCCGCGGTGACCCAGGGACTGGACGACACCTTGTTGCTCGGCCTGCGCGCCGCCGATGTGCTGCTGGGCGGCACCGGCACGCTTCTGTCGGAGCGGGCAAAGCCCATCCTGTCGCGCATCGGCAATGAGGACCTGCTCAGCATGGTCATCGCGCCATGGCTGTCGTCGTTGCGCTGGCCGCAGCGGCGGACGGTGTTGTGGGAATTGTGCGGCCGGGCACCGGTCCGCTACCTTTCCGAGGCCGGCTGGGCGGCGTCGGCCGACATCAGCCGCCGGATCTTCGAACGGCCGGCCAGTCCTTGATGGCGGTGGATATCGGACGCGTACAGGGCGAGGGCAAAACGGAACCTGTGCAAGAGGCAAATTCCATGTCGACGACGAAATCCGAGGTCTGTGTGATCATCGCGGCCAAGAACGCGGCGCGCACCATCGCGGTTGCCATCGCATCCGCGCTGCAGGAACCGGAAGTGGCGGAGGTCGTCGTCGTCGACGACGGCTCGACCGACAATACGGCCGAGGTCGCCCGCTCGGCTGACGACGGCAGCGGCCGGCTTGCGGTCATGCGTCTCGACGTCAATCGCGGCCCGTCCTTTGCCCGCAATGCCGCGATCGCCGGTTCGCGAGCCCCGTTCATCAGCATTCTGGATGCCGACGATTTTTTCCTCGAGGGCCGGTTTCGGACCCTGTTTGCCGGCGCCGATTGGGATTTCGCCGCCGACAACATCATGCTCATCAGGGATGATGCGACCGGGGACGCGACCAAAATCGTCGCCCCGGATTTTGCCGCCGAGCCGGAATTCCTCGATTTCGAACGTTTTGTAGAAGGCAACATCTCCAGGCGCCGCGTGCAAAGAGGCGAACTGGGCTTCTTGAAGCCCGTCATCAGCCGTGCCTTTCTGGACCGCCACGGGTTGCGTTACGACGAGAGCCTGCGACTGGGCGAGGACTACGAACTCTACGCGCGCGCGGTCGCCCATGGGGCGCGGTTCAAGGTCATCCGCTCCTGCGGCTACGGCGCCATCGTGCGCGCCGATTCGCTCAGCGGCCGCCACAAGACGCAGGACCTGAAGCGGCTCGCCGATGCGGATCTGGCGCTACTGGCCATTGACAGCCTGCCGGAAGGGTCCAAGGCGGTCCTGAGGCGGCACGAGCGGCATGTGCGCGACAAATACCGGCTGCGCAATTTTCTCGACGTGAAGGCCGAGCGGGGCCTGGCGTCGGCCGCGGCCTATGCATTCGCAAGCCAATCCAACCTCGTCCCCATCGTCCAGGGCGTGGCATCCGACAAGATCGAGGCGCTGTTGCGAAGTGTTGGCCTCGTGTCCAGGAACAAGCACGTGCCGCCGCTGCGTTTCCTGATGGCCGGAACCAGCACGGGCAAGGGATCCTGAGGCGCCGGGAGCATTCGGGTTGCCTGCCGGCCACGAGCCCACCTCGCAATCATTTCGATCGGATTTATGAGTTTACGAATTGGGTGGTTGCCTCGCGGCTCCGGGGATGGCAGTCTATGCTGCGGTGCAGCAAATTGAACGACCAGCCGAACTGGCCCCCGATCGGACTGGTCCGAAGTCTCTCTTCGTCAGAGGAGACGGACGGCGCGGTACGAGTTTTTCAGCCCCCGTTGCGGGGATTGGCCAGAAGCCGGCCCAGAAAGCCGGCGATGACGGGAATTTAAGTTCATGGCCTCGATATTCGGCTTCAGATCAAGGGATCCGGCCCGCGACAGGCACACCGACGTCGCGCGCCTGGACCGGTTGGCGAAGCTGTTCGAGCAGATCGCGGCCGAAATCGATGCCGAGAAAACCGGTCTGGAGGTCCGCTACCGCAAGGAGGCGACCAACGCGGCCTTCCTCGTCGAAGCGATGGAAAACGGCTCCGCCTCCGACCGCCGATCGTCCGAAGTCGGTGCCTTGACGCAGTCGATCTTGAACAGCGAGCGCCGCATCGCGGCATTGGCGCGCCAGGGCGGCGCAATGCGCGAGCTCCGTCATTCGCTGGATATGGTCTTCGACGACCATGCGGCGGACGATTCGACGACGGTCGGCCAGATCAGGCAGCAGGGAGCCGGCCGAGGGTGAAAGTGGCTGCGCGGGACTGTTACGATAGAGTTGATGCGGGGCTGGAAGTCGGGAGGGGGATTGAAGAGGTCAAGGTTGGCCCGTTTGGAAGCGGTTCAAACGTCGAATTTGGGTTGGGGACACAGCGCAAAGGTGAGTTTGTCATGAGTTCGGAACCAAAAACCATGTCCACGACAGCAATCCAGCCCCCTTCAAGCCCGCATTTCGGCCGGCGGTCCGGTCTGGCGGTTGCTTTGCTGCTCGCCGTGCTTGGCAGCCTGTCGGCAAGTCCGTCTCATGCGCAGGACATCCAGTCCGCGCCCTCTTTCGTCGACGACTTCAAGAGCCTGGATCGTGGGCGCTGGTACGTTTCAGACGGCTGGACGAACGGCAGCCATCAGAATTGCACATGGTCGAAAGGTCTGGTCGAGCTTTCCGATGGCGTTCTTTCGCTCGGTTTCGCGAAGCAGAAGACCAAGGATCGCGAGTTCGCCTGCGGCGAGATCCAGACCAAGCAGCGTTTCGGCTACGGCACCTATGAGGCGCGGATGAAGACCGGCTCCGGCTCCGGCCTCAACGCGGCTTTCTTCACCTATATCGGTCCGTCCGACAAGCAGCCCTGGGACGAGATCGACTTCGAGGTCCTGACCAAGGATACGTCGAAGGTGCAGGTCAACGCCTATATCGGCGGCAAGGGCAAGAACGAGAAGCTGGTCGACGTGCCCGGCGGTACCGACAGCGCCTTCAACGACTACGCCTTCGTCTGGGAGAAAGACAGCCTGCGCTGGTACGTGAACGGCCAGCTGGTGAACACCATCACGGATCCGGCGAAGCTGCCAAGCCATGCCCAGAAGATCTTCTTCAGTCTTTGGGGCAGCGACACGATGAAGGGATGGATGGGGACGTTCGCCGAGCCGGACGGCAAGGTGTCGCTCCAGGTCGAGCGCGTCGCCTTCACCGCGCTCGGGGAGCCCTGCCAGTTTCCGGAATCGCTGGTATGCAGCGTAAAAGAGTTAGGAAAGACGAATTGAACCGGCCGGACCGGAAACGGCTCCACGCCCTGGACAGGAATGAAACCGAATGAACTTGACGGTGTTTGGAATTGGCTATGTCGGCCTGGTGCAGGCGGCGGTGCTTGCCGAGGTTGGCCACCAGGTTGTCTGCGTCGACGTCGACGCAAGCAAGGTGGAGCGGCTCAACCAGGGCTTTGTCCCGATCTTCGAGCCAGGCCTTGAAAGCATCGTCAGGGAGAACCACGCCGCCGGCCGCATCAAATTCACCACCGATGCGGCGGCCGGCGTCAGGCATGGCGAAATCCAGATGATCGCGGTCGGCACGCCGCCCGGCGAGGACGGCTCGGCCGACCTCAAATATGTGCTGGCGGTCGCCGAAACCATCGGCCGCGAGATGGATACCGCCAAGATCGTCGTCGGCAAGTCGACCGTGCCGGTCGGCACCTGCGAAAAGGTAAAGGCCAGGATCGCCGAGACGCTGAAGAAAAGAGGCCGCGAGGATTTGAGCTTCGATGTCGCCTCCAATCCCGAATTCCTCAAGGAGGGCTCCGCGGTCGCCGATTGCATGAAGCCGGACCGCATCATCGTCGGCACCGACAGCGAGGACACCGAGGCGGTGATGCGCGAACTCTACGCGCCCTTCAACCGCAACCACGAGAAGATGATCGTGATGGACGTGCGCAGCGCCGAATTCACGAAATACGCCGCCAATTGCATGCTGGCGACCAAGATCAGCTTCATGAACGAGATGGCGAACCTCGCCGAGCAGCTTGGCGCCGACATCGAGGAGGTGCGCAAGGGCATCGGCAGCGATCCGCGCATCGGCTATCACTTCATCTATCCGGGTCTCGGCTATGGCGGCTCGTGTTTCCCCAAGGACGTCCGCGCCCTGATCAAGACCGCCGAGGGCGTCAAATTCGACGCCAAGCTGCTGCGCGCCGTCGAGGAGCGCAACAACGACCAGAAATCCGTCCTGTTCGACAAGGTGCACCGCTATTTCAAGGGCAACCTCAAGGGCAAGACCTTCGCGCTCTGGGGCCTGGCCTTCAAGCCCAACACCGACGACATGCGCGAGGCGCCCGCGCGCGTGCTGATGGAAGCGCTCTGGAACGCCGGAGCGACCGTCCAGGCCTACGACCCCGAGGCCATGCAGGAATGCCAGGCCATCTACGGACTGCGCGACGACCTGATGCTGTGCGGCACCAAGGAAGCGGCGCTGCGCGGCGCCGACGCGCTGCTGATCGCCACCGAATGGAAGAGCTTTCGCGCACCGTCCTTCGATGCGCTGAAGGATGCATTGACCACGCCGGTCATCTTCGACGGCCGCAACCTCTATGATCCCAAGGTCGTGGCGCGGCACGGCATCGAATATCACTCGATCGGCAGAATGGCGGCATGAGGCCCGAGACGGAAAAGTCCGAAACAGGATCGGATGGGACAGTCATGACGAACGCGCCCGGCGTGGAAAGGAGTCGCAACTGATGGTGCTGGACGTAAAGCCCGAGCAAGTCACCAAGGATCATTTCGATGTTGTCGCGATCGGTTCCGGCTTCGGTTCGGCTTTCTTCCTGCATGAGTTCGCCAGGCGGCGTAAGGCGCGCATCCTGATCCTGGAATGGGGACGCCACAACACGCATGAATGGCAGCTCGACCAGAACGCCAACACCGACATAGACGACGAGACGACCTACAAGACCAATTCCGACAAGCCGTGGAATTACACGATCGGGCTGGGCGGCGGGACCAATTGCTGGTTCGCGCAGACGCCGCGGTTCCACCCCAATGATTTCAGGCTGAAGAGCACCTATGGCATCGGCAATGACTGGCCGATCAGCTACGACGATGTCGAGCCGTTCTATTGCGACGCCGAAGACATCATGTCGATCTCGGGCGATCCCGACATGGCGGCGATGCTGCCGCGCTCGAGGCCGTTTCCGCAGCCGCCGCATCGCATGTCGACGCCGGACAGGATGATGAAGGCGGCCCAGCCCGATCAGCACTTCGTCATGCCGACCGCGCGCGCCCGCGTGCCGACCGCGCAGCGCACCTCCTGTTGCGCCAACCTGCGCTGCTGGCTGTGCCCGGTCGATGCCAAGTTCACCGCCAACAACGGCTTGATGCATGTCTTCGAGCATCCCGACGTTTCGGTCTGCCTCGGAGCCGAAGTGCGGCGGCTCGATCACGCCGGCGGCACGGTCCGTTCGGTTGCCTTCGTGAAGGATGGTAAGGAATATCAGGTCAGCGGCGACCTTTTTGTTCTCGGCGCCAATGCCATCCAGAGCGCGGCGATCATGCTGCGCTCCGGCCTCGGCGATGAATTCGTCGGCCGGGGCCTGCACGAATCCTATGGCTGGAACTTCGAGGTCTATCTCGACGGCGTCGACAATTTCGACGGCAGCACCATCACAACCGGCCTGAATTTCGGCCTCTATGACGGTCCGCACCGGTCCGAGCACGCGGCGGCCCTGGTCTATTTCGAGAACCGCTGGCAGCACGGGATGCGCGCCGAGAAGGGGCGGGTGCGCCAGGCGCTGCCGCTGGTCGTGGTCACCGAAAACCTGCTCGATCCCGAGAATTTTGTCACTCTCGACGAGGATGACAACGCCTTCGTCTCCTTCAAGGCGCCGTCGGATTATGCAGTCAAGGGCATGGCCCGGGCCCTGGACAAATTGCCTGGACTGCTCGCCCCGCTGCCGGTGGAACGTCTCTTCGATCGTGGTATCCGGCCGTCGGAATCGCATGTCCAGGGCACGCTGAGGATGGGCACCGGTCCCGCCGATTCGGTCATCGACAGCGACATGATCCATCACCGCTTGAGAAACCTGGTTGTCGTCGGCACCAGCACCTATCCGAGCTGTTCCTGCGCCAATCCGAGCCTGACCGCCGCTGCCTTGTCCTTGCGGGCGGCGAGCCGGATCGCGTGAGAAGAGGGAGCTAACTGATGATCGAGATCACGCGGCGTTCTGTACTGGCCATCATGGCTGGCGGAGTTGCGTCGACGGGCGTGGCCTACGCGGCCGTGTCCTCGTTTTCGGACGAGGATCTGATTCGCGTCACGCTCGAAAAATATCTCGGCAGGTTGAACATACGCATCGAGCATCTGCAGCAGTTCGTGCTAGAGTTCCGCAACCGCAATCCGTGGATGTTTCCCAGCGAAAAACTAGGCGACGCCGTCACCTTGCTCGAGACGGCGAAGCTCAGTCATGCACGCCAGTTGTTGCCGAAACAGAAGCAGCGCGACCTCCGGCATTTCGACCGCTGGGTCGTCGCCGAATTCCACATGTTGACGGACTACGCCTGGCGCAGTTCACCCAATGATCCCATCCGGTTCACCGGATGGCAGTCATGCACGAATCCGTTCGCGACGCTTGATCCGCCAAAGACTGCCTGAGGCGGTCTTCGACGCGGCCCTTCATCGAGCCGGGGGCAATGAAACGCGAAAAGACAGGAGTGACGACCATGAAAGTTCTTTTTGCAGGCGGCAATGGCTACCCGCCGGAGTTCAGCGGCGGTGTCCAGTCGAGCACCCATCATCTGGCCGAGCAGCTGATCGAGCATGGGCATGAGGCCGCGGTGCTTGCCGCCCTGTTCGGCGACGGTGTCTTCGGCTTCAAGGCGCGCGCCAAGATGAAGCTCTTGCGCCAGCCCGCGGTCGTCGACAGCGTTCCCGGCTATCCGGTGATCCGGGCATGGTTCCCCTGGGAGGCGGCAAGTTTCGCCGTCAACCGGGTGAAGCCTGATGTGGCGGTGGTCCAGTGTCACAAGTCGGTTCCGCTCGGCAAGGCGCTACAGGCCAAGGGCGTGCCGCTGGTCGTTTATCTCCGCAATGTCGAGTTTCACGAGCTGGGCGGCGACCTGCGCGAGTTGGGCTCGGCGCTCTACATCGCCAATTCCGAGTTCACCGCGCGCACCTATGCCAGAGAGTTCGGCATCGAGGCGGCGGTGATCCCGCCGACCATCGATCCGACGCACTACAGCACGCCGACCACGGGCCAGTTCGTCACCCTGATCAACCCCTATGAGGAAAAGGGCTTCGAGCTTGCGGTGCGCCTTGCCGGCGCATGCCCCGAAATCCCGTTCCTCTTCGTCGAAAGCTGGAAGCTGGAGGACGACCACCGGGCGCGCATCGAACAGACGATCGCGCCGCTCGGCAACGTCACCCTGGAAAGCCGCGCCAGCGACATGAAGACGGTCTATGGCCGCACCAGGATCCTGCTGGCCCCCAGCAAGTGGGAAGAGGCCTGGGGCCGGGTGGCGTCGGAAGCCCATTGCAGCGGCATTCCGGTCGTCGGCTCGCGCCGCGGCGGCCTGCCCGAAGCGATCGGCCCTGGCGGCGCGGTGCTCGACTATGATGCTCCGCTCGCCGACTGGGTCGCGGCGGTCAGGCTCCTGTGGAACGACAACAAGGAATATGAGCGCGTCTCGGCTCTCGCGCGCAGCTTCGCCGGCCGGCCGGAACTCGATCCGGACCGCCAGTTCGTCACCTTCTTCTCGATATTGGACAAGGCCGTTCAGCAGCGCGCGCGCCAGGCCGCGTAGCAACCGCGTCAGGCCAGGCGCTTGACCCGGTTCTTCAGCGTTTCATAGCCGCGCGCGCCAAGCAGGGTGCGCGCAATGGTCTTGGCGGCGCTCTTGCGGCCTTCCTGCGAGTTGATCTGCCGCAGCCTTGCCGGCAGGTTTCGCGCGGCCTGGCCAAGTGCCGGCAGCGACAACGCATCGGGAAAACTGACCATGTGCGTTTCGACGCACAGGACCGGTTTGCCCGACAGTTCCGTAATCCTCAACGCCTGGGCATGCTCGCTTTCGATGAACAGGATGGCATCGGATTTGCGGTAGAAATCGGCCTTGAAACTGCCATGCGCGCCAAGCCGCTGGCGCTCCGCCTTGCTCGGCAGATCGAGCATGATGAGCTTGTCGTACCGGATCTCGTGCTTGGCCAGCCACGCCTCGGTCAACGCGCGGTATTTCTCGAGCCGGCTGGTGACCAGCCAGCCGATCTTGTGGGTCGCGGCATGAAGCGGCCGCGCCTCGCTGAGGAACTTTTCATAGGCCGGACCGTCGTCGTTCTCGGCCTCGGTCGGATCGAGGCACAGCACCCCGTCTATGTCGACGCAGCATTGCGCCAGGAATTTGTGATGCATGAAGTTCCACTGGAACATGCGCGGATGCGGCACGACCTCGAAGACAATATCGGTCTCCTGATGCTGCGGCTCGAGGCCGAAGACGGCGGAGAAGATGAAGTCGGCCTCGATGCCGGCGCCCTTGATGCGGGCACGGGCGTCGCGCATTGCATTGCCGCCGGCGACGCTATCGTCGATCACCAGCACCTTGCGCATGTCCGAGACCTTGCGGTCCAGCGCGGCGCGGCGCTTGGTGATGCCGGACGTGTAGACCCGGCCTTCCAGGAAACTGTCCAGATCGGTCATCGGGATGTTGGCCGCGAGGCTGACCAGCGTCGCCGCCAGCACGCCGCTTCTGGGAATGCCGACCACAAGGTCGATATCGCGCGGCAGCCGGTGAAGGTTGCTTACGATGGTGTCGTTCATGTCGGAGATCGATCGGTAGTGCATGGATCGGACCTGATGCTCGGGTGGATATTGGGTAACGGTCGAAAGCGCCGAAATTATCGCGCCTCGCGCGGCGTCGCAGCCGGCGTTCTTGCCGGCAGCATTTTCAAGGCTTCCCACAAGGCTTCGCGGCCGGCCGGGAAGGCCATCGCGATGACGATCGTGATGGCGTAGGCCAGGACGGCGCCGCTGGCCAGGGCGACGACATGCTGCTGCGGCAGCATCGGCTTGACCAGCCAGACCGCGCCCAGCGCCAGATGCGCGCCAAGCACGAACGGCGTTGCCGCGTGCAGCACATGGCTGGCTTGCAGCGGTCCGCTCCTGCCGACATAGAGCCACAGGAAGGGCGTGCGCAGATACTCGCTGACCGCATAGGCGACCGCCACGCCGAGCGCGCCGTAAGGCAGGCCGAGCGCGAAGGCGAGCACCGACGTCACCGCCGTGACGATGCCCCAGCGCATGAAGTCGCCGGAGCGGCCCTGGCTGACGAAAAGCCATCCGGCGGGATTGTTGAGCGGCTGCAGCAGGCCGGCAAAGCCGAGCGCCAGGAAGATCGAGGCGCTGGCGCGCCATTGCTCGCCGAGCACGAAGGGAATGAGCACGTCGGACATGGCGGTGGCGAAGGCGACGCCGGGCAGCGCCACCAAAAGGATCAGCGGCATGACGCGCAGATAGGCGCTGCGATAGCGGTCCGGCTCGTCCTTCAGCCGCGACAGCGCCGGCACCATCACCTTCGACAGCGGATTGGTGATCTGGCTGAGCGGGAACAGGAGCAGCTTGTAGGCGCGGTCGTAGAGGCCGAGCTGCGCCTCGCCCCAATATTTGCCGATCAGGACATTGTCGAGGTTGCGGGCGAAGAAATTGGCGAAATTGAAGCCCGTGATGCCGGCACCGAAATTGATCAGCTCGCTGATGCCGGCGACCTTGCGCGGCATGCCTGGGCGCCAGCGCGAACTTGCCCAGTAGCAGAGCGTCGGCAGCACCGCGCCGGTCAGCGTGCCGGCAAACAGCGCCCAGTAGGAGCGGTCGATGAAGGTCCAGGCGATCGAAACCGCCAGCCCCGCGACGGCGCCGGCGACGTCGATGATCGCCAGGCGGCCGAACTGCATGCGGCGCGTCAGCAGCGCCAGGTGCTGCGCGCCCAGACCGTAAGCCAGGATCTGCAGCCCCAATGCCGCCACCAGGCCCGTGACGCGCGGCTCGCCGTAGAAGGCGGCGACCAGGGGTGCGGCGCCGGCGAGCACGCAGGCCAGCACCGCGCTGACGGCGACGTTGATCCAGAAGAGGTAGTTCACCTCCTCATGCCGGATGCCCGACTTCTGGATCGTCGCCTGGGTCAGGCCGAAATCCTGGAACAGGGCGATTAAGGCGAGCACCGGCGCGCACATGGCCACGACGCCGAAATCCTGCGGCGACAAGAGCCGCGACAAAACGATGACCGATATGATCTGGGTCGCGACCCGCACCGATTGCGACAGAGCGGTCACGACGGCGCCGCGGCCGACCGATTTGCGCAAGGAGCCTTCTGGCGGATCGAATGGATTGGCTTCCAAATTCAGGATTCCTGATCTTTGCGCGGATTCCGGAGCCCGAAATCCACAACCGCCGCCGACCACAAACTACGGCAATAATTTTGCAGTGCAACAGAAAACGTCGATCGTCGCGCCAAAAATGTTGCGATGCAGCAAGAGCTGTACTAGGCTTCCCCTGGGTGGGTCAAACAGCGGTCGAGTTTTCATGCTGCATGTCTTGTACCTGGTGCACGATGTTTCCGATCCGGCGGTTCGCCGGCGGATCACGATGCTCCGGACAGGTGGCGCGCGGGTCACCCTGGCGGGCTTTCGCCGCACCGCCACCCCGATCGCCGATATCGAAGGATTGCGGCCGATAGACCTTGGCGCGACGCGCGATGGCCGATTCGCCCAGCGCCTGGCGGCCGTTGCGAAAGCGGCGGTTTCGATAGGTTCGAAGCTGGGCGGCATGCCGAAGCCCGATCTCATCATAGCACGCAATCTGGAAATGCTGGCGCTGGCCCGCCGCGCCCGGTCGGCCTTCGGCGCCACGGTGCCGATCGTCTATGAATGCCTCGACATTCACCGCCTGGTGCTTCGCGACGATGTCCTGGGCAAGGCGCTACGCGCCAGCGAGCGTCATCTGGCGCGGGACGTGAAATTGCTGGTGACCAGTTCGCCCGCCTTCATCGCCAACTATTTCAAACCCTTCCGCCAGGTCGCGGCACCGGTCGAACTGGTCGAGAACAAATATTTCGAGGCGGCGGCCATTCTGCCTGGCGAGCGTGAGGCGATGGAAGCACCTGTCGCCCCGCCATGGCGGATCGGCTGGTTCGGGGCGTTGCGTTGCCGCCGCTCGCTCGAACTGTTGGCCGGTTTCACGCGCCGCATGGAGGGCCGGTTCGAGATCGTGCTGCGCGGCCGCCCCGCATTGTCCGAATTCCCGGATTTCCATAGCTTCGTCGATGCCGAACCGTATTTGTCGTTTCGCGGGCCCTACCGCAACCCGGAGGACATGGCGGCGATCTACCAGGACGTCCATTTTTCCTGGGCGATCGATTTCTTCGAGGAGGGGCAGAACTCCGAATGGCTGCTGCCCAACCGCCTCTATGAAGGCTGCCGCTTCGGCGCGGTGCCGATCTCGATGGACAACACCGAGACCGGACGGTTCCTGCGGCAGCGCGATATCGGCGTTCTGTTGCCGCAGGCCACGCCCGAGGCGCTCGAAACCGCGCTAGGCGGCATGGAACAGCACCGCTTCGCCAGGCTGAAGGCGCGCGTGCTGGCCCACAATCCGAGGATGTGGAGCTACGATCGCGGGGACTGCAGCGCCCTGGTCGAAAAACTGCGCCACCTGACCACCGTGCGCGAGCCGCTCGTGACCGAGGCCCTGGCATAGGATGAACATCGCCCGATGACGCAAGCGCATGCCTCCAGCCTGATCGTGATCCCCTGTCTCAACGAGGCAACCCATATCGGTGCGCTGCTCGACCAACTCTGCCCGGCGGCGGCACGGCTTGGCGCGCGGATCGTCGTTGCCGATGGCGGCAGCACCGACGGCACGCTGGCCATTGTCGGTGAGCGTCAGAACAACGATCCGCGCATCATCCTGCTTCACAATGAAAAGCGCATCCAGAGCGCGGCGATCAACCTGGCGGTGGCCAGATTTGGCGAGGGCGCCCACTATCTGATCCGTATCGATGCCCATGGCGGCTATCCCGACGACTACTGCGACCGGCTGGTCGAGGAGGCGCAGGCCACCGGCGCCGATTCGGTCGTGGTGTCGATGCTGACCAGCGGCAGCGGCACCGTGCAGAAAGCGGCGGCGGCGGCGCAGAACTCCAAGCTCGGCACCGGCGGCTCCAAGCATCGCCACCTCTCCGCCGGGGAGTGGGTCGACCACGGCCATCACGCGCTGATGCGGATTTCGGCCTTCCAGGCCGTCGGCGGCTACGATGAGACGTTCAGCCACAACGAGGATGCCGAACTCGACTATCGGCTGAGGCAGGCCGGCTACAGGATCTGGATGAGCGGCAGGACGCAGATGGTCTATTATCCGCGCACTTCGCTGCGCGGCCTCTATTTCCAGTATCTCGGCTATGGCCGCGGCCGGGCCAAGAATGTGCTGAAACACCGTGTGATCCCGAAGGTTCGGCAGATGGTGCCGCTGGCCGTCTTCCCCGTGGTTCTTCTGGCGGCTTTCTCCTTCGTGCACTGGATCGCGGCGCTGCCGCTGCTGCTGTGGGCGGCGGTGTGCCTGGGCTACGGCGTGGTAACGGCCATCAGCCAGCGCAATGCCGACATCGCGCTTGCGGGCGTTTCGGCGATGGTCATGCATTTCGGCTGGTCCGTCGGCTTCTGGCTGCAGCTTCTCGGCCTTAACGCGCGGCGGAGGGCGGCGTGATGGCGGTTCAGGCCGGGAATCGCGGCATCGACATCGGCGTGTGCACGTTCCGGCGGCCGGAACTCGCCGACACGCTGCGCTCGCTCGCCGCCATGGAGATGCCCCGAGGATTCGATACCAGCGTCATTGTCGCCGACAATGACGACACGCCAAGCGCGCAGGCATTGGTGATGGCGCTGTCGCAAGAATTGAAGCTGCCGCTCCGGTACCGGCATTGTCCGGCGCGCAACATCTCGATCGCCCGCAACGCTTGCCTCGATGCAAGCGAGGCGGAATTCCTGGCCTTCATCGATGACGACGAGACCGCCACCGCCCGCTGGCTCGCCGAACTGGTGGCGACAGCCGAGGAAAGCGGCGCCGCCGCGGTTCTCGGCCCGGTGCGTGCGCTCTATCGCCCGGATGCGCCGGACTGGATGCGCCGTGGTGATTTCCATTCGACCTTGCCAGTCCGCGTGGGTGGCGAAATCCGCACCGGCTACACCTGCAACGTCCTCTTGCGCATGGGATCGGACAGCCTGCGCGACCGCCGCTTCAGCCTGGCGCGCGGCCAGACCGGCGGCGAGGACACCGAATTCTTCGACCAGATGCACAAGGCAGGCGGCCGGATCGCCTTTGCGCCGGAGGCATGGGTGGACGAGGCCGTACCACGGGCCAGGGCCGCGTTCGACTGGCTCAGCCGCCGTCGCTTCCGGGTCGGCCAGACGCATGGCCGTCTGCTCGGCCAGAACACCGGTGGCATCGGTCTGGTCAAGCAGCTAGGCCTTGCCTCGGCCAAGGCGCTCTACTGCTTTGCCGCCGCCCTTCCTGTTCTTGTCAGCCCCGTGCGCAGGAACCGCTCCGTACTGCGCGGCATCATGCATGTCGGCGTCGTCAGCGGCCTTGTCGGCATCCGCGAACTGCGCCTCTACGGCCAGCCTTCACCAGGGGAAGGAGGCAAGCGTGCGGCCTGATCCCTCCTTTGTCCCCGATGTTTCTTTCGTGATTGCCGCCTACAACGCCGAAGCGACCCTTGATCGGGCGATCGCCAGCGCCATCGCCCAGAAAGATGTCAGCGTCGAGGTCATCGTCGTCGACGACAAGTCGCGCGACGCCACGCTCGACGTGGCGCGGGCCTATCCCGAGCATATCGTGAGTGTCGTGGCCCTGGAAAAAAACAGGGGTCCCGGCGGCGCCAGGAATGCCGGGCTCGACGCCGCCCGTGGCAGATGGATCGCGGTTCTCGATTCCGACGACGCCGTCTTTCCCGGCCGCATCGCCGCCATGATCGATCGCGCCGAGCGGGCGGATGCCCAGATCGCCGTCGACAATCTCCAGGTCGTCCGTGAGGACGGCGTGGTCGAGGACGCGATGTTCCCGCGCCAATATCTGGAAGACCTGCGCGAGATCTCGCTGGCCACCTACATCGCCGGCAACGTCGTCTTCGAATCGAAGTTCAATCTCGGCTACCTCAAGCCGATCTTCCTGCGCCGTTTCCTTGATGAAAACCGGCTGCGCTACGACGAGAAACTGAGGATCGGCGAGGACTACATCTTGTTTGCCGAAGCCTTGGCCATGGGCGGCAGATGCGTGGTCGAGCCTGATGTCGGCTATGCCTATCATATCCGCAGCGGTTCCATCTCGCGCGTGCTCGAGCCTCATCATGTCGAGGCGATGCGCAAGGCGGATGCCGAATTCGCTCAAACCCATCGGATGGACGAGGCCGCCCAGGCAGCCTTCGCCCGGCGCGGCCGCAGCCTGCGCAAGGCGGCGTCGTTCCTGGCGATGGTCCAGCACATCAAGGCGCGGTCCCCGCTCAAGGCGATCCGGACGGCGCTCAGCGACCCTGCGGCGGTCAGGCATATGGGCATGCCGATCGCCGTGCGGTTGCGAAGAGTAGCGGCACAGTTTGCCGTGGGGGTGGGGAGGTGAAGATGCAGGCACATGGAGGGATTTTTCGTGGCTTGTGAATGGACTGTAGTCGATCTCCTCAGAAGGAATTTGCGATGAAGAAAATCAGGAAGGCCGTGATACCGGTGGCGGGGCTTGGAACACGGTTCCTGCCGGCGACCAAGTCGATGCCGAAGGAAATGCTTCCCGTCGTCGACAGGCCCGTCGTGCAATATGCGGTGGACGAGGCCTTCGAGGCCGGCATCGAGCACATCGTCTTCGTCACCGGCCGCAACAAGGCGGTCATCGAGGACTATTTCGACCTGCATCCGGAATTGATCGGAACCCTGGAGCAAACCGGCAAGAAGACCCAGCTGGAGGCGCTCGAAAGCATGCTGCCGGTGGCCGGCGCCACCTCCTTCATCCGCCAGCAGTCGCCGCAAGGCCTCGGCCATGCCGTCTGGTGCGCCCGCGAGGTGATCGGCAACGAGCCCTTCGCCCTGCTTTTGCCTGACATGGTCTCCTTCGGCGGACGCGGATGCCTGGCCGAGATCACCGACCTCTATGCGCAGACCGACGGCAACGTCATCGCCGTCGAGCGCTGCGAGCCGAGCGAGACCAATAAATATGGCATCGTCGGCCGTGGCGCCGACATTGGCGGCGGCTTCGAGGTGACGGCCATGGTCGAAAAGCCGGCACCGGCCAACGCGCCGTCGAACTTCTACATCAACGGCCGCTATATCCTGCAGCCCGAGATATTCCAGCTTCTGGGCAACCAGCAGCGTGGCGCGGGGGGCGAGATCCAACTGACAGACGCCATGGTCCGCCTGTCGAAGGACCAGCCGTTCTTCGCCCAGCCTTTCAAGGGCCGCATGTTCGACTGCGGCTCGAAGGAGGGCTTCATCCAGGCCAACATCGCCTTCGCGCTTGCCCGCGACGACATGAAGGGCCCCGTCTTCGAGATGCTTCAGGAGTTCGTCCAGTCGCATGAACGCCAGGAAGAAGCCGCATAATGCCCATCTTTCGGGAGTATTGCCGGATGGCTGGCGGCGAGGGGCCGACAGGCCCCGCCGTCTGGCACGAAGCTTGCGTTGCCTCGGGGCAATACTCCCGATCTTCGAGGCGCCTGGGAGCCAAGGCATGATCCCGAAACGCGGAATGCGTTTTTAAGAAAAGATCGTGCTCAAACAGTGAGATAGAGCCATACCGACCACCGGAATGGAACCCACTCTAGAATTGGACCGAAGATGAATTACGCCAACTTTCCTCTCGACAAGAGGATGCCATTGCCGAATTCGGACGCAGGAGACGGCGACGACTTCATCGACGTCGAGCGGCTGCTTGGCATGGCCGCGCGGCAAGCCAAGGTCGTTGGCGTGTGCGCCATCATCGGTCTTTTCCTGGGCATGCTCTATCTGCAGACCACGCCGCCCAAATACGTCTCGATCTCCAGCGTGCTGATCGACGAGGGCCTGAACAAGATCGTCGACGACATCTCGGCGGCGTCCACGACCATGCAGACCGATTCGGCGATCCTGAGCCAGATCGAGATCCTGACCTCGACGCGGCTCGCCGCCGTGGTCGTCGACAAACTCAAGCTCGACCAGAACGATACGTTCATGAACCCGCCGCAGTCGGCCCTTGCCCAGGGCGTCGGCATGGTCCGGGGCCTGATCCAGTATGTTCGTCCGAGCAGCCCGGTCATGCCGGGTGTCGGCGACGTCTCCAAGCTCGACCCCGCCGCGCGCGATGCGCTGATCGCCGCGTCGCGCCGCGACTATGCCATCCTCAAGCTGCAGAACGAGATCCGGGCCGACCGCGTCGGGCGAAGCTACGTCATCGCGCTTGGCTACCAGGCGACTGATCCGGCGCTGGCGAAGGCCATCACCAAGGCCTATGCCGACGCCTATCTCGCCGACCAGCTCGATGCCAGCTTCGACGCCACCGAGCGCGCGGCGGTCTGGCTCCAGGGCCGGTTGACGGAGTTGCGTGAGAGTTCGCAGCAGGCATCGCTGGCGGTCGAGAAATTCAGGGCCGAACACGGCCTGTCCGCCAACAGCGACGGACAATTGATGAGCGACAAGCAACTCGCCGACCTGAATGCCCAGCTCATCGTGGCGCAGGCCGATACCGCGCGGGCCAGCGCCCGCTACCAGCAATACAAATCGATCGTCGACAGCGGCTCGGAAAACGCGTTCAAGGATGCCGCCATATCGAGCGACCAGCCAAGCAGCTCGGTCATTGCGGCGCTCAAGACCCGCTACCTTGCGGTTTCCAAACGGCAGCAGGATGTCGAGGCGAATTTCGGCCCCCAGCATCCGCAGGCGGTGGCGCTCGCCAAGGAGAAGGCCGACATATCGGCGCAGATCTTCGGCGAACTGAAGCAGCTGACCGAAAGCTACCGCAACGAGTATGAGGTGGCGCTGGCGCGCGAAACCGCGCTCAGGGCCAATGTCGCCGCCGCGCAGGGCAAGAGCTCCATCGACAACCAGTCACAGGTCCAGTTGCGTGATCTCGATCAGAAGGCGACGGCACTCTCCACGCTCTACCAGACGTTCCTCGGACGTTACGAGGAAGCCGCCCAGCAGCAGTCCTTCCCGGTCGGCAAGATCCGCATCATCTCGGATGCGTCGACGCCGCTCGCCGCCTCGAGCCCGCGCACCATCATCGTGCTCGGTCTTTCGCTGGTGCTCGGCGTGCTGATGGGCGTCGGCTTCGGCGGCCTCAACGAGTTCAACGAGCGGTTCTTCAGGACCGGCGAGGAAGTGCGCGACCGCGTCGGCCTCAAATTCCTCGGCTACCTGCCGACCATCGGCAGCAAACCGACCAAGGACGACAAGCCGTCCGAAGGGCCGGCGGATGCCAAGGTCGCCAAAACGCCCGCCGCCATCGAAAGGCGCGCGCGAATGCGCGTCAGCATCGACGCTCCGGCATCGATGTTCTCCGAAACGTTGCGCAGCGCCAAGATCGCCTTCGACGTCGTGATGGAAGGGCAAGGCAGCCGTGTCATCGGTGTGATCTCGGTTCTGCCCGGCGAGGGCAAGTCGACGGTCGCGGCCAATCTCGCCGGGCTGCTCGCCGCCAATGGCGCCAGGACCCTGCTCATCGACGGCGACATGCGCAACCCGGGCCTCAGCCGCAGCCTTGGCATGGAAGCCGAGCAAGGGTTGATGGAAGCGGTGGTGGGCGGCCAGACCTGGCAGTCCGTCGGCAAGATCGACAGGCAGACCAAGCTCGCCATCATTCCGGCAGTGTCGCGCGGACATTTCTCGCATACCAGCGAGCTTCTCTCCTCGGCCGGCATGCGCCGCTTCATCGAGAACGCCAAGGAGACGTTCGAATACATCGTTGTCGACCTGCCGCCGCTCGGGCCGGTGGTCGACGCCAAGGCCTTCGCGCCGCTCGTCGACGGCTTCGTGCTCGTCACCGAATGGGGCCGCACGCCGCGCGCCATGGTGCGCTCGATGCTGGAATCCGAACCCTATGTCGCCAACAAGATCGTCGGCGCGGTGTTGAACAAGGTCGATCTGAAGAAGCTGGCCAAATACGGATCGTTCGGCGCGTCGGAGAAATTCTTCGACAAGTACTCGAGCTACTATCTCGACAAGTCGGAAGTGCGGGCGAAGACAGGGGTCTGATATCGGACGCTATATCAGGCCAGCCGCGTTTGATCGCGGCTGGAGATTGCGTTGCCTACGCAGTCCTGAGCCGATAACGGAACACCGTATGGTCGAGCAGCCGCCGGATACGCGGCTCGGCCTCGGTCGCCACCAGCCAGCTTGCCGCGATCATGGTCGCGGCGACCATTGCCATCGACAGGAGATATGGCAGCCCGACGCGCACCATGGCGCCCAGCATCGCCGCGCCGATGACATCGTGGATCAAATAGAGCGGGTAGGTCATCAGGCCGATCCGGCGCCAGCCGCTCCAGCTGAGGTCGAGCCTGAGCGACCACGCCATCAGTGCGATGGCCACGAGAAAGATCAGGATCGGCGGGGCGTAGGGCATCACGGCTCCGACCTTGATACCGTGGACGTCGACGGAGCTGGCGATCTGCAGCACGCCGCCGCCGAGGAACAGCAGGCAGA
The DNA here is from genome assembly GCF_020165665.1 of Mesorhizobium sp. BH1-1-4. Classification (NCBI taxonomy): domain Bacteria; kingdom Pseudomonadati; phylum Pseudomonadota; class Alphaproteobacteria; order Hyphomicrobiales; family Phyllobacteriaceae; genus Mesorhizobium; species Mesorhizobium sp. BH1-1-4. Next base: position 106,942 of record NZ_JAIUIN010000001.1, read on the forward strand.
AGCCAAGGCGAGGGGCGGTCACCGACTTGAACCGCATCAGCCAGATGAGTACGCCGACGGCGAAGAATGCGCCGTGATGCACCAGGATGAGCTGCAGCCAGCGCGTCTCGGCGAAATCGGACCAGCCGAGCGGATAATAGAGGCACCAGAACAGCGTGCTGATCAAGCCGATGACGATGGCCACCGTCTCCATCAGATGGAAGCGGCCGAGCCGCAGCAGGACCCAGACGATGGCGTAGAAGGCGATCTCGATGCCGAGCGTCCAGTAGACGCTGTCCACCCACGGACCGTAGGGCGCGAACAGCGCCGTTCGGGCGAGCCTGACCACCGCATCGGTCGGCCAGCTCAGGCCGATCAGCAGCAACAGCGCCGCGGTGATCGGCGCGCAGATCCAGACCGCCGGCGCCAGCCTTTTGACCCTTGCCTCGAAGAAGCGCAGCGGCGTCGAATTCTCGGCGCTGAAGGCAATGACGAAACCGCTGATGACGAAGAAGATCTCGACGCCGACCCAGCCGGACCCGACCCAGGCGCCGATGCCGGGCTGCGCCGGAACGCCGCCCGTGGCCTGCGCCGAGATGCCGTCGGGATAGGCCCACACCCAGAAGCCGTAGTGGTAGATCATGACCAGCACGGCGGCGAGAAACCGCAGGATGTCGATGCCACCGAACGTCGTCTTTTGCTGAGCCATGCGATCCTGTCGAATGGCCCCCCGCGCGAACTGTAAGGCGGAATGCTGCATTGCACAATCAACGATTGTGCCGCGCGGCCATCACAAAGTTCGCCGCGCCGCAACATCCGGGACGGCACGCGTCGCCAGTCGGATCAAATCCCGATCCCGCGCGCTTTCATGGCGGCGGTGATCTCGTCGATGATGGCCGGGTCGTCGATGGTCGCCGGCATCGTCCATTCTTCCTTGTCGGCGATCTTCTGCATGGTGCCGCGCAGGATCTTGCCGGACCGTGTCTTCGGAAGCCGTTTGATCGTCACAACGGTCTTGAAGGCGGCGACCGGACCGATACGTTCCCGCACCAGCGCGACGACCTCCTGCTCGATGGCGCCGCCATCGCGCGCGACACCGGCGTTCAGCACCACGAAGCCGAGCGGTATCTGGCCCTTCATCGCATCGGCGATGCCGACGACGGCGCATTCGGCGACATCGGGATGGGCGGCCAGCACCTCTTCCATGGCGCCGGTCGACAGCCGATGCCCGGCGACGTTGATGATGTCGTCGGTACGGGCCATGACGTAGAGATAGCCGTCCTCGTCGATCATGCCGGCATCGGCCGTCTTGTAGAAGCCGGGGAACTCGTCGAGGTAGGCTTGGCGGAAGCGATCGTCGGCATTCCACAGCGTTGGCAGGCAGCCGGCCGGCAGCGGCAGCTTGACCACGACATTGCCCAGCGTGCCGCGCGGCACCTCGTGGCCGGCATCGTCGAGCACGCGGATGTCGTAGCCCGGCATCGGCACCCCGGGCGAGCCGTATTTCACCGGCAGCAGGCCGAGTCCGGCGGGGTTGATCGTCATCGGCGAGCCGGTCTCGGTCTGCCACCAGTGATCAACCACCGGTACGTCGAGCTTCTGCTCCGCCCATTTGATGGTTTCGGGATCGGCGCGCTCGCCGGCGAGGAACAGCGTGCGGAATTTCGACAAATCGTATTTCGGTACGAATTCGCCCTTGGGGTCCTGCCCTTTGATGGCGCGGAAGGCGGTGGGCGCGGTGAACAACGCGACCACGCCATGCTCCGCGATCACCCGCCAGTAGGTTCCGGCGTCGGGCGTGCCGATCGGCTTGCCTTCGAAGAGCACGCTGGTGCAGCCATGCAGTAGCGGGCCGTAGACGATGTAGGAATGGCCGACCACCCAGCCGACATCGGATGCTGCCCAGAAGACTTCTCCCGGCTTGACGCCGAACTCGTTGTCCATCGTCCATTTCAGCGCGACCATGTGGCCGCCATTGTCGCGCACGATGCCCTTGGGCTGGCCGGTCGTGCCCGAGGTGTAGATGATGTAGAGCGGGTCGGTGGCCAGCACCGGCACGCAGTCGACATTGGCGCCGGCCGCCCGTTCGCGGGCGACGGCGTCGGCATAGTCGATGTCGAAATGGTCCTTCAAATCGCAGCGCAGCTGGTCGCGTTGCAGGATGAGGCAGGCCTCCGGTTTATGGCGGGACATCTCGATCGCTCTGTCGAGCAACGGCTTGTAAGCGACGATCCGCCCTGGTTCCAGGCCGCACGAGGCGGAGATGATCAGCTTGGGCCTGGCGTCGTCGATGCGGGTGGCAAGCTCATGCGAGGCAAAGCCGCCGAACACGACCGAATGCACGGCGCCGAGGCGGGCGCAGGCAAGCATGGCGATGGCCGCTTCCGCCACCATCGGCATGTAGATGATGACGCGGTCGCCCTTGGCGATGCCACGGTTCTTCAGCACCGAGGTCAGCGCCACCACTTCGCGTTTCAACTCGGCATAGGTGAACTTTTTCACGGTGCCGGTGATGGCACTGTCATGGATCAGGGCGATCTGGTCGGCCCGCCCGCCGGCGACATGCCGGTCGAGGGCGTTGTAGCAGGTGTTGCAGGTCGCGCCGGTGAACCAGCGGCCATAGACGCCGGCGGCGGCATCGAACACTTTGTCCCAGGGCGAATACCAGTCGATGGCCTCGGCAGCGTCGGCCCAGAACTTCTCCGGGTCGCGTTTCCAGCCGTCATAGACCTCATGATAGCGTGAAGCCATCCATATCCTCCCCAGGAACCACCTGCCGTCCTCGCCATAGCCTATGTTGTTTCCTCCTGACATGTCTCCCTGCATTTTCGTCTCAGTCGGCCGCGTCTTGTCGCGGAAATGGCTTTCGCCGACCCATGACGAAACGGGCATCTCGACCATCTGTTTCGATCAGGTCCCGGTGGGCCGGCACAGCCGATTGTTCGGCAAGCTTCAAAGACACCGGCAAGGCGTCCAAGCGCTTCAAGGTGACCAAGCGCTTCAAGGCAGGTCAGTTAAGGCTCTTGGCTTCCACCTGATGCTGCAGGGACAGGACTGCAAGCCTGCCGGAAAGCCGGCGTGCTGATGCGGCGCTTCAGCCAGGGCTTTGAAGGGGCGCGATCGCCGTGTCATCGCGGACAATCACGGTGAGCGACCGGCCGATAGCCGTCTAACGAACGGGATTCATTGGGCAAAAATTCGATCGCGCTAGATCGGCAAGGCCACAAGCATGAGGCCGACGCCGCCGAAGATCAAAATGGCCGTAGCCAGAACCTTTCGGTGACGTTCGAAAGTCGTCGGTGCCCGCTCCCAATTGTAACGCATACGCTATCTCCCCAAGACCCGGGGAGTTCTTACCTCACCTTAGGGAAGAAAAGCAACGGTCCTGTCCGTCGACGCGCTTGCCTGGAGCGTCGTTCCGACGACTATTTTCTGGGATGATTTCGGCGGTGGGTGGGTTTCGCGGAGTGATAGGAGTCTGTCGCGGACATGACCTTGCACCAGCCATCCCCCGGCCGGCCGATAGACAGCGCCCCACCGCCGCGCTATCTCATTTCGGGGTTTGCATGGCTTTTTGGGGTTCGTGATGGAAATTGCCTCTGGGACGGTTCTGCGGCTGGCGGACGATGCCTCGGTCCAGCATGTCGGCGACGGTGCGGTCGTGCTTTTGGCGCGCAGCGGCCAACTCTATACCTGCAACGGCACGACCGAAGCTTTTCTCGACAAGGTGGATGGCGCGCGCAGCCTCGGCCAGATCGTCGGCCTGCTTTGCGAGGAGTTCGAGGTCGACAAGGGCACGCTTGACGAGGACATGGCGGCGCTGGCGACCGAACTGGTCTCGGAAGGGATCCTGGCCGCGCCAGGGCTTGATGGCTGATGGTGCGTGCTTGATGGCGGATAGTTCTCTCCTGCGCGCCTTGTTTCGCTGCCATCTCTGGGCAAGCGCGCGGCTGATGCCGGTCCTCATTGCCAACCGCAGCTTCGAGGAGGTGCTGAAATGGGCGCCGCTCGCCTCGCCGACGCCCTATCGCGGCTTGCCAGCCGCCTACATTGTCGCTCGCGTCAACCGCACTGTCCGCCATCCCTGGCTGATGCGCGATCGCAGATGCCTGCGCGAAGGGCTGCTCGGCCACCGTTTCCTGCGCCTCGCCGGCTTCGACCCGGAGTTGCGCTTCGGCGTCGATCCGAAGTCGCTGCAGGCGTCGCGGCTGTCGGCGCATTGCTGGGTTTGCCTCGACGGCAGACCGGTGGTCAGCGACAGCCTTCCCGGCATGGTCGAGATTTATCGCCACCATGACCGTGACACCAAGGTACGCGCCGCTTGACCAGAGCTTGTGCGTTCTACGATCTCAATGGCCAAGTGCTCGGCATATCGGCCGAACGCGCCGAACTGTGGCTGGACTTCGACAGGATGCTCGCCAGCCTGCGCATCGAAGGTTCGCCCGAAGCGGATTTTCATCTCGACATCGCCGAAACCCAAGCGCTGGACGAGACACCAGACGGATCGCTGGTTTTCGAGGGCGAGATACCGGACGACGGCTATTGCCGGATGATCGCCGACGGCGCCAGCGTCCATCTCGTCTTGCCGGGACGCCAGACCGTCGAGATCAACGAGAAGGGGTGGGCGAGGCTTCGCATCGTACCCGACAGCAAGTCCGCCTGGACGCCGTCGATGCTGATGCTGGACGCCGCGCTCGACGCCGGCGGCCAGCACATGCTGCACACGGCGGGCCTGACCTTGCCGGGCCGCGACGCCGTCGTGCTGGTCCATGCCCCGAGCGGCACTGGCAAGACCACGACCTCGCTGGCCCTGGCAACGCAAGGTTTCGGCCTGTGCTCCGACGACGCCATGATCCTGGATGTCGCTGGCATCGCGCCCGTTGCCTGGGGTTTGCCGCGCCACGTCAAGATCCATGAGAAGACCGCGCGGATGATCCCGCAGGTGGCGCCATGTCTCGGGCCGTCCTGGGACCGCAATGGCGAACAGGCGGTTTCGCTGGAAAAGCTGGGCGGGATCGTGAAAATCGAAACCCCGACCGGCCGTCCGGTGGCCGCGCTCCTGCATCTCGCGCGATCCGCCGACGAAGAGACCCGGCTCGTGCCGATGGCCAGGACCGACGCGATGGTGGCGCTGGCGATGGACAATGTCCGAACCGGCGCGACCGGCCTGCTGCCGCTGCAGAAACGCCGGCTGGCGACGATCGGGAAGCTGGTCTCATCGGTGCCGACCTTTACGCTGGAAGTAGGCGCGCGCCCGGCCGATGCGGCGGCCCTGATCAGTGCTGCGTTGACATCACAGGATTGACGGCCCCTTCAAGCGGCGTATGGCCTGGCCTTGGCCAGCCGCTGGATCCAGCGAAAGGCATCGCGGCGCAGGCGCGAGCCGATCTTCTCCCTGGAATTGACCCTGAGCAGCGTGTTCGTCGTGATCAGCTTCTTGGCCAGCCGTATCGACAGGTCGGGCTTGATCCGTCCAGCGAGTTCGAGCGCGTGCGGTTCGTCGAACAGCCGGCCGGTCACGTTGAGCACGACAGCCAGTTCGAGTTCGATGCCGGTCATACGGGCAGCGTCGAGCAGGCGTTCCTCCGCTTTCGGCGACTGTAGCGCCCGCACGCCTTGCAACACGTCGACGCAAAGCTGCAACCGGTGGAATTTATGCCCCCCGGCCGCATGCACGATGGCGATCGTCAAAAGGGCCGCCGGCGTGTCCGTCGCCTCGCCGTCAATGATGCCCAGTTCGCGAAATCCCAGCGACAGGCGCCGCCGCATGCCGGTGTCGTGCACGAGGTCGCCATGCAGTTCGACCATCAGGCTGGAATTCTCCTTTTCCAGCCATTTGAACTCCTGCAGCTGGTAGGATTCGGCCTCGTTGCTGCCAAGCTCGAAGCCTGACGCCGCGATCACCTGGTTCGCCGGCGCGAGGTTGGCCGGCTCGACGAGGATGTCGATGTCGGTGAACGGCCGGTCCGAGACGTTGCGGTAGAGTTTTCGCGCGAAGACCGGGCCCTTGACGATCCGCGCCGGAATGCCTTGCGCCGCCATGCCCTTCATGATGCGGTCGCCATGATACTGCAGCAGCATCGATTGGCCGGTGGCGATCGTCGCCTTCTGGCGCAGGTCTTCGAGTTTGTCCTGCAAGCCGGCGTCCGGCGGCAGGTGCGCGTCGCCGCGCTCCCTGAGCTTGCGCAGCATGATCGGCAGGATGCCGTGGAATTCGGCATTGTCGAGCAGCGCCGACAGTGCCTTCGCAGACAAATTGTGCTCGACCGCCGCAGCCTCCGGATCGGCGTAGCGCAGCAGAAGTCTTTCTTCGGCGGAGGTGAGGGAGGGCAGCATCAATCCGGGCAAATCCATCGCTAAGTGGATTGCCCAGAATGGTTGCAGAAAAGGGCGACAGAAGCCAGTCTTACATGCCCCAGCGTAGCGCCGCCGTGTGGACAGGCGCATCCCACCAGCCCGTCAATTCCTCGTCGAGCAGGGTCAGTGTGATCGAGCAGCCGGCCATGTCGAGCGAGGTGACATAGGGACCGACCAGCGAGCGGGCAATCGTCACGCCATGCTGCTCGAAAATCCGGCGGGCGCTGTTGTACATCAGATAGAGCTCCATCAGCGGCGTGCCGCCGAAGCCGTTGACGAACAGCAGCGCGGGCCCTTTCGCCCTGTCGCCGAAATCGCCCAGGATGGCGGCGCAGATTTCCTGCGCGATCGCATCGGCGCTTTTCAGCCTGTCGCGGCGGCGGCCGGGCTCGCCATGGATGCCGACGCCGAATTCCATCTCGCCATCGCCGATGTCGAAGGTCGGCTTGCCGGCCGCCGGCACGGTGCCGCTGGTCAGCGCCACGCCCATCGAGCGGGTCGCGGCATTGACGCGGTCGCCCAGCGCCTTGAGCGGCTTCAGCGCCATGCCATGTTCAGCCGCCGCGCCGACGATCTTTTCCACCACCAGCGTGCCGGCGACGCCGCGCCGTCCGGTCGTATAGGACGAATTCTCGACGGCGACGTCGTCATTGGTCACCACTTGGAGGACGCCTTCCGACATTTCCGCCGCCATGTCGAAGTTCATCACGTCGCCCTCATAGTTCTTGACGATGAAAAGGCAGCCGGCGCCGGTGTCGACGGCTTGCGCGGCCGCCAGCATCTGGTCCGGCGTCGGCGAGGTGAACACCTGGCCGGGACAGGCGGCGTCCAGCATGCCATGGCCGACGAAGCCGCCATGCAGCGGCTCGTGGCCGGAGCCGCCGCCCGAGATCAGCGCCACCTTGCCCGGCTTGAGGGCCTTTCGGCAGAGGAATTTGTGCTCCTCGCCAAGAACCAGGATGTCGGCATGGGCGGCCACGAAACCGTCGAGGCTCTCGGTCAGCACCGTGTCCACCGAGTTCATGAATTTCTTCACGGCCGTCTCCTCCCGAAATAGCCTGGCATCAAGGGTCGATCAGCCACTCTTGCCGGTGATGCTGGTGACCTTCTGGATGAATTCGTTGATCGCTCGGTCAAGCGCCGCATTCTGCTTGTCATCGCCGAAATCCGGCACGATCAGCGAAACGTGCCTTGTCTTGCGCGCGCCCGCAGTGACCGAGATCTTTCCGGGATGTGCCTGGTGATAGGCGGCGAGAAACTGGTCGCGCTCGGCTGGGCTGAAATGGCAGACGGAAAAGATGGCGGGCAGATGCTTTGACGGGATCGGGATCGAATAGGCGGGGCTCGAAATCTGAGTGACGAAGCTGCGGTGCTTGCCGAGCGCGTCGGCCAGGCGCTGGCGCATGCCCGACGGGCGCTGGTCGATGACCTGCGACAGGATCGTCTTGTAGGCGCGGATCGCCTCGTCGGAGCTGGGCTCGGGTTTGATGTCGACCATGCCAGCCGCCTAGACCGGAACGTCCGCGATGGCCGCCTTGGCCATGGCGAGTTGCGCCGGCGCCACCGAGAGGTCGCGCAGACCGGCCTCGAGCAGCGATGGGATCGAGGCAGGATCGCCGCCGGCGTCGCCGCACAGGCTGACGGGAATCCCGTTCTCCCGTCCGAAGGCCGCGACCGAGCCGATCAACCGCAGGACGGCCGGATGGCGCACGGAGTTGAGATGCGCGACCGCTGCATTGTCGCGGGCCGCCGCCATTACATATTGCGTGAGGTCGTTGGAGCCGATCGACAGGAAGGCGACGCCGGCGAACGCCTCCGGCGCGATGGCCACCGAAGGCACCTCGACCATGATGCCAAGCGGCGGCATTTTGTGCGCGACACCGCGCGCGGCGAGCGCCGCCCGTTCCTCGGCGAACAGGGCGGCGGCGCGGTCATACTCTTCTGATGTGGCGATCATCGGAAACATGACCTTGAGATTGCCGTGTGGCGCGGCGCGCAGCAATGCTCGGATTTGAGTACGAAATATGTCCAGCCTGGCCAGCGACAGCCTGATGCCGCGCAGGCCGAGGAACGGATTGCCTTCCTCGACGGTGAAGCCCGACACCGGCTTGTCGCCGCCGGCATCGACGGTGCGGATCGTCACCGGTTTCTCGCCGGCCCACTCCAGCACCTTGCGATAGGCGCGATACTGCGTCTCCTCATCCGGCAGCGTCTTGCCGAACAGGAATTCGGTGCGCATCAGCCCGACACCGTCGCAGGTCGCAATGTCGATGGCGTCGACATCATGGGGGTCGGCGATGTTGACCTGCACGCGCACCGCGGTGCCGCGCTTCGTCGCCGCCGGCCGTGCCAGAAAGGCCCGCGCCTTGCCCTGTCGAGCCGCGAAGGAAGACGACGCCTGCCGGAACGAGCCGATCTCCACGGGCGAGGGCGCCAGAACGATGGTGCCATGCTCCGCGTCGAGCAGCGCCATGCCGGCACCAGCGGTGAGCGGCTCGCGCAAACCCACGACCATCGGCACCCCACGCGAGCGCGCCAGCATGGCGACATGGCTGGCAGTGCTGCCCGCCTTGAGCGCAATGCCGCCGCCTTGGCTCCAGTCGGTTTCGAGAAAGCGCGTCGGCGCGATGTCCACGCCGTGAAGGATGGCGCCGGCCGGTGGCGTGCTGTCACCGTCCTCGGTCAGGGCACGCAGCACCTGGTCCCTGATATCGCGCAGGTCCGTGGCGCGGGCGCGGAAATAATCCTGGTCCGAGGCCTCGTAGCCGGCGATCTCGGCATCGAGCGCCTGCCGCCAGGCCGCGTCGGCGGGTATTCCGGAAGCGATCGATGCGAAGGCCGGCCCGCTCAGCGCGTCGTCTTCCAGCATGGCGATGTGGAATTCGAGTATGCCGGCGGCATCGCTGTCGGCGGTCTCGACCATGGCCACGAGCCGGTTCACCGCTTTGCCGATCGCGGCCTCCAGCGACGTCTTCTCCTCGGCGGAGCTTGCCTTGCTCGCGTAAATGCCCTCGGGCCGGCCGAGGTCGAACAGAGGCCCTTCGGCATAGCCGGCCGAGGCCGGAACACCTTCAATGCGCATGGCCCGCATTCCTCGCGGGCCGACCAAGGCTTGCGTCGGCCTCAAGCCGAGCGGACATGGCCGGCGTCCTCGTCGAAATCGCGCTGCACCAGTTCGATCAGCGCGCGCACGGCATCGCTGGCGCCATCGCCATTGGCCCTGATGTGCAGCACCGTGCCCTTCGGCGCCTTGGCCGCCATCACCTTGACGATGCTTTTTGCATCGAACCATGGGCCGTTGGCGGCAAGCGCAATCTCCACGTCGGCGGCAAAGCTCTTGGCCAGCTTGGTGAACTTCACCGAAGGACGCGCGTGCAGGCCCACATCGTGGGTGATCAGGACGGTCGCTTCGGCGGTTGCGGACATGTCTCAAAAATCCCGTTCACTCACGATGGCGACAATTCATGCGCCGTCGCCACCACTTCTTTCAGCGAGGCGCCGCCGGATGCCTCGGTCGCCGCCATCACCGCGCCCTCGACGATCGGCGCGTTGCAGACGATGATCTTCTGCGCGCGCGGCTCGCCGATCATTTCCACCGCCATTTCCGAATTGGTCTCGGCGCCGCCGAGATCGACCAGAATGGCGACGCCGGCATCCGACCAGGCTCTGTCTATGGCGCCCATGATCGCCTCGACATTGGTGCCGAGCCCGCCATGGCCGTTTCCGCCGCACCATGCAAGCGGCACTTCGTCGCCCACCATCTGGCGTACCATGTCGGCCGTGCCTTCCGCGACCAGCGGCGAATGCGACACGATCACGATCCCGACATTGCTCATGCCTTGTCTCCGATGGTTTGCGCCAGCGTGCGCACCAGCAGCGCGGTCGAGCGCGCGCCGGCGTCCATATGGCCGATGGAGCGGTCGCCGAGGAACGAGGCACGCCCACGCAGCGCCTTCATCGGCGCGGTCGCTTCGGCGGCGGCATCGGCGATGTCGGCCATTTCCGCCAAGCTGCTGCCCTTGGCCAACGCATCATGCACCGGCTGCAGCACATCGAGCATGGTTTTTTGGCCGACATGGGATTTGCCGCGCGCGGCCACCGCTTCGATCGCCTTGCCAAAGGCAGAAGTAAGATTGGCGCGATCCGGGTCCGCCGAAATCTCCTTGCCGAGCGCCAGGAACAACGTGCCGAACAGCGGGCCGGAGGCGCCGCCCACCGTCATCACCAGCTTGGTGCCGATCGCCTTCAGGGCGTCGGGCAGCGGTTTGGCCGAAAACGCCTCGGCCTCGGCGCGCACAGCCTCGAAGCCTCGCTTCATATTCAATCCGTGGTCGCCATCGCCGATCGCCTGGTCGAGCGCCGTCAATTCCTCGGCGTGTGCGGCAATCGTATCCGCCACGGCCGTGATCAGCCTCGAAAGGTCCAGCGCCGTCATGTCGCCCGAATTCCCGGTTTGCCCCTTGCCGGCAGTAGCGAAAGAACGCTCATTCGACAACTGGAGCATGCTTCAGGCCGTGGCATGCTGGGCGGCGGCCGCCGCGAATACCTCGGCCACGGCATGAGCGCCGGGGTCGACCACACCTTGCAATTTAGCACCGACATAGGCGGACCGCCCGGCCTTGGCCTTCTCCATTGCGGCCGTGGCTTCGGCGCCGCGCCGGGCCGCTGTCGCGGCTTCCTCCAGGCCCTTGGCGTCGAGCGCCTTCAAAGCCGGCTCCAGTGCGTCGACCATGGTGCGATCGCCGGGTTTTGCGCCGCCGTAGAAGGTCATCCGCTCAAGCCCGGCAAGCAGCGCCTTGGTGATGGTTGCGCCGCTGCTAAGCGCTTGTGCCGCCGCCGTGAAGAAGATCGACATCAGCACGCCGCTCGAGCCGCCCATGGAGGCGCTCAGAAGATCGCCGATTGCGCCAAGGGTCGCCGCCGGATCGGCAAGTGGCAACGTATCGAGCCGTTCGAGGATGTTGCGTGCGCCGGTCGCCACCGTCGAGCCGGTGTCGCCGTCGCCCGCCTTGGCGTCGAGCCCGTTCAAAGCCGCTTCCAGTGAAATCAGTTTTTCGCAGACAGTGACGATCAAGCGCCTTGTGCTCGCGTCTTGGCTGGCCTTGCGTGCCGCGCCTTCGTGGGCTGGTTTCGCCATCGGCACGACTGAGGGCGCAACAACCGGCTTGGCCGGCATCCAGGCGTGCGGGCCGACCGGCGCCAGCAGGGCCGCTTCGCGCGCCGCATCGAGCTTGATCAGCGACAGCGAGAACCCGTTCATGTTGAGCGCCGTCATCAGCGGGCCGGGGCCGATCACCAGCTTGACGGTCCTGGCGAGCGGCGAGGCAAGCACCGCATTGGCGACCAGGGACATTTCGAGCGGCGGCACAGAGCCGAGATTGTTGATCAGCAGAGCATGGCTGGCCTTCGGGTCGAGCCGCACTGCTAAGCGCTCCGCCATGATCGCCACCAGCTTGTCCGCGCTTTGCACCGCGATCCGCTCGACGCCGGGCTCGCCATGGATGCCGAGACCAAGCTCTCCATCATCGGCGCCAAACCTGTCTTCATGCGGCTGGCCGGGGATCGAGCAGGAGGACAGCGACATGCCGAGCGAGACGATATCCTTCGCCGCCGCTCGTGCGGCGGCCGCGATCTCGGCCAGGTCGCGGCCGGTTTCAGATAGATGGCCCGCGATCTTGTGCACGAACAGCGTGCCGGCGACACCGCGCGGCTGCGCGATGTCGGGCAGCGCGATGTCGTCGGCGACGATCACCATCTCGACGGCAAAACCCTCGGCGCGCGCCTTCTCGGCGGCGAGGCCGAAATTGAGCCGGTCGCCGGTGTAGTTCTTGACGATCAGCAGGCAGCCGGCTGGTCCGGTGACCGCGCGGATGCCAGCCAGCACCGCCTCGACGCTGGGCGAGGCGAAGATCTCGCCCGAGACCGCGGCAGTCAGCATGCCCTTGCCGACAAAGCCGGCATGCGAGGGCTCGTGCCCGGCGCCGCCGCCGGAGACGACGCTGACTTTCGTCTTGTCCCAATCGGCGCGCAGCACGACCTTGATCTCGGGATAGCCGTCGAGGCGCGCGAGATCGCCCGAGCCAATGGTGCGCAACAGGCCGTCCAGCGCCTCGGTGACGATCGTTTCCCTGCGGTTGAAAAAGTGCTTCATCGAATTCGTCCCGTATTCGCAATCGTCAGTCACAAGCCGGCGTCACCCTTAGCAGCGACGCCGAAAAACCGGTCACATCAGGCGTTGTCCGTCGGCGCCGAAATAGAGCGGCGAGCGGTAGCGGATCACCACTTTGTCGCCTTGCGCCAGATCGGTGTCGGGATCGGTCAGCGTCACCAGTTTCTTCGGCCCCACCGTCACATGCAGGTGGTTCTGGTCGCCGAGATGCTCGACCCAGTCGACGACGCCGTCGGCATGGCCGTTGGTTGCCTTCTCGATCGCCAGATGCTCGGTGCGCGCGCCGATCGTCTTGGTGCCCGCCGGCGCGCCGCCATCGGGCAGCAGGCCGGAGGGTAAAAGATTGATCGCCGGCTGGCCGAGCCGTGCCGCCACATGCAGGTTCGCCGGCTCGGAGTAGATGGTTCGCGGTGAGCCGATCTGCACCAGAACCCCGTCAGCCAGGATGCCGATGCGGTCCGCCATGGTCATCGCCTCGATCTGGTCGTGGGTGACGTAGAGCATGGTGGCGCCGAGTTCGGACTGGATGCGTTTCAGCTCGAGCCTGAGATCCGCGCGCAGCTTGGCGTCGAGCGACGACAGGGGTTCGTCCATCAGATAGATCGCCGGCTTGCGCACCAGCGCCCGGCCGATGGCGACGCGTTGCATCTCACCACCCGACAGCTTGGTCGAGCGGTTGGCGAGCTTGTGGTCGATGCGCACCATCTTCGCCACCTCCTCGACCCGGCGGCGGATCTGGTCTTCCGGTATCTTTCGCGCCGGCGAGCGCAGCGGGAAGGCGAGGTTGTCGAACACCGACAGATGCGGATAGAGCGAATATTGCTGGAAGACGAAAGCGGTGTCGCGCTCGGCTGGCGACAGGTTGGTGGCATTGTGGCCGCCGATCTCGATCGTACCGGTATCCGGCCGCTCCAGCCCGGCGATCAGCCGCAGCGTCGTCGTCTTGCCGGCGCCGGTCGGCCCGAGCAGCACGACGAATTCGCCATCCGATATATGCAGGTCGAGACCGTCGATGGCGACGTGCTCGCCGAAACTCTTGGTCACGTCTTTGATGTGAACATCAGCCATGCTGCACTCTCCCTTGAGAGGCGGTGTCGTGGATCGCCGTCCTCACCGCGCGTCCGGAGCCTTTTTCGAACAGCGACAGCCGCGCGCTGTTCAGCGTCAGGCCGACATGGTCGCCGGCGTTGAGCCGGATTTCGGCTGGAACGCGTGCCTTGATGATACCGTCCGCCGTCTCCACCGCGACGATCTGCGTGGTGCCGAGATATTCGGTGCCGTAGATCGCACCGCGCAGTTTCGAGGCGTCGTCGAAGCGGATGTGCTCCGGCCGGATGCCGAGCGCCATGTCGGCGGGTGCCACATCCTCGCGCACCTCCGGTACGCCCACCGTCGCCCCCTGGACGACCACCTCTTTCGCGCCCTTTGTGACTCCGCCGCCAAATTTCAAAAAATTCATCGGCGGCGAGCCGATGAAGTCGGCGACGAACATGGTCGCCGGGCGGTCGTAGATTTCGCGTGGCGTGCCGAACTGCTCGATGACGCCGTGGTTCATGACAGCGATCTTGTCGGCCATCGACATCGCTTCCATCTGGTCATGCGTGACATAGACCGTCGTGGCATGGATGCGGTTATGCAGCTCACGCAGTTCATGCACCATGAGGTCGCGGAATTCGGTGTCGAGCGTGCCGAGCGGCTCATCCATCAGGAAGCATTTTGGCCGCCGCACGATGGCGCGGCCGAGCGCCACGCGCTGGCGGTCGCCGCCGGCGAGGCCGGAGACGGATTTGTTGAGCAGATGGTCGATGCGCAGAAGCTTCGCGGTTTCCTCGACACGGGTGCGGATTTCGGCCGATGGCATGCCTTGTGCCAGCAGCGGAAAGCCGATGTTCTTGCGCACATTCATATGCGGGTAGAGCGCGAACAGCTGGAACACGAAAGCGATGTCGCGCTCGCGCGCCCTGAGCATGGTGACGTCGTCGCCGCCGAGCAGGATCTGGCCGCCCGTCGGCAGTTCGAGCCCGGCGATCATGCGCAAGGTGGTGGTCTTGCCGCAGCCTGACGGTCCGAGCATGACGAAGAACTCGCCATCCTCGACGACGAAGTTGGAATCCTGCACGGCGACGAAATCGCCGAAGGCCTTTCTCAGATGCTGGACGCGGATTTCGGCCATGATTATTCCGGGAATTTCGAGACGATGATGAACATCACCGTGCCGGCAAGCATGGTGATGAAGGAATAGGTGTAGAGCGACAGCGCGAAGGGCTGGAACAGCATCAGGAAGCCGATGGCGATCAGTGCGGTCGCGATGTTTTCCATCACCCCGCGCCTTGCCCAGCGCGGCCATGACGATTTCCTTAAAATGGCGGGGCGCGTCATGCGTAGCTCCTTTCCTTCTCCCCGTTCACGGGGAGAAGGTGGCCCGAAGGGTCGGATGAGGGGCGGCGCCAACGCCTCGGTTCAAGGCGGATGTCGGCGCTGCCCCTCATCTGCCTGCCGGCATCTTCTCCCCGTGAACGGGGAGAAGGGACGCTGCCGCAGCGCCGGTTCCACACTTGCTGACGATCAATCATTTGCGCACCGCGCCGAAGGTGATGCCGCGCAGCAATTGCTTGCGGAGCAGGATGGTGAAGACCAGGATCGGCACCAGGAAGATCGTCGTGCCGGCCGCCACCGCGGGCCAGTCCTGGCCGCCTTCGCCGATGATGGTCGGGATGAAGGGCGGCGCGGTCTGTGCCGTGCCCGAGGTCAGCAGCGCGGCGAAGGCATATTCGTTCCAGGCGAAGATCAGGCAGAAGATGGCGGTCGCCGCAATGCCGGTGGTCGCTTGCGGCAGCACGGTGCGCCAGAAGGCCTGCAGCCTGGTGTAGCCGTCGATCATCGCCGCTTCCTCATATTCGCGCGGGATCTCGTCGATGAAGCCCTTGAGCAGCCATACCGCCAGCGACACGTTGACCGCCGTGTAGAGCAGGATCATGCCGAGCGCGGTGTCGGACAGGCCGAGCTCCCGGTACATCAGGTAGATGGGGATGGCGACCGCGATCGGCGGCATGAAGCGTGTCGACAGGATGAAGAACAGGAGATCGTCGGCGAGCGGCACCTTGAAGCGCGAGAAGCCATAGGCCGAGAGCGTGCCGAGAAACACCGCGCAGAAGGTCGAGCCGAAGGCGATGATCAGCGAATTGATGAAGCGCGGCAGGAAGTTGGACGGGCCGGCGATCACCATGTTGCGCTTGCGCACCGTCTCGTCGCAGAAGCCGGTCGCTGGTCCGAGCGAATTGATGTATTCCGGCGTCTGTCTCGTGCGCGTCGTGAACAAATTGCAGTAGCCCTCGATGCTCGGCTGGAAGACGATCTTGGGCGGATAGGCGATCGAGTCCGGCGGCGTCTTGAAGCTGGTGGCGAAGATCCACAGCAACGGCACGATCGAGATCAGCGCGTAGGCGATGATGATGGCGCCGGCGATGCGCTTCGAACCTGCCGAAGGGGCGACGACCGAATGGGCTGTGGTCAGGCTCATCTCTGCTTCACCTTGTTGAGCGCCTTGACGTAGATGTTGGCGAGACCGAACACCGCGACGAACAAGATGATGGCGAAGGCCGAGGAATAGCCGGTGCGCCAGCTTTCGAAGGCCTGCCGCTTCAGCGTGATCGAGGCGACCTCGGTGGTCGAGCCCGGCCCGCCGCCGGTCAAGAGATTGACCATGTCGAACATCTTGAAGTTCTCGATGCCGCGAAACAACACCGCCAGCATGATGAAGGGCAGCGCCATCGGCAGCGTGATCGACCAGAACTGCCGCCAGTTGGAGGCGCGGTCGACCTCGGCCGCCTCATAGATGTATTCGGGGATGGAGCGCAGGCCCGCGAGGCAGATCAGCATCACATAGGGCGTCCACATCCAGGTGTCGACGATGATGATCGACCACGGTGCCAGCGAGACGTTGGAGAGCATCTGGATGCTTGTCGGCGGAATGCCCGACACGAACGAGATGACATAGGAAAACAGGCCGATCTGCGGTTCGTAGAGGAAGCGCCAGAAATTGCCGACCACCGCCGGCGACAGCATCATCGGTACCAGGATCAGCGTCGTCCAGAAGGCGTGGCCGCGGAACTTGCGGTCGATCAGCCAGGCCAGAGTGAAGCCGATCAGCGTCTGCAACAGGATGGTCCAGAACACGAAATGCGCTGTCGTCTGCATGGCGATCCAGATGTCCTGGTCGCCGAGAATGCGCTGGTAGTTGGCGAAGCCGAGGTTCTTCACCACCTCGTTCGGGCGGTTGGCGCGAAAATTGGTGAACGACAGATAGATCGCCCAGAACAGCGGGAAGATGTTGATGGCAAGCAGCAACAGGATCGTCGGCGAGATGAACAGCCAGGCGAGGCCCTTGTCGCTGATGCCCCGGACCTTGCGCGCCAACGGTTCCGGGGTCGCCCGGGCAACGTTCTCCGCGGTCCGATTGAGCATGGTAAGTCCTGCTTCGGTCACTTGGGTCGTCTCTATCATGGAATTTATCTGAACTGCGTCCCGTGCCAAGGGCGGCACGGGACGCGTCGGTCGGGCTCGGGAGGAACCTTACCTCTTGCCGGGGTTACATCTTGCCATCGTCCTGGAAGACCTGAGTCCAGTCCTTGACCAGGCCATCGAGCGCGTCCTTGGCCGAACCCTGGCCGGCGACGACATAGTCATGGAAGCGCTTCTGCGAGGCCTGCAGTAACGGTGCGTAGCTGGGCTCGGCCCAGAAGTCCTTCACGATGGCCATCGAGTCGAGGAAGGTCTGCGCATAGGGCTGGCTGGCCGGGAATTTCGGATCCTTGACCACCGCGTTCAGGCAGGAGTAGCCGCCGAGCGACCACCACTTGGCCTGCACGTCCTTGTTGGCGAACCACTTGATGTATTTCAGCGCCGATTCCTGCTTGTCGGAATAGGACACCACGGAAATGCCTTGGCCGCCGAGCTGCGCGAACTGGTCGCCGTCAGGACCCTTCGGGTTGACGAAATAGCCGATCTTGTCGCCGCCGACATTCTCGTCCTTCTGCAGGCCCGGCCATGTGAAGGCGAAGTTCATGTGCATCGCCACCTGTCCCGATTTGAAGGCATCGACGCCTTCACCCATGTAGCTGTTCGAGGCGCCGGGCGGCGTGCAGCAATCATACAGCGCCTTGTAGAACTCCAGCCCCTTCACCGATTTCTCGGAATTGACGAAGCCTTCCATCTCGTAGGGCTTCTTGGGGTTTTCGTACTGGAAGCCGTAGCTGTAGAGCACGTCCATGGCGCCCATGGTGATGCCTTCGGAACCGCGCTCGGTGTAGATCGAGGCGCCGTAGACCGTCTTGCCGTCGATCTGCCGCTTCTGGAAGAATTCGGCGATCTGCTTCAACTGGTCGAAGGTGGCAGGCGGGCCGAGATCCCAGCCATACTTTTCCTTGAACTCCTTCTGCAGTTCGGGCTTGGAGAACCAGTCCTTGCGGTAGGTCCAGCCGACGACATCGCCCATCGCCGGCAGCGCCCAGTAGTTTGGCGTGTTCTTAGGCCATTCCGAATAGCCGACCACGGTCGCCGGGACGAAGTCGTCCATGCTGATCTTCTCCTTGTCGAAGAAGTCGTTCAGCTTGACGTAGTGGCCGTTCTCGGCCGCGCCGCCGATCCACTGGCTGTCGCCGATGATCAGGTCGCACAGCTTGCCGTGCGAGTTCAGCTCATTGAGGAAGCGGTCGGCATAATTGGTCCACGGCACGAACTCGAATTTCATGCCGATGCCGGTTTCCTTGGTGAAGTCCTTGGACAGTTCGACGAGCGCGTTGGCCGGGTCCCAGGCGGCCCAGCACAGCGTCAGGTCTTCGGCGTGCGCGGCGTTCGAGACGGCTGTCGACGCTGCGATGGCCGAGGTCAGTCCCAGAGCCAGTTTAAAACTCGATTTCATGCCTTCCTCCCATTTGTGAAACACGTCCGGATGACGGTCTCAAGAGCACTCAACCTCTCTCCTCAGAGGCCCAAACATGGCGGCATCGTCGCGCCGCGGATGTTTAGTAATTTGTTTAGTGATGCAATTTCTACTAAACAAGGCAAGCGAATTCGTTGCTGCGCCGCAGCATGTTTGCGCCGGTGTCTGAAAAAATTGGGAAAAGCGTCGGGCGCCGGTCGGATGATCGCGGAGTGTGGACGTGGCTCTGATTGGTCAGTCGACCCGCCTGGTGCTCACCATCACCGTCCTGATCGGCGGCGCTGGCGGCAGCAGCGCGCGGATGTCGCCGAAGGGAAACATCGGTTCGAAGCGAAAGGCTTCGGCCTGCGCCCCCGCTGCGCCATTGCATTGGCCCGCGCGAAAAAGGGTCTGGGTCAGCGCGATATCGACGAACCGATCCGGGTCCTGAGACTGGTGCATGCGGATCGCCCTGGCCTTGATCTCGGCATGGGGGGAAATATCGACATAGTGCGTCGGCGAGAATCCGGTGCCGCCCATCGTGTCGGCATGCAGCACGGGGACGCCGAACGACGCCGCGATGCGCACGCCGTCCGACAGCGCGCGGTGGTCGGCGTGGTAGTCGTTGGGTGCGTGGGTGATCACGAGATCGGGCTCGATATCGCGGATCAGCGTTTTCAGCGCGTCGATCAGTGCGGCATCCGCCACCAGCCCGCCATCGGGAAAGTCGAGAAAGCGGGGTGCTGCCCCGAGCAGCGCGGCCGCGGCCGTCGCTTCCGCGCGGCGGACACGAGCCAGGATGGCGGGATCGCTCTTGCCGCCCCTGGCACCATCGGTGGCCACGGCAAAAGTGAGTTCTGCGCCTTGCGCGGCATAGGCGGCCATCGTACCGAACATGAAGATCTCGATGTCGTCCGGATGCGCACCGAGCGCCAGTATTTTCAAGCTTCTCTCCCCGGAAATGGAAAAACGTGCCGAACGGAATCCTGCTCGCCCTGATCGCCTATGCAAGCTATTCGTGCAGCGATGCCGTTATCAAGAGCCTGGGCGGCCAATTCACGGTGTTCGAGATCGGCTTCTTCTCGACATTGTTCGCCGGCTGCTTCCTTTTCTTCAGCCGGCCGGCCAGCGAGCGCTGGCGCGATTTCTGGCGCACCAAACGGCCCTGGGCGGTGCAGGCGCGGGCCTGGGCCGGCATCGCGTCGGGCGTGCTCAGCGTCTATGCTTTCACCACCATTCCGCTGGCCGAGACCTATGCGCTCATCTTTCTGGCGCCGCTTTGCGTCACCATTCTGTCCACCGTGATCCTCAAGGAGAAGGTCGGTCCCTGGCGCTGGCTGGCGGTGGTCGCCGGCTTTGCCGGCGTCATGCTGGTTGTCAGGCCGGGCTTTCGCGAGTTGCACCTCGGCCACCTTGCCGCTTTCATCATCGCTTTCCTCGCCGCCGCCAACGTCATCCTGATGCGTTCGCTGGCGCAGCAGGAAAAACGCACGACCATCCTCGGCGTGCTGATCGGTTATGGGCTGCTGTTCAACGGCATCGGTGCCGCCGCGACCTCCTTCACCGTCCCGGATGGAAAACAGCTGGTATGGCTGGTGATGGCGGGCGCCTTCACCGCCTGCGGACAATTGCTGCAATTGTTGGCCGCCAAATACGCCCCCGCCAACCGGATCGCGCCGACGCATTATTCGCAGATCGTCTGGGCGGTCATCCTCGGCGCCTTGTTTTTCCAGGAATACCCGGACTGGCTGTCGCTTGTCGGCCTCGCGGTCGTCGGCGGATCCGGCCTGCTGACCATGGTGCGCGAGGAAGTGCGGCTGGGCACGGTGCGCTGGAATCCGTTTTCGCGAGCCCGGCTTTAAGCCGGTGCCGGTTGCAGGGTGGCCGTGACCGCTGATATGCGGGCGCGATGACGACAAAACCCTTGCCGGAGCTCCCCGTATCAGCCGTGCTGCCCGCACTGAGCGAAGCGCTCGGCTCCGGCAACAGCGCCGTGCTGGTGGCGCCGCCCGGTGCCGGCAAGACGACGCTGGTGCCGTTGGCGCTGCTCGATGCGCCTTGGCTGGGCACGGGCAAGATCGTGTTGCTCGAACCGCGCCGGCTGGCCGCCCGCGCCGCCGCGCGCCGCATGGCCGAACTGCTCGGCGAGGAACCGGGCGCAACGGTGGGCTATGCCATGCGCATGGAAAACCGCACCTCGGCACGGACGAAAATCCTGGTCGTCACCGAGGGCGTGCTGGCGCGCATGATTCTCGACGACCCTGAACTGCCCGGCGTTTCGGCGGTCATTTTCGACGAATTCCACGAGCGCTCGCTCGACGGCGATTTCGGTCTCGCTCTCGCCCTCGACGTGCAAGGCGCGCTGCGGCCGGATTTGCGGCTGCTGGTGATGTCGGCAACGCTCGACGGCGCGCGGGTCGCGAAACTCCTGTCGGGCGCGCAGGTGATCGAAAGCCAGGGCCGCGCCTTTCCGGTCGATGTCCGCTACGACGAGCGGCCGGCCGGGGTGCCGATCGAGGATGCCATGGCCAAGGCGATCCGCTCCGCCCTTTCCGACGAGAACGGCAGCGTGCTCGCCTTCCTGCCCGGCCAGCGCGAGATCGAGCGTACCGCCGAGCGGCTGGCCGGCAAGGTCGGCGCGGACACCGATATCGTCCCGCTCTACGGCCAGCTCGACGGCAAGGCGCAGGACGCGGCGATCAAGCCTGCACCGGTGGGTCGCCGCAAGGTGGTGCTGGCGACCTCCATTGCCGAGACCTCGATCACCATCGACGGTGTGCGCGTCGTCATCGATTCCGGCCTGTCGCGGCTGCCGCGCTATGAGCCAGCCAGCGGCCTGACACGGCTGGAGACAGTTCGCGTCAGCAAGGCTTCCGCCGACCAGCGCGCCGGCCGCGCCGGGCGCACGCAGGCCGGCGTCGCCATCCGGCTGTGGCGGGCCGAGCAGACGGCGGCACTTCCCGCCTTCACGCCGCCGGAAATCATCGAGGCGGACCTGTCCAGCCTGCTGCTCGACTGCGCCGCCTTCGGCGTCGCCGATCCCGCGACGCTCGCTTTCCTCGATCCTCCACCGGCCCCGGCGCTCAACGAGGCAAGGGGGCTGTTGCGGTCGCTCGATGCCGTCGACGAGGCCGGGCGCCTGACCGAAGCGGGTGCTTCGATGCGCAAGCTCGCTCTGCCGGTACGGCTGGCGCATATGGTGGCCGAGGCGGCCAGCAGCGGCCATGCTGGCGAGGCAGCCATGCTTGCGGTATTGCTCACCGAGCGTGGCCTTGGCGGCGACGGCGCCGATCTCGAACGGCGGCTGATGCAGTTTCGCCAGGAAAAATCGCCGCGTGCCACCGCCGCGCGGCAACTCACCGACCGATTGGCGCGGCAGGTCGGTGGGGCGAAGGGCGGCGAAGCATCTTCGGCCGGTCCTTTGCTTGTTCATGCATGGCCGGACCGCGTCGCCAAGGCGCGCGGCGAGCGCGGCCGTTTCGTGCTGGCCAATGGCTCCGGCGCCATGCTCGATGCCGCCGATCCGCTGGCGGGCGAACCCTTTCTGGTCGTCGCCGACCTGCAGGGCAAGGCGCAGAATGCCCGCATCACGGCGGCGGCGGCAATCAGCGAGGACGACATCCGGTCGGCCCTTGGCGGCAAGATCGAAACGCGCCGGCAGACGAGTTTCGACCGCGACAGGCGCGCCGTGCGGGTGCGTGAAGCCGTGCGCCTTGGCGCCATCACACTCGCCGAACGCATGCTGCCGGCGCCGGCCGGCGCCGATGCCGACCGCGCCATAACAGACGCCTTGCGCGAACATGGGCTTTCCCTTTTGACCTGGAGCAAGGAGGCCCAGACGCTGCGCCAGCGGCTGTCCTGGCTGCACAAAGGCTTGGGCGCGCCCTGGCCCGACATGTCGGATGCTGCACTCATCGAACATCTGAACGACTGGCTGCTGCCATTCCTGTCCGGTGCTGCTTCCTTCGCGGCCATCGATCCCGGCTCCATTTCGGCCGGGCTGGCCTCGCTCGTGCCGCATGACCTGCAGCGCAAGGTCGAGACGCTGGCGCCGACCCATTTCGACGTCCCGTCGGGCAGTCACGTGCCGATCCGCTATGACGGTGAATGGCCGGTTCTGGCGGTCCGCGTCCAGGAACTGTTCGGCCTCGACCGCCATCCCTCCATCGCCAACGGCACGGTGCCGCTGACACTCGAACTGTTGTCGCCGGCGCATCGGCCGATCCAGACCACGCGCGACCTGCCCGGCTTCTGGCGCGGCTCCTGGGCCGATGTGCGCGCCGACATGCGCGGCCGCTATCCCAAGCATGTCTGGCCGGAAAATCCCCTGCTAGCCGCTGCTACCGCCCGCGCCAAGCCGCGTGGGACCTAGCGCTGCCCATCCCGCGGCTGTAATCCATGGCCATGATCAACATCCTGAACACGCCAGATTTCCAGCTGAGCCAGCGGCTGCGCCTCAACACGCTGATCCGGTTGCGCTGGCTGGCCATTGTCGGCCAGAGCGTTACGGTGCTCGTCGTCGCCTATGGCCTGAAGTTCCCGCTGCCGGTCAGCCTGTGCTTCGCGCTGATCGCCTGCTCGGCCTGGATGAACCTGTTCCTCGCCTTCCGGTTTCCGGCCGCGCACCGGCTCACGCCGTTCGCCGCCTTCGGCATCCTGATCTTCGACAGCCTGCAGCTTGCCGGCCTGCTCTACATGACCGGCGGCCTGACCAATCCGTTCTCGCTGCTGATGACCGTGCCCGTCGTCATTTCGGCGACGTCGCTTCCCCTTCGCCTCACCGCCATCCTCGGCGGGCTGGTCATGGCGGCGGCGACCTTGCTGGTTTTCGTCCACCTGCCATTGCCCTGGCATGAAGGCGCGCCGCTGGTGATGCCCTTCATCTACGTCGCCGGCATGTGGATGGCGGTGCTGTCCTCGATCGCCTTCACCGCCATGTATGCCTTCCGGGTGGCCGCCGAAGCGCGGCTTCTGGCCAATGCGCTTGCCGCGACGGAACTGGTGCTGCAGCGCGAGCAGCACCTTTCGGCGCTCGACGGGCTGGCCGCCGCCGCCGCGCACGAACTCGGCACGCCGCTCGCCACCATCACGCTTGTCGCCAAGGAGATGGAAAAGGCGCTCGGCAAGGACCCGAAATATGGCGAGGACGTCACGCTGCTGCGCTCGCAAAGCGAACGCTGTCGCGAAATCCTGAAGCGCCTGACCAGCCTGTCGTCCGAGGGCGAGGCGCATCTATCCCGCCTGCCGCTGACCTCGCTGGTCGAGGAAGTTACCGCACCGCATCGCGACTTCGGCATTTCGATCAAGCTTCGCCCCGGCGACCGGACCGGACCCGAGCCGGTCGGACGCCGCAACCCCGGCGTCATCTACGGTCTCGGCAATCTGGTCGAGAATGCCGTCGATTTCGCCCGCAAGAGCGTTACCCTGCGCTGGAGCTGGGACGAGGCCACCGTCACCTTCTCCATCATCGATGACGGGCCTGGTTTCCCCGCCGAGATCATCGACCGCATCGGCGAGCCCTATATGTCGACGCGCCAGGGAACCGAGGCCGGCGGCGGCCTGGGGCTCGGCCTGTTCATCGCCAAGACGCTGCTCGAACGCTCGGGCGCCACACTCGATTTCCGCAATTCGAGTGGTCTGGGGGAAGGGGCCGTGGTGCAGATATCATGGCCGCGAAGCGTCTTCCTGAACCCGGAATCGGCTTCGGCAACCATGTTTGACACTGCGTAAATTGGACAATGGCCCCGCAAAACTATATCTGCGTAAAAATAAGGCAGCAGGAATTTTTCAAGACGATGACAGGCGACGAAAATAGTGGCGCAATGGTTGAGGGCGAGGACACCTCGCTTCTGATCGTCGACGACGACAAGCCGTTCCTGACCCGTCTGGCCCGTGCCATGGAAACCAGGGGTTTCCTGGTCGACACGGCGGAGAGCGTCGAGGAGGCGGTGGGCAAGGCGCGCGCCAATCCGCCCGCCTACGCGGTGGTCGACATGCGGCTCGGCGACGGCAACGGCCTCGACGTCGTTGCCGCCATCCGTGAGAAGCGCCAGGATTCCCGCACCATCATCCTGACCGGCTACGGCAACATCGCCACCGCGGTGACCGCGGTGAAGCTCGGCGCCGTCGACTATCTGTCGAAGCCGGCCGATGCCGACGACATCTTCGCCGCGCTCACCCGCACCTCGGGCGAGCGCGCCGCCCCGCCGGAAAACCCGATGTCGGCCGACCGCGTGCGCTGGGAACACATCCAGCGCGTCTATGAAATGTGCGAGCGCAACGTCTCCGAGACAGCGCGCCGGCTCAACATGCATCGCCGCACGCTGCAACGGATATTGGCCAAGCGCGCGCCGCGCTGAGGTGCGCCAACCACGCGGGGCATCAGACCAATACCAGTTTACAACGCGCGGCGGAGACCGCCTACTAGATAGGTCAGTGCCGCCCCTCATTGCCCTGCCGCAACGCGGCGCCATCTTGCGACGTTGGCGGTTGGCGAAATCGGCGATAACAGCGACCCTCTCCCCGTCACTATACGGGGAGAGGATGCCGGCAGGCAGGTGAGGGGCAGCGCCGGCGCTTGGATGATGAATCCGCCGAGCAGGCGGCATGACGGAGGCGATATGCAGGATCAGAAGCAGCGGCTGGTTTCCGTCTTCCGCGAATTCCTCGACAGTGAGGCCGCCGGCGGTATCATCCTGATGGCGGCGGCGGCCCTTGCGCTGATCGTCGCCAATTCGCCGCTTGCCGGGACCTATTTCGCCGTTCTCCACGCCTATCTCGGTCCGCTCAGCGTCTCGCACTGGGTCAATGACGGGCTGATGGCGGTGTTCTTCCTGCTCGTCGGGCTGGAGATCAAGCGCGAAATGCTCGACGGCCAGCTTTCGACCTGGCCCAGGCGGGTGCTGCCCGGCATCGCCGCCGCCGGCGGCATGGTGGTGCCGGCGCTGGTCTATGTCGCCATCAACAGCAACAATCCGGCCGCACTGTCCGGCTGGGCGATCCCGACCGCCACCGATATCGCCTTCGCGCTCGGCGTGCTGTCGCTGCTCGGCAGCCGCGTGCCGGCCTCTCTGAAAGTCTTCCTGACCGCGCTTGCCATTATCGACGACCTGGGCGCCGTCATCATCATCGCCATCTTCTACACCAGCGGCTTGTCGCTGGCCTATCTCGGCGCCGCCTTCGCCGTCATTGCCGTGCTCGTCGTGCTCAACCGCATGCGGGTGATGAGCCTGGTGCCCTACCTCGTGCTCGGTGCCATCCTGTGGGTGCTGGTGCTGAAGTCGGGCGTCCATGCCACGCTCGCCGGCGTGGCACTTGCGCTCACCATTCCGCTCGAACGTTCCGCCGGGATCGGCCACGATCTCGACCATTCGCCGCTGCACCGGCTGGAGCACGGCCTGCACAAGCTCGTCGCGTTCATCGTCATCCCCATCTTCGGCTTTGCCAATGCCGGTGTTTCGCTCGCCGGCCTGAGTTTTGGCGCCTTGATCGAGCCGTTGACGCTTGGTGTCGCGGCCGGCCTCGTCGTCGGCAAGCTGGTCGGCGTGTTTGGCTCCTCCGCCCTGGCCATCCGCTTCGGACTTGCCGACCTGCCGGCCCATGCCGGCTGGTCGCACATGATCGGCATCTCGCTGCTGTGCGGCATCGGCTTCACCATGAGCCTGTTCATCGGCCTGCTCGCCTTCGCCGGCGACGTGGCGCTGCAGGACGCGGTCAAGGTCGGCATTCTGGCGGGTTCGCTGGTCGCGGCGCTGCTTGGTGCCGCCGTGCTGCTCATGGCGCCGGCGACTGGTGGCGCGGAAGAGACGGAGTAATAGCGGTTTCAGGGCTGGAGCATCTACCGGCAACGCCGCGCCGCCCCTCATCTGCCTGCCCATCCTTCGCTGCGATGCAGCTACGGAGGGTGAACCGGCATCTTCTCCCCGTAAACGGGGCGAAGGGCGCTTTCATCGCGGATTTCGCCAATCGCCAACGTCGCACAAAAAGCGCCGGCGTCACGGCCAGCTTCTTTCTCCCCGTTACGGGGAGAAATGCCCGGCAGGGCAATGAGGGGCAGCGCAAGCGTTGGAAAATGATCAGTTTTTGATCATGCCTGAACCTACTCGCTCTCCCCCTCCTGCGCCGGCACCGCCACGCCCGCAAGCTCCGCCGCCAGCAGCCGCGAAGCACCCGCCCTTGCGATGCGCAGCATCAGCGCCTTGCGCGTTGCCGCCGCCATGCGGTGTTCGGGCGCGTCGCGCAGAATCTCGGCGCCATAGCCGTCGGAGAGGATGAACCCGCATTCCTCGGGAAAGATGTCGGCCGGCACGGCGGGATGGGTGGCAAAGAAAAAACGGTCGGAATGCAGCTGATAGTCCGGCCATTTGCGGTCGACGCGAAAATCCTCGATCGAGGATTTGATCTCGATGATCCAGATGTCGCCTTGCCGAGTGAGTGCCACGAGGTCGGCGCGGCGGCCGGTGGCCAGCGACAGTTCCGGCAGCACATGCGCGCCCATCTGCATCAGCAGCCGCTGCACGCCACGCCGTACCAGCATGGCGCGCTCGGACTGGCGACCGTCGATGAGCGGGTGGAGGAGAATCGGGGAAATGATCGGCATGGCAGGCACCATGCCAGATTTTGTTCACGGTTTGAACCCGTTTAATGCGGGGCGATTATCCGCCAGGCGCTACAGGGCGGTGGAATGGCTTCACGCCTTCGAGTATTTGCCCGTCTTTATCAGCGGCCAGGCTTTAGCGTAGGGCATGAGACCCTCGTGCTTTGATTTCCAATGGGCATCGATGCCGTCCCAGCCATTTCCTTGGAACACATGCCGACACTCGGGACAGATTTTCGGCTCCCGATCGGCCATCCCACCCACCGTCTGAATCGTGACCGGCACACCTTGGCGCAGCGAGTTGGTGACCGCTGAAATCTGGCCGGCGCGATCGATGACTTCCCGCGGATCGAAACCATCGAGCGTTTCACATGACACCGTCATTGCAGCCGATGTTGCCAGCAGCGGTGTGCCTTCAAGGGTGACCACCACGCTGACGGAGATCTTGCCAAGCTTCGTTCCCAATGCCTCGGCGACATAGCGAAGGTCGTTGCAAAAGCAGCCGCCGATCGCCAACGCGAGCAACTGGCCGCCATTGAAGCCAAGGCCCAGGCCGCCAGCCTTGCCCTCGGGTCGGTCGACGACGATCGTATGCCCACCGGCCCAGCCCATCGCGGCTTCAGTGCCTTCTACATTGCGCAGTTCCACAGTCATCGAGACCATGAAGTCTCCCTCCATTCATAAGCCTACGGATGCAAGGCTTCAGCATCCACCGCACCCGCCATGTCATCCAGGATCGGGCAATCCGGCCGCTCGTCGCCGTGGCAGGCGTGGACCAGCTTCTGCAGCGTCGAGCGCATCGACTGCATCTCGCGCACCTTCTCCTCGATGGCGCTGACATGGGCGGCGGCGATCGCGCGCACGTCGTGGCTGGCGCGGCTGCGATCCCTGTAGAGCGCCATCAACTGGCGGCAATCGTCTATGGAAAAGCCGAGATTGCGCGCGCGGCGCAGGAAGGCCAGCCGGTGGATGTCGTCGCCGGAATAATCGCGGTAGCCGTTGGCGGCGCGCGCGGGCGCGATCAGGCCGATCTCCTCATAGTAGCGGATGGTCTTGGCCGGCAGGCCCGAACGCGTGGCGGCGTCACCGACATTCATGGCGAATTCCTCGATCTTGCGAACCTGCGGTCCGAGCCTCTTTGATTTTCCTTCACAATCCGGTGAGGGCTGTTGCCGAAATGTCATAGTGATACGCTTACCAGCACGTAAGTCCTGGCATATAGGCATCGTGCGCTTGGCAAGCAAAGCAAATGCCAGCATGAATGATGGCGAGAAAGCGGCCGACTCGTGCCGCTGACGTTTTGGGCGGGGCACCGGATCACCACATGCGCATGAAGTCGCTTGCAATAATTGCCGCCCTGGCGCTGTCCACCGCTATTGCCGGTTGCAGCACCATCGGCGGACAGATCTTCTCCAACGACTATGGCGCGGTGACAGATGCCGGTTACCAACTGCCGCGCATCCCGATCGAGAAGGTGCCGAGGCAGTATCACCGGCAGGAAGTGAACTACGACACCAAGGAAAAGCCGGGCACCATCATCGTCGATACGCAGAACAAGTTCCTCTACTTCGTCGAGGGCGACGGCAGGGCGATCCGCTATGGCATCGGCGTTGGCCGCGAGGGCTTCGAGTGGCACGGCACCGCCCATATCGCGCTGAAGCGCGAATGGCCGACCTGGACGCCGCCGCGCGAAATGATCAGGCGCCAGCCGGAACTGACGAAGTTCGCCAATGGCATGGAGCCGGGCCTGAAGAACCCGCTCGGCGCGCGCGCCATGTACCTGTTCAACAAGGGCGGCGACATGGGCTACCGGCTGCATGGCAGCCCGGAATGGAATTCAATCGGCAAGGCGATGTCGTCCGGCTGCATCCGCCTGATGAACCAGGACATTATCGATCTCTATGACCGCGCCTCCGTCGGCGCCAAGGTCATCGTGATGTAGCAATCGCGCCCGTCAGGGTGTGATGGGAAGAGAAGAAAAGTTTCGTACGCGGACCGTCTAGGCAACAACGGACGTCCCAAACAGAAAACCGGGCAATTCGGCCCGGTTTTTTGTTGTTCGCGGATAGGATGCTTCCGGCGCGCGACGAGCGGCGCGGAACGATCAGCTGACCTGCTCGACCTGCTGCACTTCCGGCACGAAATGGCGAAGCAGGTTCTGGATGCCGTGCTTCAGCGTCGCCGTCGACGACGGGCAACCGGCGCAGGCGCCCTTCATGTGCAGGAACACGGTGCCGTTCTCGAAGCCGCGGAAGGTGATGTCGCCGCCGTCCTGGGCCACCGCCGGGCGCACGCGCGTGTCGAGCAGTTCCTTGATGGTGATGACGAGCTCCTCGTCGGCCTTGTCGTAGAACTCGCCCGTCTGGCTGGTCTCGGCGGCCGGGCCGGCCTTGGCCATGACAGGCGCGCCGGACATGAAATGCTCCATGATGGCGCCGAGGATCGCCGGCTTCAGATGCTGCCAGTCCGGACCGTCCTTGGACACGGTGATGAAATCATAGCCGAAGAAGACACCGGTGACGCCGGGGATTTCGAACAGCCGCCCAGCCAGCGGCGAGGCCGTCGCCGCACTGTCGGCATCACGGAAATCGGCGGTGCCTTCGAGCAGCACTTCCTTGCCAGGCAGGAACTTCAACGTCGCCGGATTGGGCGTCGACTCGGTCTGGATGAACATGGCCGTCTCCATGCCCGTTTTGGGCAACTAGTTTGGAATAGTTCTAAATAGGCTCTATCGGCTGGACATTCAAGCGAAACGCATCGCCCAGATGGCTGGCTGGCGGAATGTTTTTGCTGGCCGGGGACCTGAATCCCGGGCGGGCTCAGGCGAGGCTGTCGATTTCCTCATCCGACAGATTCTGCGGTACCACGGTGACGGGAATGGGGAAAGCGGCACCCTTGCCGGCTACGGCGCCAACCAGCGGCCCCGGCCCTTCCTTGCCGGCGCCGGCCGCCAGCACCAGAATGGCGATGTCCTGGTCTTCCTCGATCAGCCTGTGGATCTCTTCCGTCGGCTTGCCTTCGCGCACGACCATCTCCGGTTCGATGCCGAGCTTCTGGCGCACCTTGTTGGCGTAGCCGTCCAGCGCTGCGCGCGCCGTGGCGTTCGCCTCCTCGCGCATGATCTTCTCCACGCCCAGCCAGTGCTGGAAATCGTCGGGTACGATGACATAGAGCAGCACCAGCGTGCCGCTGGTGCTCTGCGCCCGCTTCGAGGCGTAGGCGACGGCGCGTTCGCATTCCGGCGTGTCATCGATGATCGTCAGGAATTTCCTGCGATGACCGGCTTCGCGGCTGAGACGTTTGGAGACCATGTCTATCTACTCGGTATCTTTTCGGCCGCAATCTGCCACCGCGGCGGACCGGCGGCAAGCCGCCGGTCTTGGGCCAGTAAGTCCTTGCCCTATATGGTCCGATGCACCGATGGGCTCAGCCCTGCAGTAGGCCGATAATGTCGCGCACCGTCTTCATCGTTGTTTCGGCAAGCACGCCGGCGCGTTCGCCACCGTCCCGGAGCACGGCGTCGACATAGGCGCGATCGCCCTGGATCCGGCGCATCTCGCTGGCGATCGGCGCCAGCCTCTCCACCGCGAGATCGGCGAGCGCGGGCTTGAACACGGAGAATTGCTGGCCGCCGAACTGCTGCAGCACATCGGCCTTCGACATTTCGGCGAGGCCTGCATAGATGCCGACGAGGTTCTCCGCCTCGGGACGGCTTTCCAGCCCGTCGACCTCGCTTGGCAAGGCCTCCGGGTCGGTCTTGGCCTTGCGGATCTTCTTCGAGATGGTGTCGGCATCGTCGGTCAGGTTGATGCGCGACAGGTCCGATGGATCCGACTTCGACATCTTCTTCGACCCGTCGCGCAGGCTCATGATGCGTGCCGCCGGCCCGCCAATGACCGGCTCGGTGATCGGGAAGAAACCGTTCACCGTCTCCTCGCCGACCTGCATCTCGACGCCGACGCCAAGGCTGGCGATGCGGTTGGAGAAATCGTTGTTGAATTTCTGGGCGATGTCGCGGGTCAATTCCAGGTGCTGCTTCTGGTCCTCGCCCACCGGCACGTGCGTCGCGCGGTAGAGCAGGATGTCG
This sequence comes from Mesorhizobium sp. BH1-1-4, assembly GCF_020165665.1. Classification (NCBI taxonomy): domain Bacteria; kingdom Pseudomonadati; phylum Pseudomonadota; class Alphaproteobacteria; order Hyphomicrobiales; family Phyllobacteriaceae; genus Mesorhizobium; species Mesorhizobium sp. BH1-1-4. The sequence goes on from NZ_JAIUIN010000001.1 coordinate 138,050, forward strand.
GCGGCCATCAGCGAGGGATAGGCGAGCAGGCCGAGCGAGGCATTCTCGCGATCCTTGCCGGCCTTGTCCTTGAACTGCGTCATCTTGTTCATCCAGCCGATGCGCGCGACGCAATTGAAAATCCACGCGAGCTCGGCGTGCTGCATCACCCGCGACTGGTTGAAGACGATGTGCTTCTTCGGGTCGATGCCGGAGGCCAGGAATGCCGCGGTTATCGAGCGCGTCTGGTCGGCGAGGTCGTCATGGACGAGCTGGGCTGTCAGCGAATGCAGGTCGACGACGCAGTAGATGCAGTCGGACGTATCCTGCAGGGCAACAAATTTCTTGATGGCGCCGAGATAGTTGCCGAGATGCAGATTGCCGGTCGGCTGGACACCGGAGAAGACGAGTGGCTTGAAGGCGGTCATGGGTTCCTCATGGCTTGTGGAGGGCCGTTTCGCGCGCGGCGAAAGTCTTTCGACGGCGCGCTTATGGACGAGAGTGGGGCGAGGATCAAGAGGTGCATGAGAGGCGGCAGAGCCATTGCTCCGGGCTGAATTGTTTGTTCGATGTTGTCCGGCGTCGTGTTTGTTGCGTCTGTCTAGGACTGCCAGGTGGACGGGGAGAAAGACGCCGTCATGGCCGGTTTCGCCAATCGCAGCATTGTAAGGGAGGCGTCATCGTCGCACTCAGCTTCTTTCTCCCCGTTCAAGGGGAGAAATGCCCGGCAGGGCAATGAGGGGCAGCGCCGACATCGACGTGTATGATATTCTGGGACGTGTATTTCGTACGATCCTGATGAGAGATAGGATGCCCGTGACCGTTGAGGAGGAGGAAGCGCCCAAGCGCAGACGCGACCGCGAGACGCCGCTGGAGACAGCGGCGCGGGTTCGGGCCGAATTCGGGATCGAACTTAGCAAACAGGCACAAGCGCCACTTCCGCGGCAAGTCTACGACGAATTGTCCGGCGAAGGCTGATGCTTGTCGGCGGCATCACCACCGTTAGGCTCACGGATCTTGAGACGGCTCCCTGACCGGCGGCGTCTCCTTGCGCCCGACATTGCGCCGGATCATGCCGAAATCGGCGCCGCCGGTGGCGAACGCGGTGACGAAATAGAGCGTTGCCCCGCCGGCCACCAGCGCCAGCACGGTCGTTGCCTTGATCACCAGTGGCGAGCCCGGTCCAAGTCTGGCGGCGAGGTAATGCTCGGCGAAATAAAGGGCGACACCCATCACCACCGCCGACAGTACGAGGCGCGGAATACGCTTGAGGAGCGGCACGTCGCGGCCCCAATGGCCGCGCCGGATCAGCACGGCAAGCAGCATCAGCGCGTTGACCCAGCCGGCGACGGCGGACGCCACCGCGATGCCAGGCGCGCCCATCCTCGGGAACAGCGTCAGCGCGGTGGCGACGTTCACCGCCACGGAGATTGCCGCGAAGATCATCGGCGTGCGCGTGTCCTCGCGGGCGAAATAGCCCGGGGTGAAGGCCTTGATCAGCACGAAGGCCGGCAGGCCGAGACCGAAGATCGCCAGGATCGCCGCCACGACGGGGGTCGAATGGTTGGCGGCGAAGGCGCCACGCTCGTAAACCAGCCGCACGATCGGCTCCGACATCACCCACAGCGCCACCGCCGCCGGCAAGGTCATGAACAGCGTGAACTCGACCGAGCGGTTCTGCAGATTGGCCGCTTCGATCAGATTGCCTGACTTCAGCGCCCGCGACAGCTCGGGCAACAGCACGATCGCCACCGCGACGCCGACGACGCCGAGCGGCAATTGGTAGACGCGGTCGGCATAGGCGAGCGAGGAGACGGCACTGTCCTGCGCCGAGGCGATGGCCGTTCCGATCAGCTGGTTGATCTGGGTGATGCCGCCGGTGATCGCCGCCGGCAGCGCCAGGATGAGCAGCCGCTTCACGTTCGGCGTCATCTTGGGCCGGCGGAAGCCGATCGCGATGCCGGCATTGCGCACCGCCACCCAGACGATGGCGAGTTGCACGACGCCGGCCGCAAGCACGCCCCAGGACAGGGCGAAGCCGACGGCATGCGCATCCAGCCCATGGTACCAGGCGTAGCCAAGCACGCTGATCAGGATGATGTTGAGGAAAGCCGGCGCGATCGCCGCCGCGAAATAGCGGCGCAGCGAGTTCAGCATGCCCGCCATCATGGCGGCGAGCGACATGCAGATCAGATAGGGGAACATGATCGTCGCGAGCGTCACGGTCGTCTCGAACTTGCCCGGCGTGTCGGCAAAGCCTGGCGCCACCAGGTAACGCACGATCAGCGGCATCGCCAGTTCCATCGCGATGGTCAGCACCAGCAGCGCCGAGAACAGCACGCCGAACACTTCTTCGGAAAAACGCTTGGCGCCGTCGGTGCCATGCGTCTCGATCTCCTTGGCGAACAGCGGCACGAAGGCGGCGTTGAAGGCGCCCTCGGCGAACAGCCGGCGAAAGGTGTTGGGAAACTGGAAGGCGGCGTTGAAGGCGTCCGCGACCGGCCCGGTGCCCAGCGCGGCCGCCATCAGCATCTCGCGGCCGAAACCGAGCGCACGGCTCATCAGCGTGCCGGACGCGACGGTGGCGAATTTCTTGACGAGACTCATGCGTTCGCAAACTGCCTGTGGGATTGGGACAAAGGGATGTTGGCCGTCACTCGGCGGCTGCCTTGGCCCTGCCGCCGCGTTCGGCCGCCGCGCCTTCGAGCGCCGCCATCAGCCGGTTGCGGATTGTGGCGATGCGGGCCGGGCTGTCGATCTTCTGGCCGGTGAGGTCGGTGACATAGAAAGTGTCGATGACCTTCTCGCCGAAGGTGGTGATATGCGCCGATGCGATGTCGAGCGAGAGATCGGACAGCGTCCCGGTTATCTCCGACAGCAGGCCTGGGCGATCGAGCCCCTCGACCTCAATGACCGAAACCCGGTTCGACAGCGCGTTGCGGATTTCGGCGCGCGGCGGGATCTTGAACACTTTGGCGCCGCGCCTTGGCTTGGTGCGTTTCTCGATCATCTCCGGCAGCCAGCTCTTGCCCGACAGCACGTCCTCGATCAGCCTGCCGACGCGCTCGGCGCGCCGGCGCTCGTCCTCGTCGCGGTCGAACTCCCTCGATATCAGGATCGTGTCCAGCGCGCGGCCGTCCGACGTGGTGAAGATCTGCGCGTCGACGATGTTGCCGCCGGCGCCGGCGCATGCCCCGGCAATGACCGAGAGAAGACGGGGGTGGTCCTGCGCCAGCACGGTGATTTCGGTCACCGCCTCGAATTGGTGGGTCTTGACCATGGTGGCGAGCTTGTTGCCCGCCGCGTCCGCCTCACGGATGAATTCGGCGTGGCGAAGCTGGTCCGGCAGGTCCACGGTCAGGAGGTAGTTTTCATAATGCAGGCCGACATAGCGCTTGCGCGCCTTGTCGGGCCAGTCGGCGAGCGCCTCGGCCAGGCGTTCGCGCGCCGCCGCCGTGCGTTGGGCACGCGAGACTTCCGAAAAGCCGCCGGTCAGCAGCAGCTCGGTCTCGTAGTAGAGCGTGCGCAGCAACTGGCCCTTCCAGCCGTTCCAGACACCCGGCCCGACGCCCCTGATGTCGCAGACGGTCAGGATCAACAGCATCTTCAGCCGCTCGACCGACTGCACGATCGAGGCGAAATCCTCGATCGTCTTGCGGTCGTTGAGGTCGCGGGTCTGCGCCGTCATCGACATCACGAGGTGGTTCTCGACCAGCCAGGCGACGGTTTCCGTATCGGCCGGCGAAAGCCCCATATGCGGGCAGATCCGTCGTGCGATCCTGGCGCCGGCCTCGGAATGGTCTTCCGGCCTGCCCTTGGCGATGTCGTGCAGCAGCACCGCGACATAGAGCGCCTCGCGGCTCTTCTTCAGGCCCGGCATCAGCGAATGCGACAGCGGATGCACCTTCTCGCCGTCGCCGCGTTCGATTTCGGCCAGCACGCCTATGCAGCGGATCAGGTGCTCGTCCACCGTATAGTGGTGGTACATCGAGAACTGCATCATGGCCACGATCTTGCCGAAGTCCGGGATCAGCCGGCCGAGCAGCCCCGCCTCGTTCATGCGCCGCAAATTGAGCTCTGCATTGCGGTCCGAGGTCAATATGTCGAGGAACAGCCGGTTGGCCTCCTCGTCGCGCCTGAGCGACTTGTTGACCAGGCCGAGCGAACGGGTGAGCAGTTTCAGCGCATCGGGATGGAATTCCAGCCCGTGCTTGTCGGCGAACCAGAACAGCCTGAGAAGATTGACGGGGTCGCGCTCGAACACCTGGTCGTCGGCGATGTTGATGCGGTGGTTGTCGACGATGAAGTCCGACGTCCCGGCGAGCTTGCGCTTGCGGCGCTGGAAGGTGAGGAAGATGCGGTTGAAGCCAGGCACATGCTTGGCCTGCTCCTCCTCCAGCGCGGCGCAGAAGATGCGGGTCAGGTCGCCGACATCCTTGGCGACGAGGAAATAATGCTTCATGAAGCGTTCGACCGCCGACAGGCCGGGATGTGTCGTATAACCGAGCCGTTCGGCGATCTCGCGCTGGATGTCGAAATGCAGCCGTTCCTCGGCCTTCCCCGTGAGGAAATGCATGTGGCAGCGCACCGCCCACAGGAAATCCTCGGCTTTCTGGAACTCGCGGTACTCGGCCTCGGTGAACACGCCTTTCTCGACCAGTTCCTCGCCGGTGCGCACACGATAAAAATATTTGCCGATCCAGAACAGCGTCTGCAGGTCGCGCAGGCCGCCCTTGCCGTCCTTGACATTGGGCTCGACCAGATAGCGGCTCTCGCCGGCCTTGGCATGGCGCTCGTCGCGTTCGGCGAGCTTGGCCTGTACATATTCCGGGCCGGTCGTGCGCACCACCTCATGGTCGAAGCGCAGCATCAGCTCGTCATAGAGCTTGCGTTCGCCCCACAGGAACCGCGCTTCCAGGATCGAGGTGCGGATGGTGATGTCGGTGCGCGACAGTCTGAGGCACTCTTCGATGTTGCGGGTGGCATGGCCGACCTTCAGCCCCAGGTCCCACAGCATGTAGAGCATGTATTCGACCGTCTGTTCGCCCCACGGCGTCTGCTTGTAGGGCAGCAGGAACAGAAGGTCGATGTCGGATCCCGGCGCCAGCGTGCCGCGGCCATAGCCGCCGACGGCAACGACCGCCATGCGTTCGGCCGAGGACCGGTTCTTCACCCGGTAGACATGCGTCGCGGCAAAATCGTAGAGCGCCCGGATCAGCTCGTCCATCAGGTGCGACAGCCGTTCGGCGCAGGCGTTGCCGCCGCCATCCTGCATCAGCATGGCCTCGGCCGTCTTGCGGCCCTCGGCGAGACGCCCCTTGAGAAGCTGAAGAACGGCGGCACGGATGGGCTGGCTGGAACCGTCGCCGGCGCTGGCCGCGGTCAGCGCGGTCATCTCGCGACGCAAAGCGTTGCCGTCGATCAGTTCGTCGAGCTTCAGGGAGATTTTCGCCATGGATACCGGTTGGCCTTGCCTTTTGGGCGGCGTCTATAGCGTGTTTTCACGGCGGTGGGTATGGGCCTGCCGTCAATCCGGCAAACGCCCTAGTCGTTTGCCTCGACTGGAGCGAGCGGAACGACAATCCGCCGCCGCAGCCTGCAGAAATCGCTGATCTGCCGCGTTGCCCGCCGGGCCTCCCTGCGGATCCGTGCGATAGCAGGTATCCTGCGCCCATTGGCGAGCCCGCTTGCCACCCACTCGGCCTCCCGTCCCTGGTCGAGCAGGCTCGGCAAGCCGTTGCCCACGAACTGCTCCTGCGCACAGAGGGCCGGGACAAGCTGGTAGATCGTTTTGCCCGCCGACGTCGCGAGTGCAGGGTCGAAGATGAGATTGTCCACCGCCACGTCGACATCGCAGGTCGCCTCGAGAAGGGCGCGTGCCGCTTGCCTGGAGAGGAGGTAGCCCCCGGCTCCGATATGGTTCTTGCGGAGCCTGAACACCGAAAAACCGTGGCCCACGGGTATTCTCTCGCGCTGGATCACGGTCGTGTGGAAGAATGTCTCGAGCTTGACGATATCGGTGTCGGCCGGAATCCAGTCCGTATCGGCGAGCAGTGCGCCGGCCCTTGCGGAAAACACCATGTCGTCCTCAAAGATGGCGCCAAATGGGGCGTCGTCTTGCGCGATGATCCTCCAGCAGGCGCGATGGCTATGCAGGCAAGCGATCTCGCTGCCGGCGAGGCGCCGCACCGCATGCGGTGAATTCCGACGCTGCGGCACTAGGTCTGGATGATCCCTCGCATCGATTGCGGCAATCCGCTCAAATCCGAGGCCGATGCGCGCAAACTCCGCCGTCATATGGGCAAGCCGGTCCGGGGATCGATCGAGATTTATGACCAGGCGCTTCATTGTCGATCGGGATCTGGCGGGATGAACGTGACGCGGTGAGCAACATTAGAAAGCGCGATTTTAGCACGGCCGGTGCCTTTGTGCAGGGGGCATTCAACTGATTTCACGAGCCCGAAATGCGGAAAATCAAAACTGCCCTTGACCTTCCAGTTACTGGAAGCACTACCTCGGGTTCGAAGCAGTGACATCAAGGCATTTTTCAGAATGACGCATCCAGATCACGATCATCACACGCATGGCTCGCATGGCGACTGTTGCACGCCGAAAGGCGCCGCCGCGAATACGGTTTTGCGCGATCCGGTCTGCGGCATGACCGTGGATCCAGCCGCCGGCAAGCCGACATCCGAGCATGGCGGCCGCCTCTATCATTTCTGCAGCGAGCGCTGCTGTTCGAAGTTCCAGGCCGAGCCGGAAACCTACCTGACGGCCACCGACCCTGTCTGCGGCATGAGCGTCGACCGTTCGACGGCGAAACATTTCGCCCGTCATGAAGGCCAAGGCTTCTATTTCTGTTCCGCCGGCTGCAAGGCGAAGTTCGAGGCTGCGCCGCAAACCTATCTCGGCGACAGGCCGGCTCCGGCGCCGATGCCCAAGGGCACGCAATATACCTGCCCGATGCATCCGCAGATCATCCGCGACAAGCCCGGCTCCTGCCCGATCTGCGGCATGGCCCTCGAGCCGATGGGCGTGCCGACAGGCGATGAAGGGCCAAATCCCGAACTGGTCGATTTCACCAGGCGGCTCTGGGTGAGCGCGGTGCTGTCGGTCCCGCTGCTGATCGTCGCCATGGCGCCTATGGTCGGCCTGTCGCTCGAAGGCCTGGTCGAGGATCGCGCGAAGGTCTGGATCGAACTGGTGCTGGCGAGCCCCGTGGTGCTCTGGGCCGCCTTCCCATTCTTCCATCGCGGCTGGGACTCGATCCTCAACCGCAGCCCCAATATGTGGACGCTGATCTCGCTTGGCGTCGGCGCCGCCTATCTCTACAGCGTCGTCGCCACGCTCTTCCCGGACATGTTTCCGCATCAGTTCCGCGGCCATGGCGGCGCGGTGCCGGTCTATTTCGAGGCCGCCGCCGTCATCGTCGCGCTGGTCTTCCTCGGCCAGGTGCTGGAACTGCGCGCCCGCGAAAAGACCGGATCGGCGATCCGCGCCTTGCTTGACCTCGCGCCGAAGACCGCGCGGCGGATCGCCGAGGACGGCTCCGAGAAGGATGTAGCGCTGGACGAGGTCAAGACCGGCGATCGCCTGCGCATCCGTCCCGGCGACGCTGTCCCGGTCGACGGCATGGTGCTCGAAGGCCGCTCCTCCATCGACGAATCGATGATCACCGGCGAACCCCTGCCGGTCGAGAAGGCCGAGGGCGATGCCTTGACCGGCGGCACGCTCAACAAGAACGGCTCGCTGATCATGCGCGCCGAGCGGATCGGCGCCGACACCACGCTGTCGCGCATCGTCGAACTCGTCGCCAAGGCACAGCGCTCGCGCGCGCCAATCCAGGGCCTGGCCGACCGCGTCTCGTTCTATTTTGTCCCCGCCGTCGTCCTGGTCGCGATCGCCGCGTTCATCGCCTGGGCGGTCTTCGGCCCCGAGCCCAGCCTGATCTTCGCCATCGTCTCGGCGGTTTCGGTGCTGATCATCGCCTGTCCCTGTGCGCTGGGACTCGCCACGCCGATGTCGATCATGACCGCCACCGGGCGCGGCGCCCATGCCGGCGTGCTGATCAAGGAGGCCGCCGCGCTCGAACGCTTCGCCTCCGTCGACACGCTGATCGTCGACAAGACCGGCACGCTGACCGAGGGCCGGCCGAAATTGACCGATGTCGTTGCCACGACGGGCTTTCCCGAGGCCGAATTGCTGGGGCTGGCGGCGAGCCTGGAGAAGGGGTCCGAACACCCGCTGGCCGAGGCCATTGTCGAAGGCGCGGGCCAGCGCGGCGTGAAGATTGCGGAGGCCGGCAGCTTCGAGGCGGTTACCGGCAAGGGCGTTTCCGGCACGGTGTCGGGCAACAAGGTCGCGCTCGGCAATGCCGCGATGATGCACGACCTCAGCATCGACATTTCCGTGGTCCTGCCCAGCGTGGAAACGTTGCAGGGCAATGGCAAGACGGCGATGTTCGTTGCTGTCGACGGCAGACTGGCCGGCATCGTCGCCGTCGCCGACCCCGTCAAGACGACCACGGCCGAGGCGATCAAGGCGCTGCATGACAGCGGGCTGAGGATCATCATGGCGACCGGCGACAATGAGCGCACGGCCAGGGCGATCGCTGGAAGCCTCGGCATCGACGAGGTTCGGGCAGGTCTCTTGCCGGAACAGAAGGCAGCGCTCGTCGAGGAACTGCGCGGCAAGGGTGCCGGCGTCGCCATGGCCGGCGACGGCGTCAACGATGCGCCCGCGCTCGCCGCCGCCGATGTCGGCATCGCCATGGGAACCGGCGCCGACGTCGCGGTCGAAAGCGCCGGCATCACCTTGGTCAAGGGGGACCTGAACGGCATCGTCCGCGCCCGCACCCTGGCCCGGGCGACCATCGGTAACATCCGGCAGAACCTGTTCTTCGCCTTCCTCTACAACGTGCTTGGAGTGCCGGTCGCGGCCGGCGTGCTCTATCCGCTCACCGGCACGCTTCTGTCGCCGATGCTGGCGGCGGCGGCGATGAGCCTGTCCTCGGTCTCGGTCATCGCCAACGCATTGCGGCTGAGAACGTTGAAACTCTGAGTTTAACCCCCAGATACGAAATCCAACCCACAGGAGATCTGAATGACCTTGGCTAAAAAACTCGTGCTGCTGCTGATGGCGGCCGGAATGCTGCTTGCCGTCTTCCTCGAAAGCGTGCCCGCGCGGAGCGAGGAGATGAAGCACGACATGGGCGCCATGGCCATGGGAGCGGAAAGCCCTTCGACAGCGGGCTACAAGGCGGCGATGGACAAAATGCATACCGACATGATGGCCTCGCAATATACCGGCAATGCCGATGTCGATTTCGTCCGTGGCATGATCCCGCACCATCAGGGCGCCATCGACATGGCCAAGGTGGAGCTTGCCAATGGCAAGGATCCCGAGATCCGCAAACTGGCCGAAGGCGTCATCGCCGCGCAGGAAGCCGAAATCAAGCAGATGCAGGATTGGCTTGCCGCCCATCCGGTGAAGTAGGCATCTACGGCCGCAACGGGAGAATCCGGGCTCCATTCTGGATTTCTCCGTGCGCTTGTGATGCCATGCGCCTCGACTGCCTACCCAGGAGCCCCCATGCCCACAACGATAAGAACCACCAAGCTGCCATCGGGAGAAGCCGTCCAGGTGCTCGGACAGGGCACCTGGAAAATGGGCGAGGACGCCCGCCGTCGAGCCGGGGAGGTCAATGCCTTGAAGCTTGGGCTGGACCTTGGCATGACGCTGATCGACACCGCCGAAATGTATGCCAGCGGCGGTGCCGAGGAGGTGGTGGCCGAAGCCATTGCCGGGCGCCGCGACGAACTCTTCCTCGTCTCCAAGGTGCTGCCATCCAATGCCTCGCGAACCGGCGTGCCGGCGGCTTGCGAGAAAAGCCTGAAGCGCCTGCGCACCGATCGCATCGATCTTTATCTGCTGCACTGGCCGGGCAGCGTGCCGTTGGCCGAGACGGTCGAGGCCTTCGAGGGGTTGAAGAAAGCCGGCAAGATCCGCCACTGGGGCGTCAGCAATTTCGACACCGACGAGATGGAGGAGCTGGCCGGCCTCGTCGCTGGCGGCAACGTCCAGACCAATCAAGTGCTCTACAATCTGTCGCGGCGAGGCCCCGAATTCGACCTTGCGCCATGGAGCCGGGAGCATGGCATTCCGCTGATGGCCTATTCGCCGGTCGAGCAGGGGGCGCTGGCGCGCAATGCGAGGCTGGAAGCCATTGCCCTCCGCCATGATGCCACGGCCGCGCAGATCGCGCTTGCCTGGGTGATGGCGCAGCCTGGCGTCATCGCCATTCCGAAAGCCAGCAGCCAGGAGCATGTCCGCCAGAACGTCGCCGCGCTCGACATCAGACTGACGGCTGAAGACGTCGCCGAACTCGATCGCGCTTTTCCACCACCGACCCGCAAGCGCGGGCTTGAGATGATCTAGTCTAGACGAGCGCAGCCCGCGCGCGCCGCAGCGCGCGGGAAAAAACCGCCGTATCGTCGAAGGCACGCGCCAGCACCAGCGCCCCCTGGATGGCGCCGACCGTTTCCTCGGCGAGGTCTTGCGCCTGGGCAGGGCCGCGGCCGCCGCGGGTCAAGGCTTCGGCAAGATGCGCCACCCAGCGGCCGAAATAGCTTTTGATTGCCTTGGCGAAAAGGTCGCGGGATTCATCCAGGGCGAAAGCGCCGATGAGACACACCCGGCGCCCCGAACGGAAATAGGCGTCGGTTGCTTCGAACATGCGGTCGATGCCCGCGCGGGGGTCTTGATTGTCGCGCAGCGGCACGAAGACATTTTCCTCGAACCAGCCATCTATATGGGCAATGACCGCCGCCGCCATCTCTTCCTTGCCGCCGGGAAAGAAGTGATAGAGGCTGCCCTTGCCAAGCCCCGTCGCCGCACCGATCAGCGTCAGGCTGGTCCCCTCGTAGCCATGCTCGCGGAAAATCTCGCCGATGCTGGCGAGCAGGTCGGCGCGATCGGGCGCGATCCTGCGCATGTTACTCTTTCCGCTTGAGCATGATCTTTGCCGAAAACCGCGACACACTTTTCGGGATCATGCTCTACAGGCCGAGTTCCGTCAGGCCAGGATGATCGTCGGGCCGACGGCCGAGCGGCCAGTGATATTTGCGTTCGCTCTCGATGATTGGCACGTCGTTGATGCTTGCGACGCGACGGCGCATCAGTCCGGCCCCGTCGAACTCCCAGTTCTCATTGCCGTAGGAGCGGAACCAATGACCGCTGTCGTCGTGCCATTCATAGGCGAAGCGCACGGCGATGCGATTTTCGTTCCAGGTCCAAACCTCCTTGATCAGGCGGTAGTCGAGCTCGCGTGCCCATTTGCGCTGGAGAAAGCCGACGATCTCGCTTCTGCCGGTGACGAATTCGGCGCGATTGCGCCAAACGCTGTCCTCGGTATAGGCGAGTGACACCCTTTCCGGATCGCGGCTGTTCCAGGCGTCCTCGGCCAGCCGCGCCTTTTGCGCGGCTGTCTCGGCGGTGAACGGCGGCAATGGCGGACGGCTCATCCGAATCTCCCTGTCGGTCACAATCGACAGACATTGTACCGAACGGTACAATGAGTCAACAGCGAGTGGAAGCTTCAAATCCTATGGCTTGGTCGCCAAACCCTTCAGCCGGTAGAGCGCTTCGAGCGCTTCCTTCGGCGTCATATCGTCGGGATTGAGGTCGCCGAGCGCGGCGCCCACCGCATCGCTCTTTACCGGCTTCGGCGCCTCCCGCTTCACGGCCACCGAAAACAGCGGCAGGTCGTCGACCAGCCGGTTGGTCTTGCCGGAAACCTCGCCTTCCTCCAACTGATGCAGCACCGCCTTGGCCCGGTCGACCACCGCTTCCGGCAGGCCGGCGAGCCGCGCCACCTGGACGCCGTAGGAGCGGTCGGCCGCCCCCTTGCCGACCTCGTGCAGGAAGACGACATCGCCTTCCCATTCCTTGACCCGCATTGTGACGTTATGAAGCCGCGCCAATTTGCCGGCGAGTGACGTCATTTCGTGGAAATGGGTGGCGAAGATCGCCCGGCAGCGGTTCTTCTCGTGCAGATACTCGACCGCCGCCCAGGCGATCGACAGGCCGTCGAACGTAGCGGTGCCGCGACCGATCTCGTCGAGGATCACCAACGCCCGTTCGCCGGCCTGGTTCAAGATCGCCGCCGTCTCGACCATCTCGACCATGAAGGTCGAACGGCCGCGCGCCAGATCGTCCGAGGCGCCGACGCGTGAGAACAGCCGGTCGACGACGCCGATATGGGCGCTCCGCGCCGGCACGAAGGAGCCGGTCTGCGCCAGGATCGCGATCAGCGCGTTCTGCCGCAGGAACGTCGACTTACCACCCATGTTCGGCCCGGTCAGCAGCCAGATCGCGCCGTTCTTGGCACTGCCTTCCGGCGACAGGTCGCAATCATTGGCGACGAACGGGCCTTCGCCCGAACGGCGCAGCGCCTGTTCGACCACCGGATGCCGGCCGCCTGATATCTCGAAGGCAAGGCTGGCATCCACGACGGGCCGGCACCAGGCCTCGCTTTCCGACAAAAGCGCAAGTGCGGCCGACACGTCGAACACGGCGAGCGCGTCGGCGCCGGCGCGGATCGCCTCGGCCGCGCCGACCGCTTCCGCCGTCAGCGCGTCGAAGGCGGCAAGCTCGATGCTCAATGCCCGGTCGGCGGCATTGGCGATCTTGGTCTCGAGTTCTGCGAGTTCCGTCGTGGTGAAGCGCATGGCGTTGGCCATGGTCTGGCGGTGAATGAAACGCGCCTTGGCGCCATCGGTGCCGGTCATGATGGCATGATGGTTGGCGGTCACCTCGATGTAGTATCCCAGCACATTGTTGTGCCGGATCTTCAGCGAGCGAATGCCGGTCTCCTCAATCAGCGAGCGCTCCAGCCCGGCGATCACCTTTCGCGACTCGTCGCGCAGCGCCCGCATCTCGTCGAGTTCGGCATGGTAGCCGCCGCGAATGAAGCCGCCGTCGCGTTTGAGCAGCGGCGGTTCCTCGCCGAGCGCCTGGGTGAGATGCTGGGCAAGTGCCTTGGGCAGCGCCTGAATTGCGGCCATCGCATCAGCCAATTCCTGGGGCAGGGTGGTGGCGGCAAAGATCTCGGCGATCGCACCGGCGGCCTCGAAGCCGGCGCGCAGCGCGCCGAGGTCGCGCGGACCGCCGCGGTTGAGCGCCAGCCGGGACAGGGCGCGCGGCATGTCGGCGACGCTCTTCAGGCTCATCCGCACTGACTGGCAAAGCCGCACTTCGGAGCGGAAGAACGACACCGAATCCAGCCGCGCGACAATCGCCGCCGGATCGGTCAGCGGCGCCATCAGCCGGTCGGCGAGCAGCCTTGCGCCGCCACCCGTCACCGTGCGGTCTATGGCCTTGAACAGGGAACCTTCCCTGCTGCCGGACAATGTTCGCAGCAGCTCCAGATTGCCGCGTGTCGCCGGATCGATGAACAGGGTCGAGCCCTGCTCCTCGCGCTCGGGCCGCGACAGCGGCGGCCGCTCGGCCTTTTGCGTCTTCTCGACATAGGCGATGGCGCCCGATATCGCCGACAGTTCGGCGCGCGAAAACGTGCCGAAACTGTCCGGTGTCGCGATATCGAAGAAGCGTGCGATACGCCCCGTGGCCGAGGCCGAATCGAACAGCGATGGCGGCTGCGGGTTGGCGACTCGGCCGAGCACGTCGAACACCGGTTTCAGTTCGGGATCGTGGAACACGGGCTCGGCGACGATCAGTTCGCGCGGATCGACGCGGAAGATGTCGGCCAGCAGCCGGTCGGCGGTGGTTTCGGCGACGCGGAAGGCGCCGGTCGAGATGTCGATCCAGGCAATCGCGAAGCTGTTCTCACTGCCCCCCTTCACTCGCCCCAGCGCCATCAGGAAGCTCGATTCCGACGGCGCCAGCAATTTGTCCTCGGTGATGGTGCCGGGCGTCACCAGCCGCACCACGTCGCGGCGCACCACCGATTTGGAGCCGCGCTTCTTGGCCTCGGCCGGATCCTCGATCTGCTCGCAGACGGCGACGCGGAATCCCTGGCCGATCAGCTTCTGCAGATAGTCGTCGGCCGCGTGCACCGGCACGCCGCACATCGGAATGTCGTGGCCCTGATGCTTGCCGCGTTTGGTCAGCACGATGCCCAGCGCCCGGCTCGCCTTCTCGGCATCGTCGAAAAACAGCTCGTAGAAATCGCCCATGCGGTAGAACAGCAGCGAATCCGGGTTCGCCGCCTTGATCTCGATGAACTGCTCCATCATCGGGGTGACGGCGGCAGCGCCGGGCTGCGGCGGTGTCATCACCTCGGGGGCGTCGGTCTCGGCGGGCGTGTGCATGTTCATGCCGGCACGCTAGCAGATGTGGCCGGACGGTTTAATGCCGGCGGTTCGAAAAACGGGGGACGACGGGAGGTTGCGAGGGATTTGCACGATCACGCCGGGCGCGCTTGCGGCAAGCGGATGCCAGGCCTTATGGTCGTCTCGGGACGGATGGGCGGGATTGCGGTGGATAAGGACAGGCAGGAGACTTTCGACGAGATGGTCGGTCCTGTCGGATCGACGATCGAGCGTCTCTTGCTTTTGGCGACGCGGCGCGCTCATCGGACCGCCAACAAGCTGAGGGTTTCGGCGCGAAAGCGCTTTCCCTTTATCCTTCCGGCCAGCGGCCCCCTGTCCGATCTCGACGGCGGCATCGAGATGTCGGCCCACATATTCAGTCGCGATCCGTTGGTGCTCTATATGCCGGTTGGTGGGCCTCGTCCCCTCCATGCGCTGGCGGCCATAGGCCGGCGCCTGGCGGCGCGTCGCGCCACCTTCCTGCTGATGCCGATGTGGACCATGGAGAGGCCGGCGATCGTCGCCCAGATGGGCCGGGATCTCGCCTGGTACGCCGAGCGTTTCCCACGGCATGAGACGATATTCCTGTGCAATACCGAGGAGGAGCGCCGTCTGATTGCCGCGGTCGGCGGCAACGCCATATTTTCCAATCACAATCTGATGATATCGGAAGATGTCTTTCGTCCGCTGCCGGATGTGCCGGTCGAATTCGATGCCGTCTACAATGGCCGCATCTCGCCGATGAAGCGCCATTACCTTGCTTTCGAAATCGAGCGCCTGGTCCACATCACCTATTCGATCGGCGAATTGACGCCTGCCGGCGCCCGCGCCTTCACCAGGCGTCTCCAGGCACAATCGCCCCTCCACCGTATCGCCAATCCGCTCGTGGACGGTCTCGCCGGAAGATTGACGTCGGCCGAAGTCAACCGCGTCTACAACCAGGCCGCCGTCGGACTCTGCCTGTCGGCCGTCGAAGGGGCGATGTATTCCTCGATGGAATATCTGATGGCCGGCTTGCCGATCGTCAGCACGCCGAGCCTTGGCGGCCGCGACGTGTATTTCGATCCCGATTATTGCATCATCGCCGAACCGGAGCCTGCGGCCATTCGACATGCCGTCGAGACATTGCGCGACCGGGCCATACCGCGCGCGGAAATCCGCCGCCGGACGCTGGCGAAGGTTGACGCCCAGCGCCAGGAACTGATGGTCTTCCTGTCGGAGCTTCTGCGGCGCAAGGGCAGCAGCGCGCCGCCCATCGAGACATGGCCGTTCTCTGGTACCGAAGGCCTGATGCGGTGGGGAACGGTGCGGGAAATTGCCGCCTCGGTCCGCCAGCCGACATCGGACTGATCCCTGGATATTTCGCCCGCCTGCGTGAAGATCGCTTGTCGGTTTACAGCGGCGGCGTGTAGCCTTAATCCGGAACGTCAAAAACACGGCACCCGCCTCAAGGGCGCCACACCGGCGAGGAAATCAATACATCATGGCCAGGAAAACCGAGAACAACGGTCCGTCCGTCAGCGCGCAGGAGGCGCTGGAATTCCACGCCATGGGCCGGCCCGGCAAGCTGGAGATCGTCGCCACCAAGCCGATGACGACGCAGCGCGATCTCAGCCTTGCCTATTCGCCTGGAGTGGCCGTGCCGGTGCGCGCCATCGCAGAGGACCCATCCAGGGCCTTCGACTATACAACCCGCGGCAACATGGTCGCCGTCATCTCGAATGGCACCGCCATCCTGGGGCTGGGCAATCTCGGCGCGCTGGCCTCGAAGCCGGTGATGGAAGGCAAGGCGGTGCTGTTCAAGCGCTTCGCCGATGTCGATTCCATCGACCTCGAGGTCGACACCGAGGATGCCGACGAGTTCATCAACTGCGTGCGCTTCCTCGGTCCCTCCTTCGGCGGCATCAATCTGGAGGACATCAAGGCGCCGGAATGCTTCATCATCGAGCAGCGCCTGCGCGAACTGATGGACATACCGGTCTTCCACGACGACCAGCACGGAACCGCCATCATTTCGGCCGCCGGCCTGATCAACGCGCTGGAGATCACCGGCCGCGACATGAAGACCACGAAGCTGGTCTGCAATGGCGCGGGTGCGGCCGGCATCGCCTGCATCGAGCTGATGAAGGCGATGGGTTTTTCGCCCGA
The DNA here is from genome assembly GCF_020165665.1 of Mesorhizobium sp. BH1-1-4. Lineage (NCBI taxonomy): Bacteria > Pseudomonadati > Pseudomonadota > Alphaproteobacteria > Hyphomicrobiales > Phyllobacteriaceae > Mesorhizobium > Mesorhizobium sp. BH1-1-4. The sequence continues at coordinate 154,507 of NZ_JAIUIN010000001.1, forward strand.
AAACATCACCTTGTGCGACACCAAGGGCGTGGTCTTCCAGGGCCGCACCGAGGGTATGAACCAGTGGAAGTCGGCGCATGCGGTCAAGACCGAGGCGCGTTCCCTGGCCGAAGCGCTCGACGGTGCCGATGTCTTCCTCGGCCTCTCCGCCAAGGGCGCGCTGACCACCGCCATGGTGCAGTCGATGGCCAAGAACCCGATCATCTTCGCCATGGCCAATCCGGATCCAGAGATCACCCCGGAGGAAGTGGCCGAGATCCGCACCGACGCCATCATGGCCACCGGGCGTTCGGACTATGCCAATCAGGTCAACAACGTGCTCGGCTTCCCCTACATCTTCCGCGGCGCGCTGGATGTCAGGGCCACCACCATCAATGACGACATGAAGATCGCCGCCGCCCGCGCGCTCGCCGAACTGGCGCGCCAGGACGTGCCCGACGACGTCGCCGCCGCCTATCAGGGCAACCGGCCGAAATTCGGTCCCAACTACATCATTCCGGTGCCGTTCGACCCGCGTCTGATCTCGGCCATCCCGATTGCCGTGGCCAAGGCGGCCATGGATTCGGGCGTCGCCCGCAAGCCGATCCTCGACCTCGACCGCTACGCGCAGGAGCTTTCCGCCCGCCGCGACCCGATCGCCTCGACCCTGCAGCGCATCTACGACCGCGTGCGCCGCCAGCCCAAGCGCATCGTCTTCGCCGAGGGCGAGGAGGAGCAGGTGATGCGCGCCGCCGTCTCTTATGTGAACCAGCGGCTCGGCACCGCCATCCTGCTCGGCCGCGACGACGTCATCAAGGAGAACGCCAGGCACGCCGGCATCGACTTGAACAAGCAAGGCATCGAGATCATCAATGCGCGCCTGTCGCGCCGCAATTCGATCTACACCGACTATCTCTACGAACGCATGCAGCGCAAAGGCTTCCTGTTCCGCGACTGCCAGCGGCTGATCAACAACGACCGCAACCACTTTGCCGCCTGTATGGTGGCGCTGGGCGACGCCGACGGCATCGTCACCGGCGTGACCCGCAACTACTCAACCGCGCTCGACGATATCAGACGCGTCATCGACGCCAAGCCCGGCCACCGCGTCATCGGCGTCTCGATCGTGCTGGCGCGCGGCAAGACGGTTCTCGTCGCCGACACGGCCGTGCACGACATGCCCAACGCCGAGCAGATCGCCGACATCGCCGAGGAAGCGGCCGGCTTCGCCCGCCGCATGGGCTATGAGCCGAGGCTCGCCATGCTCGCCTACTCCACCTTCGGCCATCCGCAGGGCGAACGTTCCGAGCGCGTCCAGGAAGCGGTACGCATCCTCGACAAGCGCCGCGTCGATTTCGAGTATGACGGCGAAATGGCCGCCGACGTCGCGCTCAACGCCCGTGCCATGGCGCAATATCCGTTCATGAGGCTGACCGGCCCGGCCAACGTGCTGATCATGCCGGCTTTCCACTCCGCCTCGATTTCGACCAAGATGCTGCAGGAACTCGGCGGTTCCACCGTCATCGGCCCGCTGCTGGTCGGGTTGAACAAGCCGGTCCAGATCGTCTCGCTGAACGCCAAGGACAGCGATATCGTGAATATGGCGGCGATCGCCGCTTATACGGCGGGGGCCTGAGGGTTCCCCGTGGCGGACGCCTCACTCCAGCCCCATCACCTGCTTGTGGCTGGCGATTTCCGACAAAAGCCAATCCCGGAACAGCCTGACGCTGGCTGAATTGCGGTTGCCCGGCTTCTGCCGCAGGCAGTAGCTCTGTGGAATTGCGTGGCGGATCGTGAAGGGCGCGACCAGCTGGCCGCTGGCCAACAGGTCCTCGACCATGATGTTGTCGGCCAGGGCCACGCCGCCGCCATTGACGGCCTCACGCACGGCAAGTGTCGGGTCGTGGAAGATCGGGCCGGGCTTCGCGTCCAGTCCGGCGAGCCCCTCCTTCTCGAACCACTCCTCCCACCACACCGTGGTGTTTTCATGCAGCAGCCGGCAGCTTGCGAGATCGGCGGGTTTTCTCGGCGCATTCTTTTTATCGAGGAAGGCAGGCGAGCAGACCGGAAAGATGACCAGCGAGACAAGCGCAATGACCGAAGGGTCGCCGGTATCGACGGCAAACAGCACCCGCAGGTCAGCGCTCGGATTGCCGCCGCGGTTCTCGTCGTCGTGGATCGATATGTCGAGTTCGCAGTCGGGATGTCGGTCGCGAAAGCGCGGCAAACGATCGGCGAGCCAGAGATTCATGAAGGTGGCGTTGATCGACAGCGAGGCGCGCCCGGCCTTGCGGCTTGTCGCCTGCTCGCCGGTTTCCTCGGTCGCATTCTCGATCTCACGAAAAGCCCCCGACAGCCGACGGGCGTAATGTGTCGCCTTCGGCGTCAGCGCCACTTGCCGGAAGCCACGTTCGAACAGGTCTATGCCCAGCGCCTGTTCCAGCAAGCGGATGTGGCGGCTCACCGCCGAAGGAGTGAGCCGGAGCTCGTCCGCCGCTTCCTTGAAGCTGCGCAGCCGGGCCGCCGCTTCGAAAGCCCTGATGGCATTCAGTGAGGGGAGCTTCATGGCTGGATGAGACAGCATCAGGTGAATTTTTGTCAACTGACTCGGGCCGAAAAGCCGTTTGTCCGGAAATGCCGCGTCCGTCAGCTTGTGGCCGTCGCCCTCTGCTGGAAAGCCGCCCATGCGCCTCCTTGCCCTGCTTGCCGCTTCGATGCTTTGCCTCTCCGCCTCCTCGCTTTGCGGCGTGGCCGCCGCCGAGGACAAGACCGTCAACATCTTCTTCTGGTACGACTACGTACCGGCCGACACGATCGCGGAATTCGAAAAACAGACCGGCATCAAGGTGGTCTACGACACCTTCGATTCCGTCGACATGCTGACGACCAAGGCGCTGACCGGAGGCTCGGGCTACGACATCATCATGCCGGGTGCGTCGTTGGTCGGGCAATATGCCAAAGCCGGCGCCATCCAGAAACTCGACAAGGCCAAAATTCCGAATGCCGGGGGCCTCAATCCTGACATCATGGCGTTCCTCGCCCGGCAGGATCCAGGCAATGTCTACGCGATGCCCTATGCCTACGGCACTACGGGGGTCATGTATAACCCGGCCAAGATCGCTGAACGCATGAAGGATGCGCCGGTCGACAGCCTCGACATGATCTTCAAGCCGGAGATCGCGGCCAGGTTCCAGGATTGCGGCATCGCCATGGTCGATTCGCCGGAAGGCGTGATGTCGATCGCGCTGAACTATCTCGGTTTCGATCCGTTCTCCACCGCCGAGGCCGAGCTACGCAAGGCGGGTGCATTGCTGGCCGCCATCAAGCCCTACATCAGGCATTTCAAGTCGGGCTCGATCATGAGCGAACTGGCAGCCGGCGACCTCTGCCTGGCGCTCGGCTGGAGCGGCGACGCAATCGGCGCCAATGCCAGGGCGGCGGAGACCAGGAACGGTGTCGAAGTGCGATATTCCGTGCCCAGGGAAGGCACCGAGATATTCTTCGACGTGATGACGATCCCGGTCGATGCGCCGCATCCCGAAAATGCGCATGCCCTGATGAATTTCCTGATGTCGCCGCAAGCCGGCGCCCGTTTCACCAACGCCACGCTCTATCCCAATGCCGTGCAGGCGGCGACGCCCTTGGTCGATGAAACCGTGCGCGACAATCCGAACATCTATTTCTCGAAAGATATCCTGAAGCGGCTGTTCGCCGCCCAGCCGCGCGACCCGAAATCACTGCGTCTGGTCACCCGCCTCTGGACGAGTTTCGTCACCGGCACGGATTGAGCCGTACCGGCCAACCCCCCTCATTCCCTGAAAATGGACCTCGACAAAATGCTGCAGCCTCTTCCACGCGCCCGCGAAACCGACGATGCCGTCTTCGGCAAGCATATCCATGGCGGTTCGCACGAGCCGGTCTACAGCGGTGTGCTCTCCTTCATGCGCCGCCGGCTGAGCCGCGATCTCTCAGGCGTCGACGTCGCCATCTGGGGCATCCCGTTTGACGCCGCCGTCTCCAACCGCCCGGGCGCCCGTTTCGGGCCGCAAGGCGTGCGGCGTGCCTCGGCCATCCTCGAGGGCGATCCGCAATATCCCTTCCGGACCGATCCGTTCGAAAGGCTGGCGGTCATCGACTATGGCGATTGCGGGCTCGACTTCGGCAGGCATGACGACACGCCGCGGCAGATCGAGGCGCAAGCGAGCGAGGTCGTCGATGCCGGCGTCACGCTGCTTTCCATCGGCGGCGACCATTATGTGACGTGGCCGCTGCTTCGGGCGCACGCGAAAAAATACGGTCCCATGGCGCTGGTCCAGTTCGATGCCCATCAGGACACCTGGTTCGACGAGGACAGGCGCATCGACCATGGTTCGTTTGTCGCCAGGGCTGTTCGCGAAGGCATCGTCAGGCCGGACCGCTCCATCCAGGTCGGCATTCGCACGCACGCGCCCGAAACCTGCGGTCTGGAAATCCTTTACGGGGAAGATGTCGCCGAGCTTGGCGTTGCTGGCGTCGTCGAGCGGATCAAGGCTCGCGTTGGCGACGCCAGGACCTATCTGACCTTCGACATCGACTGCCTCGATCCGGCCCATGCTCCCGGCACGGGCACTCCGGTCGCGGGCGGCCTGTCTTCCCGCGAGGCGCTGATGATCCTGCGCCGGCTCGGTTCGCTCGACATTGTCGGTGCCGACGTCGTCGAGGTGGCGCCGGCCTATGACCACGCCGACGTCACGTCGATTGCCGGAGCGGCGGTGCTGCAGCACTATCTCGGCCTGCTCGCCGAACGAAAGGGCTGACCGCGCGCCGGCTTCAGCCCGGCGCAAACCCCCGCGCGGCCTCGACCACTTCCTCCGCCCGGTCCTGCCGCAGCAGGTCGATCGGAATGCGGCCGTCGAGCTGCGTGGCGGGACGCGTCAGCCACAGCCATGCGAGCCTTGGATTGCCGATGAGCTCCAGCACGTCGCTTATCCCCGCCACCGGCCTGCCGTCGACGAACTGCGCCAGCGGGAAGACGTGCTTGCGGCCGCCCTTGCGCAGCGCGATGACGTCGCCGCGCCTTTGCCAGCGGTGCAGGGTCGAACGGGCGATGCGCAGGTTTTCTTCCAGATAGGTCGAGCCGGCGACGCGGCCGGCCCAGTCCTCGATCAGCATCGATTCGAGATCGTCGGACTGGGGGAGCACGGGCAGTGGTTCGGCCTCCGCCGACAGCGTCGTCGTGCCGGTGGCGCCGGCTTCGCTGCGGCGCGCGGCTTCCGCCGCGAGCGCACGCACGAACTTGGAGGCAAGGCCGGGAAGGTCGGCATGAATGGCGTCGATGGCGCGCTGGTGCTTTGGCGACAGCAAGGTGACGGCGGACGCTATGCCGCCGGCAATCTTGCCGACCGAGACCATGGTGGGACCGTTGATGGCCTCGTCATAGTGGGCAAGCGCGCGCTCGACCTTTTCCGCCACCATGTCGGCGAAATCGTCCTGCGTGATGCCGGTCGTCTTGGTCTGAAATCTGGTCATGCATCTGTCTTTTGGGCCGCGCGCTCTCCTCCCCAGCCGCGGCCGGTTGTTGAACGGCTACGGCTGAAAGTGGAAAGCGCGGCGACGACAGATGCAGCGACCCGACAGGTTGCTGTCCTGCATTGCTACACACCCCGATAAGCGAGCCGAAATGTCAGTCACGGCACGCTCTCATTTTCGTGTAGGAGCGCTATGTGACAACTGCGCGACGGTGAGAAGCGGTCCGCGCTTGCCTTCTCCCAGAACAAGGGGAGATCGGCAGCCTTACCCTACAACAACCCAGCCTGCTCGGCCTCCTTGCGCAGGTTCTGCCGTGGCCTTGGGCCGATCTGCTGGATCACCAATCCGGCCGCCAGCGAGCCAAGATCGCCGCAGGTCTGGAGGTCGCGTCCCTGCGTATAGCCATGCAGGAAGCCGGCTGCGTAGAGGTCGCCGGCGCCCGTCGTGTCGACCAGTTCCTTGATGGCGGTCGCCTTTATGACCACGGTTTCGTCGCCGCGCACGATGACCGAGCCCTTTTCGGAGCGGGTCACCGCCGCGATCTTGCAATCCTTGCGGATCTTCGCGAGCGCCTCGTCGAACGACGACGTCTGGTAAAGCGACTTGATCTCGTGGCTGTTGGCAAAGACGATGTCGACCGTGCCCGAGCGCATCAGCTCGAGGAACTCGTCGCGGTAGCGGTCGACGCAGAAGGAATCCGACAGCGTCATCGACACTTCGCGGCCGGCCGCGTGCGCCAGCCTGGCCGTCTGCCGGATGGCTTCCTTGGCGCGCGGCGGGTCCCACAGATAGCCTTCGAAATAGGTGACCTTGGCGCCCGACGCCTTGTCGGCCTCGACATCCTCCGGCCCGAGTTCGACACAGGCGCCGAGATAGGTGTTCATCGAGCGTTCGCCATCGGGGGTGACGAAGATCATCGAGCGCGCCGTCGGCGGCTCGCCCTCGAGCGGCCTGGTGTCGAAGGCGACGCCTTGCGCATGGATATCGTGCGCGTAGATTTCGCCCAGCGCATCGTTGGAGACCTTGCCGAAGAAGGCGGCGCGTCCGCCGAAGGAGGCGACGCCGGCCGCCGTGTTGCCGGCACTGCCGCCGGAGGCCTCGATCGCCGGGCCCATGCGGCTGTAGAGCAGTTCGGCGCGCTGCGTGTCGATGAGGTTCATCGCGCCCTTGATGATGCCGTTGGTCTCGAGGAATTCCTCCTCGCACTGGGCGATGATGTCGACAATCGCATTGCCGATGCAAAGCACATCATAATCCGGCATCAATGTCTCCACCAAAAACCCCGAGCAATTCCAGGAAAAGTGCTAGCGGTTTTCCCATAGGAATTGCGAATAAAGAGAGAGCCGGCTTCTTGCCATGCCCGCGCGGGTCTACAGCATGAGCCTGAAAACTGGCAACCGATTTTCTGTCCTTGCCGCGCCAGCCAGGCGCTACGACAATTCGACCGTGGCCGAAACATTTCGCCGCCATGTCGCCTACATCTGCGTCTGTTCGATCACGGTCCGAAGGCGCGAGCCCATGCCTGCCAGAAACGACACGACCACCGACCTGGCATTGCTCGGCGTGCTGGCCGTGCTTTGGGGCGCCTCCTATACTTTCATCAAGATCGGCGTCGAGACCATCCCGCCCATCACCTTCATCGCCGCCCGTACCCTGATGGCCGGCGCCATCCTGCTCGCCATCATCCGCTGGCGCGGGCTTGCCATGCCGCGCGATGCGGCCATGTGGCGTCGCTTTGCCTTCCAGGCCTGCCTCAACAGCGTGATACCGTTCACGCTGGTCGCGGCGGCCGAACGCTCGGTCGACGCTGGCCTTGCCACCATCCTCAATGCCACCTCGCCGATCTTCACCTTCCTGCTCACCGCGCTGATCACCCGCCACGAGCCGGTGACGGCGCGCAAACTGGTTGGCGTCGGCGCCGGCATCGCCGGCATCTGCCTGATCATCGGCACGCAGGCGCTGGGTGGTCTCGGTCACCAACTCTGGGCGCAGATCGCGATCGTTGTCGCAACGATCTGCTATGCATGTGCCGCGATCTTCGGCCGTGGCTTCAAGGGCCTCGACCCGATGCTGCCCGCCGCGGGTTCGATGCTGTGCGGCGCCATCATGCTGGTGCCGCTGAGCCTCGCGGTCGACCAGCCGTGGACGCTGGCGCCTTCCATGGCGTCGATCCTGGCCCTGCTCGGCCTGTCGGTGTTTTCGACCGCGCTGGCCTTCGTCATTTATTTCCGCCTGATCCACACGCTGGGCTCGGTCGGCACCACGTCGCAAGCCTATCTGCGGGTGCCGATCGGCGTCGGCATCGGCGCCGTCTTCCTCGGCGAAAGCCTGGGTCCGACGGCATGGCTCGGCATGGGCTTTGTCGTCGCCGGCGTCGCGGCCATGACCATACCGGTCCGCAAGCCGGCCTTCGCCCGATAGGCAAGTTTCGGGAGAGTGCAAAAGCGGTTTTCCTGCGCGATCGGGTGAAGGCCGGAAGCGCCCGCGCTTGTGCAGGCGGCCTGCACTGCCTATCTCGGAAGCTGCCCGCCTTCCGGCGGCATTCGCTACCTGGGGGTTGAAGCACCGTGATTTTCGACGCTGCCCGCACCGCAGCCCTGGAGCTGCTCTCGCCTCCGTTCCGGACCGTGTTCCTCAAGACGCTCGGCCTGACCCTGCTGGCACTGGTCGCCCTGTGGCTCGGACTGACCAGCCTTGTCGAATGGCTGGCCCTGCCATGGCTGCAGACATTGCTGCCCGGCATACCGTCCTGGGCCGGCTGGCTGGGCGGAATCATCGCGGCCATTGCGCTGGCCTTCGGCCTGGCGCTGCTCGTCGCCCCGGTCACAGCCGTCATCGCCGGCCTGTTCCTTGACGATGTCGCTGAAGTGGTCGAGCGCACCGATTATCCCGGCGACCCGGCCGGACGCCCCATGCCGGCATTGCGCTCGATGGTGCTGGCGATAAAATTCTTCGGCGTCGTCATATCAGGCAACATCGTGGCGCTGATGCTTCTACTGGTCCCAGGCATCAACATCGCCGCCTTCTTCATCGTCAACGGCTATTTGCTCGGGCGCGAATTCTTCGAATTCGCCGCCATGCGCTTTCGCCCCGAGGAAGAAGCCAGGGCCTTGCGCAGGCACCATGCCGGCACGGTGTTTCTCGCCGGGCTGGTCATCGCGGCCTTCCTCGCCGTGCCGCTGCTCAACCTTTTGACGCCGCTCTTCGCCGCCGCGATGATGGTGCATCTGCACAAGGCGGTCTCGGCGCGGGAAGTCGCACGCGCCCCGCGGCGCTAAATCTCTTCAGCGCAGGAGAAATCCGCGTCCCAGCTCGTCGTCCGGTTCGACAATGAATTCGGCTCGTCCGCAATAATAGGCGCGGCCGCCGACGCGGGCGACGATCGCTTCATGCGGGCCAGCCTTCGCCGTCCGCACCACCGCCCCGGAAAAGCGCGAGCCCGCGATGCTCTCGAAAATGCGCGTCTGCCCAATGGCGATCTCGCCCTTGGCATGCATGGCCGCCAGCCGGGCAGTGACACCGGAACCGGTCGGCGAACGGTCGACCTCCGCCTCGGCGAAAACGCAGACATTCCTGGTGACTTCCCCGGAAAAGGCGTCCTTTCCGTCGGTCAGGATGGTGCCGTAGAGGAAGGCGAGGTCGTCATGATCGGGATGCGACAGCGGGAATTCGGCCTTGAGCTTGTCCGTCAGCGCGGTGGCCGCATCGACGAAGTCGCGCACCCGGTCGCGGCCGAATTCCAGCCCGAACTGATGGCAGTCGGCCAGCGCGTAGAACGCGCCGCCATAAGCGATATCAAACCCGATCCTGCCGTAGCCGGACAGGTCGATCTGTTGGTCGCGGGCGAACAGGAAGGCCGGCACGCTTTCGAACGATACCGCACCCGCTCTGCCGTCCCTGACCTCGACCGAGGCGACCACCAGGCCGCACGGCGCCTCGATGTTGACGGTGGTGAACGGCTCCTGCTTGGCCACCAGCCCTTCGTCGACGGCATAGCGGCCGAGCGCGACGATGGCGTGGCCGCACATGGTGGAGTAGCCCTCATTGTGCATGAACAGCACGGCGAGGTCGGCGCCCGGCAAATCGGGCTCGACCAGCAGCGCGCCATACATGTCGTAATGGCCGCGCGGCTCGAAGATCAGCAGCTTGCGAAAATGATCGAGATTGTCCCGCACATAGGCGCGCTTCTCCAGGATGGTACCCTTGGGGATAGCGCGATAACCGCCAGTAACGATCCGCAGCGGCTCGCCACCCGTATGCATGTCGACGACGGTAAGGGTCATCCGGCCGGACCCATCCTAGCCCTGGGATTTGCCATAGAGCGCCTGCAGCTTGCCGAACGGCATGGCCGCACGGGTGAAGCCGAACGTGCCGTCCTGCTGGATCTCGCGCGCCGCCGTCTCCAGCATGCCGTAGGCGAAATTCGTCAGCCACGGCCCCAGCGAAATGCGCTTCACGCCGGCCATGGAGAGGTCGGCGATGGTGAAGCCGGGCCTCGCCATGATATTGACCGGCTTGGTCACCGCCGAGCAGAGCGTGCGCACCATTTCGACGTCGCCGATCCCAGGCGCATAGAGCACGTCGGCGCCGGCCTTTTCGAAAGCCTGCAGCCGCTTGATGGTGTCGTCGAGGTCGGACTTCCCCCACAGGAAATTCTCGGCCCGCGCCGTGAAGACGAAATCCCGCTTCAGCGCCCGCGCGGCTTCGGCCGCTGCCGCGACACGCTCGACCGCGTGCGAAAACTCATAGATGGGCTTCTCCGGATCGCCGGTGTGATCCTCTATCGAGCAGCCGGCAAGCCCGGCGGCTTCCGCCGCGAAAATGGTCTCGGCGGCCTGCTCTGCGCTGTCGCCCTTGCCCTTCTCGAGATCGGCCGAAACCGGCAGTTCGGTCGCTGCCGTCACGTCCCGGCAATGATGGATCATCTGGTCGAAGGTGACCGCACCATCCGGCAGGCCGCGCGAAAAGGCAAAGCCGGCGCTGGTCGTGGCCAGTGCCTTGAAGCCGAACGAGCCAAGCAGCTTCGTCGTGCCCGGATCCCAGGGATTGGGCATGACGAAGGTCGAGGCATGCAGGTCGCGAAAGATCTTGCCCTTGTCCATGAATGCTCCCCATGACGAGTGTCTGGCGGATGCTAGCGCGCTGTTTCCAGCCGGGCAAACGAATGCGGTTGGTTCAGAAGCGTTTCTCGTTCTCTGCTGACAATTCTCGAAAGCGTCGGAATCGGGCGCACGAAGGAAGCACAGCGCCTTGCTGCGTCCAGTGCGGCGGGTCAGTGGATCGGCACCAGCCCGGCGAGCTCGCGCATGTCATCGAACAGGATGCCGCCGGCCTGAATCAGGCCGTCACGGTCTGAATAGGGGTCGCCATGATAGGAAAACACCCGCATACCGGCGGCGATGCCGGCCTGCGTGCCGGCGACGCTGTCCTCGACGACGATGCAGTCGGCGGGCGCGAAGCCCATGGTCCTGGCCGCATGCAGGAACAGGTCGGGGAACGGCTTGCCGCGCGACACCATGGTGGCGGAAAACATCGCATGCTCGAACAGCGGCAACAGCCCGGTCTGGCCAAGCGTGATGTGCATCTTCGAGATCCTGGCCGAAGTGGCCACGCAATAAGCGATGCCGGCCGCACGGACTACCTCGATGAACTCCAGGACATAAGGGATCGCCTCGACGCCGTGGGCGAAGAGATCCGGCAGGCCGGCATTCCAGCGATCGACGAAATCGACGCCGAGCCTGACCTCGGTCTTCTCTTCGATCTCCTTCTGCACCGAAACCATGCTGCGGCCGGAGAAATTCTTGCGGCAATATTCGAAGGTCGCTGGATACCCGGCGTCGGTCAGCCATTCGGCGAGGCGCCGGTTGGCCAGATTCTCAGTGTCGACGAGAATGCCGTCGCAGTCGAAGATGACCAGCTTTGGAATTTGCATCAGGCGGTGCCGGTCGATCCGAACCCGCCAGCGCCGCGCGCCGTGCCGCCGGCCAGCGACCGCTCTTCCACCGCCACCTGCGTCACGGCGGCGAAAACGATCTGGGCAATGCGCATGCCGCGCGTCACGGCAAAATCCTCGTCACCGAGATTGATCAGCAGCACTTTCACCTCGCCGCGATAGTCGCTGTCGACCGTACCGGGTGAATTGAGGACGGTAAGGCCATGTTTGAAGGCAAGACCCGAGCGTGGCCGCACCTGGCCTTCCATGCCTTCGGGGATTTCCAGGATCAGCCCCGTCGGCACCAGGGCGCGTTTGCCCGGCAGGATCAGAAGCGGCCGGTCGTCGGGCACCGCCGCGCGCAAATCCATGCCGGCGGCGCCGGCGCTCTCATAAGCGGGAAGCGGAAGATCCTCACCGTGCGGCAACCTGACGAAGCCGACGGTCGGACCGATGACGGAGGGAGTTTGGAGGGCTGCGCGCATAAAATCGATCCTATCGGCGCGATTGGCGATTCGGTCAATTCGCCCGCAAGGCTATCAACGGCTTTCTTTCGGCATCACTATGGCCCGAGGACGGCTCAACGCACTTCCATCGGAACCACCGTCGTCTCCTTGATCTCCTCCATGACGAAGGAGGCGGAAACATCGGACAGCGCCACCTTGGCGATGAGGCGCTGATAGAGGCGGTCATAGGCCTTCACATCGGCGACGCGCGCGCGCAAGACATAATCGAGATCGCCTGACATGCGGTAGACGCCGGTGATCTCGGGCAAGGCGGCAACAGCAGCGCGGAATTTCTGCAGCCAGTCCGGATCGTGGTTGGAGGTACGGATCAGGATGAACACCGAAAGGCCAAGCCCGAGCTTTTCGGCATCGACCAGCGCCACCCGTCCCGTGATGACGCCATCTTCCTCGAGCCGCTTGACCCGGCGCCAGCAGGCATTGCGGGACAACGAGACCCGTTCCGACAGCTGGTCGACGGACAATGTGCCATCGCGTTGCAGCTCGGCCAGCAATCTTCGGTCGATTTCATCGATTTCGGCCATCTTGTGGGATGTTTGTCCCAAAATTTAGCAGAATACAAGGACAGATTGAGACAAGTGAACCAACAGACCATGTCAGGATACTCATATCAGGAAGCTCCAGCGCTGAAGGACCAGCATGCCGCTCGCAAGCATTTTCACCTCGCATCCGGCCAAGGTCGGCGAGACCTATTTCGGCCATATGGCCTTCGCCGCCTGGTTCTCGTCGCGCCTATCCATGGCGGCGGGGGCGGCACTCGTTCACGCTTTCTTGCCATTTCTCTTCGAGACTACCGCCAGCCGAATCATCCGCGAGCTTTACGAGCGGACGCACAACAGAGGCACACACGCGACCAAGGAGCCCGCGGCTCTTCCGGATCGCGCCTAGGGGACAACGGAAGCGATGTGCCGGTGGGCAGCCTATCTCGGTGAAGCGGTCTTTCTCGAAGACATTCTCACGGCGCCCTGCCACTCGCTGATCGCCCAGAGCCACTGTGCCCAGGAAGCCAAGTCGCCGACCAATGGCGACGGTTTCGGCCTTGCCTGGTACGGCGAGAGACCCGAACCCGGCCTCTACCGCGACATCCTGCCGGCCTGGTCCGACCCTAATCTGAAGAGCCTGTGCCGGCAGATCAAATCCGGCCTGTTCCTTGCCCATGTCAGGGCTTCGACCGGTGGCGCCACCAGCCGCATGAACTGCCATCCGTTCATTTCCGGCCGCTGGTCGTTCATGCACAACGGCCAGATCGGCGGTTTCGAGAAGATCCGCCGCACGCTCGAAAATTCGCTGTCCGACGCCGTCTTCGACCAGCGCGAGGGCACCACCGATTCCGAACTCTTTTTTCTCCTGATGATCGACGCGGGCCTTTCGTCCGACCCGCAAGGCGCCGTCTCGCGTGCCACCAGCCGCGTGCTGGCAGCCTCGCGTCGTGCAGGTATCGAGCCGGCGCTGAAACTGACCGCCGCTTTCTCGGACGGACAGTCCCTTCATGCCGTGCGCTATGCCAGCGACGCGCAGGCGCCGACGCTCTACACCTCCCTATTCCGCAAGGGGGCTGGCCGCTGCATCGTCTCCGAGCCCTTCGACCGCGAGGGCGGCGACTGGCAGGCGATCCCGCCGTCGAGCTTCGTCACGATGACCAGGGAAGGGATCGCCATCCGGCCATTTGCGCCGACGGCTGAGAAGCTCGCACTGGCCGGCTAGCCCTTCGGTCGGAAAATTGCGGCTACGTCGCGGGACGGATGGGGGCGCCGTAGAGTGCCGCCCCTCCAAAGCAGCCCCCGCTATTGCGCAAACCGACTCAGCCCGTAAGGCGCCAGCAGTGCATCGCGCTCACCACCAAGGATTTCCCGCGTGGCGAACAGGCCGACGGCCGGCGCCAGGGTGATGCCGGAATGCATCACCGCGACATAGACGCCGTCCATGCCTTCCGCGCGGCCGATGATCGGAAAGCCGTCGATCGGCGTCGGCCGGTAGCCGACCGTGTGGAAATCGAGCTCCAGCCCGTCGCTGTCGCGCAACATGGCTCTCGTGGCCGCGAACAGGTCGCGGGCCGTGGCTTCGGCGTCCATCCCCGGATCGGCGCCGCCGAAATCCGAGCCGGCGATGATGCGGCCCTGCGCCGTCTGGCGCATGTGCAGACGCTCGGCCAGCACCAGCCCGTTGAGCAGCTTCTTGTATGGCCGCGAATGGACGATCAGGCCGGGCGGCGTCTCGATCGGCAGGTTGATGCCGGCCGTCGCCGCGATCTCGGGCGAGCCGACGCCTGCCGCGATCACCACCTCGTCGGCGGCGATCAGCCCGTGCGATGTGTCCACGCCGGTTATTCTGCCGTCGGTTTGGGCGAGTGCCGTCACCGTGCTGGAGATGATGCGCGCCTCGTGCTGTTCGGCATCCGCCAACATGGCCTTGGCGGCCGCGACCGGCTCGGCGACACCCTCTTCGGCCACATACAAGGCGACATCCGGCAGCGCGGCGAGATTAGGCTCAATGCGCGCCGCGCCGGCACGGTCGACGCGCTCGATGCCATAACCCCAGGCAGAATGCTCCGCTGCATAGGTTTCCATATCGGCCGCCGGCAGATCCCAGCACAGGCCGCCGCACCAATTGAGCGGCAGGCTGGGCAGATCCCGCGCCAGGCGCGCCCACTCAGCCATGGCGCGAGTGCGCAGCCGGAAATACGGCTCCGGGTTACCCCAGCTGGCATTGATCCAGCCAAAGGAGTTCGGCGTCGCGACGCCGCCGGGCTCGCTGTCGGCAATCACCGTCACCCGCGCCCCGGCTCTGGTCAGATGCCAGGCAATGGAGGCGCCGATAATGCCGGCGCCGATGACGATGACTTGCTTGGCGCTGCTCATGCGGGTCTCCATAAAAACAGGTCTTCTGATGCCATCGCGTCGCTCCTATCTCAAGAGCCGGCGGGCCAATCCGGGCAAATCTGTTCGACAGGCAGGGAAAGCGCTGCTAGAAGCCCGCGCCACAGACAGGATTCCGAAAAATTGGCTGAAGACATCGAACAGGCGGTATCGCGCCGCCGCACCTTCGCGATCATTGCCCACCCGGACGCCGGCAAGACGACGCTGACCGAAAAGCTGCTTCTGTTCGGCGGCGCCATCCAGCTTGCCGGGGAGGTCAAGGCCAAGAAGGACCGCATCCAGACGCGGTCCGACTGGATGAAGATCGAGCGCGAGCGCGGCATTTCGGTCGTCACCTCGGTGATGACGTTCGAGTACGAGGACAATGTCTTCAACCTGCTCGATACGCCCGGCCACGAGGATTTCGCCGACGACACCTATCGCACGCTGTCGGCGGTCGACTCGGCCGTCATGGTCATCGACGCCGCCAAGGGCATCGAGCCGCGCACGCTGAAGCTGTTCGAGGTCTGCCGGCTGCGCGACATCCCGATCATCACCTTCGTCAACAAGATGGATCGCGAGAGCCGCGACCCGTTCGAGATTCTGGACGAGATCGAGCAGAAGCTGGCGCTGGACACCGCTCCCATCACCTGGCCGATCGGCCGTGGCAAGACCTTCTCCGGCACCTATCACCTGGCGCTGAACGCTGTGCGCAGGGGCGACGACGAAAAGGAACGCACGCCGGTCAACGGACCCGATTCCAACCGCGTTGCCGGCCTGTTGCCGGACAATGAGCGCGAGGCCTTCATCGAGGAACTGGAGCTTGCACGCGAGGCCTGCCGACCGCTCGACATCGAAGCCTTCCGCGAAGGCCATCTCACGCCGGTCTATTTCGGCTCGGCGTTGCGCAATTACGGCGTGCGCGACCTGATCGAGGCGCTTGGCGCCTTTGGCCCGCCGCCGCGCGCGCAGGAGGCCGACACCCGCACGATCGAGGCCACGGAGGAGAAGATGACCTCCTTCGTTTTCAAGATCCAGGCCAACATGGACCCCAACCACCGTGACCGCATCGCTTTCGTGCGCGTCTGCTCGGGCAAGCTGGAGCGCGGCATGAAGGCCAAGCTGGTGCGCACTGGAAAGCCGATGAGCCTGTCGGCGCCGCAGTTCTTCTTCGCCCGCACGCGCGTCACCGCCGACGAGGCCTTTGCCGGCGATGTCGTCGGCATCCCCAACCATGGCACGCTGCGCATCGGCGACACGCTGACCGAGGGCGAGGAGATCCTGTTCCGCGGCGTGCCGAATTTCGCCCCGGAAATCCTGCGCCGCGTCCGCCTTGGCGACGCCATGAAGGCCAAGAAGTTGAAGGAGGCGCTGCACCAGATGGCCGAGGAAGGCGTCGTGCAGCTGTTTTCGCCCGAAGATGGCTCACCGGCCATCGTCGGTGTCGTCGGCGCCCTGCAGCTCGATGTTTTGAAAGAGCGGCTGAATTTCGAATACACGCTGCCCGTCGAATTCGAGATGTCGCGCTTTTCGGTCTGCCGCTGGATCTCGGCGGACGACAAGGCCGAGGTCAGCCGCTTCATCGAGGCGCATCGCGGCGACATCGCCCGCGACCTCGACAACGACCCGGTGTTCCTCGCCCAGCATGCCTTCTCGCTGAACTACGAAGCCGAACGCTGGAAAGCGATCCGCTTCGCCACGATCAAGGACTATCAGGTGAGAGACAAAGCGGCGTGACCTCTTCCTTCTCCCCGTTCTACAGGGAGAAGGTGCCCGAAGGGCGGATGAGGGGCAGCGCGAAGGTTGAAAACTTCGCTCAGCCCTTCGCCGCTTCCTCGATCTTGGCGATGTCGATCTTGCTCATCTGCATCATCGCCGACATCACGCGGCCGGCCTTGGCCCTGTCCGGATCCTGAAGCAGTCGCGGCAACTGCTCCGGCACCACCTGCCAGGAGACGCCGAACTTGTCTTTCAGCCAGCTGCATTGCGACGGTTCGCCGCCACCTTCGATGAGCTTGTCCCAGAAATAGTCCACCTCTTCCTGCGTCTTGCAGTCGATCGACTGTGACATCGCCTCGTTGAACTTGAATTGCGGTCCGCCGTTGAGCGCTTGAAACTGCACGCCGTCGAGTTCGAACGTGGTCACCAGCGCTTTGCCCGCATTGGCGTGACCCTCAGGCCAGCGCAGCACGCTCAGCACCTTCGAATTCTTGAAGATGGAGACGTAGAAATTCATCGCTTCTTCGGCCTGGTCGTCGAACCACAGGCAGGTGGTGATCTTTTGCATGTCGTGCTCCTCGGTGCCTTTTGCTGCTACAGTGGAACGGCTGATTGAGAAATGGTCCCATTCCTTGCCGTTGATCCAAGGACGGGCGTCCGGCCGGCGATCCGACAGGGGCCGCGATCTTTTTTCCGCAAACCCTGATTTTCCGGGAGAATCTGGCGCATTGCAAAAATGTGGCCAGACCATACTTGCCGGTCTATAAACCCTGCGATCAAAGTTCAGTGCCGCCGCGCCACTCGTCGGCTACGGCCAGCCACCAAGGAAAAAATATGCCTGCCTATCGCTCCCGCACCACCACCCATGGCCGCAACATGGCCGGCGCCCGCGGCCTGTGGCGTGCCACGGGCATGAAAGACAGTGATTTCGGTAAGCCGATCATCGCCGTGGTCAACTCCTTCACCCAGTTCGTGCCCGGCCATGTCCATCTGAAGGATCTCGGCCAGCTCGTCGCGCGCGAGATCGAGAAGGCCGGCGGCGTCGCCAAGGAATTCAACACCATCGCTGTCGATGACGGCATCGCCATGGGCCATGACGGCATGCTCTATTCGCTGCCGTCGCGCGAGCTGATCGCCGATTCCGTCGAATACATGGTCAATGCGCACTGCGCCGACGCCATGGTCTGCATCTCCAACTGCGACAAGATCACGCCCGGCATGCTGATGGCGTCGCTGCGTCTCAACATCCCGACCGTCTTCGTCTCCGGCGGGCCGATGGAGGCCGGCAAGGTGGTGCTGGCCGGCAAGACGCAGGCGCTCGACCTTGTCGACGCCATGGTCGCGGCCGCCGACGACAAGATCTCCGACGAGGACGTCAAGGTCATCGAGCGCTCGGCCTGCCCGACCTGCGGTTCGTGCTCCGGCATGTTCACCGCCAATTCGATGAATTGTTTGACCGAGGCGCTCGGCCTGTCGCTGCCGGGCAACGGCTCGACATTGGCAACCCATGCCGACCGCAAGCGGCTGTTCGTCGAGGCCGGCCATCTCGTGGTCGATCTCGCCCAGCGCTATTACGAACAGGATGACGAAAACGCGTTGCCGCGCAGCATCGCCTCCAAGGGCGCCTTCGAGAACGCCATGACGCTCGACATCGCCATGGGCGGCTCGACCAATACGGTGCTGCACATCCTGGCCGCCGCGCATGAAGGCGAGGTCGACTTCACCATGGAGGACATCGACCGGCTGTCGCGACGGGTGCCAGTGCTGTGCAAGGTGGCGCCAGCCAAGTCCGACGTGCACATGGAGGATGTCCACCGCGCCGGCGGCATCATGGCCATTCTCGGCCAGCTCGACAATGCTGGCCTGCTCAACCGCGATTTGCCGACGGTGCATACTGCCAGCCTCGGTGAAGCGCTCGACCATTGGGATATTTCGCGCACGACCAGCCAGAATGTGCGCGACTTCTTCCTCGCCGCTCCCGGCGGCGTGCCAACGCAGGTCGCCTTCAGCCAGGACCGCCGCTGGGACGAGCTCGACGTGGATCGCGAAAAGGGCGTCATCCGCTCGGCGAAGACGCCGTTCTCGAAAGACGGCGGTCTCGCCGTGCTGAAGGGCAATCTGGCGCTCGACGGCTGCATCGTGAAGACGGCCGGTGTCGACGAGTCGATCCTGAAATTCACCGGCCCTGCCCGTGTCTTCGAGAGCCAGGACGCCTCGGTCAAGGCGATCCTGGCCAATGAGATCAAGGCCGGCGATGTCGTCGTCATCCGCTACGAAGGCCCGCGCGGCGGCCCCGGCATGCAGGAAATGCTCTATCCGACCAGCTATCTGAAGTCGAAGGGCCTCGGCAAGGCCTGCGCGCTGGTCACCGACGGCCGCTTCTCCGGCGGCACATCAGGCCTGTCGATCGGCCACGCTTCGCCCGAAGCCGCCGAAGGCGGCACGATCGGGCTGGTGCGGGAGGGCGACACGATCGAGATCGATATCCCGAACCGCACCATCCGCCTGGCCGTCAGCGACGCCGAACTCGACGCGCGCCGCGCGGCCATGGAAGCCAAGGGTGCTGACGCCTGGAAGCCGGAGGAAAAGCGCAAGCGCAAGGTGACGACTGCGCTGCGCGCCTACGCCGCCTTCGCCACCAGCGCCGACAAGGGCGCAGTGCGGCACGTGCCGGAGTGAGGTTCGCGCCAAGCCCCCTCATCCGGCCGCTTCGCGGCCACCTTCTCCCCGGTGGGGAGAAGAGAGGCTGGTGCCGGCGTTGATGATCTCTTCTCCCCTCGGGGAGAAGGTGGCCCGAAGGGCCGGATGAGGGGGCTTGGCTCCGACATCCGGAAAACACCGCTCACGGCATCAACTGATATTCATAAAGCTTCTGGTAAAGCCCGCCCTGCCTGAGCAGGGCCTTGTGCGGGCCGCTTTCCACCACCTTGCCGGCTTCGAGCACCACGATCGTGTCTGCCTGGTGGACGGTCGACAGCCGGTGCGCGATGACGATCGTGGTGCGCCCTTCCGTCAGCTGTTGTAGCGCGTCGCGGAACAGCGCCTCCGACTCCGCGTCGAGGGCGCTGGTCGCTTCGTCCAGCAGCAGGATTTCGGCATTGCGCAGCATGGCGCGCGCGATCGAGATGCGCTGGCGCTGGCCGCCCGACAAAAGGCCGCCATTCTCGCCGACATCGGTCTCGTAGCCTTTAGCCTGTGCCATGATGAAGTCATGCGCGTTGGCGGCCCTGGCGGCGGCGATCACCTCGTCGTCGGTTGCGCCCTCGCGCCCAAGCCGGATGTTGTGCATGATGGTGCCGGCAAACAAGAACGTGTCCTGGCTGACATAGGCGATCTTTTCCCTGAGCGACGCCAGCGTCGCATGGGAGATGTCCTGGCCGTCGAGCAGCACCTTGCCGCTCCTGGGGTCATACATGCGCATGATCAGGTTGAGGATCGTCGACTTGCCGCCGCCCGAAGGCCCGACCAGCGCCGTCATCTTGCCGGGCGCCAGGGTCAGGTCGAAGCCGTCCAGCACCGGCGGGCCGTTCTGATAGGCGAAGCTGACGGCATCGAACCTTATCTCGCCCGGCCCGGCCAGAAGCGGCCTTGCATCCGGTTTCTCGGCCAGCGTCAACGGCTCGTCGGCGAGCTGGAACATCATGCGCACGCCGACAATGCCGCTCTCCAGGGAGATACGGACGCGCGCGAGGCGCTTGGCCGGCTCATAGGCAAGCAGCAGCGCGGCGATGAAGGCCATGATGTTGCCAGGCATCTGGCCGCCCTGCAGGACCAGCAAGCCGCTGACCATGACGGCGCCGGCGATCGCCAGCCCGGCCAGCGTCTCCATCACCGGGCTGGTCACCGCCTCCAGCGCGGCGATGTTGTTGGCCCGATCCTCGACGTCCGCCACCGCCCTGTACATGCGTTTGCGCATCAAGCCTTCGAGGTTGAAGGATTTGACCACGCGCACGCCGATCGCGGTTTCCTGCATCACCTGCACGATCTGCCCGACCGAGCGGAACTCCATGGCCGCGAATTTGCGCACGCGCTTCAGGATGCGGTTGACGCCGTAGATGGCTATGGGTCCGACGACAAAGCAGATCAGCGACAGCGCCGGCTGCTGCCAGACCATGATCCCGATCAGGGCAGCCAGGGTCACCAGATCGCGCACATAGGAGGTGACGACGAGGTCGAGTACGTTGCGTGCCGCCTGGGCGTTGTTGGTCATGCGGGTGATCAGGTCGGACGACGAGGTAGAATGGTAGAACTCGATGCCTTGCGCCAGGATGCGGTCATAGATCTTGCGCTGCCGTTCGGCGATGATGGCATTGCCGACCCGGCTCATGAAATAGGCCTGGACGAAGTTGGCGATGCCCTTGACGATGAAGATCCCGGCGACCGCCACGGCGATCATGTTGACGCGGTCGAGCCTTTTGTCGATCACGAATTCATTGGTGATTTCGCGCAGGATCCAGGCGCTGGCGGCCGTCATGCCGGCCACCACCAGCATCGACAGAATGGCGGCGCCGTAGCCAAACTTGTGCTGGTGAAAGGATTCCCTGAGCAGCCTTGCGACGAGGCGCTGGTTCTCCGTCGAGCGGAAGAAACGAAACAACGGCTGATCCTTGATGCCGGGATGACGAAGGCGGCTTATAGAGGGAGTTGCCGCCGGAGGGAACCTTTCCCCGCCAGGGAAAGAAACCGCTGCGGCAAGCTGTCTTTTGAGACACGATGGAACAGTGATTCTTCAAGCGGGATGATGACAGATGGATTTCGACCTTATCGTGCGTAGCGGTACGCTGCCCGATGGCGGTATCGCCGACATCGGCATCAGCGGTGAGACGATCGCGGCGATCGAGCCGAGGCTCGAGGGTTCCGCGCGGAGCGAGGTCGACGCCCGCGGCAATCTCGTGTCGCCGCCCTTCGTCGATCCGCACTTCCATATGGACGCCACGCTGTCCTACGGCATACCGCGCATCAACGCGTCGGGCACGCTGCTCGAAGGCATTGCGCTGTGGGGCGAATTGAAGCCGCTCTTGACGCACGAGGCGGTGCGCGACCGCGCGCTGGCCTATTGCGACTGGGCGGTGTCGATGGGGCTGCTCGCCATCCGCACCCATGTCGATGTCTGCGATGACCGGCTGCTGGCGGTCGCGGCGCTGCTCGAGGTCAAGAAGACCGTCGCTCCCTATATCGATCTTCAACTCGTGGCCTTCCCGCAGGACGGCTTCTATCGCTCGCCGACGGCGCGCCAGAACACCATCCGCGCGCTGGATATGGGTGTCGATATCGTCGGCGGCATTCCGCATTTCGAGCGCACCATGGCCGATGGCACGCGTTCGGTGACCGAACTGTGCGAAATCGCGGCAAAACGCGGCCTGATGGTCGACCTGCATTGCGACGAGACCGACGATCCCCTGTCGCGCCACATCGAGCAACTGGCTTATGAAACGCAGCGCCTCGGCCTGCAGGGCAGGGTGGCCGGTTCGCACCTCACTTCGATGCATTCGATGGACAATTACTATGTCTCGAAGCTTCTGCCGCTGATCGCTGAAGCCGGCGTTTCCGCGATCCCCAATCCCCTGATCAACATCATGCTGCAGGGCCGCCATGACACCTTCCCGAAGCGCCGCGGTCTGACCCGGGTCAAGGAGATGCTGGCGCTCGGCATCCGCGTCGGCTGGGGTCAGGATTGTGTGCTCGATCCCTGGTATTCGCTCGGCACCGCCGACATGCTCGACGTCGCCTTCATGGGCCTGCATGTCGCCCAGATGTCGAGCCCGGCCGACATGGCGCGCTGCTTCGACATGGTCACCAACGTCAACGCCGCGATCATGGGCCTCGATCATCTGGGTCTGGCGGTTGGCAAGCGCGCCAGCCTGGTGATCCTCGATGCCGGCAATCCGATCGAGGCCCTGCGCCTGCGCGCGGAGCGAATCTGCGTCATCGCCAGGGGCAAGGTGGTGGCGGAAAGGACAAGGCAGGATACCAGGCTGTCCGTTCCCGGCAGGCCGGGTCATGTGAACCGCAGACATATACCGACCTAGATACAGCCGATTCCCGACGCTGGTCTTACCCATTTCCTGATTTGTCCTCGTCAAAGCCACCGCTTCCGTCTACGACGCGGCCCAGGCGAGGGAGGAATCGGGGTCGGCATGACGCAACCCGTGGCGCACAATTCCCCAATCAGGAATGTTCTTCTGGCCGGCATCCTGCTGATGCTGGCCGGCGACTTCCTGTTTGCGCTGAACGACGCCATGGGCAAATGGCTGGTCGCCAGCTTTTCCGTCGGCCAGGTGGTGCTGATCCGTTCGATCGGCGCCTTTATCGTGCTCGGCCCGATGATCGCCAATCAGGGTGCTGGCAGACTGTTCCAGATGGAGCGGCCCGGGCTGCAGATCCTGCGCGTGGTGGCGACGACGCTGGATACCGCCTTGTTCTACGCCGCCGTCGTCTATCTGCCGCTTGCCGATGTGATGAGCTTCTACATGGCAGGGCCGATCTATGTAGCGGCGCTATCGCATTTCCTGCTTGGCGAAAAGGTCGGCTGGCGCCGCTGGGTGGCGATCCTGCTCGGCTTCTGCGGCGTGGTCATCATGCTGAAACCATCCTCCGCCGCGTTCTCCTTGTCGTCGAGCTTCGCGCTTGTCGGCAGCCTCGCCTTCGCCTTCGCCATCATCCTCAACCGGCGCCTGCGCGGCACCAGCGACACCAATCTGGTGACGTGGCAGACGATCGGCACGCTGGCGGTTGGCGGTGTGCTGACCATCGGCGCCTGGAAGACGCCGTCGGCGCTCGATCTCGGCGCCATGCTGCTGCTCGGCATCGTTTCCTGCGGCGCGCATCTGATGATCACGCGGGCGCTGAAGCTGGCGCCGGCCTCGACGCTGGCGCCGCTGCACTACACGCTGCTCCTGTGGGCCGTGGTGTTCGGGCTGGTGTTCTTCGGCGACGTCCCCAGCCCGCGCATCCTGATCGGCTCCGGCATCATCGTTCTCGCCGGACTGTTCATTTTCCACCGCCAGAAGGTGGTAGACACCACGGTGCCCCCGGAGAACGTACCGAAGGGTGTGAATTAAAGGCCGGCGGATGGCAGCCTGGTTGCTTCACGTGGCATCGCGCTGATGGTGTTTGATCGCGTCGACCGCCGCCTGGATATCGCCGGCTAGAGTCCCGGGGCCTAGCCTTCTCTCACCGCAGCAAGGTGCCTGGAAAACTCTGGTGTCTCCATCAGCGCCTTGCAGCGCGCGAACCGCCCGTCGGCATAGGCGCGGAAATCGTCCACCGGATTGTTGTTGGCGAGCTGGATCAGCCCCCACAGCGTCCACAACAGGTCGCACATCGCCTTGTAGACGACGACGCGTCCCCGTTCCGCCGGCCTCGCCTCCCCGCCGAAATAGGCGCGCATCAACTCCTCGTCCTGGGCGGCGTCAAACTTGCCTTCCACGCTGAGATCGCCGAGGTCCCAGAGCGGGTCGTTCATCCCGGAATACTCCCAGTCGACAATCCACATCCGCTCGCCCGTATCGAGGAAATTCTCGCACAGCGGATCGCAATGGCAGGCGACGAGAGGCAAGGGGCGGACGGCCAAGGCCGAGCGCACGCTTTCTGCCTCGCGCACCACGTCGTGATAGCCGGCGGGCAGGGCGACATCCCTGGTCGATAGCACCTTGAGATAGTCGTCGATCATCGAAAACAGCTCGAAGCGGAAGGGAAACACCGCGCCGGACGCGTGCAGCTTGCGGAAGGCCTTGGCCGCCCGCGCCGGACTGCCCTGCCGGTCCCTGAATTTCTCTGGCGACATCGTCTCGGCACCGGCGATATAGCGCGTCACCATCACCCCGGTGGCAGCGTCGGCATGCAGCACCTCCGGACTGACGCCGGCTCTTGCCGCCTCGCGCGCGGCAATCGCCTCGTTGGCGCGGTTGATGTATTCCTCGGTGCCTTTGCCTGGAATGCGCAGGCAGTAATCGCCGGCCCTGAAGACGAGGTTGGTCAGGCCGCCGAGCCGGTCCAGTGGCCCGGTGTAGCCGGCCAGCACCGGAATGGCGGCAAGTTTTGCCCGCGGCTCGTCTGTCTCCATGCCTGCGTCCCCACGCCGTTATTTCTTCGCTGCAACGGTTCCACAATTTTCGCTGTTTGGCTATCATCCCGGCAAGACGAAGGAGTTGGCGGGCACGTGGCGGATAGCAAGCATCATGGCGCACTCGGCGAAGTCTACGCGGCCAAGCGCCCGGAAGAAGTGGCGGCACTTTACGACCGCTGGTCGCAGACCTACGACGCCGACATGTCAGCCGCCGGTTACCGTCACCCGACGATCTGCCTTGCACTGCTCGCCCGCCATCTGCCGCCGGGGTCAGCCCCCCTGCTCGACGCCGGCGCGGGTACGGGGCTGATCGGTGAATGGCTCGATATAACAGGCTATCCCGAGGTCGAGGCACTGGACATCTCGCAAGGCATGCTGGATCAGGCCGCGCGCAAGGGCGTCTATTCGGCGCTCCATTGCCTGGCGCTCGGTGGCGCCTTGCCTTTTGCCGACGACACCTATGCCGGCATCGTCTCGGCCGGCGTCTTCACTTCGGGCCATGTCGGCGCCGACGGGTTGGACGAACTGATCCGTATCTGCCGGGCGGGCGGGGTAATCGTCCTGACGGTCAAGAACACGCTGTGGGATCAGGGCTTTGCCGCGCGCATCGCCGAACTCGAAGCGCAAGGCCTGATCACCCGCGTCGAGGAAACACGCCCCTACGTCTCTATGCCTGGCGAGGCCGATACGGTACCGAGCCGTGGCCTCGCCCTGCGCGTGTGCTGATTCTCAATGCAGTTCGGTAAGGAGTAACCCGCGGCGATCACCAAGGGCACATTGATCGGATTGCCTCCTTTGCTTTATCAAAGTTGGTCATCTTGTATTTCGATACCCGCACCCATTTCTTATCGGTATCTTCATATCGGATTGAAAGGTCTCCCACTTCGGAAAGTGAATCCAGGAAGATTCCAGCTTCTTTGGTATCCCAAATACCGGGAAGCAGCTTGCTGACCACCCACCGCTCTTTCTTTTCGGGCTCGTCGTTCCGTCGGATGAAAATGTCGTGGTGCTGCCCATCGACGCCAATGTCGGATATGAGGGCGACCGACAAGCTTCCTTCGGTGCAACTAGCCAAAAGCATGGCCGAGACTGGGTGCGTGACAGTGCTGGGATCGTCAACCCAAGGGTTTAACATCGCGGTTATTCTGGAGGCCCCAGACTCGTCCTTGCCTCGTGCAACCGTCCAGACGCTCAATTTGCTGGGGTCATCTTTGGCGATTGCTGTGGAGACGCTTAGGTCAAGGACTGCATAGATAAACAAGCACAACGCCTTAGCCGGTCGAATAGTCTCTGTGCGTAGCGTCATCGAGGGCAGAATGAGAGATTTTGTCATGGCAGTTACCCGCTACGGACCTTGAAATGACTTCCCTGTAATCGCAGATGGGGGCTCAACCGGTCAATACGTCGCGCCTTCCTGCCTAGAATGCCTTAAGCCCTGGCTTTCTCGCCATCCGGGTCATACATTGGCTCGAGGTGGAGTTTAGCCGGCGTCCGCTGCATCGCGACCACCAGTTCATATCGGCCTGACGCAAGGAAATCATCGCTCACCCCGTCGGCGTTGCGCACATAGCCGTAGCCGATGTTCTTGCCCAGGGTGTAGCCGTAGCCGCCGCTGGCCAGATAGCCGACCGGCGCGCCATTGCGCAGGATGGTTTCGCGGCCGACGAGCACGATCTCCGGATCGTCGACCGTGAAGCCGGCAAAGCGCTTCTTCAAATACGCACCGTCAACCTTCTCGAGCTCGCGCCGTCCGACGAAGTCGGTGTTCTTCCTGAGCTTGACGGCCCAGCCGAGGCCAGCCTCCTGCGGCGTATCGTTGGGGGTTATGTCGGAGCCCCAGGCGCGATAGCCCTTTTCCAGCCGCAGCGATTCGAGCGCGCGGTAGCCGACCGGCCGTATGTCATGCTTCTTGCCGGCCGCAATCAGCGCGTCGAAGACTTCGCCGGTGGCCGCGATCGGCACATGCAGCTCCCAGCCCAGTTCGCCGACATAGGTGACGCGCAGCGCCCGCACCGTGTGACCGGCGATGACGATCTCCCTGACATGGCCGAACGGGAAGCTGGCATTCGACACATCGCTCCCGGTCACATCAGAAAGCACGTCGCGGGCACGCGGTCCCATCAGCGACAGCGTGCCGAAATCCTCGGTGACGTCGATCAGCCTGGCATCGAGGCCCTCGCCAATATGGTCGCTGATCCACGAGGCGTCGTGAGTGCGGAAACCGGTGCCGGTGACGATGTAGAACTTCTCCTCGGCAAGCCGCGACACCGTCAGGTCGGCCTCGATGCCGCCGCGCGTGTTGAGGAGTTGCGTATAGGTCAGCCGGCCGACCGGCTTGCTGACATCGTTGGCGCAGATCCAGTCGAGCGCCTTGGCCGCGTCAGGCCCGGTCAATTCGTATTTGGCGAACGACGACTGGTCGAAGATGCCGACATGCTCGCGTACATGCCGGTGCTCGTCGCCGACGGCGGCAAACCAGTTCTGCCGGCCCATCGAATAGATGTCGCGCGGTTCGACGCCCTCCGGCGCGAACCAGTTCGGCCGTTCCCAGCCGAGCTTGGATCCAAAGACGGCGCGATGGTTTTTCAGCCTGTCATAGAGCGGCGAGACGATGCGCGGCCGGCCGCTGGTGTATTCCTCATGCGGGAAGCCGATCGTATAATGCTTGCCATAGGCCTCCAGCGTGCGCTCGCACACCCATTGCCGGTCGCGGTGCAGGTTGGAAAAGCGCCTGATGTCGACCACCCACAGGTCGAGCGGCGCCTCGCCATCGACCACCCATTGCGCCAGCACCCAGCCGGCCCCGCCGCCGGAGGCGATGCCGAAGGCGTTGAAGCCGGCGCCGACAAACATGTTGGCGCATTCGGGCGCCACGCCGAGGATGAAATTGCCATCCGGCGTGAAGCTTTCCGGCCCGTTGATCATCTGCTTGACGCCAACGGTTTCCAGCGCCGGCACCCGCGCGATCGCCTGAACCATGTGCTGCTCGAAATGGTCGTAATCGTCATCGAACAGCCGGAATTCCCAATCGTTGGGCACGTCCCCTGTCGTCCAGGCTTGCGGGTTCGGCTCGTAGCCGCCCATCACCAGGCCGCCGACCTCCTCCTTGAAATAGGTGCGCCGGTCGGGGTCGCGCAACGTCGGCGCGTCGGTCGCCAGCCCATCGATCTTTTCGGTGATGATGTACTGGTGCTTGACCGGCTGCAGCGGCACGTTGATGCCGGCCATGGCGCCGACCTGCCGTGCCCATTGGCCGGCGCAATTCACTACCTTTTCGCAGGCAATGTCGCCTTGATTGGTCTTCACCGCCGTGATGCGGTCGCCCTTCATTTCGAAGCCGGTGACGCGCACGTCCTCATAGAGCTTGGCGCCATGCATGCGCGCGCCCTTGGCCAGCGACTGGGTGATGTCGGACGGGCTCGCCTGGCCGTCGGTCGGCAGCCAGGAGGCACCGACCAGATCGCCGGTTTCCATCAGCGGCCACATCGCCTTGACCTCCGCCGGAGACAGCAGATGCATGTCCATGCCGAAGCTCTTCGCCGTCGTCGCCAGCCTCTTGTACTCGGTCCAGCGGTCGGCATTGGTGGCGAGCCTGAGACACCCGGTCATCTTCCAGCCGGTGGCGAGCCCGGTCTCGGCCTCCAGCCCCTTGTAGAGGTCGACGGAATATTTCAGCACTCGCGTGATCGAGGCCGAAGAGCGCAATTGCCCGACAAGGCCGGCAGCGTGCCAGGTCGAGCCCGAAGTCAGCTTGCCCTGTTCGAGCAGCACCACGTCGGCTTTGTGGTCGCGCGCCAGATGATAGGCCGTCGAACAGCCGATAATGCCGCCGCCGATGACGACGACCGCGGCCTGGCTAGGCAAGGTCATGATTTCAGGATCCCGTATTTTGTCCGGTAATTGTCCAGCGCCGCGTCGAGCCGCACCAGGTTTTCCTCGGTGTAGGCGACGTAGTCGATGCCGGGCGCGTCGAGATAGAGCTCCGATACCATGCTCCACATCGCCTCGCGCAGCAGCGAGGCGCATTGCATGGCGGCGTGCGAGCGGCGGATCGCCTCGTCCGGTTCCTTCATGAAATAGGCGGTCAGGAAGGCGAAGGACTCTTCGTCGCTCATGCCGGCGTTCGAAGCGACGCCGGCAAGGTCGAACATGGCTGTGTTGAATCCGGCATATTCGAAATCGATCAGCCACAACCTGCTGCCGTCATCCAGAATATTGGCCGGCAAAAGATCATTGTGGCCAAAGACGATCGGCAGCAATTTCTGCGCGCGCTCCAGTTCGTCGGCCAGTCCCAGGAAGTGCTGCAGGTTACCGCGCTTGCGGCTGCCGCCCTCGTCGAGCGTGCGCGCATAGTCGCGAATGACGTGGAACACCCAGAACATGAAGCCGGCGCCGGAAATATGGTTGGGCATCTCCCGGTGAAAGCCGCGCATCAGCGCGGCGACACGGCCGAGATTGACGCACACGTCCTCAGCCAGATAGGTCTTGGCGCCGAGAAACGCCGTCACCAGGATTCCCGGTTCGGCATAGTGGACCGCCGGCGCGAAGCCGGCCGCGTGCGCCGCCCGCGCGGTCATCACCTCCCGTTCGCGGAAGACATGGTGGAACGGATAGTCCTGGCCGAAGCGCACGACATGTTTGCCGGCCGCGTCGGTCACAACATAATTGGCGTTGCTCAAGCCGCCGGGCAGCGGCGCGATCTCGATGGCCCCCGTCCAGCAGGGCAGGGCGCGGATGCGGTCTTCGGCAATCACGAAATCATCCCTGGTTTGCTGGTCTGGTTCGCGGGGCTTCGACAAGGCGCCACGGGCAACGCAACGACGGCGGAGGGAAGTGCAAACAATCTCGTCGGTGCGGGACGCCAGGATCGGTATCCCGCACCGCACCGACGAGCCCCTTGGCCAGGTTTTTGAACCCGGCATCCGCCCCCGCGGATCTGAAAATCTTTCGCGCCAGGCACGTTACAGCCTGCCTGGTCAGTGAGTTGCGGCCCTGCCAATTATCCTCCCGCTGCAGCTCCGAACCCCTGTTGGGGTTGGATTTCACGCCAGGGTTGCCCTTCTGTCAATAAAAAGATGTGACTTTTTTTGGGTATTTTGCCCGAAAGCATGGGCAATTCCTTTAAAAGCGCTAGAAATGCCCTAGAATCGGGCAATTTCCGGGACGCGTACAGATGATCCACTCGAAACGGCATGGCGAGATCCTGCGGCTGCTGCAGGAAGAGGGAACCGTCACCATCGCCAGCCTGGCCGACCGGTTGGGCGTGTCGCTCGAAACCGTGCGCCGTGACGTCAAGCCGCTCACCAGCGACGGCTCGATCCTGAAGATGCATGGCGCCATCGGCTTGCCGTCGATGATCGGCGAAGCGCCGTTCGAACGGCGCATGCGCGAGCATGCCGACGCCAAGCGCAGCATTGCCCGCACGGTCGCGGCCACCATCCGCGACGGCGAATCGATCATGCTCGACACCGGGACGACGACCTCGTTCCTGGCCCGCGAACTGCTCGGCCACCGGCGCCTGACGGTCGTGACCAATTCGTCCGACATCGCCCGCACGCTGGCCACCATCAACGGCAACAAGGTCTATATGGCCGGCGGCGAGTTGCGCAGCGATTCAGGCGCTGCGTTCGGGACATCGGCCATCGAGTTCGTCAGCCGCTTCTCGGTCAGCCACGCCGTCATTTCCACCGGCGCCGTCGATGCGGTGACGGGCGTCATGGACTACGATCTGGAAGAGTCGGAATTCGCCCGCATGGTGCTGTCGCGCGGCCAGCGTTCCCTCGTCATCACCGATCACACGAAGTTCGGCCGCCAGGGACTGGTTCAGGTCTGCGGCTTCGGTGGCTTTTCCGAACTCGCCACCGACCGCGCGCCGCCGCACGATATAGCCGCCGCATTGGCGCAGGCCGGCGCACGGCTCAGCATCGCCGGCGGGGGTTCCGGGATTTAGCAGAACACAATTTTAGCCGAACACCAGGGATTGATGAGCGCACACGCCCGCGAAGGTGCCGCCCGACACCGCGAAGGCGATGTTGTGCATCGCCCGTGCCGCATCGCCGGCGGCGTAGACCCCGGGAACCGTCGTCTGCTGCCTGTCATCGACCGAGATCACCGGGCCGAGCAGGCCGTCCTTGAAGTCGCAACCGAGCTGTTCCGCCAGCGGGCTCGCCATCGTGTTGCGCGGCGCGGTGAAGATCGCCTTGACGCCGGCATTCCGGCCGCCATCGAGGTGGACAACCAATCCGCCGGAACCGTCTTCCTCGAGCGCTTGGACGGTCGCGGGCTCAAAGCGGATATTCTTGCCATCAAGGGCGGCGAGCTCCTCGGCGTCGGGCTCGAGCAGGCCGTTGCCGAACAACGTGACGTCGCCCCAGTCGGAAATCAGCTGCGCCTGATGCACGGACATCGGGCCGGTGGCGAGCACGCCAAGCGGCCCGCCGGAAACCTCGTAGCCATGGCAATAGGGGCAGTGCAGCACGGTCCTGCCCCATTGCCCGGCAAGCCCGGGAACCTCCGGCAGGATGTCGCGCACGCCGGTGGCCAGCACCAGACGTGCCGCGCCGAATGTCTCGCCGCCATCGGTTGCGATTTCGAAATCGCTGCCGCTGTTGGCAACCGCCCTGTCGGCGCGCGCGGTGACAAGCCTGGCTGTCGGATAGGCAAGGAATTGCCGCCTTGCATCGTCGAGGATCGCTCGGGGTGTACGGCCGTCCTGACCGAGAAAGCCGTGCGAATACGCGGCGAAGCGGTTGCGCGGCTGGCCGGCATCGATCACCAGCACCTTGCGCCGCGCCCGCGCCGCCTGGATTGCGGCGGACAGGCCGGCAAAGCTGCCGCCAAGGACGGCAAGATCATACTGCATGGCTGGAAACTCCAATGAGGTCATAACGGCGGCGGAAATCGGCTGTGAGGTCGGCCAGGGTGATGTGGCTGAGTTTCTCCTGCAGCAATCTTTCGGCCGCGATGCGAAAATCGTCGAGCACGGCGATCACAGCTTGCTCGACGAGGCAGCCGGGGCTTTCCGGCTCGGTGCTGAACGGCAACAGCGTCTCGCCAAGGGCGGCGCTGATTTCGGCCAGAGAGATGTCTTCGGGCGCGCGCCCGAGCAGCCAGCCGCCGCCATGGCCGCGTGAGGAGGTGACGATGCCGGCATCGCGCAGGCCCGCGATGGTCCGGCGCACCACCACCGGATTGGTGTGGATGAAGGTGGCAAGCTGCTCGGAGGTCAGCGCTTGCGCTGGCTTCTCGGCCATGTGGACGAGAATGTGCAAGGTAGAGGACAGTCGACTGTTGCGTTTCATGTAACTTAACTAGTTACGATAAATCGCGATGTCAAATACCGCGTGGTCGATTTGCAATGCCGGTGCTATGCCGGCAAGGCGCGAAAACTCATCCTGAAGCAGGCGCCGCTCGGTTTGCCGTCGAGAATCTCGATGCGGCCGCCATGGAGATGCATGATTTCCTGCACGAGGTTGAGGCCGAGGCCGGCGCCGTGATCCCGCGGACGCAGCCGGTAGAAGGGCTCGAAAATGCGCTCCCGCTCGCCCGGCGGCACGCCGTCGCCCTCGTCTCGGACCTCTATGGTGGCGGGCGCCGTGACGCTGACGGTGATCTTGCCGGCGCGGCCGCCATGCTCGATGGCGTTCTGCACGATGTTAGTCACCGCGCGTTCGATCGCGGTGCGGTCGCCGGTGGCGAGAACCGTGTCCAGTTCCGGCTCGAACGACATTTCGTAGCCGGCCGAGAATGCCATCGGTGCGAGGTCGAAGATGACGCCGCGCGCGATCGCCACGAGGTCTACCCTTTCGAAGGCCGTTGTCTGCCGGTCGAGGCGCTGCAGGTCGAGCAACTGGTCGGTCAGCGTCGAAAGCCGCGCCGCATCCTGCAGCAGCCGTGCCCGCTCCGGTGTCGCCGGCAGCGAGGCAAGGCGCGTGTTGAGGATGGCGACCGGTGTTCGAAGTTCATGGGCGGCATCGGTCAGGAAACGCTTGTGGCGCTCATAGCCCTTGTCGAGCCGCGCAAGGGCTGCGTTCACTGCTTTCACCAGCGGCGTCACTTCCTTCGGCACATCCTTCAGCGGCAACTGCACGCCGCGCTGGTCGATGTCGATGCGCTCGGCCTCGGCCGCCGCATGGCCAAGGCCCGACAGCGCGCCGCGCACCACCCATGGCGTCGCGAACAGCGTGGCCAGCGACATCAGCCCGGCGAGCGGCAATATGCCTTGCAGGAAGAATTGCGGCGCCTGGCCGAGCAGGCGCGGCAGCGAAAGCCCGCCCTTGGTGCCGCTGAAGATCTGGACATTGCCGGCCGCCGTATCGGTCCAGCGGATCTTTCCCTCCGGCGGCGCGGCCTGTCCGATTGCGTGGTCGATACGGGCGTCGCTGATAGTGTCCAGCAGTCCGACAAAGGGCTGGAAAATGGCCGGTACCGCGCCTTCTTCCAGTCGCTGCCCTTGCTTGTCGCGGATGATGAACCAGAGGTCCGGAACGTTCGAGCGCAGCTTTGCCATATCCGGCGTCTCGGTGATGACGAGCTTGCCGCCTGCATCGCGTGTCACCGCATCCGCTAGCACGTCCATTGTGCCGTCCTCGTAGTCGTGCGGGATAAGGCCGGTGGCCAGCATGGCGCCGAGAATGCCGACGATGATCAGCGTCAGCAACGCGCATTGCAGCAGGGCGATGCGCAGCACCAGGCTCCATTTGAGCGAACGCGGGCGCTTGATA
Organism: Mesorhizobium sp. BH1-1-4; assembly: GCF_020165665.1. Lineage (NCBI taxonomy): Bacteria > Pseudomonadati > Pseudomonadota > Alphaproteobacteria > Hyphomicrobiales > Phyllobacteriaceae > Mesorhizobium > Mesorhizobium sp. BH1-1-4. Next base: position 187,815 of record NZ_JAIUIN010000001.1, read on the forward strand.
CTCATAGCTCGGCGCTCACGTCGTTTCGCGCAGGAGATAGCCGACGCCGCGAATGCCGTTGATCGTCACCCCGGCATCGGCGTCGGCGAGCTTGCGGCGCAGGCGCGAGACATGGGTGTCGAGTGCGTTGGACTGGATCTCGTCGTCGAGGCCGAACACCGCCTCCATCAGCGCCTCGCGCTGCACCATGCGGCCGGTGCGCCGCATCAGCGCCTCCAGCACCAGGAGTTCGCGGCGTGGCAGGCTGAGCGGTTCGGCACGGATCGATGCTTCGCGATGCCCGACATCGAGCACCAGATGGCCGGCGCGGATGAACTGCGACTGCAGCGGTGCCGGGCGCCTGAGCAGCGCGCGCAGGCGGGCAAGCAACTCCTCGAAGGCGAATGGTTTTGCCAGATAGTCGTCCGCGCCCATGTCCAGCCCGTCGACCTTCTCCGCTGTGTCGCCTTTCGCCGTCAGCACCAGAACGGGCGTGGTGTTCCTGGCCGAACGCAATCTCGGCACCAGCGACAGCCCGTCGCCATCCGGCAACTGACGGTCGAGCAGGATGGCGTCATAGCTGTCGACGGCAACCAAGCCTTCGGCTTCGATGAGCGAGCCGGCATGATCGACCACCATGTCGTGCCGCTTCAGCGCGGCACGCAAGGCAGAGACCATTTCGGGTTCGTCCTCGACCAGTAATATACGCATCCTCGTTCCCTTTGGCGGCCATCTATCCGGCGGCGCTACACCGCCAACATTGCGCAAGCATGGCAAATCCGATGGCCCGGGATCGACAGGCGCTTTCTTTGACTCTCCGAGATTGCGCAATGTCTATGCAATCCAGTCGCGGCAAACAGCGCCGGTCGGCACACCCCCTATGCCGGCATCAGGCGTCGGGCCCGATTATGCAACAGGGTCAGGCCCGGCGCCCACGTGAAATCAAATGGCCACGCCAAACGGGCTGGCGTGATGTTGTCCGGGATTGAGGCTACAATGTCTGCAAATGATGCTGTGTCTTTTCTCATGGCGTGGACGGTGGCGCCGTTCAGGGTCGGCTCCGTCACGCCGTCCAGTTCCAGCCTGGCGGCGTTGATGACGCGCGACATCGGTCCGGAGACAGGCCCTGTGCTGGAGCTTGGCCCGGGAACCGGCCCCTTCACCCGCGCGCTGTTGTGGCGCGGCGTGAGGGAGGAGGATTTGACACTGATTGAATCCGATCCGGATTTCGCCGCGTTGCTGAAGCGGCGATTTCCGTTGGCGCGGATATTCGAGATGGATGCGGTCGGCCTGCGCCATCTGTCGTCGCTGTTCCCCGGCCTGCTGGCTGGCGCGGCGGTCAGCGGTTTGCCCTTCCGCCTGATTTCGCCGCGCAAGACGCTCGCCATTCTTGAAGGCGTCTTCGCGAACCTTCGCCCGGGCGGAGTGCTCCATCAGTTCACGCTCGGCCGGCGCTGCCCGTTCGACCAGTCGTTGCTCGACAGGCTCGACCTGGAGGTCACGCGGGTCGGCCATACCTTTCGCAATTTTCCGCCGGCGACGGTCTATCGCGTATCGAGGATCAAGACCGCCAGTACCTACGATTGGCGCTTCGCATGAGCGGTCCGCTGTCGGCCATTCTTGGCCTCGGCCTGCTTGGCGTCTTCTGCATCGCCTTCACCGAGAAGATTCTGCCGGTCCCGCCGTCGCATGTGTTCTTGTTGTTCCTTGGCATGACGGCTGCGCCGGATGGCGCGTCGCTGGCAATTCTGCTGGGCGTGACCACGCTGGCCTCCGCCAGCGGCTGCCTTGTCTGGTACACTGTCGGCCGCCGCATCGGAATTGATCGCGCCGACAGGCTGGTCGAGCGGTTCGGCCGATATGTCTTCCTGCGTCCGGCGACCTACCACAGGCTCGGCCAGGCCTATCGCCGCTATCATGTCAGGGTTTCCCTGCTGGCGCAGTTCATCCCGACGGTGCGCAATTACTTGCCTATCGCGGCCGGCGCGCTCTGCCTGCCAGCCCTGCCGTTTGTGGTCGCGACGCTGATTGGAGCCACGCTCTGGAATGCCGGTTTTCTGCTTACAGGGTATGCGCTGCATGGCAGCAGCCAGAGCCCGCTCACAGTCGGCTTCCGCATCATCGTCATCGTGCTGGCGCTGGAAACGGCATTCATGCTTGCCTTGCGCTATGGCCCGGCATGCTGGCGGCGCATCCGGCCGATGCTGGGCTGAGCCGCGGCCAGGCATCCAGCCATGGGATAAGCTTTGGCCATCGGCTTTCCTTCGCTTGCCTGCCGGTGTTTAGTCCGGCCATGGCCTTCACCATCCGCCAGTTGCAATTCTTCGTCGCCGTCGCCGAGCAAGGCACGGTGTCGCGCGCCGCGCAAAACCTCTCCATCTCGCAATCGTCGGTCACCGAAGCGATCAAGGAGCTTGAAAGCGATCTTGGCGTCGAACTGTTCGAGCGCCATTCGCGCGGCCTCAACATCACCCACAAGGGCCACCAGTTCCTGCGTCACGCGACAAAGATTCTCGCCGACGTGTCCGACGCCCGCCGCTCTTTTTCGGGTGAACAGGCGGTGGTGGGCGGCCGGCTGCAGCTCGGCGTCACCTCGCTTGTCGCCGGCTATGTGCTGTCGGATCTGCTTTCCCGCTACCGCCGCGCCTATCCCGGCGTCGAGGTCTCGGCCATAGAGGACAATGGCGACTACCTCGAACACTTACTGATCGGCGGCAAGCTCGACATTGCCGTCATGGTCACCTCCAATCTGCGCGACCGCACTGCCCTGCAATCGGAAATCCTCGAAGTCTCGGCCTATCGGCTGTGGCTGCCGCTCGGCCACCCCTTGGCTGGCGCCGACATCATCGGCATCGGCGATATCGCCTCCGAACCGCTGATCATGCTGACCGTCGACGAGATCGAGGAGAACACCGGCAAGCTGCTGACGGCGATCGGCGCCAGGCCGCACGTCGCCTTCCGCACGCGTTCGGTGGAAGCCGTGCGCAGCCTCGTCGCCACCGGCGCCGGCGTGGCGCTGCTGCCGGATCTCGTCTACCGGCCCTGGTCGCTGGAAGGTGACCGCATCGAATCGCGTGACATTTCGGGCTCCTTGCCGGTGGTGCAGGTCGGCATGGTCTGGCGGCGAGGCTCCGGCCTGCCGCCGGCGGCGCGCGACTTCATCGGCCTCGCCCAGTCGCAGCGAACGGTTCGCCAGCGTTTGTGATAGAGGTATCGGAAAAGCCGATATCGGCCTTCTGATAAATGAATTTGCGAAACCGGAATTTTCAAAGCACCTTCCGGTACGGGACCAAAGCTGCCATCAGAGTATCGTCAAGTCCAACGGACGAGCTGACACGTTTTTCAGTCCGCGCGTGATCTGGCGAACCGGAGCGGTTTCAGGATCCCGCGCCAAAATGGGAGATCGATGATGAATTCATTCCTGAGGTCATGCACTGCGCTGACGGTCGCGCTGACCTTCTCCGGTCAGGCCGTTGCCCAGGTCAAGGAACTCGGCAAGGGCGAAGGCGAGGTCAACATCGTTGCCTGGCCGGGCTATATCGAGCGCGGCGAGACCGACAAGGGCTATGACTGGGTCACCGCCTTCGAGAAGGAGAGCGGCTGCAAGGTCAACGTCAAGACCGCCAACACGTCGGACGAGATGGTCTCGCTGATGAACGAGGGCGGCTTCGACCTTGTCACGGCTTCGGGCGATGCCTCGCTGCGCCTTGTCGCCGGCAAGCGCGTGCAGCCGATCAACACCGATCTCATCCCGAGCTGGAAGGCGGTGGACGATCGGCTGAAGGACGCGCCTTGGTTCACCGTCGACAAGGTGCACTATGGCGTTCCCTATCAGTGGGGTCCGAACATCCTGATGTACAACACCGAGGTGTTCAAGGAAGCGCCGAAGAGCTGGAACGTCGTCTTCGAGGAAATGAAGCTGCCGGACGGCAAGTCCAACAAGGGCCGGGTCCAGGCCTATGACGGACCGATCCACATCGCCGACGCCGCCAACTACCTGATGTTCCACAAGCCGGAACTCGGCATCAAGGATCCCTACGAACTGAACGAGGACCAGTACAAGGCCGCGCTCGAATTGCTGCGCGTCCAGCGCACGCTGGTCGGCCGCTACTGGCATGACGCCGCCATCCAGGTCGACGATTTCCAGAACGAAGGCGTGGTCGCGTCCGGTTCGTGGCCCTATCAGGTCAACACGCTGGTCGCCGCCAAGAAGCCGGTCGCCTCGACCGTGCCGGAAGAAGGCGTCACCGGCTGGGCCGATACAACCATGATGGAGGCCGACGCGGCGCACCCGAACTGCGCCTATATGTGGCTTGAGCATTCACTCTCGCCCAAAGTGCAGGGCGATGTCTCGGCCTGGTTCGGCTCGCTGCCGGTCGTGCCCGCCGCCTGCAAGGGCAACGAGTTGCTCGGCGAGGAAGGCTGCAAGACCAACGGCTACGACAATTTCGACAAGATCAAGTTCTGGAAGACGCCGGTCTCGAAATGCGCCACCCAGAATAACCAGTGCGTTCCCTACTATCGCTGGGTGTCGGATTATATCGGCGTCATCGGCGGACGATGATTTTCGCCACGCATCACTTGATAAGTTGACGCTGCCCCTCACCCTTACCCTCTCCCCGTGAAGAACGGGGAGAGGGGGTCGTCAGCGTTGGAGCGCTTCCCTTCTCCCCGTCACTATACGGGGAGAAGGTGCCGGTTCACCCTCCGTAGCTGCATCGCAGCGAAGGATGGGCAGGCGGAGAAGGGGCAGCGCTGACGCCCGAGATTTGACGAGCCTGACAGATCAGGACACCCAATGACATCAGCCGTTTCCTTTCAAAAAGTATCGCGCCATTTCGGCAGCGTTCGCGCCGTCGACGCGGTCGATCTCGACATCGCGCCGGGCGAATTCTTCGCCATGCTCGGTCCTTCGGGTTCGGGCAAGACGACGTGCTTGCGGCTGATCGCCGGCTTCGAGCAGCCGACATCAGGGTCGATCTCGATCTTCGGCGAACGCGCCGAGGGCGTGCCGCCCTATCGCCGCAACGTCAACACAGTGTTCCAGGACTATGCGCTGTTCCCGCACCTCAACGTGCTCGACAATGTCGCCTACGGGCTGATGGTCAAGCGCGTCGGCAAGGCCGAGCGGCACAAGGCGGCGGAAGAAGCGCTGTCGCTGGTGCGGCTGCCCGGCTATGGCGCGCGCCGGCCGGGCCAGCTTTCCGGCGGCCAGCGCCAGCGTGTTGCGCTCGCCCGTGCGCTGGTCAACCAGCCCAAGGTGCTGTTGCTCGACGAACCGCTCGGCGCGCTCGACCTCAAGCTGCGCGAAAACATGCAGGAAGAGCTGAAGTCGCTGCAGAAGGCGCTCGGCATAACCTTTGTCTTCGTCACCCATGACCAGGGCGAGGCGCTGTCGATGGCCGACCGCGTCGCCGTCTTCAACGACGGCAGGATCATGCAGATCGGCACGCCGGAGGATATCTATCAGCGCCCAAGCACGCGCTTCGTCGCCGATTTCGTCGGCTCGTCCAACGTGCTGCCGCCGGACTTCGTCCAGCGTTATTCCGGCCAGCGGCGCTGGGGCAGCCTGCGGCCTGAATCCATTCGCGTCGGTCGCGCCGCAAGCGGCGAAGGCGTCGCCGCGCGTCTCGTCTCGACCAATTATCTCGGCGCCACGACAAGGCTGGCGCTCGACGCCGACGGGTTGAAGCTGCATGCCGTGGTGCCGGCGGGCACGGCCCTGCCGGCCGATGGCGAGGCGGTGATGCTGACCTTCAATCGCGAGAGCTTGCATCTGATGAATGAGCCGACATGAGAACGGTTGGCGCGAAGCCCCCCTCTCTGTCCTGCCGGACATCTCCCCCTCAAGGGGGGAGATTGGCTGTCCCTTCGGGTTTCGCCAATCTCCAATGTGGCAGAATTGGCGAGGCCGAGAAACTGCTGATCTCCCCCCTTGAGGGGGAGATGTCCGGCAGGACAGAGAGGGGGGCGAAGGATCGCGGCCTCGGTCTGTACACGGTCGCCCCATGACCATCGCCGCGCTCAATCCTGCCCCCGCCATACTCCCCGGCAGCGGCGGCATGCGTGGTGCGCTGTCCGACCTCTTCTGGCGCCGGCCGCAACTGCTTCTGCTCCTCATGCTGCTGCCGCCGGTCCTGTGGCTCGGCATCGTCTATATCGGCTCGCTCTTCGCGCTCTTGGCGCAGAGCTTCTTCTCCATCGACGAGTTCTCCGGCCTCATCAACCGACAGTTCACGCTGAAGACCTATGGCGACCTGTTGCAGGCCGCCAATCTCGACATCATCCTGCGCACGGTGACGATGGCGGCACTGGTCACGCTGGCTTCGGCCGTCGTCGCCTTCCCCATCGCCTACTACGCGGCGCGTTATGCGCGGGGGCGCTGGAAGGCGCTGTTCTATCTCGGCGTCATGCTGCCGCTATGGTCGAGCTACCTGGTCAAGATCTATGCCTGGAAGCTGATCCTGGCCAAGGAAGGTATTTTGACCTGGCTGCTCGCCAAGCTGCATTTGTTGTGGCTGCTCGACGCTTGGCTGTCGCTGCCGGTCGTCGGCGGCAACTCGCTGTCGGTGTCCTTTACCGGCACCTTCATCGTCTTCGTCTATGTCTGGCTGCCCTTCATGATTCTGCCGGTGCAGGCGGCGCTGGAGCGCGTGCCCGGAAATCTGGTCGAGGCCTCGTCCGATCTCGGCGCCTCGCCCGGCCAGACTTTCCGCAACGTGCTGTTTCCGCTGGCGCTGCCCGGCATTGTCGCCGGCTCGATCTTCACCTTCTCGCTGACGCTGGGCGACTACATCATCCCGCAGATCATCGGTACCTCGCGCCTGTTCATCGGGCAGGCCGTCTACTCGCAGCAGGGCACCGCCGGCAACATCCCGCTCGCCGCCGCCTTCACCGTGGTGCCGATCGTCATCATGGGCTTCTACCTCTGGGGCGCCAAGCGCATGGGGGCCTTCGATGCGCTCTGATCGTGGTCAATCCGCCCCGCTCGGCCTGAAGATCGCGGCCGCCTGCGGCCTGCTGTTCCTGCATCTGCCGATCCTGCTGATCTTCGTCTATGCCTTTACCACCGAGGAGAAGAGCTTCGTGTGGCCGCCGCCCGGGCTGACCACGCAATGGTTCGCCGTCACCTGGAACCGGCCCGACGTCTGGGAAGCGCTGTCGCTGTCGGTGCGCGTCGCCGCCATCTCGACGGCGATCGCGCTGGTGCTGGGAACGCTCTGCGCCGCCGCCGTGTCGCGGACCAAATTCTTCGGCCGCGAGGCGATCTCGCTGCTGGTCATCCTGCCGATCGCGCTGCCCGGTATCATCACCGGCATCGCGCTGCGTTCGGCCTTTTCGCTGGCCGACATTCCGTTCTCGTTCTGGACGATCGTGCTCGGCCACGCCACCTTCTGCGTGGTCGTCGTCTACAACAATGCGGTCGCCCGTTTTCGCCGCACCTCGGGCTCGATGATCGAGGCCTCGATGGATCTCGGCGCCGACGGTTTCCAGACTTTTCGGCATGTCGTACTGCCCAATATTGCCACGGCGCTTCTTGCCGGCGGCATGCTTGCCTTCGCGCTGTCCTTCGACGAGGTCATCGTCACCACCTTCACCGCTGGCCAGCAGCAGACCGTGCCGATCTGGATGCTGGAGGAACTGATCCGCCCGCGCCAGCGCCCGGTCACCAATGTCGTGGCCATGGTCGTCGTGCTGGTGACGCTGCTACCGATCCTGTTTGCCTATTACCTGACCCGTGACGGCGACCAGATCGCCGGTTCGGGCAAATGAGAACAGTGAGTAGTGAGTAGGAATTGGCGACTAGGGAAACCCACAGACGAAGCCTGATCATCACTTACTACCAACTACTCACTATTCACTTCTGTTCAAGGAGGACCCAATGGACACCCAGATGCTGATCGGCTCGAAATTCGAGAAGGGCACGGAGACCGAGGAGCCGATCCTCAATCCCAAAACCGGGGTGACCATTCTCAACCTGCCCGAGGCCAGCCAGGCGCAAATCGAGGCGGCTGTCGTTGCCGCCGAAAAAGCCTTCGTCTCGTGGTCGCGCACCACGCCGGCGCAACGCTCGGGCTATCTGCTGAAGATCGCCGACCGCATCGAGGCTGAGGCCCACGAGTTCGCGACGCTCGAGGCGCTGAACTGCGGCAAGCCGATCAATGCCGTGCTCAACGACGAGATCCCGGCCATCGTTGACTGCTATCGTTTCTTCGCCGGCGCGGTACGCTCCATGCCCGGCGTCGTCGCCGGCGAATACCTGCCCGGCCACACCTCGATGGTGCGGCGCGACGCGATCGGCATCGTCGCTTCGATCGCGCCCTGGAACTATCCGCTGATGATGATGGCCTGGAAGCTGGCGCCGGCGATTGCCGGCGGCAACACCGTCGTCTTCAAGCCGTCGGAGCAGACGCCGCTGACGGCGCTGAAGCTGGCCCGGATCCTGGCCGAAATCCTGCCGGAAGGCGTGGTCAATGTCGTGCTTGGCCGCGGCGACAGCGTTGGCAACACGCTGATCAACCATCCCAAGGTCAACATGATCTCGATCACCGGCGACGTAGCCACCGGCAAGAAGGTGCTGCAGGCCGCCGCCAAATCGGTCAAGCGCACGCATCTGGAACTCGGCGGCAAGGCGCCGGTTATCGTCTTCGACGACGCTGACCTCGGCGCCGTCGTCAACGGCCTGCGCGCCTTCGGCTATTACAATGCCGGCCAGGACTGCACCGCCGCCTGCCGCATCTATGCCGGCAAGAAGATCTTCGACAAACTCGTCGCCGACCTTTCCTCCGCCGTCTCGATGATCAAATACAACCAGCCGGACGACACCGAGAACGAGATCGGGCCGCTGATCTCGCGCCGTCAGCGCGACCGTGTGTCGAGCTTCGTCGAGCGTGCTTCGGAACTGAAGCACATCGAGATCACCACCGGCGGCAAGCCGGGCGAGGGCACCGGCTTCTACTACCAGCCGACGGTCGTCGCCGGCGCGCTGCAGGAGGACGAGATCGTACGCCGCGAAGTCTTCGGCCCGGTCGTCTCGCTCACCCGCTTCACGGAAGTCGACGAGGCGGTCAACTGGGCCAATGACAGCGACTACGGCCTGGCGTCATCGGTATGGACCAAGGATGTTTCGCGCGCCATGGCCACCGCCGCCCGCCTGCAATATGGCTGCACCTGGATCAACACGCACTTCATGCTGACCAACGAGATGCCGCATGGCGGATTGAAGCAATCCGGCTATGGCAAGGACATGTCGCTCTACGCGCTGGAGGATTATACCGCCGTGCGCCATGTGATGGTGGCGCATGGGTAGAAAATCCCTTCTCCCGTTTACGGGGAGAAGGTGCCCGAAGGGCGGACGAGGGGCGGCGCAAACCTCGGACGTTCAGGGTGGGTTACCCGTCCGAAATCACGTCAAAACAAATAGATAGCAGAGGTCAGCGCCGCCCCTCATCTGCCTGCCGGCATCTTCTCCCCGTAAACGGGGAGAAGAACGAAAGCCACTACTCCACAACCCTGAAAATCTGCCACAGGCTGGTGCCCGATACGACATAGGGTTCGATCTCCTTGCCCCATTTGGCATGCGCGTCGATCTTGCCGATCTTGGCGAAGAACTCTTCCAGCTGGGCCAGGCTCTCGACCTGGTGGTGGGTTTCGATCGTCGCTTCCCGCGCACCGATCGATCCGGTCATGATCTGGAAGTTGAGATCGGCGATACCGACCTGCGAGCCGATCTCGCGTTCCCATTTTCGCATCAGTTCGAGCACGGTCTGCTTGTGCCCGAACTTGGCGTCGATCTGCCATCTGGCGCTGAACATAATGGTTTCCTCCCTGTTTTGCCTGCTGCCGTTGTCGATCTATTCGTCCCAGGCCTGCACGACGGTCTGCCGTGCGATCCGCCCGTTCTTCAGTTCCAGCATCGCCGCGCAGAACACCTTGGTGCCGTCCGGGTAGGCGCAGGCTTGCGTGAAGGCGAGGTTGTCGCCGTCGGCGATGGTGGTGTCGACCTTGTGGGTCATCGCCCGGCTGCAGATATCGTCCCAGAAGGTGCCGATGGCCGCGCGGCCGCGGATTTCGCGCGGCTTGCTCGGCGGATTGTTGCGGTCGATCACCCGCACCAGCGCATCGTCGGCATAGAAGCTCGACAGCATCTTGCCGTCACGGCCCTCGATCGCCTTCTTGATCGCCGCGCCGTCCACATTTTGTGTCTTGGTCAGCATTTCATCCTCCATTGGCCCGTTCGATGCCGGGCGTTCGACTGATCATGCGCTGCCCGACACCAGCGTCGGACAGCGATTGGTCACCGTGCATTCACTGCGACTTGGCCTTGACGGCCGCGAACACGTCGTCGGTCTGCTTCTTGAAAGTGGCGAAATCGACCTGGCTGCCATTGAGGATCGTCGACCAGTGGCGCACGATTCCGGCCATCGCGATGGTCTCCTTGATTTCCTCGTCCGATGCGCCGTTGAGCCTGGCCGCCTCGGTGTGGAAATAGATGCAGTACTGGCAGGGGATCTGCGCGGCGACCGCAAGCCCCATCAACTCCTTGGTCTTGCCGTCGAGCGCGGTCTTGGGGTTGAGCTGCACCCCTTTGATTTCCGCCCAGGCGCCGGCGATGGCCACGTCAGGCAATGCCTTGAACATGTCCGGCACCGAGCCGAGCGTCGCCTCGATGTCCTTGTAGGCGGCGGTGGCCGAGGCATCCTCTGCCTTGGCCGGAACGATGGCGAACAGTGCGCCGATGCTTGCGGCTATCAGCAGTGACTTCAGGATCCGGTTCGACTTCTCCATCTCATCCTCCATTCGCAGTGCCGTCACGGCGATATCGCCTGGCCTGCATGGGAAGAATTGGTAGCGCTTCTGGCGCTGGGGCCGCTTCGCTCGAAAGCGCCATGGCTCTCATGGCCCGTCCGGGCCAGCATGTCTGGCCGAAAAGGCCGCCGCCGCCGCCCGCGACGGCAAATCGAGCTTGAGCAGTATGTTGGCGACGTGGCGCTTGACCGTATGCTCGCTGAGCCTGAGCTCCGCCGCGATCGCCGCATTGCTCTTGCCGTCCGCGATCAGGCTCACCACCTCGCTTTCCCGCGCCGTCAAGGACGCCGGCTCCGACGGCTTGGATTTGGGGCGGCAGGCAGGCTCCAAATGCTGTTCCGACGTTGCCTGGACCACCGGCAGCGGTTCCCCCAGTTCGTCGAGGCTGATGCGGCCGGCATCGACGAAATGCAGGCCGGAGCCCGCCGCAAGGTCGGCGACCAGCCGCGAAGCAAGGATGTCGCCGCGCCCGGCATGGGTTGCGAGCTGCATCGTTACCCGCGCCGTCAGACCGACCGGGGCGCCGCGCAATTCGATCTCGCCGACATGCACGCCCTGCGCGCTCGCTATGCCGATCTGCTGCGCCGCGTCGCGCAACGCCGCCGCGCAGCGGATCGCGCGCGCCGGCCCGTCGAAGCGCGAGATCATCAGCTCGCCATGCGTGCCGGCAATGCGGCCGCCATGGCGGCCCACCAGCAGCCGCCATGTCTCCTGGAAGCGCTGGCTGCGCTCGCTCCACATGCGGTCGCCGAGCTTGGCGGTGTCGGAAGTGTGCGTCACCAACAGCGCGGCAAGCACGCGCTCCGGATCGGCAACCGCTGGCTGGCCAGTCAGAAACTCTTCGATCAGGTCGGCAACCCTGTCGACGTCCCCGGTCCAGATCGGATGATCGCGCCCGGGGATTTCGACCAGCCGGGCGCCATGGATCTTCCTGGCAAGAAAGCGGCTGGCCTCGGGGTCGACGCGCACATCGTTGCGGCGGTGGACAAGCAGCGTCGGCGCGCTGATCGCCGGCAATATGCCGCGCACATCGATCCCGGCATTCATCCGGGCAAGGACAGCCGCGGCGGTCGGGCTGGCCGACAGCCGCTCGAACCGTCCCCACCACTGGGCAAAATGCGCGTCATCGACCCTGCCCGGCGCGAAACTGGGCAAGGTGGCACCGGTGCCCCAGGCCGTCTCGGCGGTTGTGATGAAGGCTTCCAGACGCTCCGGCGGCATCACCCATTTGTGGAAATGCGCGTAGCCGCCATAGAGCGCCAGGGCCCGCGTCCTCTCCGGATAGGTGGCGGCGAACAGCATCGCCAGCGGCGCCCCTTCCGAGGCGCCGAGAATCGCCGCGCGGCCGCTGCCGGCCGCATCCATCACCGCGCGCACATCGTCCATGCGGGTCTCCAGGCTGGGCAGGTGACGGACATCGACGCGGTCGGAAAGACCGGTGCCGCGCTTGTCGAACAGGATCAGCCGCGAGAAGGCGCAGAGCCGCCGCAAGAGCCTGGTATAGCCCTCGTCTTCCCAATGCAGGTCGAGATTGGAAATGAAGCCGGGCACGAAGACGAGGTCGAACGAGCCCTGGCCGACCACCTGATAGGCGATCCGCACCTCGCCGCTAAGGGCGTATCGGGTCTCGATCGGCCTCACGAGGGTGCCCGCCCGGACTGACGACTTCTGGTCGCCAACCATAGCAGAGCTGCCTTGGTTACGGCAGCTTAAACTTTAGCAAACTGAAATATAAGCCGGCGCGGCTGCTGGCCTATCCCTGCGACGCGGCGACGTCACCGGGCGAAGCCTCGAGGCCGAGCTTGCGATCGGCCTCTGCCGGCGTGATCGGACGCTTGATCCTTGCCGAAGCGACCACGACCAGTTCGTCGAAGCCCTCGCCGCCGCTGTCCAGCATCTCGAAGAACTGGCGCCGCATCCTTGGCTCCCAGAACTTGTTGATGTGCTCGGCGACGCCGGCAACGCCTTCCTCGCGTGGCCTGGAGTGGAAGAAGGCCGCGATCTGGTTGGCCATGCGCACCAGCTTTTCCTTGGTGCTCATGATGTGCTCTTCGTCATGCGACATGCTGGGCAACTCCGGATGCCACCCGGTCAGGGTGGGTGAAAATGTCGAAATCATCGCCGCGCACCAGCGCCACCAGCGTCATGCCGGCCTCTTGAGCGGTGCGGATGGCAAGCGCGGTGGGAGCGGAGACGGCGATGATGAAGGCGGAACCGATCGCCGCCGTCTTCTGCACCATCTCCACCGAAACACGGCTGGTCACCACGACGGCGCCCGAAGCGCCATCGATATTGGCCTTGGCCAGCGCGCCCGCCAGCTTGTCGAGCGCGTTGTGGCGGCCGACATCCTCGCGCGCCATGACGACACCCTTGCCGGGCACGTAGAAACCGGCGGCGTGCACGGCCCCCGTCTCGGTATGCAGCGGCTGCACCTTCGACAACAGCTTGACCGAACGGGTGATGTCGTCGGCGTCAAGCGTAAGCTTTGACGCACTGACCGCATCGACCGAGCGCATCGCTTCCTCGATGGATTCGATGCCGCAGAGCCCGCAGCCGACCGGTCCGGCAAGCCGTCGCCGCCGCGCCTCGAAGCGCGTATTGGCCTGGTCCTTCAGCATGATCTGGATGTCGATGCCGGCACCATGATCTTCCACTTCGATGGCTTCGATCTCGTCAGGCTCGGCGATGATGCCCTCGGTCAGCGAAAAGCCGAGCGCGAAATCCTCGAAATCGGCCGGGCTCGCCATCATCACCGCATGCGTGGTGCCGGCAAAGGAGAACGCCACCGGCGTCTCCTCGGGCACCATGCGGTTGGCCGCGGCCGTGCCGCTGGCGCGATGCGCCAGCCGCGATATTTGCGTCGTCGCTTTACGGCGCGCGGCCAAGACTACTCCGCCGCCTGCAGCGGAGCGATGCGGCGGCTCTGCTTGGCCTGTTCGTCATAGTCGCGCTGCCATTCCGACGGGCCGTTGGAGGCGCCGACCTGCACCGCCGTCACCTTGTACTCCGGGCAGTTGGTTGCCCAGTCGGAGAAGTCGGTGGTGATGACGTTGGCCTGCGTGTCGGGATGGTGGAAGGTGGTGTAGACCACGCCCGGCGACACCCGGTCGGTGATCAGCGCGCGCAGCGTCGTCTCGCCCGAACGGCTGGTCAGCCGCACCCAGTCGCCGTCGCGCAGGCCGCGATTCTCCGCGTCGTGCGGGTGGATTTCGAGCCGATCCTCGGAGTGCCACATGACGTTTTCGGTACGCCGTGTCTGCGCGCCGACATTGTACTGGCTGAGGATACGGCCGGTGGTCAGGAGCAGCGGGAAGCGCGGTCCGGTTCTTTCGTCCGTCGCCACATATTCGGTACGGATGAACTTGCCCTTGCCGCGCACGAAGCCGTCGACATGCATGATCGGCGTGCCGAGCGGGGCCTTGTCGTTGCAGGGCCATTGCACGGAACCGACGCGGTCGAGCAGGTCGAAGGAGACATTGGCGAAGCTTGGCGTCGTCTTGGCGATCTCGTCCATGATCTCGGACGGATGCGTATAGTTCCAGTCGAGGCCGATGGCGCGGGCGAGTTCCTGCGTCGCCTCCCAGTCGGCATAGCGCGCCTTCGGCGCCAGCACCTTGCGCACCATGTTGATGCGGCGCTCGGCATTGGTGAAGGTGCCGTCCTTCTCGAGGAAGGTCGAGCCGGGCAGGAAGACATGCGCGTAGTTCGCCGTCTCGTTGAGGAAGAGGTCGTGCACAACCACGCATTCCATCGCGGCAAGGCCGGCGGCGACATGCTTGGTGTCGGGATCGGACTGCAGGATGTCCTCGCCCTGGATGTAGATGCCCTTGAACGAGCCGTCGACGGCGGCATCCAGCATGTTGGGGATGCGCAGGCCGGGTTCGTCGTCCAGCTTCACGCCCCACAGGCTCTCATAGATGTCGCGCACCGCGTCGCCCGAAATGTGCCGATAGCCCGGCAGTTCATGCGGGAACGAGCCCATGTCGCACGAGCCTTGCACATTGTTCTGGCCGCGCAACGGGTTCACGCCGACGCCCGGCCGGCCGATATTGCCGGTAGCCATTGCGAGGTTGGCAATGGCCATCACCGTGGTCGAGCCCTGGCTGTGCTCGGTCACGCCGAGGCCGTAGTAGATCGCGCCATTGCCGCCCTTGGCGTACATGCGCGCGGCACCACGGATCAGTTCGGGATCGACGCCGGACAGCTTGCCGACGGTTTCGGGGCTGTTTTCAGGCAGGGCGACGAAGGACGCCCAGTCCTGGAACTCGGCCCAGTCGCAGCGCTCGCGGATGAAGGCTTCGTCGAACAGGCCCTCGGTGACGATGACATGGGCCAGCGACGTCAGCACGGCGACATTGGTGCCTGGCTTCAGCGGCAGGTGGTAGTCGGCCTCGATATGCGCCGACTTGACCATCTCGGTGCGACGCGGATCGAGCACGATCAGCTTGGCGCCCTGGCGCAGCCGCTTCTTCAGCCGCGAGGCGAACACCGGGTGCGCGGACGCCGGATTGGCGCCGATGATGACGGCGACGTCGGTGAATTCGACGGAATCGAAGTCCTGCGTGCCGGCCGATGTGCCGTAGGTCTGGCCGAGGCCGTAACCGGTCGGCGAATGGCAGACGCGCGCGCAGGTGTCGACATTGTTGTTGCGGAAGCCTTGCCGTACCAGTTTCTGGACGAGATAGGTCTCCTCATTCGTGCAGCGCGAGGACGTGATGCCGCCGATGGCGGTGCGGCCGTACTGGTACTGGATGCGGCGGAATTCCTTGGCCGTATGGGCGATCGCCTCTTCCCAGCTCACTTCGCGCCAGGGATCGCTGACCTTTTCGCGGATCATCGGCGACAGGATGCGGTCCTTGTGGGTGGCGTAGCCATAGGCGAAGCGGCCCTTCACGCAGGAATGGCCGTGGTTGGCCATGCCCTCCTTGTAGGGCATCATGCGGATGACCTCGTCGCCCTTCACTTCGGCCTTGAACGAGCAGCCGACGCCGCAATAGGCACAGGTGGTGACGGCCGAATGCTCCGGCATGCCTTTTTCGAGCACGGTCTTCTCGCGCAGCGCGTCGGTCGGGCAGGCCTGCACGCAGGCGCCGCAGGACACGCATTCGGAAGCGATGAAATCCTCGTGCATGCCGGCGACCATGCGCGACTCGAAGCCGCGGCCCTCGATGGTCAGCGCGAAAGTGCCTTGCACCTCCTCGCAGGCGCGCACGCAGCGCGAACAGACGATGCACTGCGCCGGATCGTAGGTGAAATAGGGGTTGGACTCATCGCGGGCGATGTAGTCGACCGCCAGCGAGCCATGGCCCGGCGCGACGCCGCCTTCTTCCTTGACGTGGTTACGGCCCTCGACGCCATAGCGGTTTTCGCTCAGGCCAACGGACTTCGCCACCACATCGAACTCGCTGGCGCCGGTTCCGGCCTTCTCGTTCCAGCCGGTCGGGTGGTCGGAGACGTAGAGTTCCATGACGCCGCGACGGATGGCGTCAAGCCGATCCGACTGCGTGCGCACCACCATGCCTTCGCCGACGGGTGTCGTGCACGAGGCCGGCGTGCCGCCGCGGCCTTCGATCTCGACTAGGCAGACGCGGCAGGAGCCGAAGGAGTCCAGCATGTCGGTGGCGCAGAGTTTCGGGATTTCGACCCCGCCCTCCATCGCCGCGCGCATGATCGACGTGCCTTCCGGCACGCTGATCGAGCGGCCATCGACGGTCAGCGTCACCTGCTTCTCAGCCTTCGATTGCGGCGTTCCGTAATCGAGTTCTTCGATGAGCGTCGGGAAGTCGGCCTTGATGTTCATCTGCCAGCTCCTATTCGGCAGCCACGCGCGCTGGCGCGGGCTTGAAATCCTCGGGGAAATGCGTGATCGAGCTCATCACCGGGTAGGGCGTGAAGCCGCCCAAGGCGCAGAGCGAACCGAACTTCATCGTGTTGCAGAGGTCGGTGACCAGAGCGAGGTTCTTTTCCGGCTCGATGCCGGCGGCGAGCCTGTCGATGGTCTCCACCCCGCGCGTCGAGCCGATGCGGCAAGGCGTGCACTTGCCGCAGCTTTCGATGGCGCAGAATTCCATGGCGAAGCGTGCCTGTTTCAGCATGTCGGCGGTATCGTCGAAAACCGTGATGCCGGCGTGGCCGATCAGTCCATCGCGCTTGGCGAATTCTTCATAGTCGAACGGCGTGTCGAACAGCGCGCGCGGGAAGTAGGCGCCGAGCGGCCCGCCGACCTGCACCGCCTTGACCGGACGGCCTGTCGCCGTACCGGCGCCGATCTCGTCGACGATCTCGCCCAGCGTCAGGCCGAAAGCGGTTTCGAACAGGCCGCCTTGCTTGACGTTGCCGGCGATCTGGATCGGGATCGTGCCGCGCGAGCGGCCCATGCCGAAATCCTTGTAGAAGGCGGCACCCTTGTCCATGATGATGGGCACGGAAGCGAGCGAGATGACGTTGTTGATCACCGTCGGCTTGCCGAACAGGCCCTGGATCGCGGGCAGCGGCGGCTTGGCGCGCACCACGCCACGCTTGCCTTCCAGGCTGTTCAAGAGCGAGGTTTCCTCGCCGCAGACATAGGCGCCGGCGCCGACACGGATTTCCATGTCGAAAGCATTGGGCGAGCCGAGCACATTGACGCCGAGTACGCCGGCCTTGCGGGCGATCTCGACGGCCTTGTTCATGACCGCCACCGCATGCGGATATTCCGAGCGGATATAGACGAAACCCTTGGTCGCGCCGGTGGCGATGCCGGCGATGGTCATGCCTTCGATGAGCACGAAGGGGTCGCCCTCCATGATCATGCGGTCGGCGAAGGTGGCGCTGTCGCCCTCATCGGCGTTGCAGACGATGTATTTGCGTTCCGATGTCGTATCGAGCACCGTCTTCCATTTGATGCCGGTCGGGAAGCCGGCGCCGCCACGGCCGCGCAGACCGGACTCCGTCACCTGTTTGACGATGTCGGCGGGCGCCATGGCCACCGCGTTCCGCAGGCCATTCAATCCGCCGAGCGATTTGTAGGCATCGAGCGACAGCGGGTCGTTGATGCCGCAGCGCGCGAAGGTCAGGCGTGTCTGCTTGGCGAGGAACGGGATCTTGTCGGGCGCGCCGAGCCAGCGCTTGTGATGCCCGCCCTTGAGGAAGCCGCTGTCGAACAGGCTTTTCACGTCCGACGGCTTCACCGGCCCGTAGGCGACACGGCCATTGGCTGTCGCCACTTCGACCATCGGTTCGAGGAAATAGGCGCCGCGCGAGCCGTTGCGCACGATCTTGGCTTCGATGCCGCGCTCGGCAAGCTCGTTTGCGATCGCTTTGGCGACCTTTTCCGCGCCCAGCGCCAGCGCGCCGGAATCGCCGGGAATGTAGATGCGGGGGGTCATGCGCGCACCTCGGCGACGATCTCGTCGATCTTTTCGTCATCGAGCCGCCCGATCACCTCGCCGTCCAGCATCGCCGACGGCGAACAGGCGCACAGCCCGAGGCAATAGACCGGCTCGAGCGTAACCGATCCGTCACGCGTGGTCTCGTGGAAATCGATGCCGAGCAACTGCTTGATCCTGGCGGCGACGGCGTCCGAACCCATCGACTGGCAGGCTTCCGCCTGGCAGAGCTTCAGCACGTGCCGGCCAGCCGGGCGGGCACGGAAATCGTGATAGAAGGTGACGACGCCGTGCACTTCGGCCCTGGAGAGATTCAGCCCATCGGCGATGACGGGAACTGCCGCCTGCGGCACATGGCCGAACTCCTCCTGGATGCCATGGAGGATCGGGAGCAGCGGACCTTCGAGGTCCTTCAGGTCTTGAACAATCGCCGCCGTGCGCGATGCGATCTCGGTACTTGCAGGCTGCATCGTCATGCAGCGCCCTCCCTGGTCGATAGCGTTCTAGCGCTAAGTCGTTACAAAAACAGAGGAAACCGGTGAAATCAATAAAGCTGATCCGTCGCTTGATAGAAATCTTCTATCAATCGCGCCCAGCCGCCATTCTCTAGCCTAGCGGTGCGCGCGGAAATCGTCTGCCAGCGCCATCGCCTCGTCCAGCAGCGCCTGCACCAGCGGCGTGTGCGGTTCCCGTGGCGCGGCCACCAGGCCGACCGTGTGGCTGGCATCGGGCTCGACGATCGGGATAGCCCGGATCGGTTCGGAAAAACCGAATGTTTCCGCAAGGTTGAGCGGCATGATCGATGACCATTTGCCAGTCCGGATGTGCGAGAACAGCACGATCATCGAATTGGATTCGAGCGTCGGCCGCACCTGCACGCCGGCTTCCGCCAGATGCTGGTCGATGATGCGGCGGTTCTGCATGTCCGGCGTCAACAGGCAGAGCGGCAACTGGCTGATCTCCGCCCATGTCACTTTGTCGCGGTCGGAATAGGGATTTCCGATGGCGGTGATCAATTGATAGCGCTCGTCATAGAGCGGCACGCTGGTCACCCGTCCGAGCGGCTCGTTGTCGAGATAGGTGATGCCGGCATCGACGTCGAAATTGCCGAGCAGCGACAGCACTTCGATCGAGGTGCGCGACAGGATCGAGAAGGTGACGCCCGGGTGCTTGTCGCGGAATGGCGTCGTCAGCCGCGCCACCATGGCGAGCGCGGTAGGAATGGCGGCAATGCGGATTCGGCCTGAAAGGCCGTGGCGGGCGGCGCGCATCTCCTCGCGCATGGTCCTGGAGTCGCCGACAATGCGGCGTGCCCAGACCAGCACCTGCTTGCCCTCCGGCGTCAGCCCCTGGAATCGCGACCCGCGATTGACCAGCATGACGCCGAGCTGGCCTTCGAGCTGCTTGATGCCGGCCGACAGCGTCGGCTGGGTGACGCCGCACACTTCCGCCGCGCGGCCGAAATGCTCTTCCCTGGCCAGAGCGATGAAGAATTCGAGTTTGTCGATCATTGGCGGAAGCTATCCGGCGCGCCGGCGCCGCGCCAGATGATGTTGTACTCGATCATCCAGATCTCGCGCCGCGCTGCCCGATGGCCGAGATTTACCGATCCACGAGATTGAGGATATTGCCGTCCGGGTCCTTGAACCATGCGACTTTCATGCCGCCGCCGACATGGAGGTCCCCCTCCATCGTCAGGCCAGGCATCTCGTAATGCTCGAAGGCGACGCCCTTCGACTTGAGGCCATTGACGACATCGGCGATTTTGTCGCCGACCATCCAGGTCACCGCAGTCGCCTTGTTGGTCCCGGAGAATTGGGAACGATAGACATTGATGGTGGTGTCGCCGCTTTTATACACGATCAGTTCGCCGCCCTCGTCGTGCACCTGTTCCAGGCCGAGTGTTCCCTCATAGAAGGCCTTGGCCTTCGCCAGGTCCTTCACGGCGAGGTTTGCTGTGGCATTGCTGTTTGCAAGCATGATCGTCTCCTTCCCTGGTTGTCATTCCTTCTGGTCATGGAAATAGGTCACCCAGGCCGCTTGACGACCGCCACCTTGCCTGGCGCTTGGAGCCGCCCGCGTTCTGCACTATGTGAGCTGCAGCCGAAAGCCAGGGAACAGCAACCATGTCCGTCACCAAGGAAATCGTCACCGAGCGTCTGAAGACGGTCAATGGACCTGACTTCACCGGCAACATCGTCGATCTCGGCATGGTCTCGGAGATTTTCATCGCCGATTCGAAAGTGTTCTTCTCAATCACCGTTCCCGCCGCGCGCGCCCAGGAGATGGAACCGCTGCGCGCCGCCGCCGAACGCGTCGTCAAGGCCATTCCCGGTGTCGCCGGCGCCGTGGTGGCGCTGACGGCCGAAAAGAAGGGCGGCGGCATGGAGGCGCCGGTTCCCGCACGTCCGGCACCGAGGCACGTACCTCCGGCGCCGCCGCAGCGCCCCGCGCCACAGGCTCCCGCCTCGCACGGCTCAGGCAAGCGCGGCGTGCCCGGCATCGAGGCGATCATCGCGGTTGCCTCCGGCAAGGGCGGCGTCGGCAAGTCAACCACCGCCGTCAACATCGCCCTCGGCCTGGCAGCCAATGGCCTGCGGGTCGGCGTGCTCGATGCCGACATCTACGGCCCGTCGATGCCGAGGCTCCTCAACATCCACGGCCGGCCGCAGACGGTCGACGGCAAGATTCTGAAGCCGATGGAGAATTACGGCCTCAAGGTGATGTCGATGGGCTTCCTCGTTGATGAGGAGACGCCGATGATCTGGCGCGGGCCGATGGTGATGTCGGCGCTGACGCAGATGCTTCGCGAGGTCGAATGGGGGCGGCTCGACGTGCTCGTCGTCGACATGCCGCCCGGCACCGGCGACGCCCAGCTCACCATGGCCCAGCAGGTGCCGCTGGCCGGCGCCGTCATCGTCTCGACGCCACAGGACCTGGCGCTGATCGATGCCCGCAAGGGCCTCAATATGTTCAAGAAAGTCGACGTGCCGCTGCTCGGCATCGTCGAGAACATGAGCTATTTCCTCGCCCCGGATACCGGCAAGCGCTACGATATTTTCGGCCATGGCGGCGCGCGCCGCGAGGCCGAACGCCTGGGCGTCACCTTCCTCGGCGAGGTGCCGCTCGAAATGGGCATTCGCGAAAGCTCGGACGCCGGCACGCCGGTCGTCGTCTCGAAACCGGATGGCGCCGAGGCGAAAATCTACCGCGATATCGCTTCCAAGGTCTGGGACAGGGTCAATGAGGAACGCGGCGCGGCGGAAGCGGCGGTGCCGAACATCGTGTTTGAGTGACCCCTCAAGGGGGGGATCAGCCGCCGACCTTTTCGCCAAACGTCGAAAAGAACTGTCCGGCCAGTTTCTTCGAGGTCGATTCGATCAGCCGGCTGCCGAGCTGCGCGATCTTGCCGCCGACTTCCGCCTTGGCCGCATATTTGAGGACCGTCGCGTCCGGCCCGTCGGCGGTCAGCGTGACGTCGGCGCCACCCTTGGCGAAGCCGGCAATGCCGCCCTTGCCTTCGCCCTGGATGGTGTAGGCATGCGGCGGCTTGAGGTTCTTCAACGTCACTTCGCCGTTGAACGTCGCCTTGATCGGCCCGATCTTCAGTACCACCGTCGCCGCCATCTCGGTCGGCGATTTCATTTCCAGGCTCTGGCAGCCCGGAATGGCGTCCTTCAGGACGGCCGGGTCATTCAGCGCTTCCCACACTTTCTGCACGGGTGCGGCGATACGTTCCTCGCCTTCGATCACCAAAGCCATCAAAACCTCCCCGATCGCCGATGTCGGATTGGTCGTAGCGCGCGGCTCGATAGCTGTCTATCGCACCAAAGTCCGGATTCAGATCACGCGTGCCCCTTGCCTGCATCGGCGCGTTGTCATATCGATTTGTCATACAAATACGGAGACCATGATGGCCGGCGCCCCCACGAAAAAGAAAAAATTCCGCTCGCAGGAGTGGTTCGACAATCCCGACAATCCGGGGATGACGGCTCTCTATCTCGAGCGCTATTTGAATTACGGGCTGACGCGCGCCGAACTGATGTCGGGCAAGCCGCTGATCGGCATCGCCCAGACAGGCTCCGATCTTTCGCCTTGCAACCGGCACCACATCGAGCTCGCCAAGCGCGTGCGCGAAGGCATCGTCTCGATGGGCGGCATTCCCTTCGAGTTCCCCTGCCACCCGATCCAGGAGACCGGCAAGCGCCCGACCGCCGCGCTCGACCGCAACCTCGCCTATCTCAGCCTTGTCGAAGTGCTCTATGGCTATCCGCTGGACGGCGTCGTGCTGACCATCGGCTGCGACAAGACCACGCCTGCCTTGCTGATGGCGGCGGCCACCGTCAACATTCCGGCCATCGCGCTGTCGGTCGGCCCGATGCTCAATGGCTGGCACAAGGGCAAGCGCACCGGCTCGGGCACCATCGTCTGGGAATCGCGCCAGCGCCTGTCGGCCGGCGAGATCGACTATGACGAGTTCATGGATATCGTCGCGTCCTCGGCGCCGTCCACGGGCTACTGCAACACGATGGGCACCGCCACCACAATGAATTCGCTGGCCGAGGCGCTCGGCATGCAATTGCCGGGTTCGGCCGCCATCCCCGCACCGTACCGCGAGCGCGGCCAGATCGCCTATGAGACCGGCAAACGCATCGTCGACATGGTGCATGAGGATCTCAAACCGTCCGACATCATGACCCGCGCGGCCTTCGAAAACGCCATCGTCGTCAATTCCGCGATCGGCGGCTCCACCAACGCGCCGATCCATCTCAACGCGATTGCCCGCCATCTCGGCGTGCCGCTCGACAATGACGACTGGCAGAAGGTCGGCCTCAACGTGCCGCTCATCGTCAATTTGCAGCCGTCGGGCGAATATCTTGGCGAAGACTATCACCATGCCGGTGGCGTGCCTGCCGTGGTGGCCGAGCTGATGAAGGCTGGAATGCTGCCGCATCCCGATGCCCTGACCGTCAACGGCAAGTCGATCGGCGACAACTGCAAGGGGGTCGCCAACGAGAACACCGACGTCATCCGCACCGTGGCCGAGCCGCTGAAGGCCAATGCCGGCTTCATCAACTTCAAGGGCAATCTGTTCGATTCGGCGATCATGAAGATGAGCGGCATCTCGCCCGAATTCCGCGAGCGCTATCTCTCGAACCCGAACGATCCGGAAGCCTTTGAGGGCAACGCCATGGTCTTTGATGGGCCGGAGGATTACCACGCCCGCATCGACGACCCGGCGCAAGGCATCGACGAGCACACCATCCTGTTCATGCGCGGCGCCGGCCCGGTCGGCTATCCCGGCGGCGCCGAGGTCGTCAACATGCAACCGCCGGCCTACCTCATCAAGAAGGGTATCCACGCGCTGGCCTGCATCGGCGACGGCCGCCAGTCCGGCACGTCGGGCTCGCCGTCGATCCTGAATGCCTCGCCGGAAGCCGCGGTCGGCGGCGGACTGGCGTTGCTCAAGTCCGGCGACCGCGTCCGCATCGACCTGAGGAAAGGCACCGCAAACATCCTCGTCAGCGATGACGAGATCACGCGGCGGCGTGCCGAGTTGCAGAAAGATGGCGGCTACCATTATCCCAAGCACCAGACGCCCTGGCAGGAGATTCAACGCGGCATGGTCGACCAGTTCTCGGCCGGCATGGTGCTGAAGCCGGCGGTGAAATACCAGGATGTCGCCCACACCATGGGCGTGCCTCGCGACAATCACTGATTATTCCTCGGAATAGTCATCGATTGTTCCTGGCTGGTCCCGGATGATGGATGGACGAGGAGCGGCGGCCGGATCGATCCGGCCGCCATTCTGGCGGCGCAGCCGCGAATGCTCCGTCCTTGACAAGACTGCCCGACAATTCCAACATCATCGCAAGGGGTGCATCGCGACCACCCCGTGAGGCGTCAGCCCAATGTTCGCGTCCAGGCTTCTCTTTTCAGGAGGTGGACGCCATGCCGTCAACAACCGAAATTACCGTACAGCAACTATCCCGTCTGGTTGGTCTGCCGGGCGCGCCGGCAATTGTCGATGTCCGCATCGATGAGGATTTCGACGCCGATCCGCGCCTGCTGCCGGCCTCGCGCCGGCGCGACTTCAAGACCGTCTCGGCCTGGGCAAACGACTTTGCCGGCGGCCAGGTGGCCGTGGTCTGCCAGAGGGGGCAAAAGCTTTCGCAAGGCGTGGCCGCCTGGCTGCGGCACCAGGGCGTTGCCGCCGAATCCCTCGAAGGCGGTTTCGAGGCCTGGCGCGATGCCAAGGGCCTCCTGGTCCATGCCGCCAAGATCCCGTCGCGCGATGAAAAGGGCCGCACCGTCTGGGTTACGCGGGCTCGTCCCAAGGTCGATCGCGTCGCTTGCCCCTGGCTGATCCGGCGCTTCGTCGATCCGCATGCGGTCTTCCTCTTTGTCGAGGCGGCCGAAGTGCTGGCTGTCGCCGACCGCTTCCAGGCCGTGCCGTTCGACATCGACAATGTGTTCTGGAGCCATCGCGGCGAACGCTGCACCTTCGACACGATGATCGAGGAGTTCGGGCTGGAATCCCAGGCACTCGATCGCCTTGCCACGATCGTGCGCGCGGCCGACACCGCCAGGCTCGATCTCGTTCCCCAAGCCGCCGGATTCCTTGCCGCCTCGCTTGGCCTGTCACGCATGTTCCGCGACGATCTGGAGCAGCTGGACGCCGGCATGCTTCTCTATGACGCGTTCTTTCGCTGGTGCCGCGACGCCACCGAGGAGACGCACAACTGGCCGAGCGGGGCGAAGCCATCATGAGCAGCCTCATTTCGGGGAAAAATGCCGACATCGTCGACGCGCCGGCGGTTCCGAGCTTCCGCGAAGCCACGAAACTCTGGGCGAAGATCGGCTTGCTGAGCTTCGGCGGGCCGGCAGGCCAGATCGCGCTCATGCACAAGGAACTGGTCGAGGAGCGGCGCTGGATCGGCGAGCAGCGTTTCCTGCATGCCTTGAACTACTGCATGCTGCTGCCCGGTCCCGAGGCCCAGCAGCTCGCCATCTATATCGGCTGGCTGCTGCACAAGACGATCGGCGGCCTTGTCGCCGGTATCCTGTTCGTGGTGCCCGGTGCGCTTGTCATGCTCACCTTGAGCATCCTCTATGCGCTCTACGGCGATGTGCCGCTGGTCGAGTCGCTGTTCTTCGGGGTGAAGGCCGCCGTGCTCGCGGTGGTGGTCGAGGCGGTGATCCGCATCGGCCGCCGCGCCTTGAAGAACCGGGCGATGGTGGCGATCGCGCTTTGCGCCTTTCTCGGCACCTATGTGCTCAGCGTCCCGTTCCCGCTCATCGTCCTGGTTGCGGGTCTGGTGGGATGGATGGGAATCCGTGTCGCGCCGGCCCTGTTTTCCGGCGCGGCGCACGGCAAGAACGATGCTCCCGACATCACAGGAGCGGTCGACCTGATGTTCGAGCGTGGCGAACTGGCCCACACCAGGCCAACACGATGGCATGCGCCGCGCACCATCGCGATCTGGCTGCCGATCTGGCTCGGGCCGGTCCTGCTGATCTCCGCACTCACCGGGACAAGCAGCGTATGGACGCAGATCGGCGGCTTCTTCAGCCTCATGGCGGTGGTCACCTTCGGTGGTGCCTACGCGGTTCTTGCCTATGTCGCACAGGCCGCCGTCGAGTCCTTCGGCTGGCTGGCACCCGGCGAGATGGTCGATGGCCTCGGGCTTGCCGAAACCACGCCGGGGCCGCTCATTCTGGTGTTGCAGTTTGTCGGCTTCCTTGCCGCGTTTCGCCATGCCGGCTCGCTGGATCCGTTGCTTGACGGATCGCTTGGAGCGCTGCTGACCTTGTGGGTTACGTTTACCCCGTGCTTCTTCTGGATATTCCTCGGTGCGCCCTACATCGAGGCCCTGCGCGGCAACAAGGCGCTGTCGGCCGCGCTCGGCGCCATCACCGCCGCCGTCGTCGGCGTCATTCTGAACCTCGCTCTATGGTTTGCCTTGCACGTCATCTTTCACGACGTGCGCAGACTGGGCTTCGGCATGAATGTGCCGGTGCCGTCGTCGATCGACTGGCGCGCCGCGCTGCTGTCCTGTGCCGCCATGATCGCCATCCTCAAGCTGAGGATCGGCATGCTGCCGACACTTGCCGGGTCGGCCCTGGCCGGTGTCCTGCTGCTGGTGGTGGGTGGATAGACGCCGGTCAGCGCCTTTGTATTCCGCCGGCCAATCACCTAATTGGTTGTAAACGGATTGGACTATCAATGGCGGGACGACGCTCTTCCCTTGGCTTTCTCGGCATGTTCGGCCGCTCGGGTGATCTGCGGCAGCTCGATGCCGCCTTGCGCGGCGCCGACCTGCACCCGGCCCTGGTCCCGGAGGGCGTAAAACTCACCATCGTCAATCTGATGAAGGACCACTGGCCGGATGAACCGCCGCCGCAGGCCTATCCTCGGGTGGCGACCCTGTTCGGCTACTGCATCGCCGGACCCGAAACCTTCGAGCGTGCGCAAGGTCCCCAACAGCGGCTCGACGCCGAGCGCCGGATCGAGGCGGCTCTCGAAACCGGCGACGGCCTCGATGCCCAGATCGTGCTGATGGCGCTGCACGCCAAGCTGATCAACGCCGAAGTCGTCGAACGCTACGGGCTGGCTGCGGAATAGAGCAATTCCAGGAAAAGTTTGAAGCGTTTTTCCGCCCGGAATTGCGAAAAAATCTAGAAGCTGCGCTCAGCCGCCCATGTTGGCGCGCGGCAGCTTGATCATCTCGCCAAAGCGGGCGCGCAATTTGTCGTCGAGCAGCTTTGGCACATGGCGCGGAAAGCGCTCGGCGAGGATGCGTTTCTTTTCGATGATCGCGCGCTGCAATATGTCGGGCCGGCCCTTCTCGTTCCATTCCTTCGGCGAAAAACGGTCGCCCACGGCCGGGTAGAAATATTCCGTCTGCATCAGCCGCAGCGTCTGCTCGTTGCCGAGATAGTGCCCCGGGCCGTTCAGGCAGACCTCGGCGATGGTGTCGATCGACAGCGCTTCGTCGGTCACTTCTATGCCGCGCACGCAGCGCAGGCAGTGTCCCAACATGTCGTTGTCGATGATCAGGCTTTCCAGACAGAAGCCGAGCAGCGAGGCGTGCATGCCGGCCGATTCATAGACGAGGTTGAGCCCGGCAAGGCCGGCCATCACGTCGGTGATGCCCTTCTCATAGCCTGACTGGATGTCGGGTAGTTTCGAATCCGTCATGCCTGCGGCCGAACCGCCCGGCAGGTCGTAATATTGTGCCATCTGGGCGCAGGCCGCTGTAAGTACGGCTTGCTCGGCCGAGCCACCGGACATTGCCCCTGTGCGCAGGTCGGACACGAACGGCCAGGTGCCGAAGATCGCCGGATGCCCCGGCTTGATGGCGTTGACATAGACGAGACCAGCCAGCACTTCGGCCACCGCTTGCACCACCGCGCCGGCGATCGCCGCAGGCGCCGTGGCGCCGGCCTGTCCGGCCGACAAGAGCAGGATCGGAATACCGCCCTCGACGCAGGCTTCGAGCACGCCGCAGGCGTCCTCGGCGAATTTCATCGGCGGCACGACGAAGCAGTTCGAGTTCGACACGAATGGCCTGGCGCGGAAATTCTCCTCGCCGCCGGCAATCGCATAGAGCATTTCCAGCGCCGGCTGCACGTTCTCGCGCACCGTGAACGAGGTGCCGACATGCTTGGACGTGCCCATCACGCAGGCATAGAGCGTGTTGAAGTCCATTTCGAGGGGATCGGGAATGTCGCGCGGCACCATCGGCCGCTGGAAGAAATGAATGTTGTCGAGCCCTTCGACGATGCGGGCCGCGTCATAGATGTCCTGCAGCAGCGACTCACGGTATTCGCGCTTCTCGACATCGACCAGATGCACGGCGGCGCCGGCCGTGCCGTAATGCACGCGCTTGCCCTGGATTACCATGTCGTGTTTGGGATCCTGGCCGTGCAGGGTGAAATTCCGTGCCGCTCGTCTGATCGTGTCGAGCACCAGCGCGCGCGGGAAACGGATGCGTCCGTCGTCGCCATAGGTGGCGCCGGCCTTGGTCAGCGCCTCGATGCAGGAGGGGATGGCGTTGGCGAAGCCGACGGTCTCCAGCAGCGTCAGCACCGCCTCATGGATGCGCTCCTGATCATTGCCCTTGAGCGGTCCGTAGCTGCCGCCCTCGAGGCCGGCGCGCACCGGCTTGATATCGTCGGCGAGCGGCGCCGCCCGCATGGCGCGGCGCGCTTCGCGTCCGCCGGAGCGGCGTGAACGTTGGTCCGCCGCGTCCTGCTTTTCAAGAACCACTGACATGGAAAACACTCCACCTTTTTCGAGAGGCAGAGCGCGGCGGTTGGTCCACCATCGGCCTGCTTCTTCCCCTTTGTGCCACGACTATGCCGCCGACATTGGCACAGCCTATGAGCCAGTGGGTCCAGTCGAGTATGCCAGGAAAAGGGGAATGGGAGCCACTTAAGGGCGGCTCCCATCAGAAAATTGGAGAAGGGATCAGGCGGCGGCGGGCCTGCGGCCAGCGGCGGTTGCGAGTTCGCGGATACCCGGTTCGATATGCTGCAGCGCGATCGAGGAAATGCCCAACCGCATGAAACGCGAAGGCTTTTCGGTGCGGTCGAAGAAGCGGTCGCCCGGCTCGATGATGACGCTGCGCGAGGCGGCGGCCTCGGCCAAACCGCGGGAATCGGTACCCCGTGGCCCTTCCAGCCAAAGCGAGGTGCCGCCGGCCGAATCGGTCGAACGCCATTCCGGCAGGAAAGCCGAAATCGCATGGACCAGACGCTTGCGCCGCTCGTCGAAGGCACTCGACAGCCGCCGCACCAGCGCCTCGTGATGGCCGAGCGACAGAAAGAGCGCCACGGCGCGCTGGTTGTTGGCCGGCGGATGGCGCAGCATGAAGCGGCGCAGTGCCCTGAGCTCGGCGATTAGTCCAGCGGAAGCCACGATGTAGCCAAGCCGCAGGCCGGGAGCCAGCGTCTTCGACATCGAGCCGACATAGACGACGCGGCCGGAGCGATCGAGGCTCTTCAGCGCCTGCTGCGGCGCCTCGTCGAGAAGCTGGCTGTCATAGCCGTCCTCGATGATGATCTGGTTGTGCCGGTTGGCGCGCGCCAGAAGATCCTGCCGCCGCTCCGCAGACAGCGGCACCATGGTTGGGCAATGATGGCTGGGCGTGACGAATACGAAGCCGGAATCACTGGGAATTGAGGACGTTACGATGCCGGACTGGTCGACCGGCACCGGCTGGATGTCGGCGCCAGCGAGCCGGAAGATCGAGCGTGCGTCTGGGTAGCCCGGATCCTCCATCGCCACTTTCGAGCCCTTGGTCATCAAGAGCGAGGCGAGCATATAGAGCGCGTTCTGGGCGCCCAGCGTGACGATGATTTCGTCGGGATTGGCGAAAATACCGCGCCGGGGCAGCAGCCGAGCCTGGATCTGCTCGATCAGCAGCGGATCGTCGCGGTCGACCATGTCGGAGGCCCAGTTGCGGATCTCCAGCACGGCCAGCGCCATGCGGTTGCACTCGCGCCATTCGGCGGTCGGGAACAGCGCCGGGTCGAACTGGCCGTAGACGAAGGGGTAAGACGACTTGATCCAGTTGTCATGCTTCGCCGGCGGCGGCATGTCGCTCGCGGCGATCTGCCGGCGCGCCTTCCAGTCGATCTCGTTGGCCTGGTCGGGCGCCTTCTGGTGCGGCTTGGCGGGTGTCGCCAGCACGTCGGGATTGACGAAATGACCGCGCCGCTCGCGCGCCACCAGGAATCCCTGGTCGACGAGTTGCTGGAAGGCCAGCACCACCGTTCCGCGCGCCACGCCGAGTTTTTCGGCCAGGATCCGGCAGGAGGGGAGCGGCATCGAAGCGGCGATCTGGCGGTCGAGAATGGCGGCCACGATGGCTTGGCGGATCTGCGCCTGCAGGGTCTGGCCGGATTCGGCCGAAATCCGGAACAGGCCGGACCATATCGCCGTGTCGTTTCTCTGTGGCATGGAAGATGTTCCTCGATGGCCAGCTTTTTTTGCTTGGCTGGACCAGCCGAACGTAACCGTGGCACAAGGGGTTGCGCCAATCAATTTTTCTGATCTTTGGGATTTATGCCAGTGATCCTTCAGCTCGAAAAGTGATCCTTCAAGCTCGAACCAAGGCGCGGCCACCTCGCTGTCCGACACATTGTGTCATCGCATCGTGATGCGCTGCGTCATCGCCGCGTATTGACCGGATGGAATTCGGCTCAATAGTTGTGGCGCGACGACACGCGCCGGAAACATCCGGTCTGATATGGTGCGTCCAAAACGCCAGGAGTCCCCGCCAGTGGATCAGTCAGCCTTCCAGAAACAGCTTGCCGCCCTGCGCGATCATCGCGCCGCGGCCCCTGGCGACATGCGCCAGGCCTTCGCCGCCGATCCGCAGCGGTTCAAGACATTTTCCGTCACCGACGACGACATGCTGCTCGACTGGTCGAAATGCGCCGTCGACGCGGTGACCATGGATCTCCTGGAGAAGCTCGCCGCCGCCGCCGATCTCGAAGGCCGCCGCGCCGCCCTGTTCGCCGGCAAGAAGATCAACATCACCGAGGACCGTGCCGTTCTGCACACGGCGCTGCGCAACCTCAGCGGC
Organism: Mesorhizobium sp. BH1-1-4; assembly: GCF_020165665.1. NCBI lineage: Bacteria > Pseudomonadati > Pseudomonadota > Alphaproteobacteria > Hyphomicrobiales > Phyllobacteriaceae > Mesorhizobium > Mesorhizobium sp. BH1-1-4. The sequence continues at coordinate 218,566 of NZ_JAIUIN010000001.1, forward strand.
AAGGGTGTCACGGTCGACGGCCAGGACGTCAAGGCGGATGTCATTGCCGTGCTCGATGCCATGGGCGCCTTCGCCGATGCCATCCGCTCGGGCAAGGCGACTGGCGCCACCGGCAAGAAGATCACCGACATCGTCAACATCGGCATTGGCGGTTCGGACCTTGGTCCGGCCATGGCGACGCTCGCGCTCGCTCCCTATCATGACGGTCCGCGCGCGCACTACGTCTCCAACATCGACGGCGCCCATATCCACGACACGCTGAAGGGGCTGTCGGCCGAGACCACGCTGTTCATCATCGCGTCCAAGACCTTCACCACGGTCGAGACGATGACCAATGCCCAGACGGCGCGCGACTGGGTACAGAAGGCGCTCGGTGTGGAGGCCGTGGGCAAGCATTTCGCCGCCGTCTCGACCGCGCTCGACCTGGTGGCGAAATTCGGCATCGAGCAGGACCGCGTCTTCGGCTTCTGGGACTGGGTCGGCGGCCGCTATTCGCTGTGGGGCGCGATCGGCCTGCCGGTCATGATCGCCATCGGCCCGCGCAACTTCCGCGCTTTCCTCGACGGCGCGCATGAGATGGACGAACATTTCCGCACCGCGCCGCTCCGCAAGAACCTGCCGGCGCTTCTGGGCCTGGTTGGCTGGTGGCACCGGGTGATCCGCGGCTATCCAGCCCGCGCCGTCATCCCTTACGACCAGCGCCTGTCCAGGCTGCCGGCCTATCTGCAGCAGCTCGACATGGAATCGAACGGCAAGGGCGTCACCCTCGACGGCACGCCGGTGACGACGCCGACCGGGCCGCTGGTCTGGGGCGAGCCGGGCACCAACGGCCAGCACGCCTTCTTCCAGTTGCTGCACCAGGGCACCGATCTGATCCCGGTCGAGTTCCTTGTCGCCGCTGTCGGCCACGAGCCTGACCTCAAGCACCAGCATGACCTGCTGCTCGCCAACTGCCTGGCGCAATCGGAAGCCTTGATGAAGGGCCGCACGCTGGATGAAGCGCGCGCGCAGATGCTGGCCAAGGGCATGAAGCCGGCCGATGTCGACAAAATAGCGCCGCATCGTGTCTTCTCCGGCAATAGGCCTTCGGTGACCATCCTCTACCGCAAGCTCGACCCGCGCACCTTCGGCCGGCTGATCGCGCTCTACGAGCACCGGGTCTTCGTCGAGGGCACGCTGTTCAACATCAATTCCTTCGACCAATGGGGCGTCGAACTCGGCAAGGAACTGGCCACCGGCCTGCTGCCTGTCGTGGAAGGCAAGGAAAGCGCCGCCAAGCGGGATGCATCGACCGCCGGCCTGGTGGGATACATCCACCAATTGCGTGGTTCGGAGTGAAGCGCTTGGGAGACATCAAGGGAATATTGTTCGACAAGGACGGAACACTTGTCGACTTCAACGCGACCTGGCTCGGCGTCGCCGATTTCATGGCCATGGACGCGGCCGATGGCGATCGCTGGAAGGCCGACAGGTTGCTGGCGGCCGCCGGCTTCGACTTCGCCAACCGGCGCTTCAAGCCCGACTCCATCTTTGCCTCAGGCACCAATCTCGACGTCGTCGAACTGTGGTTCCCGCGCCTCTCCAACGAGGACCAGATGCTGGCCGTCGCCCGCTTCAACGAGATCACCTCGGTGCAGGGCTCGGCGATGGCGGTGGCGCTGCCCGATATCGTCGACACGCTGGCCCTGCTGCACAAGCGATCCTACCGGCTTGGCGTCGCCACCAACGATTCGACCAGCGGCGCGGAGAAGACCTTGGCCACGCTCGGCGTCGCGCAACTGTTCGACGCCGCCTACGGCTACGACGCGGTGGCGAACCCCAAGCCCGCGCCCGACACCATCCAGGCCTTTTGCGACCTCACCGGCCTGAAGCCAAGCGAGATCGCCATGGTCGGCGACAACCGCCACGATCTCGAAATGGCACGCGCCGGCGGCTGCGGCCTGGCGGTGGGGGTGCTCTCCGGCACCGGTACGCGTGAGTCCCTGGCTGAGATCGCCGACGTCATCCTGGATTCGGTTGCTGATTTGCCGGATTTCCTTTCTGCGCGGGTCAAGGAGACGGTCTGATCGGCAGGGCGAGGGACAGTTCGGTCTCAAGGCGAAAGACAGCGCTCGGCTTCAGCGAGGCGTCTTTCGCCTCGCCGAAATCCGGCACCTTGTATTCGGCAACCAGCCGCAGCCGCGAGCGGGGCAGATAGGCCCGGCCCGGATCGCCGACCAGCACCTCGATGCCGGCGGCGAGGCAGCGGTCGAGGAAAGGCATCATCTCCAGGGCGACACCTTGCCCGTAGAACACGTCGCCGGCGAGCACCAGATCCACGGCGGGCGGCGGCCCGGAGGTGATGTCGTTCCCCATTATCGTGATCGTGACGCCATTGGCTGCCGCATTCAGCGCCAGCGCGGCAACGCCGTTCCGATCAACCTCGGCGGCCATAACCTCACACGCGCCGGCCTTTGCGGCGGCAATGCCGACGATGCCGGAGCCTGCTCCTAGGTCGAGCACGCGGCGGCTCGCCACGATCTCCGGATGCTCCAGCACATAACGCGCCAGCACGGCGCCGCCTGCCCACGCATAGGCCCAATAGGGCGGTTGCGGCTCCTGAGAAACGGCATCATCGTCTTCGACAAGGCGCCTCAGCCCGCTGCTCGGGTGGGCGGTGTAGAGCCGGATTTCGTGAAGCGCTGGCACTGGTACAAGGCGCATGTTCGCCTTGATGAACGCCGTCGGATCGAGGCGCATGCGCCGGTCCGGCACATCGTCGTTGGCGAGATCCACTATTCGCGCAGCGCCCGGCGCAGGATCTTGCCGACCGGCGTCTTGGGCAATTCGGTCCTGAACTCTATGTATTTCGGCCGCTTGTAGCCAGTCAGGTTCTCCCGGCAAAAAGCGGTGATGGCCTCGGCGGTCAGGGCCGGGTCCTTCTTGACGATGAACAGTTTCGGCACTTCGCCCGAATGCTCGTCCGGCACGCCGATCGCCGCCACTTCGAGCACGCCTGGATGCGCCGCCACGACCTCCTCGAGTTCGGTCGGATAGACGTTGAAGCCGGAGACGAGGATCATGTCCTTCTTGCGGTCGACAATCTTGGTGTAGCCGCGATCGTCCATGAAGCCCATGTCGCCCGACTTGAAGAAGCCGTCCTTGGTCATCACCTTGGCGGTCTCGTCAGGCCGGTTCCAGTAGCCGGTCATCACCTGCGGTCCCCTGATGCAGATCTCGCCGACCTCGCCGAGTGGCACGTTGTTGCCGTCGTCGTCCCTGATGACGATCTCGGTCGAGGGCAACGGCAAGCCAATCGTGCCGGTGAACTCGCCGGAGCTGAACTTGTTGGCCGTCGCCACCGGCGAGGTCTCCGAAAGGCCATAGCCTTCGCTGACCGGGCAGCCGGTCAGCGCCTTCCAGCGCTCGGCGACGCCCTTTTGCACCGCCATGCCGCCGCCCAGCGTCAGGAGCAGCGGCTTGAAGTCGAGCTTGCGAAAATCCTCATTGTTGAGCAGCGCGTTGAACAGCGTGTTGAGGCCCGGGAAGATATGGATCGGATATTTGCCCATTTCCTTGACGAAGCCGGGAATGTCGCGCGGATTGGGGATCAGTATGTTCTGGCCGCCCATCTGCATGCCCATCAGCGCGTTCACCGTCAGCGCGAAGATATGGTAGAGCGGCAGGGCGCAGATCAGGTTGAGATGCGCCGGCTTCGGCTTGACGGTGTAGGCATCCTGCAGCCACAGCGAATTCTGCGCGACATTGGCCAGCACATTGCTGTGCAACAGCGTCGCGCCTTTCGAGATGCCCGTGGTGCCGCCGGTATATTGCAGGAAGGCAACATCGTTGGCTGTCACCGTGGCCGGCTTGAAAGTCATGCCGCGGCCGGCCTTCAGGGCGGCGTTGAACTTGACATGGCCGGGCAAAGACCAGGCCGGGACCATTTTCTTGACGCGCCGCACGACCAGATTGACGATCGTGCCCTTGAGGCCGCCGAGCATGTCGCCCATCGCCGCGATGACGACATGCTTGACCGAGGTCCTGGCGACCACGGCCTGCAAGGTGTTGGCGAAGTTTTCCAGGATGACGATGGCCTGCGCCCCCGAATCCTTGAGCTGATGCTCCAGTTCGCGCGGCGTGTAGAGCGGATTGATGTTGACCACGACGTAGCCGGCGCGCGCCACCGCCATCATCGCCACCGGGTACTGCAGCACATTCGGCATCATCAGGGCGACGCGCGCGCCTTTCTGCAATCCGGTGGACTGCAGGTAGGCACCGAAGTCAGCCGAAAGCTGTTCGAGTTCAGCGTAGGTGATGGATTTGCCCATGCAAGTGAAAGCCGGCTGGCCGGCGAACTGCTTGCAGGCGCCAACCAGGAAGTCGCCGATGGAACTGTAGGGAAGGGCGCCGATCTCGGCCGGCATGTTCTTGGGATAGCTGTTGAGCCATGGCTTTTGCGGCAGGCCGGCGGCGAGTTCGGTCAGTGCCTTCGGCAGCCGCCGATGGGCGGCCGGTGCCTTCGCTGGCGATACAGCCTTCGGCGCCCCGGCTTTTGCTGGGGAAGTCTTTGCCGCAGACGGCCTTGCCGGCGCGGCCTTCGCCGCCGGCTTAGCGATGGGCTTGGCTTTCGCCGGCGCTTTCGCCGCCGGCGCCTTCTTGGCGGCTTTTGCTTCCGTCCTGGCGGGCGTGGCTTTGGTGGCGGCTTTGCCCTGGCCTTCGGCCGGTTTCGAGACTGCCCTTGCCGACGCTTTCACCGGCACCTTCGATGCTTTTGCCACCCGTTCCTCCCTAGCAATTCTTGTTCGCCGTCTCTTGTCGGCCTGCGCCGCGCTCATCTCCGAATTGACAGAGACGTCCTCCGCTGCCGCCAGCATCCATCTATGTATTGCCTCTATCGGCGGCGGTGCAAGTCTTGCCCTAGCGGCAGGAGGCCGAAAGATTTGCCGCCGAAAATCTTTCCCGCCGGCGACAGCTGGAACCGGCATCTTTGCGCATCGATGGCCCGGGGGAAGAGGAGGGGCGGCCCTTTGTCGGCGGATGCAAGATCAATAAAAAAATGCGGTCGTTAATAATATTGTGAATAGAAAAAACTGCTAATTTTTTCTGCTATTTAGCAAAATAGCGGATTTTTTTCCTGCTTCCCGAGGGGTAAGCAAACGGGGTGTTCCAAAGCCGGAAGAACGGTGCTTATATGCGCGCTTCGCGAGCCTGATAGAGGGGCTTGGAAGAACATCAGGGAGTGCTCAATGAAGAAGAAATTGACTTTTGCAGCCGCGTTGCTGGCTGCAAGCGTCCTGGGAGGCGTGGCAAACGCGAAAACTCTGGTCTATTGCGCGGAAGCGTCGCCTGAAGGTTTCGACCCGGCGCCATACACCGCGGGCCAGACATTCGACGCGTCCTCGCGTACCGTCTTCAACCGCCTTGTCGAATTCGATCACGGCAAGACCTCCGTCTCACCCGGCCTGGCTGACAGCTGGACCATCTCCGACGACGGCAAGGAATATACTTTCAAGCTTCGCAAGGGCGTCAAGTTCGCGCCCACCGACTACTTCACCCCGACGCGCGATCTGAACGCCGACGACGTGGTGTTCTCCTTCGAGCGCCAGGTCGACAAGAACGGCCCCTGGTTCCAGTACATACCGGGCATCGCCTACCAGTATTACAATGACCAGTTCGGCGACAACATCACCAAGGTCGAGAAGGTCGACGACCTGACCGTGAAGTTCACGCTGAAGGAGCCGGCGATCACCTTCATCCCGACGCTGGGCATGGATTTCGCCTCGATCGTCTCCAAGGAATATGCCGACAAGCTGCAGGCCGACAAGACGCCTGAACTGTTCAACCAGAAGCCGGTCGGCACCGGCCCGTTCATCTTCGTCGACTACCAGACCGACGCCGCCATCCGCTACAAGGCCAACCCGGACTATTGGGGCGGCAAGCAGAAGATCGACGATCTGGTCTTCGCCATCACCACCGATCCGGCGGTGCGCGCGCAGAAGCTGAAGGCTGGCGAATGCAACATCATGTCCTACCCGGCACCGGCCGACATCGCCGGCCTGCAGGCTGATGCGAACCTGACGGTCGCGGAGCAGGAAGGCCTCAACGTCGGCGCGCTGATGTACAACACCCAGCAGAAGCCGTTCGACGATGTGCGCGTGCGCAAGGCGCTCAACATGGCCATCAACAAGAAGGCCATCATCGACGCCGTGTTCCAGGGCGCCGGCCAGGTGGCGATCAACCCGATCCCGCCGACCATGTGGTCCTACAACAAGGAAGTGAAGGACGATCCGTACGATCCGGACGCGGCCAAGAAGCTGCTCGAAGAGGCCGGCGTCAAGGACCTCAAGATGAACGTCTGGGCCATGCCCGTCTCGCGCCCGTACATGCCGAACGCGCGCCGCACCGCCGAGCTGATCCAGGCCGACTTCGCCAAGGTCGGCGTCACCGTCAACATCGTCAGCTATGACTGGGGTGAATATCTCAAGCGCGCTTCGGCGGTCGATCACGACGGCGCCGTCATCGTCGGCTGGACCGGCGACAATGGCGATCCGGACAACTTCCTCGGCGTGCTCCTGAGCTGCGCTTCCGTCGGTTCGAACAACCGCGCGGAATGGTGCAACAAGGACTTCGATGCGCTCATCAACAAGGCCAAGACGGTTTCCGACCAGGCCGAGCGTACCAAGCTCTACGAACAGGCACAGGTCATCTTCAAGGAGCAGGCACCGTGGGCGACGCTCGCCCATTCCAAGGTGTTCATGCCGATGCAGAAGACCGTCACCGGCTTTGCGATGGATCCGCTCGGGATTCACCGCTTTGACGGCGTCGACATCGCCGAATAAGGTTCGCGAAACGGGGCGGCGCCACAAGGTGCCGCCCCACCTCGCCCGCCATGCTGCGTTATATCCTCGGCAAGCTCGCCCTCATCATCCCGACCTTTATCGGGATAACCATCCTCGCCTTTGGCTTCGTGCGCATCCTGCCCGGTGATCCGGTGCTGGTGCTTGCGGGCGAACGTGGCCTGTCGCCCGAACGCCACACGGCGCTGATGCATCAGTTCGGTTTCGACCTGCCGATCTGGCAACAGTATCTTACCTATCTGACCAACATCCTCAGTGGCGATTTCGGCACTTCGTTTTCCACCAAGACGCCGGTGCTCAAGGATTTCCTGGTGCGGTTCCCGGCAACGGTCGAACTCGCCATCTTCGCCATGATCTTCGCCGTCGTCTTCGGTGTCGCCTTCGGCATCTTCGCCGCCATCCGCCGTGGCTCATGGTTCGACCAGCTGACCATGGGCACCGCGCTCGCCGGCTATTCCATGCCCATCTTCTGGTGGGGACTGTTGCTGATCATCGTGTTCTCCGGCACGCTGCACTGGACGCCGGTTTCCGGCCGCATAGACCTTCTCTATTTCTTCAAGCCGGTGACCGGCTTCATGACCATCGATTCCCTCATCTCGGGCCAGAAGGGCGCCTTCCGCTCGGCGGTGTCGCACCTCATTCTGCCCACCATCGTGCTCGGCACCATTCCGCTGGCGGTCATCGCCAGGCAGACGCGGTCGGCCATGCTCGAAGTGCTGGGCGAGGATTATGTGCGCACCGCGCGCGCCAAGGGCCTGGCGCCACGCCGCGTCATCGGCCTGCATGCCTTCCGCAACGCGCTGATCCCGGTCGTCACCACCATCGGCCTGCAGGTCGGCACGTTGCTCACCGGCGCCATCCTGACCGAAAGCATCTTTTCGTGGCCCGGCATCGGCAAATGGATGATCGACGCCATTTCCAAGCGCGACTATTTCACCGTGCAGGGCGGGTTGCTTTTGATCGCGCTGATCGTCATGTCGGTGAACCTGATCGTCGACGTGCTCTACGCCGTCATCAACCCGCGCATCCGGGCGAATTGACATGACCAATGAAGGCCCAGCCACCATCGAAGCCGCCACCGTCGTCAAGCCGCAGGACGCGCGGCTGCAGATGTTCGCCGAGTTCTGGCATTATTTCTCGATCAACAAGGGCGCGGTGATCGGGCTCTTCGTCTTCGCCCTGCTGATCCTGGTCGCCATCTTCGCGCCGCTGCTCGCCCCGCATTCGCCTGACGATCAGTTCCGTGACTTCTTCCTGACGCCGCCGGCCTGGCAGGAAGGCGGTAACGCGCAATTCCTGCTCGGCACCGACGCCGTCGGCCGCGATATGCTGTCGCGCCTGATCTACGGTTCGCGCTTCTCGCTCGCCATCGGCTTCGTCGTCGTCACGACGGCGCTGATCTCGGGCGTCATCCTCGGCCTGCTCGCCGGCTACTGCCGTGGCTGGGTCGACACGCTGATCATGCGCATCATGGACATTATCCTGGCCTTCCCGTCGCTGCTCTTGGCGCTGGTGCTGGTCGCGGTGCTCGGCCCCGGCCTCGTCAACGCCATGATCGCCATCGCCTTCGTGCTGCAGCCGCATTTTGCCCGGCTCACCCGCGCCGCGGTGATGGCGGAGAAGACCCGCGAATATGTCGTCTCGGCCAAGGTTGCCGGCGCCAGTCATCTCAGGCTGATGCTGGTCACCATCCTTCCCAACTGCATCGCCCCGCTGATCGTGCAGGCGACGCTGTCCTTCTCCAACGCCATCCTCGAGGCCGCCGCCCTTGGCTTCCTCGGCATGGGCGCGCAGCCGCCGACGCCCGAATGGGGCACCATGCTTGCCGAAGCGCGCGAATTCATCCTGCGCGCCTGGTGGGTGGTGACCTTCCCAGGCCTCGCCATCCTGATCACCGTCTTTGCCATCAACCTGATCGGCGACGGCCTGCGCGACGCCCTCGACCCCAAGCTGAAGAGGTCGTGAGCATGCCGCTGCTCGAGATCAAGAACCTTACCGTTTCCTTCGACACCGCCGCCGGCCCGTTCATGGCCGTGCAAGGCATCGACCTTTCGATCGAGCCGCGCGAGGTGCTGGCGATCGTCGGCGAATCCGGTTCCGGCAAGTCGGTGTCGATGCTGGCGGTGATGGGGCTGTTGCCCAACACCGCCACCGTCAAGGCCGACCGCATGGCCTTCGACGGCGTCGATCTGTTGAAGCTCAGCCCGTCCGAGCGCCGCAAGATCGTCGGCAAGGACATTTCGATGATCTTCCAGGAGCCGATCGCCAGCCTCAACCCGTGCTTCACCGTCGGCTTCCAGATCGAGGAGGTGCTGCGCTTCCATATGGGCATGGACCGTGCCCAGCGCCGGGCGCGCGCCATCGAACTGATGACGCTGGTCGGCATCGCCGATCCCGAGGATCGGCTGAGCTCGTTTCCGCACCAGATGTCGGGCGGCCAGTGCCAGCGCGTCATGATCGCCATCGCCATTGCCTGCAATCCGAAGCTCTTGATCGCCGATGAGCCGACGACGGCGCTCGACGTCACCATCCAGAAGCAGATCCTCGATCTGCTCGTCTCGCTGCAGGCCAAATACGGCATGGGCCTGATCATGATCACCCACAATATGGGCGTCGTGGCCGAGACCGCCGACCGCGTCATCGTCCAGTACAAGGGCCGCAAGATGGAAGAGGCCGACGTGCTGTCGCTGTTTGAATCGCCGAAGAGCAATTACACGCGCGCGCTGCTGTCGGCTTTACCGGAAAACGCCGTCGGCGACCGGCTGCCGACCGTTTCCGACATGCTGTTCGAGCCGGCGCCCTCGGCAGCGGGAGCCTCGGCATGAGCACCACGGTCCTCGAAGGCAAGAACATCGTTCGCGACTACCACATCGGCGGCGGACTGTTCACCGGGCCGCGCACGGTGCATGCGGTCAAGGGCGTCTCCTTCACCGTGGACAAGGGCAAGACGCTGGCCATCGTCGGCGAAAGCGGTTGCGGTAAGTCCACGCTCGCCCGCATCATCACCTTGATCGATCCCGCGACGTCGGGCGAGCTGTTCATCGACGGCAACAAGGTCGATATCGCCAAAGGCGGATTGACCAAGGAGATGCGCCGCAAGGTGCAGATCGTCTTCCAGAACCCCTACGGGTCGCTCAATCCGCGCCAGAAGATCGGCGACGTGCTGGGCGAGCCGCTGCTCATCAACACCGACAAGCCGGCGGCCGAGCGGCGTGACCTCGCCATGAAGATGCTGAAGAAGGTCGGCCTCGGCCACGAACACTACAACCGCTATCCGCACATGTTCTCGGGCGGCCAGCGCCAACGCATCGCCATCGCCCGCGCGCTGATGCTGAACCCGAGCCTGCTGGTGCTCGACGAGCCGGTTTCCGCACTCGATCTGTCGGTGCAGGCGCAGGTGCTCAACCTGCTCGCCGACCTGCAGGACGAGTTCCAGCTGACCTATGTCTTCATCAGCCACGATTTGTCGGTGGTGCGCTACATTGCCGACGATGTGATGGTGATGTATTTCGGCGAGGCCGTCGAATACGGCTCGCGCGACGAGGTCTTCTCGGACCCCAAGCACAGCTACACCAGGACGCTGTTCGCCGCCACACCGCGCGCCGACGTCGCCTCGATCAAGGCGAGGTTGGCGAAGAAAAAGGCGGCCTGACCCGAAGGTCAGGCACGGCCCATCCGGTTACGACAGCTTGGCGATGATAGCGCGCAGCGCCTCGCCGAATTTGTGGATCTCCTCGACCGTGTTGTAATGCACCAGCGAGGCGCGGATGGCGCCGCTGTCCATGCTGAGGTTGAGGCGTTTCATCAGGCGGGGCGCATACATATGGCCGTCGCGGATGCCGATCTGCAACTCGGCCATTTCCTCGACGATCCGCTGCGGCGACAGCTTGCCGATGTTGAAGCAGAAGGTCGGCACGCGCTCATGGATACGAGCCTCGTCGGCGACGCCATAGATGGTCGCGCCGCAGCCCTTCAGCACCCCCATCATCTCGCGCGCCAGCACCAGCTCATAGTCGCGGATGGCGCCCATGCCGGCGACGATGTTCTCGCGCCGCGAGCGGTTGTTGGAGGGTGCCAGATTGCGGCCGATCAGTTCCAGATACTGCACGGCGGCATCCATGCCCGAGACGTTCTCGTAGATGAATGTGCCGGCCTCGACCTTGTAGGGCGGCTCGTCCGGAATGAAATCCTCGCGGAAGGTCGGCAGCCGCTTCAGCGTCTCGAAGCGGCCCCAGAGGAAGCCCATATGCGGCGAGAAGTTCTTGTAGCCGGAGCAGACGAGATAGTCGCAATCCCAAGCCTGCACGTCGATCAGCCCGTGCGGTCCGTAATGCACGCAGTCGAGAAAGACTTCGGCGCCTGCTGCATGCGCGATGTCAGCCACGGACGCGACATCGACGATCGAGCCGATCGAATGCGCCGTCACCGTGCAGGCGACCAGCCGGGTGCGGTCCGAAACCAGCGGCCTGAGATCGTCGACATGCAGATTGCCATCCTCGCGCATGCGCCACCACTTGAACTTGGCGCCGGCCGATTCCAGCGCCAGCCAGGTGGCGATGTTGGCGTCATGGTCCATGTCGGTGACGACGATCTCATCGCGTTCAGAGAGCATCTGGCCGATTCCGAGGCTGACCAGGCGGATGAAGGAGGTGGCGTTCATGCCGAAGCAGATTTCGGACGGGTTGTATGCGTTGATCAGCAAGGCGACGCTGGTCCGGGCGTCGGCGACCGACTGGTCGACGGTGACGCTGCGGCCATAGCGGCCGCCGCGCTGCACATTGTGCGAAACCAAATGGTTGGTCACCGCGTCGAGCACGCTCTGCGGGATCTGCGCCCCTGCGGCGTTGTCCATGAAGATGAAATCGCCCGCCCGCTGCAGAGCGGGAAACATAGCGCGAATGGTGTCGACGGGGAACGCTGAGGCGTTCGCTGTGTCGGTTTGATGCTTGTTCACGGGGTAGGCTCCTACAAAGGACTTGGCGGTTCGGATTGGTTTGCGAGGTCAGCGTGTCTTCTCGGTCTTGAAGCGGGCTTCAAGCAGGCTGACGAGACGAACCATCGGCCAGAGGAAGATGAGATAGACCAGTGCGGCGCCGATCAGCGGCGAGGGATTGGCGTAGAGCGACTGGGCGTTGGTCGCTTCCTTCAAGAGTTCCGGCAGCGCCACGGTGGAGGCCAGCGACGTGTCCTTGAACATCGAGACGCAGTTGCTGGTCATCGGCGGGATGACCACGCGCACCGCCTGCGGCAGCACCACCTTGCGCAAGGTCAAAAGGAACGGCAAGCCGAGCGCCTGCGAGGCCTCGAACTGGCCGCGCGGAATGCTCTCTATGCCGGAGCGGAACACTTCGGCGGAATAGGCCGACATGATGATGGCGAATGCCGTCACGGCGGACGCCCAGGACGACAGGCGTATGCCGAGAAAAGGCAGCGCGTAATAGATCAGGATCAGCACCACCAGCACCGGCAGCGCGCGAAAAATGTCGGTGTAGCCGACCGCCAGCCAGCGCACCGGCTTCGGCGCGTAGAGCCGCAACAGGCTGATCCCCAGGCCCACGGGAATGCCGATACCGATGCTGAGCAGGCCAAGCAGCAGCGTGTTCAGGAAGCCGCGCAGCAACGCCGGCAGGCTCGACGCGATGACGTCGGCGTTGAAGAAAGTGTCGATCAGCGACATCTGAGCATTCCTGAACGGTGTTGCGTCATCCGACGCCAGAGCCCGACCCGGAACATCAAGCTCGGCTTTGCCGAACGGATGCTGGTCCCGGGAAGGTATGCGTGAAACGGGATGTGCCGACCCCTTTGGGGGCCGGCACGCCTTGCGTCCGTGGCCGGCGCTCAGGCCTTGGGCAGCGGCATTTCCTTGACGGTCGAGGAATCGGCCGGGGCCTCGCTACCGAACCACTTCTTGTGGATCGCGGCCAGCGTGCCGTCCTTCTTCATGGCGCTCAGCGCGTCGTTGAGCTTGCCGAGCAGCGGATGGTCCTTGGTCAGCATCAGGCCGTACTGCTCGCCGGTCTTGATGCGCTGCTTGACCTTCAGGTCCTTCATCTTGGTGAAGGAATATTCCATGCCCGGAATGTCGCTGACGGCGGCGTCGATACGGCCGGCGCTGAGATCCAGCAGCAGGTTCTGCTGCGTGTCGTAGCCCTTCACGTCACTGAAGCCGTCGGCGTCCTGATGGGCCTTGACCCAGGTCTCGCCGGTCGAGCCGGAGAGCACGCCGACGATCTTGCCCTTGAGGTCGGCTTCGGCATTGATCGCGCTGTCGGACTTGGTGGCGATGCCCATGTCGGAATCATAATAGGGCTGGGTGAAGGATTGCGACTTCAACCGCTCCGGCGTGATGGTGATCGAGGAGATGGCGACGTCGATGCGCTTCGAGGTGGTCGCGGCGAACAGCGCCTGGAAGCCGAGATCGGCGATGTCGGTGGTCATGCCGATGCGCTTTGCCGCTTCGTTGACGATGTCGACCTCAAAACCCTCGAACGTGCCGCTCTCGTTCTTGTATTCGAAGGGTGGGTTGGTCGGGTAGGCGCCGACATTGAGCACATCGGCGGCAAAGGCGGTTGCCGGTCCGGCGGCGATGCCGATTGCCGCGGCGAAAAGGATGAGATTGCGACGGTTGAGCTTCATTGGTGGTCCCTCTGGGGTGTTCCCTCTGGTTGTTGATCGGGCGGGCTGCCCCGCACGGTTTGTTGCCGTCCCGCCTCCCAGCGGGGCGTCAATTCATGGTTGCGACCATGCGCACGGGCGCGGCCGCGATCTGGTCCTGGTCGCATGCGCATTCACGCTGAAATTGGCGATGGTATCGATATGCAGGTCGCGGATCTGGGCGCATATGCCATCGAAAGCATAGCGCGCTGGACGATGACTGGGGCAGCACAAACGACAAAGGACTGAAACCCCTCCCACCCGGAGCACCGCGACGAACTGCCGGGAAACCCTCCAGCCCGACAGTCGGCATCGACTTTGAATGCTATCCAAAGCGCCGCGCTTTTCAAGGTAAAAGTTTTAAGCTTAAAAAAGTTTCTCGGCTGCCCGCTCGACCGGGCGCTAGCGGGGGCCTTCCTGCTCCAGTTCGGCGTGGGCGGCGCCATAATTGGCCGCGGCGCCCGCGCAGAGAAACATCGTGTCGCTGGCCAGGACGAAAAAGCTGGCGCCGAAGGCTGCCCACTGGCCGACGGTCTGCGGGCTGGCGCAGAATATGCCGGAGGTCTTGCCGTGCGCGATCGCCACGCCAATGATCCTGCTGATCGCATCCGTGAGCTTGTCTGCGCCCTTCGGTCCGATCGCATTGATCGATACGGAGAGATCGCCGGGCCCGACGAAGATCACGTCGACGCCGTCGACATCGGCGATCGCCTCGATGTTGGCCAACCCCTCGGCGGTCTCGACCTGGACAGCGACGACGATCCTGTCATTGGCGCCGGCCAGATATTGCGGAATGCGATAGCCATAACCGGCCGCGCGGCCGGGTCCGACGCCGCGCTCGCCCAGCGGCGGATAGCGCGAAGCCGTCACCGCCATCTCAGCTTGGGCCGCGGTCGAGACGCGTGGCACCAGCACGCCCTGCGCGCCGCTGTCCAGCGCCGCCTGGATGGCTTCCGGCGCATGGCCGGGAACCCGCACCATCGCCGGCACGCGGTGGACATCGGCCGCCCGCACCATGGCCTCGACCATGTCGCGCGAGATCTGGGCATGCTCCCAGTCGATGCAGAGGAAGTCGAGACCGGACAGCGCCATCACCTCGACCGCGACGGGATGCGGAATGGCGGCGAAGGAGCCGACGAGCTTGGCCTTGCCGATACACTTCTGGCGGAATTCGCTCATGCCTATTCCTTTCTCATCCCGCCAAATTCATATCGGCAAACCAGCGCGAGGCGAAGCTATTTCATGCTTGAAATATTTTCGCGGAGCCGTAGCGTGCGATCTTCGCCGGGAGGTCGCGACATGAACAAAGCACATTCGTTGCATGGCACCAACAAACTCAAGCTTGGCGTCTTCTCGACCAACGCCGATGGCGGCCTTGCCATATCGGATGTGCCTGAACGCTGGACGGCAAGCTGGCAGGACAATCTGACGGCCGCCCAGATCGCCGACCGCGCCGGGCTGGAGTTCATGTTGCCGATCGCACGCTGGCGTGGCTTTGGCGGCCGCAACAAGGTCAGGGAAATGTCTTTCGAGACCTTCACCTGGGCGGCGGCGCTCAGCGTGGCCACCGACCGCATCGGCCTGTTCATGACCGTGCACGTGCCGCTTGTGCATCCGCTCTATGCCGCCAAGGCGCTGGCGACCGTCGACCACATCAGCCAGGGCCGTGCCGGGTTGAACATCGTCTGCGGCTGGAACCCGAAGGAATTCGGCATGTTCGGCACGCCGCTGGTCGAGAAGGGTTACGACCAGGCGGCCGAATGGATCGAGATCCTCGAGAAGCTCTACGCGTCGGCGGAGCCGCTTGACTATGACGGCACCTATTATCACCTCAAGGAGGCGGTCAGCCGGCCGGCCAGCCTGCAGCTTCCGCGCCCGGTGACCATGAACGCCGCTTTCGGAGGCCCGGGCCGCGATTTCGCCGCCGCCAGATGCGATTATCTGTTCACGACTTTTTCCGAGATGAGCGATGCCGGCAAGCATGTCGCCGACATCAGCGAGCGGGCCGACAAGGTTGGCCGGGAGGTCGGCGTCTACACCGTGGCGCATGTCGTCTGCCGCCCGACCATGGAAGAGGCGCAGGCATATTATAAAAGATATGCCGTCGATCTTGCCGATCACGAGGCGGTCGATGCGCATATGGCGGGAAAAAAGGAATTCTCGCAGTCGCACGACCCGCATGCCTATGACGCCTACCGCCAGCGTTTCGCCGGCGGCGCCGGCACCTATCCGCTGATTGGGACGCCGCAAACGATTGCCGCCGACATGGCCGCCATATCAAAGCACGGCTATCAGGGCATCGCCCTGTCCTTCGTCAACTACACGCAGGAATTGCCCTATTTCTGCGACCACGTGCTGCCGCTGCTGAGGCAGGCCGGGCTTCGCGAATAAGATATTCCGGGGAAAGCGAATTCTTTATTCCGGAATAACGGCGGTCGCCTGGATCTCCACCTTGGCGCGGTCCTCGACCAACGCCACCACCTGCATGGCGGCCATCGCCGGGAAATGCCGGCCGATCACGTCGCGATAGGCCTCGCCGATGCCCTTCAGGTTGCCGAGATATTCGGCCTTGTCGGTAAAATACCAGGTCATCGAGGTGATGTGCCTTGGCTCCGCGCCGGCCTCGGCCAGCACCGCGACAATGTTCTGGAGCGTCTGCCGCACCTGGCCGGCGAAATCGTCGGTCTCGAACTGGCATTGCCCGTTCCAGCCGACCTGTCCGCCGACGAAGACGAGCCTGCCGCGCGCCGCTACGCCATTGGCGTAGCCGACCGGTTTTGCCCAGCCTTCCGGCTGCAGGATCTCGTGCATGTCGTCTCTCCGCCTGTCCAATATCGGGTCCGCAATATCCGTGTCGAAAAATTCCGTGGTCGCGACCTGTTCAGGCCGCGCCCATCACTTGCCGCGCGATCACCACCTTCTGCACGTCCGAAGCGCCCTCATAAATGCGCAGCGCGCGGATCTCGCGATACAGGCTCTCGATGATGTGGCCCTTGCGGACGCCGTCGCCGCCATGCAGTTGCACCGCTTTGTCGATCACCTCCTGCGCCTTGTCGGTGGCGAACAGCTTGGCCATCGCCGCCTCGCGCGTCACCCGCGCGGCGCCCATGTCCTTGGTCCAGGCGGCGCGGTAGACCAGCAGCGCCGCCGCATCGACGTCGAGCGCCATGTCGGCGATGTGGCCCTGCACCATCTGCAATTCGGCCATCGGCGCGCCGAACAGTTTGCGCTCGGTGGCTCTGTTGATGCTTTCATCGAGCGCCCGGCGGGCAAAGCCGAGAGCCGCTGCGCCGACGGTCGAGCGGAACACGTCGAGCACCGACATGGCGATGCGGAACCCATCGCCCGGCCTGCCGATCAGTGCCGAGGCCGGCAGCCGGACCTGGTCGAAGGATAGCCGCGCCAGCGGGTGCGGCGCGATCACTTCCAGCCGCTCGGCGATTACAAGTCCCTTGGCGTCGCCCGGCACGATGAATGCCGAAAGCCCTTTGGCGCCCGGCGCTTCGCCGGTGCGGGCAAAGACGACGTAGAGATCGGCGATGCCGCCATTGGAAATCCAGGTTTTTTCACCGGACAAAACATAGCTGTCGCCATCGCGGGTCGCCGTCATCTCGGTGTTGGCAACGTCAGACCCGGAGCGCGGCTCCGACAGGGCAAAGGCGGAGATCGCCTTGCCTGCGCGGGTCTTTGCCAGCCATTGCTGCTGGTCAGCCGTTCCGAAAAGGCTGAGCGCGCCGGTGCCCAGCCCCTGCATGGCAAAAGCGAAGTCGGCGAGCCCATCATGGCGCGCCAGCGTCTCGCGGGTGATGCAGAGCGTGCGCACATCGAGTGGTCCCGGATTGCCGGTGTCGAGCGCCGTCGGCTTCAGCCAGCCGTCCCTGCCAAGCATGGCCACCAACTCGCGGCAGGCGGCATCGACGTCGTGATGATCGACGGGCAGGTTTTTCGCGCACCAGGCGTCGAGTTGTTCGGCCAATTGGCGATGGCGGTTTTCGAAGAACGGCCAGTTGAGGAAAGAGCGGTCAGGCATGGATACCTCCGCAATTCTGCGAGGTCTGCACTCTACGGCGCCCCCCTCTGTCCTGCCGGACATCTCCCCCTCTAGGGGGGAGATTGGCAGCTTGCGCGCCGGGCCCCATCCTGCGGTGCTGGCGATTGGCGAAAGCGGCGATGACAGCCGATCTCCCCCTAAGAGGGGGAGAGGTCCGGCAGGACAGAGGGGGGCGCTGTCCCGCCAGCGTCTCCAAAGAAGCGCTCATCTCAATTCCCCTCGAACACCGGCTTTTCCTTGGCCACGAATGCCCGATACGCCCGCTCGAAATCGCGCGTCTGCATGCAGATCGCCTGCGCCTGCGCTTCCGCCTCGATAGCCTGGTCGAGGCCCATCGACCATTCCTGGTTGAGCTGCGTTTTGGTGATGCCGTGGGCGAAGGTCGGGCCCGAGACGATGCGGGCCGCCATCTCCAGCGCATCGGCCTCGAGCGCCGCCGCATCGACCAGCCTGTTGTAGAAGCCCCAGCGCTCGCCTTCCGTCGCCGTCATGGTTCGGCCGGTGTAGAGCAGTTCGGCGGCGCGGCCCTGGCCGATGATGCGCGGCAGGATCGCGCAGGCGCCCATGTCGCAGCCGGCGAGACCGACGCGGGTGAACAGGAAGGCGGTCTTGGCCTCCGGCGTGGCGATGCGGATGTCGGCGCTCATGGCGATGATGGCGCCGGCGCCGACCGCGACCCCATCGACCGCGGCGATGATCGGCTTGCCGCAATTCAGCATCGCCTTGACGAAATCGCCGGTCATGCGGGTGAAGGCCAGGAGTTGCTTCATGTCCATCTTGACCAGCGGCCCGATAATGTCGTGGACATCGCCGCCCGAGCAGAAATTGCCGCCATTGGACAGGAACACCACGGCGTCGACGTCGTCGGCATAGACGAGGTCGCGGAATGTGTCGCGCAGCTCGGCATAGCTGTCGAAGGTCAGCGGGTTCTTGCGTTCCGGCCGGTCGAGCCGGACCTTGGCGATCCTACCCTCGACCTCCCACAGGAAATGCTTCGGCTTGAGGCCGGCCATTGCAGTCATTCGCGTCCCTCCCAGTTGCTGCGGAACGAAGTCAGCATGCCGGTCAGCCGGCGGGCATCCTCCTCGCTGACCTTGCCCAGCAATTCACCGATCCAGCCCTCATGCGCGGCGGCGATGGTGGCAAAGGACTTCGTGCCCTCCTCGGTCAACCTAACCATCGAGGTGCGGCGGTCGCCGTTGCGGCGCGCGCGCGCCACCAGCCCTTCGGAAACCAGCCGGTCGACAATGCCGGTGACATTGCCGTTGGAGACCAACAGGAAGCGCGACAGGTCGCTCATCAGCATGCCTTCCGGCGCCCGGTAAAGTGCCGCCATCACGTCGAAACGCGGCAACGTCGTGTCGAATTCCTTCTTCAGGCGCTCGCGCAGTTCGGCCTCGATCGTGCGTGAGGCGCGCAGCAGCCTGATCCACAGGCGCAGCCGGTCCTTGCCGGGCCCCGATGGCATGGGCAGGGGGCCGGCTACCATGTTTCACCTCCCGAGATCGAAATCGCCTGTCCGGTGATCGATTGCGCCGCGTCGCCGCACAGCCAAAGCACGGCTTCGGCAATTTCCAGCGGCTGGATGAAACGGCCCTGCGGGTTGGTCGAGGCAAGGCTCGCTCTTGCCTGTTCTGCCGAGCGTCCGGTCTTTTCGACGATGCGCTGGATGGATTCCTCCAACATGTCGGTCTCGACGAAGCCCGGACACACCGCATTGACGGTGACCCCGGATTTCGCCGTCTCGGCGGCAAGCGCCCGCATCAGGCCGACGACGCCATGCTTGGCCGCCACATAGGGCGCGACATAGGCGTAGCCTTTCAGACCGGCGGTCGAAGCGATGAAAACGATGCGGCCTGCCTTGCGCGCGGCCATGCCGGCCAGCGCCGGCTTCACCGTCAGGAAGGCTCCGGTCAAATTGACGTCGAGCGTCCGCTGCCAGTCGGTAAGCGTAGTCTTGTGCGCAGGCGTGCTGCCGGCCATGCCGGCATTGGCGACGACGATATCGAACGGTCCGCGCGCGGCCTCCGCCTGGGTGTAGAGCCCGGCCATCGCCGCCTCATTGGTGACGTCGGCGGCAATGCCATGGATGCGAGCGTTCTCGCCAGCCACCTTGGCGAGTTCAGCTTCGCGACGCCCACATATGGTCACATCGACACCAGCCTCGGCCAGTGTCAGCGCGATGGCCCGGCCGACGCCGGATCCACCGCCGGTGACCAGCGCGTGCTTGCCGGGGATCGTCGCTGCCACCGTCATACTTTCAGCCCCGCCGCCGCATCGCGCTCGGCCAGCCGGTAGATTTGATCGCGTCCGGGCAAATAGGGATCCGGCCATTTGACGCCTCGGTCGCCGAGTGTCACCGCCGCATGCAGCGTCCAGTAGGGATCCGTGAGATGCGGCCGCGCCAGCGCGACCAGATCGGCGCGGCCGGCCATCAGGATCGAATTGACATGGTCGGGCTCGTAGATGTTGCCGACAGCCATCGTCGCCATGCCGACCTCGTTGCGGATGCGGTCGGAAAACGGCGTCTGGAACATGCGGCCGTAGACCGGCTTGGCGGCAACCGACGTTTGGCCGGCCGAGACGTCGCAGATATCGACGCCGGCCTCATGCAGCAGCTTTGCGATCTCGACGGCATCGGCGGGCGTGACGCCTTCGATGCCGACCCAGTCATTGGCCGAGATGCGCACCGAGATCGGCTTTCCCGCCGGCCAGGCGGCGCGCACCGCATGGAAGATTTCGAGGGGATAGCGCATGCGATTTTCCAGCGAACCGCCATAGGCGTCCGTGCGCCGGTTGGTTACCGGCGTGATGAAGGACGACAGGAGATAGCCGTGCGCGGCATGGATCTCCAGCATGTCGAAGCCGCAGCGATCGGCCATTTCGGCCGAGGCCACGAACTGGTCGCGCACCAAATCCATGTCGGCGCGGTCCATCGCCCTTGGCACCTGATTCTGCGGCGACCACGCGACGGCCGATGCCGCCATGACAGGCCAGTTGCCGGAGGCGAGCGGCACATCGGTGCCTTCCCAGCCGACACGGGTCGAACCCTTGGCGCCGGAATGGCCGATCTGGGCGCAGATCCTGGCCTCGGTTTCGGTATGGACGAAATCGACCAGCCGCTTCCACGCCACCTCATGCTCGGGCGCGTAGAAGCCGGGGCAGCCGGGCGTGATCCGCCCTTCCGGGCTGACGCAGGTCATCTCGATATAGACGAGGCCCGCGCCGCCCTTGGCGCGCTCGGCATAATGGGTGAAATGCCAGTCGGTCGGGCAGCCGTCGACGGCCTTGTACTGTGCCATCGGCGAGACGACGACGCGGTTGTTGAGCCTGAGGTCGCGCAGCTTGAAGGGCGCGAACATCGGGGCCCGGCGCAGCCTGTTGCCGCCGGCACCGGCCTGGCGCTGAAACCACTCTTCCGCGCTTTCAAGCCATTCGGCATCACGCAGCCGCAAATTCTCGTGGCTGATGCGTTGCGAACGGGTCAAGAGCGAATAGTTGAACTGTACCGGATCGAGGCCGAGATAGCGCTCGACCTCCTCGAACCACTCCAGAGAATTGCGCGCCGCCGATTGCAGCTTCAACACCTCGGTGCGGCGGGCATCCTCATATTTGCGGAACGCGGCCTCGAGGTCCGGTTCGGTCTCGACATACTCGGCCAGCGCCACCGCGCTTTCCAGGGCGAGCTTGGTGCCGGAGCCGATCGAGAAATGCGCCGAGGCCGCCGCGTCGCCCATCAGCGCCAGATTCTTGTAGGACCAGCGCTCGCACAGCACGCGCGGGAAATTGATCCAGGCCGAGCCCCTGATGTGGTTGGCATTGGTCATCAGCGCATGGCCGCCAAGATGTTTGGCGAAGATACGCTCGCACACCGCGATGGACTCCTGCTGCGACATCGCGCCGAAGCCGAAGGCGGCCCAGGTCTGCTCGCTGCATTCGACGATGAAGGTCGCGGTCTCGCTGTCGAACTGGTAGGCGTGCGCCCACACCCAGCCATGCTCGGTCTTCTCGAATATGAAGGTGAAGGCGTCGTCGAATTTCTGGTTGGTGCCGAGCCAGACGAACTTGCATTTGCGCGTGTCGATGTCGGGCTTGAAGATGTCGACGAAGGTGTTGCGCGCCCTGGAGTTCAGCCCATCGGCGGCGACGACGAGGTCATGCGTCTCCATATAGGGTTTTGGGTCGGCGATGTCGGTTTCGAACATCAGCTTGACGCCAAGTTCGCGCGCGCGCCGCTGCAAGAGGACCAGCAGCCGCTTGCGGCCGATGCCGCAGAAACCGTGGCCCGATGAGACCGTCCGCACGCCGTCATGGATGACGGCGATGTCGTCCCAATAGGCAAAATGCTTCTTGATCCAGACGGCGCTGACCGGATCATTCTCAGCGAGATTGTCGAGCGTTTCGGCCGACAGCACCACGCCCCAGCCGAACGTGTCGTCGGCGCGATTGCGCTCGAACACCGTCACGTCGTGCGCGGCGTCCCTCAGTTTCATCGAAATGGCAAAGTAGAGGCCGGCTGGTCCGCCGCCGAGAACCGCAACCCTCATCCGTGCGATCTCCTCTTCGCTTGCTATGCCTCAGTATCGCGCCGGAGGTATGATATTTCAAGCTTAAAGTTTTATGTCGAAATGATTAGGCGGGGATTGCGTGGCGCGCTTGCGTGACATCCCTGCAAGCGCGCCACGGGAGATCATTTCTCCGGGTTCTTCGGGCTCCACAGCACCGTTTCGGCACCCTTCTCATAGGCCATGCCAGAGGGATAGCTGATCGCTTCCAGCTGCAATCCCCACGGCGCCTGGAAATAAAGGATGGTCTGGCCGGCGGCGGGCCCTTCCTTGACCGGCAGCGGCCCCAATCTCGTCTTGACGCCCTTGCCATCGAGATAGGCTTTGGCGGCGGCGACGTCATCGACGTAAAGGGCGATATGGAAGCCGCCAATGTCGCTGTTCTTCGGTGTCAGATCCTTCTGGTCGGGCGCGGTGTATTTGAACAGCTCGATGTTCGATCCATAGCCGCAGCGGACCATGGTGACCTGCTCTATGACAGCCTTCGGATCGACGCCGAGCAGGTCCTGCATGAAAGTGCCCTTGTCGTCGGCGAACGGGCCGAACGACATCGCCTTCTTGCAGCCGACCACTTCGGTGAAGAAATCGACCGCCTGCTTCATGTCGGGGACCGTGATGCCGGTATGGTCGTGGCCGCGCATGCCAGGGATCGAATCCGCCGAGGCCGCTCCCATCGAGCCCAACAGGATCGCGGCAAGCATCGTGCCGCGGGTTGCGTGTTTCATGTTATCCTCCGTTCGCGGGCTGATTTCGCCCCCATGCACGTCCGAGGCCCGCTCTTCGGCGTGCGGGATGAACAGTCTTAGGCCGGCGCCTTCTCGGGCGGCCGCAGCCAGTCCGCGTCGATCTCGGGAAGCGGAATGGCGGCAAGCAGGTCTCGCGTGTAAGTCTCCCTGGGATTATCGAACAGCGTGTCGGTGGCGCTCGCTTCGACGATGCTGCCCTCGCGCATGACGATCACCTGTTGGCAGAGCCGCCGGATGACCGACAGATCGTGGCTGATGAAGGCGACCGTCAGGCCCATCTCCGCCGCGAGTTTCTCCAGCAAGGTGAGAATCTGCGCCTGCGTCGACACGTCGAGCCCGGAAACGATCTCGTCGGCCAGCACGAATTTCGGCGACAGCGCCAGGGCGCGTGCAATGCCGACGCGCTGGCGCTGGCCGCCCGACAGTTGGTGGCGGTAGCGGCTGGCGAAGCTCTGCGGCAGGCCGACGCGTTGCAGTGCCTCGGCGACGCGCGCTTTCAGATTGTCGCCAAGTCCATTCTGCTTCAGCGGCGCGGCGATGATGCTGGCGATGGTGCGGCGCGGGTTGAGCGACGACATCGGATCCTGAAAAATCATCTGCAGGTCGCGGCGCAGAGGCCGCAACCCGGCCTCCGGCAGGTGGGTGATGTCACGGCCTTCGAAACGAATCTCGCCGGCGCTCGGCTCCAGCAGCCGCACCAGCGCACGGCCAAGCGTCGATTTGCCCGACCCGGATTCGCCAACGATTCCGGTCACCGAGCCCTTGGGCAGGTCGAAGTCCAGGCCTTTCAGGATTTCGGCCAGCGGCGCGCGCCCGATCAGCGGCTTGCGCGTCATGTCGGGCAGCGCGACCTTCAGCCCGCGCACGGAAAACAGCGGCTCAGCCATGCGGGCGCCTCCATGCCTGGTCGGCCGCCGCGATCTCGGCCGCAAGTCCGGCCAGCACCGTCTCGTCCACGGGTTTCAGCGACGCGAAGGGGGCGGTGTAGCGCGGCGTCGCGGCCATCAGCGAGCGCGTGTAGGGATGCCGAGGTGCGGCAAAGAGGTCAGCGGTCTCGGCCTCTTCCACCACCTTGCCGGCATAGAGCACCGACACTTTCTGGCTGATCTTGGCGACGACGCCGAGATCATGGGTGACGAACAGGATCGCGGTGCCGTGCTCGCGCTGCAACGCGGCGATCAGCCGAAGGATCTGCTTTTGCACGGTGACGTCGAGCGCCGTGGTTGGCTCGTCGGCAACGATCAGCCGTGGCTCGGCGGCGAAGGCTGCGGCAATCAGCACGCGCTGGCGCATGCCGCCGGACAGTTCGTGCGGATAGCTCTTCAGCACGCGGTCGGGATCGCGGATCTGCACTTCGTCCAGCAATTGCCGGACGCGCTTGTCCGCCTTGTCGCCACTCCAGCCCAGGATGCGCACCAGCCGGTCGGTCATCTGCGGGCCGATGCGGCGCGACGGGTTGAGCGCTGTCAGCGGGTCCTGCGGGATCAGCGCGGTGCGCGCGCCGATCAGCGTGCGCCGCGCTTTTGGCGGGAGTTTGCCGAGGTCTTCGCCCTCGAGCCTCATATCGCCTTCGACGATCCGTACGCTCGACGGCAAAACGCCAAGCACCGCCTTGCCGATCATCGTCTTGCCGGCGCCGCTCTCGCCGACCAGCGCGCGCACTTCGCCGGGTTGCACAGTGAGCGAGACAGAGCGCAGCACGCGCTGGCCGTTGGCCAGCACGGCGCTCAGATTGGCGATGTCGAGACAGGCGCTCATCGCAGCACCGGATCGAAACGCGTCTTCAGCGCCTCGCCGAACTGGCTGAACGACAGCACGGTCAGGATCAGCGTGATCAGCGGGAACACCAGCACCCACCAGGCCTGATGGATCGACAGCCGGCCCTCGGCGATGATGCCGCCCCAGGTCGGATCGTCGGTCGAGATCGACAGATTGACGAAGGATAGGATCGCCTCGACGATGACGGCGATGCCCATTTCCAGCGACAGCAGCGCCACGATCGACGGCACCACGTTGGGCAGCACTTCGCGCAGCATGATGCCGATGCGGCCGTAGCCGGCGATGCGCGCATTCTCGACATAGTCCATGCGTGACTGCCCCATCGCCTCGGCGCGGATCACGCGGCAGAAGCGCGTCCAGTCGATGATCGCGATGGCGAGGATGACCGAGCTCAGGCCCGTTCCGAGCACGGCGACCAGGAGGATGGCGAACAGCACCGGCGGAAACGCCATCCAGATGTCGACGATGCGCGAGATGATGCGATCGGCCCAGCCGCCGAAATAGCCCGCGATCAGTCCCAGCGTCGAACCGACGACGCACGCCGCGATGGCCGCTGCAAAGGCGACGATGAAGGCGATGCGGCCGCCGAAGATCAGCCGGGACAAGAGATCGCGACCGAGACTGTCGGTGCCAAGCCAATAGCCCGGCTCGGCGCCATCGAGCCAGAACGGCGGCAGGCGCTCCAGCATCAGATCCTGCGCCAGCGGATCCTGCGGCGCGACCAGCGGCGCGAAGATCGCGGCCAGCAGTGCCAGCAGCAGCCAGCCGCCGGCCAGCCACAGTCTCGGGCTCAATCGGCGCCTGATAATGCGTGCCTCATCCATGGCGCAGCCTCGGATTGAGCAGCGCATACATCATGTCGACGACGAGGTTGATCAGCACGAACAGCAGCGCGAAGACCAGCACGATGCCCTGGATCAACGGCAGGTCGCGGTTGATGACGGCGTCGATCGCCATGTTGCCGAGCCCCTCATAGGAGAACAGCCGCTCGACGATGACGGTGCCGCCGATGAGGAAAGTGAACTGCACGCCGATCAGGGTCAGTGTCGGCAGCGCGGCGTTCTTCAGCGCCTCGCGCAGGATGACCTGCGTTTCCGAAAACCCCTTGACCCGCGCCAGCACGACATAGTCGAGGTCGAGCACTTCCTTCAGCGACTGTTTGAGAAGCTGCGCGATGATCGCCGCCAGCGGCAGCGCCAATGCGACGGCCGGCATGAGCATGTGTTTCAGGAGGTCCCAGGTCAGGTCGAAGCGCAGCCGCAGCAAGCTCTCGAAGAAATAGAACTGGGTGACGAAGGGCAGGTCGAGTTGCGGCGACACCCGGCCCGAAATGTCGAAGATCGGCACCAGCACGCCGAACAGCAGGATCAGCACCAGGCCCCAGAGGAAGTCGGGGATGGAAAGGGCGGCGCCACTCGCGATATCGATGCCGGCTTCGACCGCCGTACCGCGCTCGCGGGCGCCAAGGATCGCCGTCGTGCCGCCGATCGCCACCGCCATGAGGAGCGCTACGATGGCGAGCTCCAGCGTTGCCGGCAGCCGGTTGAAGACCAGGCCAAGCACGTCTTGCCGCAGCGAAATCGAGGTGCCGAAATCGCCCCTGACGACGCCGGACAGCCATATGAAGAACTGCTCGACGATGGTCTTGTCGAGCCCGTAGAGCGCGCGCAGCCGGGCGATATCGGCATCCGTCGCGCCCGGCGGCAGCATCATGGCGATCGGATCGCCGGGCGCGATGCGGATCACGACAAAGACGACGACGGCCACGCCGAACAGCGTGATCAGCATCGTCAGCAGACGAATCAGGAATCGTTGCAGGAGCATGTAAATCTTTGCAGGAGCCCGTGGGCTCGTATGCCGATGGAAATGCGCGCCGTCATTGGCGACGGCGCGCGGCAATTCCAGGCCTATATCAGGCCGGCGTCATCAAGGCCGGCAGCAGCGCGCCGGAGATGTGCTGGACGACTTTGACGCCCTTGGTATGCACGATCGGCTGCGCGAACTGCACCACCGGCAGCACATAAGCCTGCTCGGCGATGTATTTGTCGACCGCCTTCCAGCCGGCGATGCGCTTGGCCTCGTCCTTTTCGCCCCACAGCGGACCGATCTTGGCATCGAGATCGTCGGTCTTCCACGACGAGTGCGGCGACGGGCCGAACATGGCAAATCCGGTCGACGTCGTCGGATCGCCGATGGCGTTGCCCCAGTTGTAGAAGGCCGCCGGCGCCAGCTTGTGCGCGGCGCGCAGCTCATAGTGTTTGGCGATCTCGTAGACTTCGATGGTTGCCTCGATCCCGACCTTGCGCCACATGCCGACGATCGCCTGCACCATCTCATAGTCCTTGGGCTTGAAGCCTTTGGTCGTCTGGATGGTGATCTTGGCCGGTTTTTCAGGCGAATAACCGGAGGCCTTGAGCAATTCCTTTGCCTTTTCCGGATTGTGCTCGACCTTGATCGACGGGTCGTAAGCGGCGTATTCCGGCGTTTCCAGCGTATCGATCGGCTGGCCGTAGCCACGCAGCAGCCGCTTGACCAGCAGCTCCTTGTCGACCGACATCACGGCCGCCTGGCGGACATTCTTGTCCAGCATGGCGTCCTTGTTGTTGAAGAAGATCATGCCGATGTCGGACACGTTCTTGATCGAGCCGGCAAGTCCGTCCTTGGCGATCAGTCGATCGTATTCCTCATAGGGGATTTCGAGCGTCACCTGCGAGGAGCCGGATTCGATCTCGGCGACGCGGCTCGCGGCGTCGGTGACGAACTTGATCGTCACGTTGTCGAAGGCCGGCTTGCCGCCCCAATAGTCCGGGTTGGCCTTCAGCCGCAGGAAGGCGTTGCGCTCGAATTTCTCCACCATGTAGGGACCGGTGCCGATCGGCGCCTTTTCGAAGCCCTCCGCGCCGACCTTCTCGTAATAGGCCTTGGGCAGGATGTAGCCGGTCAGGAACGACATCCACTTGAAATAGACCGGGTCGAACTGCACCACGTCGCCAGTGATCTTGTTGCCGTCGATCTTGAAATTGTTGACGTTCTTCCAGACGAACTGGATCGGGTTGCCGGTCTTTTCGTCGCCCGCGCGCTGCAGCGACCAGACGACGTCTTCCGGTGTGAAGGGCGAGCCGTCATGCCACTTCACACCCTCGCGCACCGTCATCATCACCTTGGTGCGGTCGTCGTTCCAGCCCCATTCGGTGAGCAGGCCCGGCGCGAAGGACAGGTCCGGCTTCTGCGGGATGAATTGATCGAATACCGATTGGTAGAGGCCCTGGATGGTCGGGTTGACCGCCGAGGGTCCGGTGGTCGGATCCCAGGACGGCAGGTTGACGTTGTAGGCGATGGTCAGCTCGCCGGCTGCGGCGTTGGCGATCTTTGGCAGGCCGACGGCCGCCACGCCAAGTGCCGCGGCACTGTATCCCAGCAATTCGCGTCTGTTGATTGTCATGGTCGTTCCCCTTGTTGTTTGTTGTCTTTGCGCAGCAATGTCAGGTCATTGATTCAGGCTTCGTGGGCAGCAGCGCTTGCCTCTCGTCGCCTCTGTGAAGTCGTCGGGCTACCTCCCGCCAAGCTGTTGCGCGAGCATGAAGCCGGAGGCCGCACCCGTGCCGGCGCCGGGCCATGTCGCGGCGCCCGTCAGATGCAGATTGCCGACCGGAGTGTTCCAGCCGGCATGGCCGCGCGCAGGGCGGAACAGGAAATTCTGCGCCAGATGATGGCTGCCGCAGACCTGGTCGCCGCCCACGAGGTTCGGGTTCTCGCGCTCGAGATCGATCGGCGAAAACACCGCTCGGCCGAGGATTTTCGCACGCAGGCCGGGTGCGTAGGTTTCGATGATGTCGAGCACGCGCTCGGCATAGGCCTCCTTGACCTGGTCCCAGTGCGCCGGCGCGATCTTGCCCGCGGCGTCGCCCAGGATTTCGGCGGGCAGCATGCGCACCTGCACCCACAGTACATGCTTGCCCTCGGGCGCCCGCGACGGATCGACCGCGGTCGGCTGGCCGACGACCAGAACCGGCTCGTCCGGCAGCAGGCCTGCCATCGCCTGCTGATAGGTGCGCGACATCTGGTCGAGCGATGGCGCCAGATGGACATAGGCGAACCGACGCAGCTCTGCCCCGGCGCGCCAGTCGGGCAAACCGTCGAGCGCCAGATGGATCATCATCGTGCCCGGTGCATACCGGAATTTCCCCATCGCCGTGTCGAAGCCGGCGTCACCGGAACCGTTTGGCAGCAGCTTGCCGGTCAGCGCCTTGGGCGCGACGCCGGCGATGACCGCCCTGGTGGCGCTATGCGTTTCGCCGGATGCGAGCCGCACGCCCGTCGCCTTGCCGCTGGAGACCGTGATCTCGGCGACATCGGCGCCGGTGACGATCTTGCCGCCGGCCGATGTCACCATGCCGGCCAGCGCCTTGATGATCGTGTCGGCGCCACCCTTGCCCAGCACCATGCCAAAGCTCTGGTTGGCCATCGATTCCAGATAGGGGAACACCGCGCCGCCGGCGATGTCGGGCGCGAAGTCGAGATGCATGCCCCAGGTGGCGAGCGTTGCCCTGACATGCGGCGAAGAGAAGTTCTCTTCCAGCCAGGCGCGGGGCGACGACAGCAGCAGCCGGCCGGTGTCGAGCGCGCCGGAAACACCCTTCTTGCGCCACAGGGTCCAGGCGGTGCTTGCAAGCGCGCGGGCGCTCATCGGCGATCCCAGCAGTCGGAACAGGTGCTCGGCCTCGCCGGGAAAGGCGGCAACCAGCCTGCGCCATGTCGCGGCATCAGCCGCTGAAAAGGCGGCCATGCGGATGGCGGTCTTCTCCAGATCGTTGCTGACGCCGAACCAGCGCCCATCCGGAAAGGCGCTGGCGAAACAATCGGCGACCGGCGCGAACTCCAGCCCCTGCGCTTTCAATTCATTTGCATATTTCCGGTGAAAGGCGGAGCCGGCAAACAGGCTCAGATTCATCGCGCCGAAATCGTGGCGGAAGCCGGGAAGGGTAAATTCGCGGGTTTGCACCGCGCCGCCGATTGTCGCGCTGCGCTCGAAAATGCCGGTTTTCCAGCCTTTGAGCGCCAAATGCGCAGCGCATGCCAGACTGTTGTGGCCCGCCCCGACAAAGATGGCGTCGAACTCGCTCACGCCCCGTTCCCATTTCCTTTATGCTTAAAGATAATTGCAGATGCATATGTTTTCGTCTAGTAGGTATATTAAGGGCCGAGACGAGCCTTGATCATGTCAGACAAGAGGGAACAGAGACCATGGACACGCAAAAACTCCTTGGCGAAGTCGCCGGCCAATTGCTTTCGGGCGCCATCAGGGTGGTCGACCTGTCGGCGCCGCTCGGGCCCGATACGCCGCTGATCAAGCTGCCGCCGGAACTCGCCGTAGACACGCCGAAGGTCGAAATCCACAACATCTCCCGCTACGACAAGAACGGTCCATGGTGGGCCTGGAACTGGCTGAAGCTCGGCGAGCATTCGGGCACGCATTTCGATGCGCCGCAGCATTGGATCAGCGGCAAGGATTATCCGGACGGCGCCACCGACACCATTCCGGCGCAGAATTTTGTCGGCCCGGTCAATGTCATCGACTGCTCCAGGGAAGCCGCCGCCGACCACGATTTCCTGCTCACCGTCGACCACATCAAGGCATGGGAAGCCAAGCATGGCGCGATCAACGCCGGCGAGTGGGTGGTGATGCGCACCGACTGGTACAAGCGCAATGGCTCGGAAGCCGAGTTCCTCAACGCCAACGAGACCGGCCCGCACACGCCCGGCCCGACGGCCGAAGCCATCCAGTTCCTGATCAGCAAGGACATCAAGGGCTGGGGCTCGGAGACGATCGGCACCGATGCCGGCAAGGCCGGCGGCATGGAGCCGCCATTCCCGGCGCACACGCTGATGCACAAGGCCAACCGTTATGGCCTGGCCAGCCTCTGCAACCTCGACCAACTGCCGCCGAAAGGCGCCATCCTGATCGCGGCGCCGCTCAAGATCGAACACGGCACCGGCAGCCCGATCCGCGCGCTGGCGCTGGTGGCGGGGAAATAAGGGAGCGGTCTTCGGGAGAAGATCATGGTCGCGGTCGATGTCAGATTGATGGGTGGGGAGCGGCAGCCTTGCAGCGCTGGCGCTTACCCCCCTCTGTCCTGCCGGACATCTCCCCCTCAAGGGGGGAGATTGGCAGCTTCGTCACCCCGCTCAATCCTGCGTCGTGTACAAGTGGCGAAAGTCGCGATGACAGCCGATCTCCCCCCAAGAGGGGGAGATGTCCGGCAGGACAGAGGGGGGCGCCGTAGAGCGCCAGCCCACGCAATCGAACGCCATCTCCCAGAGACGGCGAGCACCCGCCAATGACCGCCCCCGACCACATCATCGTCGGCAGCGGCATAAACGCGCTGGTCTGCGCTGCCATGCTTGGTGGCAAAGGCGCCAGGGTGCTCGTCCTCGAACGCAACGACCGCATCGGCGGCTGCATGCGCACCGAGGAGATCACCGCGCCGGGCTTCGTCCATGACGTGATGGCGACGACCTTCGTGCTGTTCATCACCTCGCCGGCCTTCGCGGCACTGGGCGCCGACCTCGCGCGCCACGGGCTGGAATTCTGCCACACCGGCACCCCGACCGGCGTGCTCATGCCTGACGGCAGCCACGCGGTGCTCACCACCGACCGCGCCGCCAACATCGCCGCGCTCAACGCGATCGCGGCCGGCGACGGTGACCGCCACGCGGAAGATGTCGGCGGCATCGAACGCAATGCCGGCCTGCTGTTCGGCCTGCTCGGCGGCAGTCTGTGGTCCTATCCCACCGCGAAGCTCCTGGCCGGCGACGCCTGGCGGCGTGGTCCGCGCGGGCTTGCCGCCTTTCTCGGCGACGCGCTGGTGCCCGCGCGGGGTTGGCTCGAAAGGAGCTACCGATCGGAGACCGTCCGCGCGCTCTGGGCGCCCTGGGTGCTGCATGCCGGACTTGGCAGGGAAGACGCCTTTTCCGGCCAGATCGCCAAGGTGATCGCCTTCGCGCTGGAGGCGGCCGGCGCGCCGATCGTCAAGGGCGGCGCGAGGAACCTGCTTGCCGCCTTCGAGGCCCTGATCCGGGAACGCGGCGGCGACATCCAGACCAGCGCCGATGTCGCCGCGGTCGTCCAGAGCGGTGGCCGCGCCACCGGCGTGCGGCTGGCGTCTGGCGAAACCATCACGGCGAACAAGAGCGTCATCTGCTCGGTCACGCCGACGCAGCTCTACGGTCGCCTGCTCGGCAAGGACGCTCCGAAGGACGATGTCGAGGCGACGCGGAAATACCGCTACGGCAAGGGCAATTTCCAGATCCATTACGCTCTCGACAAGCCGCCGTCCTGGCGCGGCGAAGGCCTGGACAAGGTGGCGCTGCTGCATCTGACGCCGGGGCTAGATGGCGTCTCGAAAGCCTGCAACGAGGCGGCGCGCGGCATGCTGCCCGAGATGCCGACCATCTGTGTCGGGCAGCCGCATGCGCTCGACCCGTCGCGCTGCCCGGAAGGCAAGGCGATCCTGTGGCTGCAACTGCCCGAGGCGCCTCGCCACATCAAGGGCGACGCCGCCGGCAAGCTGCAGGCACCGGCTGATGGGCAATGGACCGACACGTTGCGCGAGGCCTATGCAGATCGCGCCGAAGCGATCCTCGCCAGCCATATCGACGGCTTCAAGGACAGCGTGATCGCGCGCCGCGCCTATTCGCCGGCCGATCTCGAGGCGATGAACATCAACCTGGTCGGCGGCGATCCCTATGGCGGCTCCTCGACCATCGACCAGGCCTTCCTGTGGCGGCCGTTCAAGACCAGCCGCAACCACCAGACCGGCATCAAGGGCCTCTATCATATCGGCGCCTCGACCCATCCCGGCGCTGGCCTCGGCGGCGGGTCCGGCTTCCTTTTGGCGGGGAAGCTCTAATGGAACAGAAGGTCGCCGAAAAACGCCAGCGCATTTCGACCCTCGGCCAGATCGGCCTGCAGCAATTCGCGCCCTATCTGATGAACCGCATCATGGGCCGCTACAACGCCACCCTGCGCGACGATTTCCGCAAGCAGGGCCTGACCATTTCGCAGGTCCGCACGCTGGCCGTGCTGTCGGTCACCGACGGCGTCACCGTCAACGACCTGTCGGTCTACACCGTGATCGAACAGTCGACCCTGAGCCGCACGCTCGACACGCTGGAGGGGCAAGGCTTCGTGCGGCGCGAGCAGGGCGTGAGCGACAGCCGCATCCGCCATGTGTTCCTGACCGACGAGGGCCGCGCAGAGTTCACCCGCGCCTGGCCGGCCATGCATGACGCCTTCGAGGCGATGTTCGACGATATCGACGATGCGGAATATGCGGCACTGATCGCCACACTTTTGAAGATGCTCAAGAACATTCGCAAGCACGACATCTAGATGTACGCGCCGCCAATCCCGGGCGAATAAGGGGCCGGGCGGGCAACGGAAGGAGGCCAAAATGGCCGAACGGTCTTTTGCCAAGGAAGTCGAGAAGCTCAGGCTTGGCGCCGGCGAGGAATTTGCCGGCGAGGGCATCCTCGCCATCACCAAGGCGCTGCTGCAATGCGGCGTCGGCTATGTCGGCGGCTACCAGGGCGCGCCGATCAGCCATCTGATGGACGTGCTGGCCGACGCGCAGGACATTCTGGGTGAGCTCGGCGTGCATTTCGAGGCCAGCGCCTCGGAAGCCACGGCCACCGCCATGCTCGCCGCTTCGGTGCATTACCCGATCCGCGGCGCGGCGACCTTCAAGTCCACCGTAGGCACCAATGTCGCTTCCGACGCACTGGCCAACCTCGCGTCTGGAGGCGTCACCGGCGGTGCGTTGATCATCGTCGGCGAGGATTATGGCGAGGGCTCCTCGATCATGCAGGAGCGCAGCCATGCCTTCGCCATGAAAAGCCAGGTCTGGCTGCTCGACCCACGCCCTAACCTGCCGTCGATCGTCAAGGCGGTGGAGGACGGCTTTGAGCTGTCCGAGATTTCCAACACGCCGGTCATGCTGCAGGTGCGCATCCGCTGCTGCCACGTGCACGGCCATTTCATCGCCAAGGACAACAAGCGCCCACCGATGACGGTCGCCGATGCACTGGACGCACCACGTCGCGACACCGGCCGCATCGTGCTGCCGCCCGCCTCCTTCCTGCACGAGAAGGAGAAGGTGCAAAAACGCTGGCCGGCGGCGGTGGATTTCATCGCCAAGAACAAGATCAATGAGTTCTTCGGCTCGGACCACGGTTCGGTCGGCATCGTCATGCAGGGCGGCATGTACAATTCCGTCATCCGCGCGCTGCAGCGTCTTGGCCTTGCCGACACCTATGGCGAGACCGATGTGCCGCTCTACGTGCTCAACGCCGTTTATCCGCTGATCGACGACGAGTTCCTCGCCTTCTGCGAGGGCAAGCAGTCCGTGCTGGTCGTCGAGGAGGGGCAGCCCAACTATATAGAGCAGGCTTTTGCCGCCATGCTGCACAAGGCCGGGCGCGGCACCCGTCTGGTCGGCAAGGAGCATCTGCCGATGGCCGGCGAATATACCGGCCAGGTCATGCTCGACGGCATCGGCGCCTTCCTGCGCGCCGAGGCACCGCATCTCTTGCCCGGTGAAGTGCGCGCACCGAACAAGGTCGGCGACGGCGTCGACACGGCCGATCTGATCAATGTCGTTCCAGGACGACCGCCCGGTTTCTGCATCGGCTGTCCGGAGCGGCCGATCTTCGCCGCGACCAAACTGGTCGAACAGGAACTCGGCAAGCACCACATCGCCTCCGACATCGGCTGCCATTTGTTCTCGATCATGCCGCCTTTCGAACTTGGCGCCACCACGATGGGCTACGGGCTCGGGCCGGCCTCGGCCTCGGCGTTCAATTCGCCCGACGCCAAGCGCCGCTCGATCTCCTTCGTCGGCGACGGCGGCTTCTGGCACAACGGCCTGACCTCCTCGATCGGCAACGCGGTGTTCAACAAGAATGACGGCGTCATCGTCATCGTCGATAATTTCTACTCGGCCGCCACGGGTGGGCAGGACATCCTGTCATCGCGCGCGGGCAACAAGACCAAGTCGACCAAGCACCCCATCACCGAAGCGGTGAAGGGCATGGGCGTCAAATGGCTGCGCCATGTCGACCGCACCTACGACGTCGGCAAGATGCAGGACACGTTGCGCGAGGCACTGACCACCGAAGAGAAGGGGCCGAAGGTCATCGTCGCTTCGTCGGAGTGCATGCTCAATCGCCAACGCCGCGAAAAGCCGCTGGTCGACAAGGCGATCAAGGGCGGGACCCGTGTCGTCAAACCGAAGTTCGGCGTCGACGAGGACATCTGCACCGGCGACCATGCCTGCATGCGGCTGTCCGGCTGTCCATCGCTGTCGGTCAAGTCGCTCGACGATCCGCTGCGCGACGATCCGGTGGCGTCGATCGACCAGAACTGCGTCGGCTGCGGCAATTGCGGCGAGGTGGCGGACGCCGCGGTGCTTTGCCCCTCCTTCTACCGCGCCGATGTCGTGCACAATCCCGGCCGTTGGGATCGTTTCCTGCAAAGCGCGCGCCGCACTGTAATCAGCCTGATGCAGCGCCGCCGCGAGAGCCGCCGTCTGACGTTCGCCGATGCTTGACCAGAACTCGCCCCTGCGCCCGAAATCCGGTGCCGCTGACAATGAGCCGGTGATCAAGCTCGCCGTGCTGGCGGTCGGCGGCCAAGGTGGCGGCGTGCTGGCCGATTGGATCACCGATGTCGCCGAGCGCAACGGCTATGTCGCGCAGTCGACCTCCGTCGCCGGCGTTGCCCAGCGCACCGGCGCCACCATTTATTATATCGAGATGGCCCGCGACACCGGCCGCCTGCCGGTCTTCGCACTGTCACCCTCGCAGGGCGACGTTGATATCCTGATCGCGGCGGAACTGATGGAGGCCGGTCGCGCCATCATCCGTGGCTTTGTCACGCCCGATCGCACCACGCTGATCACCTCCTCGCACCGCATCGCCGCAGTGTCGGAAAAGATCGAGCCGGGCGACGGCAGGGCGTCGTCATCGAAGGTGCATGCGACGGCTGTGGCCGCTTCCAAGCGCTTCATTGCCTTCGACATGGAAAAGATCGCCGCCGACAATGGCTCGATGATCTCGGCCAGCCTGCTTGGCGCGCTGGCTGGATCGGACGCGCTGCCGTTCACACGCGAGAGCTACGAGCAGGCGGTCAGTGCCGGCGGCCGTGGCGTGAAGGCCAGCCTTGCCGCCTTCGGCGCAGCCTTCGACCGCGCACGCGGCGCGGCGGCAGCACCTTCGCCAAAGCCGGCCGAGCCGGCGATTGTCGAATCCGCTTTGGGTGCCGGGCGTGTGAGCGGCCCGCAAAATCTGCTGCAGGGATGGCAGGCTCTCGCCGCCCGCATCGATCTGATGCCGATCGCGGTGCGCGACATGGCGCTTCGCGGCCTGAGAAAGGTCGTCGATTATCAGGACATTGCCTATGGGCGCGATTATCTCGACCGACTGGACAAGGCCGTGGCCATGGACAGCGCCGGCCACGGCCACGGCCTGTCCATCGCCGCCGCCAAGCATCTGGCCAACGCCATGTGTTACGA
This sequence comes from Mesorhizobium sp. BH1-1-4, assembly GCF_020165665.1. Classification (NCBI taxonomy): domain Bacteria; kingdom Pseudomonadati; phylum Pseudomonadota; class Alphaproteobacteria; order Hyphomicrobiales; family Phyllobacteriaceae; genus Mesorhizobium; species Mesorhizobium sp. BH1-1-4. The sequence goes on from NZ_JAIUIN010000001.1 coordinate 254,770, forward strand.
CGACATGATCCGCGTCGCCGATCTCAAGACGCGCTCGACCCGCGACAGGCGGGTGCGCAAGGAGGTTGGCGTCAAGGACGGCTCGGTCCTGCAGGTGACCGAGTACTTCCATCCGCGCATCGAGGAGTTCTGCGGCACGCTGCCGGCGGTGCTCGGCAGCTATATCGAGAACCGGCCCAAGCTTGCCGGCTTCCTCGACCGCCGCATCAACCGTGGCCGCCGCATCCGCACCGACAGTTTTGTCGGCTTTGCCGCTCTGTGGTTCATCGGCGGCCTGCGCCGCTGGCGCCGCCGCCTGCTGCGCCACAAGGTCGAAATGGCGCATGTGGAACGCTGGTACGCACTGGCGCTCAGCCACGTGCCTCAGGATTACGGGCTGGCCGTCGAAATCCTCAACTGCCGCCGGCTGATCAAGGGCTACAGCGACACGCATGCGCGCGCCCAGTCGAAATTCGACCGCGTGCTGTCGGCGCTTGATCTGCTCAAGGGCAGGGCCGACGCCGCCGACTGGATCCGCCGCCTGCGCGAGGCGGCGCTGAAGGACGAGAAGGGCGATATGCTCGACGGCGCGCTGAAGACCGTGGCGACGCTGGGATCATCTCCCGTCACCTGAGGTTCCCGTCCTGGTCTTAGACAATTGGAGCCGTTCCGCATGGACATGTAGCGGCGCCGCCTGCGGGAACAGGTGCAGCAATCCCGAATCGACGCGCTTGCGCAGATGCGCATCCACCGCGGCCCGGTCCCGGCAGCCATGGAACCGGCCGCTGCAATGATCGCGCAGCCGCACGAGATCAGCCATCATAGGCGACATCGGTAGGCCCGCCGCATCGAGCAGGCTCGCGCTGAGGAAAGCGACATCGAGCGGCGCCGTGTCGGGTATTGGATGGCGAAGCGGGTGATTGAAGGTCGAGAGCGTGTAGAAGGTGCGGTAGGCAAGTGAATCCGGTCTTGCCAGCGCGTCCTCGCCCGCAATGGCATCGACGAGCGGCTTTGTCGCCGACGACTGATGATCGCCGAATTCGAGCACCACGGCGCCGCGTTTGCCGGCTTCCGCTTCCCGGCGTTCCAGGAACGCCTGTAAATCTCCGCGTGCGATCGCCATGCGGCGCAGATATTCGCCGGCCTGGAAATCGTCGGAGAAGGGTTCACCTTCCACCTTCAACTCCGGTTCCATCCGCCCCTCATAGGGGGAGTGCGGGAACATGGTCTCGATTTCGAGGAACAATGGCCGTGCGTCTTCCTTGCGGTGCCTTGCGATGAATGCCTCGGCCGCGCGATAGTAGAAGTCGTCGCGCAGATGGTAGAACGGCGCGGCGATATCCTTGATGTCCAGGATGGTCTCGAAGCCGATCGATTTCAGGAAGGGCCCTTCATTGACGAAGGTAAAATCCATCGGCGTCATCACAGCGGTACGGTAGCCGCATCGCGCCAGAATCTCCGGCAACGCGCCGGCGACCTTGTCCTGCAGCGTGATTGTCAGATAAGGGCTTCGCCAGCCGAAATCGGTGGCAGAAAGGCCGGTCATCAGTGACAAATTGGTGATCCAGGTGCCGCCGCCAAAGGTTTCGACCTGCATCGGGTGCGCTTCGCCGGCTTTGGGGGCGAAGCGCTGTAGAAATCCCGCACCCTTGGCGATCTGGGGAAATTGGCGGGATCGGACTGGCTTTCGCTGAGCACGAAGAAGATGTCGGGAAGCGTGGCCTGGTCACCGCAGTCCACCGTATCGGCGAAGGGGGGCTGCGGCGCGACGGCCTGCAGCCGCTGCTCGAAAGCCGGCTCGACGACCAGATTGCGCAGATCCATCAGCGAGACAAAGAAGGCCGACATGTGCCGGCCTTGCATGTAGTAGAAATAGCGGTCCTTCGACGCCTCGGCTGGAAAGGTCAGCGGCACCAGGGTGACGGGCACCGCCAGAATCACGGCGCGCACCGATACGGGCCAGCCAAGCTTCCGGTCGGCGCGAAAGATCAGGATCGCAGCGGCGATGCCAAGCGCCAGTGCCATGACAACCGGCAGGATGAGATGGAGATAGGAGCCGACGAGGAAGCGATACACTTCCGGATCCCTGGAGACGAAGACGGTGTCGTAGAAGTGCAGCGAAAAACCCTTCATGCGGAACTTGATCGCTGAAATCAGCGTCAGGACGCCGACGATCATCCAGGCGAGGTAGGCGGAAAAGGCGAGTCGCGATGTGGCCAGGAACAGGGTGCCCGCGACGACCGCCACCAGCGCCAGCGAGAACGGCACCGACAGCCATTCATGCTCGACCCTGCCGGCGGCGAGAATGCCGGCAAGGCTGACCAAAACCAGCATCAACGGATGGCATAGCAGCCGCAAAAGCTTCTGAAGCTGAGCTAAAGGTTTTCTCATGGATAGGACTCAGCATAATTTTGGGGAACTCTTCGATTAATTGCGCCGCCAGAACAAACACATAGTGAATTTAACGTTAATTCCGATACAAGGCCGCCCTTGGGGTTGTCTCCGCAAGCTTGTCGAACGACGGAAGGCGTCATTAGTCGGCACCCGATGGTGCTGCTTGGTCGGCGGATCTTTCCAAACGGCCGCTAAGGGGTGGGCCTCCGGAGGATCTTGAGAAAAATCATGAACATCGTTCATTTTGGCTTGAACATTGTTCATAAAATGATATTCTGCAGAAATGAACGCCGTTCATGGCACGGCGGCCGGCGTCATCCACGTCTGGAGGACTGAAGCCGCCGCCGCCATCACTGAAGACGACAAGACGCAGCAAGGAAGTTTAACCAGCTCACTGTTATCAACGGGATTGAAACAGTGCGCGCAACCGCGAGGCCAAAGGCATATTGCCGGTTGGGTTTCGCCAATGGAAATCGCCATGACCACGCATCTGATGCTGTCGCGACGTTTTGCACCGCTTTTCTGGACGCAGTTCCTGTCTGCATTCAACGACAATTTCCTCAAGAACACGCTGGTGTTCCTGATCCTTTTCACGCTGGCCGCCGGTCAGGCGGCCTCGCTGGTCACCTTGGCCGGAGCCGTGTTCATGGCTCCTTTCCTGTTGCTGTCGGCGCTCGGCGGTGAAATCGCCGACCGCTTCGACAAGGCGCTCATCGCCCGCCGGCTGAAATTCGCCGAGATCGGCGCCGCTGCCGTCGCGGTCGTCGGCATCGCGCTGTCCTCCATTCCAGTGCTGATGACCGCGCTGTTGATGTTCGGCGTCATCTCGGCACTGTTCGGGCCGATCAAATACGGCATCCTGCCCGATCATCTCGAGCGCAAGGAATTGCCCCGCGCCAACGCCTGGATCGAATCGGCGACCTTCGCCGCCATCCTTGGCGGCACGATCGTGGGCGGTGTCGTCTCCGCTGACGGCATTGGTGTCGCCGTCTTCGGCCCGATGATGATGATCCTGGCGGTCGGCTGCTGGTTCGTCAGCCGCTATATCCCCTCGACCGGTTCGGCCGCGCCGAACCTTGTCATCGACTGGAATATCTTCCGCTCGACATGGCGCCAGGTCAGTGAATTGCGCACCGACACGCGCATCTGGCGCGCCGGATTGATGACCTCGTGGTTCTGGCTGATCGGCGCCATCGTGCTTTCGATCCTGCCCACGCTCATCAAGGATCAGCTTGGCGGCAACGAGATCGCGGTCACCGCCTATCTCGCGGTGTTCGCCGTTTCCATCGCCATCGGCTCGGCGATCGCCGCCTGGATGTCCCAGGGCCGCATAGTGCTCCTTCCCGCGCCGGTCGGCACGGCACTGCTGGCGCTGTTCGGCCTGCACCTTGCATGGACGATCTGGAGCATGCAGCCCTCGCCCAAGGCCGAAACCCTTGGCCTCTTCTTCGCCGGGCCGAACACGATCCGTGTTGCGATCGACCTTGCCGGCATGGCCATTTCCAGCGCCTTCCTGGTGGTGCCGACCTTCGCCGCCGTGCAGGCCTGGTCGCCCGAGGCGCGCCGCGCCCGCGTCGTCGCCGCTGTCAGCATCGTCAATGCCGGCTTCATGACGTTGGGCGGCATCCTTGTCGCCGCCATCCAGGCGGCGGGCGTCTCCATCGCCAGCGTGCTGTTCGGGCTTGCCGCCTTCAATGCCGTGGCCGCCTGGCTGATGCTGAAATATCTGCCGACCAACGCCTTCCGCGACTTCGTCTCCATCCTCTTCCGCGCCTTCCATCGGCTGGAAGTGGAAGGCCTGGACAACCTCAAGGCGGCTGGTCCGGCGCCCATCCTGGCGCTCAACCATGTCAGCTTTCTCGACGGACCGCTGGCGTTGACGCTGACCGATGAGGAGCCGGTCTTCGCCATCGACTACACGATCGCCCAGGCGTGGTGGATGAAGCCGTTCCTGAAACTGACCCGCGCCCTGCCGCTCAATCCGGCCAAGCCGATGTCGACGCGCACGCTGATCAAGATCGTGCAGAACGGCGATCCGCTGGTCATCTTTCCCGAGGGCCGCATCACCGTCACCGGCGGGCTGATGAAGGTCTATGACGGCGCCGCCATGGTGGCCGACAAGACCGGCTCGATGGTGGTGCCGATCCGCATCGAGGGGTTGGAAAAAAGCCCGTTCTCGCGGCTGACGGCGCAGCACGTGCGCCGCCGCCTGTTCCCGAAGGTCAAGGTGACCATACTGCCACCGGTCAGGCTCAAGGTCGCCGAGGAGCTGAAGGGGCGCAAGCGCAGGGCCGCCGCTGGTGCCGCGCTCTACCAGGTGATGTCCGATCTCGTCTTCCAGACCCAGCACATCGACAAGACCGTGCTCGAAAGGGTCATCGAGACGGCGACCGAGCGTGGCATGAAGCAACTCGCCGTGCAGGATCCGGTCTCCGGTTCGCTGAGCTACGGCAAGCTGCTCACGGGTGCCGCGGTGCTCGGCGAGAAATTCGAAACGCTCTATGCCGGACAGGACACGCTCGGCATCATGCTACCCAACGCCAATGGCGCCTGTGCAGCTCTGCTCGGCGTCATGTCCGCCGGCAAGGTCCCGGCGATGATCAATTTCACCGCCGGTGCCGCCAACATCCTGTCCGCCTGCAAGGCGGCGCGGGTAACCACCATTTTGACCTCGCGAGCCTTTGTCGAGCAGGCCAAGCTCGGCGCAATCGTCGAGGAGGTTGGCCGGTCGGTCAACATCGTCTGGCTGGACGATCTGCGCGCAACCATCGGCCTCAAGGACAAGCTGCTTGGCCTGTTGCGCAAGGCCACGCCCAGGGTTGCCCGCAAGGCCACCGACCCGGCCGTGATCCTGTTCACCTCGGGCTCCGAAGGCACGCCCAAGGGGGTCGTGCTCACCCACCGCAACATCCTGGCCAATGCGGCACAGGCCGCCTCGCGCATCGATTTCCATTCGGGCGACAAGGTGTTCAACGTGCTGCCGATCTTCCATTCGTTCGGCTTGACGGCGGGCACGGTGCTGCCGCTGGTTTCAGGCGTTCCCGTCTATTTCTACCCGTCGCCACTGCATTACCGCATCGTGCCGGAACTGGTTTATGCCTCGAACGCGACCATCATCTTCGGCACCGACACCTTCCTCAGCGGCTACGCGCGCACCGCGCATCCCTATGATTTCCGCTCGGTGCGCTACTGCTTTTCCGGCGCCGAGCCGGTCAAGGCCTCGACCCGCGAAACCTATATGGAGAAGTTCGGCCTGCGCATTCTCGAAGGCTACGGCGTTACCGAGACGGCGCCGGTCATCTCCATCAACACGCCGATGTACAACAAGTCGGGCACGGTCGGAAAAATCATGCCCGGCATGGAATACCGCCTGGAACCGGTGATCGGCGTCGAGGGTGGCGGGCGGCTGTTCGTGCGCGGCCCCAACGTCATGGCCGGCTATCTCAGGGCCGAAAAGCCTGGTGTGCTCGAACCGCTGCGGGACGGTTGGCACGACACCGGCGACATCGTTAGCATCGACGATGCCGGCTTCGTCAGCATTCGCGGCCGCGCCAAACGCTTTGCCAAGATCGGCGGCGAGATGATTTCGCTGGCTGCCGTGGAAGCGTTGGCGGGCGAATTGTGGAAAGGCTCGCTGTCGGCGGTCGCGACCGTGCCGGATCCGCGCAAGGGCGAAAAACTGGTGCTCATCACCGAAGCCGAAAAAGCGACGCGCGCCGAGTTTCTGGCCTTTGCCAAGGCAAACGGGGCGATGGACCTGATGGTGCCTGCCGAAGTGCGTGTCGTGGCGCATGTGCCGGTGCTCGGCTCGGGCAAGATCGACTTCGTCGGCGTGACCAGGCTGGTACGCGGCGAAGCCCTTGAAACCGCCAAGGTCGAGGCCGCCTGATCTCCGACAGCGGCGAGACGACGCCGCGATTCATCGCGGCGTCCTGCTTGGTTCAGACAACCAGGTTCATCATCGGCTTCACCGCTCCTGAATCCGGAAACACCTTGTCGCCGAGCACCGCGGCCGAAAGTCCGAACTGCTCGGCGAGCAGGCCTTTCAGAACCGCCCTGACATCGCTGGTCGGCGCCAGGTCGCGCTGCTGGTAGAGTTGCGCTGGCTTCAATCCCGGCCAGTCGGCGATGACGCGGCCGCCCTTGATCGCACCGCCGGCGAGCAGCACGACCGTGCCGGTGCCGTGATCGGTGCCGACCGTGCCATTGATCCGCGCCGTTCGGCCGAATTCCGTGATGGCGATGATCGCCGTATCCTTCCAGCGCTCGCCGAGACCTTTTTCGAATTCCTCGAACGCGCCGTCGAGGCCGCCGAGCAAGGTGGCGAGCCGGCCGGTCGCGCCGCCTTCGTTGACATGTGTGTCCCAGCCGTCGAAGGCCAGCGCCGCGACGCGCGGCCCGTCATCGGCGGCGATCAGCCTGGCCGCGCCCTGCGCGGCCTGCCGCATGCCGGCGGCGCTGTCGAGGCCGCTCCTCGGTTTCATTGCCTTGGCGCCCATCTGGTAATCGAGCGCCATCCTGTCGGCGTCGAGGCCCTTTTGCAGCGCCACCGCCAGCACCGGGTCGCGATGCTGGTAAAGATCGAGAACGCGCGCCGGGAGGTCGCCGGACGGCGCCGGCAGCGATTGCGGCGCCCAGCCGAGCACAGGGGCCGCGCCACGGATCACCAGTGGCGTCGACGGGCCGACGGCCAGGCCGCCGAGCGTTGCCACGCGGTCGCCCGCCGGCAGGCTTTCGAGCGCCCGGTTGAGCCAGCCGGTGGCGACATGGCCGGGGCCGGCAAAGCCGCTTTCCAGAACATCCTGCCCGTCGAAATGCGAGCGCTCGCGATAGCCCGTCGCGGCAGCGTGCACGACCGCCGCCTGGTTGGCCTTGAACAGCCGGGCGAACGCCGGCATCGCCGGATTGACGGCAAAGAAACCATCGAGCGGCAGCGCTGCGTGCGGGCCGGAGAGCGAGAGCGCAATGTCGCCATGCAGGCCGGCATAGTCTGGATCGCCGACCGGGCCGACCGCCGACAGGCCGTCGAGCGCGCCGCGCAGCACGATGACGATCAGGCGCGGGTCGCGATTGTCGGTGGCCCGGGCGAAGCGCGGCAGATAGGCCCAGGCAAACAGCGCGCCGCCGGTCATCAGCACGGCGCGGCGGGAAGGGTGAGGGGTTTCACATAGCAGGCTCATGAGGTGGTCTCCACGGGAGTTGTCGGCGCCGGATCTGTCGCTCGAACTATCGTCGCTGGAATTCGGGCGCCATCAGCAGCAGCGCCAGGCCTTGCTGCTTGGACTCGGCGCGGCTGACCGCCTGACGCGTTTCCGGCGAGGCGGAAGGCCCGATGACCGCGTCGAGCATGTCGTTGGGGTTGCCGATATCCTTCACTTGCTGGGCAGCCTGCCAGGCGATGTCGAGGCGGATTTTCATGCCTTCCGCCGACGCCCAATTGTCCCCCTGGTCGGAAAAGCCGTTCGGTCCCGGCGGCTGCCAGAGCGGCTCGCCCAGCGCGTTCAGCCAGTTGAGCGACTGGCCGGGATCGTTCGGTCCCGGGCCGCCCGCCCGCCTGATGGCGGCGACATAATCGAAGGGCGAGCGCATCTTGGCCAGGGGCGTCGACCATGCCTCCGGCATGCCGATGAGCGCCGCCGCCAGCGCCCTCAGATTGCCGCTGTTCTTGAGGAACACCTTGGCGAGACGCGCGACCGCCGCCGCCGGCGGATCGTCCGAAATAAAATGGCGGGCGAGTTGCGTGGCGATGTGTTGCGCGGTCGCCGGATGAATGGCGATGTCGTTGAGCGCGGCCTCCGCCTGGCCCACGCCGCCGGCCGGATAGGTCTTGCCGAGCAGCACCGCGTCGCCCGGTTCATGGGCGTTGGCGTTGAAGACGGAACTGCCCGGTTCGCCCAGCCGGCCTTCCCGCCCGGCCATCGTCCAACCGGTCATGATACGCGCGAAGCTGGTGACGTCGGCCTGGGTGTAGCCGCTGCCGACGCCGAGCGTATGCAGTTCCAGGATTTCGCGGGCGAGGTTCTCGTTGAGGCCGCGCTGCCGGTTCTTCCCGGCGCGGGAGTCGGGGCCGACCGACTGCTGGTTGTCGAGATAGAACAGCATGGCCGGATGCCGCTCCACCGCCATCAGCATGTCGGCGAAGCGCCCGAGCACGAAGGGCCGGATGGCTTCGCGTTCGAAGGCGCCGGCGCTGGCGCGCACGATGTTGTCCTTGGCCACGCAGACGCAGAAATGGTTCGACCAGAAATAGACGAGACGCTCGACGAAGCCGACCTCCGCCCGCAAGGCCTTGTCGAAACGGGCCTGGGCTTCGGCCCGGTACAGGGTGGCTTCAACAGGTGGTGTCGCCGGGGTTGGCTTGGCGGGTACCGCCTGCGGCGAGCCGGCCGGCGCGCTCGCCTTCACGGCCGCGCTCGGCATGGCCGGAGCAGTCGATATGGGCGAGGCGGCACCCGTCGCTGCCGGGGCCTTCGCCTTCGCTGGCTGCGCGGCCGCCTTCGCCAGGCCTCTGTCGAGCTTGCGCTGGAAACCCGCCGCCATGCTGGCCTGGATCGCCGGCGTGCTGCCCAGGAGATCGGCATAGGCCGGATCGTCATAGGCGATCATGGCGATGTCGGGCTGCCGAAGTTCCGCCTTGAGATAGCCGCGCGGATCGCCGGCCATTCTGTCGCGGTCGCCCGGGCGGGCTCCAAGCCCGAAACGGTTGAAAATGACGAGGACGGGATCTGGCGGCACGGAGCCTTTAGCCGGGATGGCCATGTCGGCTCTCCATGGTTGGATCACACGCGCGATGCGCGACGCCCGATTGGGCTGTTTCCTGAACGCTCAAACCGGCGACGGGAACCGGGCAGGCGGGGTGCCCGCCCGGCTCTTCCGCACGCTTACCAGTGGTGCCAGCGGTGCCAGTGACGGTGCGGATGCCCGACATAGAATGCCGGGCCGTGCCAGTAGTGGTAGCGCGGATACACCACGACACGGTTGGGAACGCAGCGTCCCCACGGGTTGGGGTGCCAGCCGGGTCCGCAACCCCAGGCCACATGCTCGATCAGCGCCGAGGCGGCAGGTTGCGCCACCATCGGCATGGCGGGGGAGGTCGCGATGGTCGCCGCGGTTCCGGTCAAGGCGAGGACGGCTGCTGCCGCATACTGTGTCAGACGGTTCATGACGATACTCCGAATGTTCTGCGAGAATGAAAACCTGTCCGTGCCGATTGGTCCGGCAGGCTGCCCTTCTCCTGGTTAAACGGCCCCACCGGCGTTTTCCGTCGCTCGTCACGGCGATTTTTTTGGCTCTGCCGCCGGCACAGGCCCGGCGCGCCTGGCCAGCCCGTCCGCCAGCACGGCGCGATCCCCTGCGGAACCCGCCGCCGCGTACTCGACGATGCGCTGCTCAAGCCGCGTGCGCAGGGTGATGTCGGCATTGCGGGCCCTCTCCAGGGCCGCCGCCAGCGCCGCCTTGTCGAGGACGGGTTGCCGCAACAGATCCGCCGCCTCGCGCCTGGCCTTCTGGCCGTCGAGAATAATGTCGCGCGACTCGCGGCGTACCTCGCGCAGCGCCTTGCGGAACAGCATGCGCTGGTTGTCGGGAAGACGGCCGCCGGCCGCTTCCAGCGAATAGCCCTGGGCCGGCTTGCCGCTTCTTATCCAGACGGCGCCGCCGGCAAGCGCGCCGGCCAGGAAGACATTCAGCACCACCGACGCGATGGTGAGGTTGCGGCCTGTACTCATAAGTCCTCCTCGATCGTCTCGCCATCGGGCGCGGCGTCGCCGAACGCCGTCGCATTGGCATCGAGCACATAATGGTCGGACGGAACCTCTGGGGTAACGATGCTCACCATGGCCAATCCGGTCACCGCGCCGGCCAGGCCAATGCCGGCCAGCCCCAGACCCAGCCACCAGACCCGCCGGCGCCGGCGCTGGACGAGATGCCGGTCGGCGATCCGCAGGATGCCGCCGTGCAGCGCCGCGCCGGGCGCCGTGACCTCGTAGCTGTCGAGCAAGGCGTCGAGTTTCCCGGCGTGTCCCAATATGGCCGCGCCTGTCTGGCTCGCGGCGAACATCGCCCCGGCCGCGCGGTCGGCCTGCGGCCACCGCCGCAAATCGCCGCCATAGGCCGCCGCCAGAGCCGCGAAGCGCTCGGCATCCATTGCCGGTTCGTTCCTGGACCCATCAGACATCACTTTGTCCTTTGCCGGTTGGCACGTATCCGGACGGATTCCCGGGACCTCGCCGGGCGCTCGCGAAATACGGTGAACGCTTCGCAATCATGGCCGCCCTTTCTCACTCATGGACACCCTCCCTGGCCAGGATCATCTGCAAGGCCCGCCGGCCGCGCGAAAGCAGGCTTTCCAGGGCATCGACACTGATCTCCAGGGTCGCGGCCGCCTCTATGTTGGACATCTCCTGATAGTAGACCAGGATGATCGCCTCGCGCTGGCGCGGCGCGATTGCCTGCAAGGCCTGCTCGACCCGGTGCGGCTCTTCGCGGGCATCGGGAAGCGGGGCGGGATCGACAATGTCGGGAACCTCGTCGGTCACCCATTCGCGGCGCCGACGTAGCCGGTCGTAGCACAGATTGAGCGTGACGCGGTGGATCCAGCTGTCGAAGCGTGCATTGCCGCGCCGCCAGCCGGATGCATGACGCCAGATGCGCACAAAGGTTTCTTGGGCGACATCCTCGGCCTCCGCCGCGTCGCCCAGCATGCGCGCGGCCAACGCCAGGATGCGCGGCAGCTTGCGCGCGACGAGCGTCCGCACCGCCTCCGGCTCGCCGGCACCGACCCGGCGAACCAACTCCTCGTCCGGGTCGGCGCTCATCGGCTGGCGCACTCCCGATGTCCATCACACGTCATAGCCTCTCGGTCATTGCTCCGGCTTGGGAGCGGATTTGTGGCCCGGCATCTCGTCGGCCGTCAGAATGCCGTCGCCGTTCTTGTCCAGCTTGGCGAAGCGCTTGGCGAAGAACGCGTCGAGCTCGGCCCGGTCGATGAAGCCGTCATGATTGGAATCGATGCGCGCGAAGGATTTGGCGGGATCGCCCTTGATGTTGCGCTTGGCCTGGAAGGCCTCCCACTCCACGAGGCTGATCTTGCCGTCGCCGTCCGTGTCGGCGGCCATGATCGCCTTCTCGCGCCGCTTCTGGAACTTGGCCAGGCTGATGTCGGACTTGCCAGTCGGCGATGGGGCAGTAGGGGCGGCGGGCGACGTAGAGGCAGGTGGCGTCGCGGCCGGTGGCTGTGTCGCCGTCTGGGCGAGGGCCGCCGTGGTCAGCAGGCCCAAGGCAGCGGCAAGGATCGAACGGCGTATCATGCTTCACGTCTCCGGTTGGCGCGTCCCGGACCCAATGCCGAGGTCACGCTTCAACCGTTAAACGTCGCGACCTGAGAAATCCGTCGGTCGGCCCTGCCGATCACGCCGATTGCCCGGATGCCGCGTCTCGTGCCCTGGGAGAGGGCGGCACGGCATCTTATCCGGCGGGGCTGAAATTCACGCCGGCCGGCAAACCCGTCGCGAAGGCGAGCCTTACGTCGATTGGTCGGCTTCCACCAGCTGATCCGATTTGAAGCCCGCGTGCTGCGGGGTCCACACATCGCCCTCTTTGTTGAACCAGTGGCACAGATACATGCCGGAAGCGGCGCCGTCGCTGACCGTCATCCTCGGGCCTCCCGACTTCAGCTTGACGACGTCTCCGGTCTTGAAAGTGTTGGGCATTTTCGGACCTCCCATGCTGAGGCCGGTATTTCATACCAAAACCGGGGTCCCGACAATGGCGGATGGGCCTTCCGGTCCATTGTCTTATGTGGCGATCCGAGGGCGTCGCAAACGAGGCGTCCGGAGCTGCTCCAGCGATCAATCCACCTCGATCACGCGCCGCGCCGGTCTGCCGGCCGGCTCTCGCCGTCGCGCCGGCTCGGGCTTGTCTTGTGCCAATGCCTCCTGCTGCAGTCTCTGCTCCCTCAGGCGGGTTGTCTTGGCAATTCTGGCGTGGCGCTCGGCATCCAGCACCAGCCTCGCCTCACGGTCCGCTCTTGCCAGTTTTTCCTTGTCGACACGCCTTTGCAATTCGAAACCTCCTGTCCGTGAAACCACGGCAGGAAATGTGCGACCCCAACTATCTGTTCCGAAAAAATTAAAACGCCATTTCCATCATTTGTTGTTGAGGTTCGAAAAATCCCGGACTGTCACGTGATTTGCGCGGCACGTTGCAAGCCGCACGATGACCTGACTTGTGGGAAAACTGGTGCCGCTTAGGTGACTCGAACACCTGACCCCATCATTACGAATGATGTGCTCTACCAACTGAGCTAAAGCGGCCCGGGAGGCCGAGGCCTCCAAGATGGGCTGGGTGATAGACTCAACCGGCGGCGAATTCAAGATGCGACTTGGCAATTCTGCAAGGGCGTCCGTCAGGATCTGAGGCAGGCCTCCTCGGTCCTTACGCACGATAATCGCTCGCAAAGCCCGATTTTCTTTGCCGGAACATCGCGAAGATGGACTTTGGACGGCCCGTGGAGGCAGAATGCGCTGCCCGCCCGTTGATTGATTGGTCGCCTGCGGCTAACCATCATGAAAGCTTGGGGCAATTTGCAGAGGGATCTCGCTTGGACGCGATCGAAAAAGCGATCCGGAACGCCTTGGAAAAGGGCAATGCCGAGGACCGGGCGTTCCGCGAGAGGGTCTATCGGTCGGCCTTCGCCGCGCTCGACCGCGCGCTCCAGGCCAATCCCGGCGTGACCGTGGAAGTCGCCATCAAGCGCCGCAAGGCTATTCAGGAAAAAATCACCGAAATCGAATCCGAGTTCCTGCCGGCCGTGCCTGGCGTCGCCCCCCGGATTGACGCGATTGACGCCCCGGCGGCCGAGACCGCGGCTGGCGCGGCACCCGCGGTCGAGGCCGGCCCCAAGGCCCCGTCGGTGCCATCGCCCGCCGTCACCGTCGACGGTCCCGTGCAGGCCGCCTCCGGCGCGCCGCGTTCGCGCGTGCTGCCGGTCGTTCCCGATATCATGCCGGACGCCACGCTTCCGGGCGCACCAGCCATCGACATGTCGGCTGCCGCCGCGCCGGGAGCCGCGACGGAAGTGGCGCCAGACCGCGATGAGCGCCGCATTCGCGGCCGGCGCCTGCCGCTGACCGCCATTTTCCTCACGGTCACGCTGCTCGCGGCGGTTGGCATCGGCCTGTTTTTTGCCGTGCAGACCGGTGTGTTCAAGTCGGCGGCCGAGCTTAATACCGCGCCGCCGGAAGCGCCGCCGACCGTCGAGGACGACGATTTCACCCCGGCAGACGGCGCCAACGCGCCCGCCAAGCCCGGCGCCGCGGACCAGTCGCGCGACTGGATCAACGTGTTCTCGCCGGCCGACCCGACCCATGTCGCCGCCCCGTCGGACGCCAAGGCCGAAGTGATGAGGGACGACGCCGGATCGTTCCTGCGCATCCAGTCCGGCGCCTCCGGCTCGGCGATCGCCTTTGACGTTGGCCAGGGCGTGCTGGAAAAGCTCGCCGGCAAGCACGCCGTGTTCGACATCATCGCGCGCGCCGAGGACGGCAAGGACACGCAGATCTCCGTCGACTGCAATTTTGGTGAACTCGGCGACTGCGGCCGCAAGCGCTACGCGGTCGGCCAGCAGAGAAACGAATATCTGTTTGACGTGAAGTTTCCCGACAAGCGTCCGGGCTCTGCCGGCACCATCGCCATCAATTCCGACTTCGACAAGCAGGGCAAGGCGGTCAACGTCTACGAGATCCGCGTTTCGATCGAGCCGTGAGCAATTCCAGGAAAACCGTTACACGCTTGCTCTAACGGTCGAGCAGCGCCTGCAGCGTCTCGATGCGGTCGGCCTCGTTGGCCGGCTTGTCCCAGCGCAGCCGTGAAATCCTGGGGAAACGCATGGCCACGCCCGATTTGTGCCGGGTCGAGCGGTTCAGCCCCTCGAAGGCGACTTCCAGCACCAGGCCATTGTCGCGATCGGCGCGCACCGAGCGCACCGGTCCGAAGCGCTCGACGGTGTTGTCCCTGACATATTTGTCGATCTGCTTCAGTTCCTCGTCGGTGAAGCCGAAATAGGCCTTGCCGACCGGCACCAGCTCCTCCGCGCCCTCGGGCCCGGACCAGACGCCGAACGTATAGTCGGAATAGAAGCTCGAACGCTTGCCATGGCCGCGCTGGGCGTACATCAGCACGGCGTCCACCGTGTGCGGATCGCGCTTCCATTTGAACCACGGACCCTTCGGCCGGCCGGCGACATAGGGCGAATCCCAGCGCTTCAGCATCACCCCTTCGATGATCGGATGCGGCGGCGCGCGGCGCAAATCCTCGAGCGCCTGCCAGTTGGCGAAGTCGACGAAGGGGGAGAGATCGAAGCGGCTGGGGTCAAGCGTCCCGATGAAGGCTTCGAGGCGGCCGCGCCGCTCGCGAAAGGGCAATCCGCGCAGATCCTCTTCGCCGATCTGCAGCAGGTCGTAACAGCGCATGAAGGCGGGGTATTGCTGCTGCATCTTCGGCGTCACCGTCTTGCGGTTCAGCCGCTGCTGCAGGTCCGAAAAGGTTCCCGTCGCCTCGCGCGGATCGCCGACAAGCAATTCGCCGTCGAGTGCGGCGGAAAAGTGCATGGCGTCGGCAAGATCCGGAAAGGCGCCGGAGACATCGTCGCCGGTGCGCGAATAGAGCCTGCGAATGCCGCCTTCGGCCACCGCCTGGACGCGGATGCCGTCCCATTTCCATTCGGCGGCGTAATCCGCCGGATCGAGTTTTTCGAGGTCGCCGTCGCCAACCGGGTTCGACAGCATCACCGGTCTGAACAGCGCCAATGCCGTATTTTGGGGTTTTTCGGCCTTGCCTTCCAGCCACGCGAACAGCGCGGTGTAAGGCGGCGACAGGCCGTGCCAGAGCTCCTCGACCTCGGCGACGTCGACCTTGCCGAAATCCGCCAGCGCCTGTTTGGCGAGCCGCGCCGAGACGCCGATGCGCAGGCCGCCGGTGACCAGCTTGATGATGGCAAAGCGCGCCGAGATGCCGGCGCTGTCAAGCAGCCCCGTCAGCACCTTCGGCCCGTCGGAGCGGCTTGCCGCCTGCAGCTTGGCCACCACCTCGCCGAGCGTCGGCTCGCGGTTGGCGATCCTGCCCGGCGTTTGCGGCCAGACCAGCGACACCGTCTCGGCGAGGTCGCCGACATAGTCGTAGGAATAGCCGAACAGCACCGGGTCCATGCGCTCGGTGACCAGGGTGCGCAGCATCGCCGGCTTGACGGCGGCGATTTTGAGATCGCCGGTGATCGCGGCCAGCGCCAGGCCACGGTCCGGGTCTTCCACAGTGCGAAAATAGTCGACCAGCAGCGTCAGCTTGCCGTTGCGCGACGGCGTCAGCACCAGGCGGTCGAGAAGCTCGGCGAAGCGGTTCATGGCTGGATGCACCACGCCAGCAGCGAAAGCCGGCGCGCGGCGCCCCCCTCTGCCCTGCCGGGCATCTCCCCCACGAGGGGGGAGATTGGATGTCGCGTCGGCTTTCGCCACTCTCCAAGGTCGAAAGAGATGCGCCGGCACTGAAATTGCCAATCTCCCCCCAAGTGGGGGAGATGTCCGGCAGGACAGAGGGGGGCGCCGTAGAGCGCGACTCCGGTGATTGACGGACCCATCGCCATGCTCAATCGCCCTCGTCCTCATACCCGACAAGATGCAGCGGCCTGGCCGCTATCCCTTCCAACTCGCACCAGCGCACCAGGGCTTCCTCGCGGCCGTGCGTGACCCAGATTTCCCCGGCGCCGGTCTCCTTGATGGTGGCGGTGAGTTCGTCCCAGTCGGCATGGTCCGAGATGATCAGCGGCAGCTCGACGCCGCCTTGCTTGGCGCGCTGGCGGATGCGCATCCAGCCCGACGCGAAGCACGAGATCGGATCGGGAAAGCGCCGTGCCCAGCGGTCGGCGAAAGCCGATGGCGGACCGACCACTATGGCGCCGGCGAAATCCTGCTTGGCCCCGCTCTCCACCGTCGCCGGCTCGAGATCGCCAAGATCGATGCCCTGGCTCTGGTAATATTCGCTGAGCTTGGCCAGCGCGCCATGGATGTAGAGCGGCTTGTCGTAGCCGGCGTCGCGCAACAGCCGCATCACCCGCTGCGCCTTGCCGAGCGCATAGGCGCCGACCAGATGCGAGCGCTCGGGAAATTGCCCCGCCGATTTCAGCAGACGGGCGATCTCTTCCGTGTCGGGCGGATGGCGAAACACCGGCAGGCCGAAGGTTGCCTCGGTGATGAAGACGTCGCAGCGGATCGGCTCGAACGGCGCGCAGGTCGCATCCTTCTGCCGTTTGTAGTCGCCGGAGGCGACGACGCGCCTGCCCTGGTGTTCGACCGCGATCTGCGCCGACCCCAGCACATGGCCGGCCGGGTGGAAGCTGACGCTGACGCCGTCGAGCGAAATCGTCTCGCCGAGCATGGCTGCCTGCGTCGTCCCGGCAAAATCCTCGCCATAGCGCAGTGCCATGATGTCGAGCGTCTGCCGTGTCGCAAGCACCGAGCCGTGGCCGGAACGCGCATGGTCGGAATGGCCGTGCGTGATCAGCGCCCGGTTCACCGGCCGCACAGGGTCGATGAAGAAATCGCCCGGCGGGCAGTAGAGGCCCTCGGGCCGGGGATGAAGCAGGTCGCTGGCGCGCATGCCCTCAAGATAGGATATAATTCCGTCGCGGGAAGCCTGCTGCTCTAGACTGCTGACTCCCGGGCAAAGCGTGCTCAATTCGGTTCAGCTTCGGCATGCTTTGCTCTACAGAGGTTGCGGCCGGCTACCCTGCCGGTGGAACCATCATCATGAAACCGCTTCAGACCTCGTCGGGCGACCCGAACGCCGATCGCCGTGCGGACTATGCCGAAATGCTCTTTGCGTCCGGCGATCACACAGCGGCGGCCGAGTTGCTGCTCGGCGCGCTGGAACTGGCGCCGCAATGGGCAATGGGCTGGTTTCGGCTCGGCGAGATGCAGGAGGCATCGGGCAGGCCCGACTTGGCGGCGCAGGCCTGGACGACGTCGCTGAAACTCGATCCGGCCGATCGCCAAGGCGCGGACCTCAAACTGCACCTGATCGGCAAAGGTCCGGTCTCCACGGCGCCGCCCAGCGCCTTTGTCGAAACGCTGTTCGACCACTATGCCGAGACATTCGAGGAGATGCTGGTCGGCAAGCTCGACTATAGGCTGCCCGAGGTGCTCGACGCCGCTATCCGCAAGGCAAGGCCGGGCCGCTTCCGCCTGGCGCTCGACCTGGGTTGCGGCACTGGACTGATGGGCGAGAGGCTGAGGCCGATCGTCGACCGACTGGAGGGGTTCGATATCTCGGCGAGGATGCTGAGGAAGGCGCGGGCAAAAGGCATCTACGACGCGCTGACAAAAGCGGATTTGCAGGATTTTTCCTATTCGGGCGAAAACCCCGATCTGGTCACCTCGGCCGACGTGCTGATCTATATTGGCAAGCTCGAAGGTTTGGCGGCAACGGTTGCCGGCCTGCTCGCCGAGGGCGGCCTGTTTGCCTTTTCCGTCGAGAGCCTGGCGGAGGGCGGCGACTTCGCGCTGCAACCGTCGCGGCGCTATGCCCATTCGGATGGCTATGTCATACGGACCCTCGAGGCCAACGGTCTCTCGATCGTCGCGCTGGAACCGACGACCATCCGCTGGGATCGCCGCGAGCCTGTCAAAGGCCTGGCCGTCGTGGCACGGAAAGCTCAGGCCGTGTGAGGCCAGCTCGTTGCACTGCTGCAAAAAGGTCCGATTTGCGTGCGCGACTGATATTTGCGATCTGGTCGCATCAGGGCGGGATACCAGGAGGAGCAGTTCGATGCGCTGGAACATGATGATCTTGGCGTCTTGCCTGGCAACCACCGGCTGCGTCGGCAATTCTGCGTCCGAGCGTCAGGATGCCAACATCGAGTCCTCGCTGCAGTATGACAGCGTGCCATGCGACCAGTTGCTGGCGCAGCGCAACGGATTGGCGCAGCAATACAATCTTCCGACGACCGCCAAGCCCACCTTCTCCAACCCCGCCATGGGCTTCGGTCCGTTCACGCCCGACATGCGCTCCAAGGCCCAACGCGACAGCGACAAGGCGTCGGGCGATATCGACGCCATGAACCGGTCCATCGACCGCCGCGACTGCGGCAAGCCGGACAAGCAGAAGAAGTTCGCTCTGCCTGGCTGATGATCCAATCGTCCATCTAGCAAGGCTCCATCCGGTGAACCTCTCGGACCTCGGCGACCGCATCTGTATCCTGGGGCCGTCCAACAGCGGCAAGTCGACGCTCGCCGACGCGATCGCGCGCAAGCGTGGCCTGACGCCCATCCATCTCGATCTGCTCTTTCACCTGCCCAACACGAATTGGGTGCAGCGTCCGAGGAGCGAGTTCATCGCCTTGCATGACGCCGCGATCGCCGGCGAGCGCTGGGTGATGGATGGAAATTATTCGGTTTGCATGCCGCAGCGCTTCCAGCGCGCGACGGGACTGATCCTGCTCGACATCTCCACCTCCGCGAGTCTGCTGCGCTATTTCAGGCGGACCCTGTTCGAGAGGGAAAGGCGTGGTGGCTTGGAAGGCGGGCGCGACAGCGTCAAATGGGACATGATCCACCACATCGCCGTAGCGACGCCGAAAAACCGCGAGAGATACCGGACAATGTTCGAGAGGATCGATCTGCCGAAAGTGCAACTGTCGTCGGTCCGGGCAATCAAGGAATGCTTCCGGGAATGGGAGTTGACCAGATGAGCGTGATGCCCGGCTTGAGCAACTCCAGGAGAAGCGCGTAGCGCTTCCCCTTGGGAATTGCGTAAAAACAAAAAGTTAGAGCGGGTCAGAGATTCTATCCAACTCTGAACCGCTCTAGTACCCCGCCTTGCGGTCCACCAGATTGTCGAGCTTTTCGCCACGCTCGAAAGCGTCCATCTGGCGCAGCATCGTCGGCGCCAGGTGCACGGGGTCGGAGGTCGCCGCGGCATGCGGCGTCACGAATACTTTCGCATGGCCCCACAGCGGACTGGTCTTCGGCAGCGGTTCGACCTCGAACACGTCGAGGCTCGCCTCCTTCAGCGTCCCGTCGTCCAATGCGCGCAAAATGTCGGCGTCCTTCTGGAGGCGCCCACGCCCGGCATTGATCAGCACCGAGCCGCCAAGGCCGTTGCGCTTGCGCAACTCCTTCAGCACGCTGTAGTTGATGATGCCTTGCGTGTCCGGTGTGAGCGGCAGAAGCACGACCAAAATGTCGGTGGCATTGAGAAACGGGATCAGGCCAGCTTCGCCGGAATAGGTCGCCACGCCCTTCATCGGCCGCTCGCCGCGCGACCAGCCATTGACGGCGAAGCCGAGCGACAGAAGCACCGAGGCCGCGGCCCGGCCGAGACTGCCGAGACCCATGATGCCGACGGAAATGTCGCCGGCTGGCCGCTGCAGCGGCTCGTGCCAGGTCTTCTTCAACTGCTGCGACCGGTAAAGCAGGCCCTGGCGATGATGGTCGAGCACCCGCCAGACGACATACTCCGTCATGTACTGGGTGAGGTTGTCGGCCACGACCTTGACGATCGGCACGTCGGGCAGGCCGGGGTCGGCGAAGATATGGTCGACGCCGGCACCGATCGAGAAGATGGCGCGCAGATTGGGCAGCGACGACATCAAATTGGGCTTGTGCTTCCACACCACCGCGTAGGTGATCGACGGATCCTTGGCGCCGTCCGGCTCCAGCACCACCTCGCGCTCGGCCGACAAGAGGTCGCGCCAGCGTTGCGGATGAAAGCCGGTGACGGCAAGCAGGATACGGCCTTTTTCCATCGCGGTTCGTTCAGTCCTTCCTTGTGCGGATCACTCGCTGACCACGCCTGTCGGCGCCGTCTCGATCTTGAAGGCGGCCGAGATCAGCGCCCGAGTATAGTCGGTTTGCGGATTTTCA
The DNA here is from genome assembly GCF_020165665.1 of Mesorhizobium sp. BH1-1-4. Taxonomy (NCBI): domain Bacteria; kingdom Pseudomonadati; phylum Pseudomonadota; class Alphaproteobacteria; order Hyphomicrobiales; family Phyllobacteriaceae; genus Mesorhizobium; species Mesorhizobium sp. BH1-1-4. The sequence goes on from NZ_JAIUIN010000001.1 coordinate 275,055, forward strand.
AAAATCTGCTGGGAAGGGCCGGCTTCGACGATCTGGCCGTTGCGCATGACGATGACGTCGTTGGCCAGCGCCCGGATGACCTTGAGGTCATGGCTGATGAAGAGATAGGCGAGGTCGTGCTTGGCCTGCAAATTGCGCAGGAGATCGACGACCTGCGCCTGCACACTCATGTCGAGCGCCGATGTCGGCTCGTCCAGCATGACGAAGCGTGGGTTGAGCACCATGGCGCGTGCGATGGCGACACGCTGGCGCTGGCCGCCGGAAAACTCGTGCGGATAGCGGTTGCGGGTCGCCGGGTCGAGGCCGACTTCCTTCAGCACGGCGACGACCTTGTCGTCGCGCTCGTCCGGCGACAGCCTTGGCTCGTGAATCCTGAGGCCTTCCTCGATGATCTCGGCGATCGACATGCGCGGGCTGAGCGAACCGAACGGATCCTGGAAGACGATCTGCAATTCGCGTCTGAGCGGCCGCATGGCGTTGAAGGAAAGCTGGTTGATGTCGCGACCATTGAACTGGATGGCCCCGGTCGACGAGATCATGCGCGCCAACGCCAGGCCAAGCGTCGTCTTGCCGGAGCCGGATTCGCCGACCACGCCGAGCGTCTGGCCGGCGCGCACCGTGACATCGATGCCGTCGACCGCTTTCACATGATCGACCGTGCGCCGGAAGAAGCCCTGCTTGATCGGGAACCAGACCTTGATGTCGTTGCCGGTCATGACCGGCCTGGCATCGGCATTGGCGGCCGGCGGCTTGCCTTTCGGCTCGGCGGCGAGAAGATGGCGCGTATAGGGGTGCTGCGGGTTGGCGAAAATGTCCTTGGTCGGCCCGGTCTCGACGATCTTGCCCTTGGTCATGACGCAGACCCGGTCGGCGATCTTGCGCACGATGCCGAGGTCATGGGTGATGAACAGCATTGACATGCCCTTGCGGCTTTTCAGGCCCGCGAGCAGTTCGAGGATCTGCGCCTGGACGGTGACGTCGAGCGCCGTCGTCGGCTCGTCGGCGATCAGCAGTTCCGGCTCGTTGGCGAGCGCCATGGCGATCATGACACGCTGGCGCTGGCCGCCCGAAAGCTGGTGCGGATAGGCGTCGAGCCGCTTTTGCGGATCGCGAATGCCGACTTCGTTGAGCAGGGCCAGCGTGCGCGCCTTGGCCGGACGGTCGCCCATGCCCTGATGCAGCTTCAGGATTTCGACGATCTGATGCTCGATCGTGTGCAGCGGATTGAGCGAGGTCATCGGCTCCTGGAAGATCATGGTGATCTTGTTGCCGCGCACCTGGCGCAATTGCTTCTCGCTCATGGCGAGCAGGTCGGCGCCCTGGAACAGGATCTTGCCCGACGGATGGCTGGCGCTGGGGTAGGGCAGCAGCTTCAGCACCGATAGCGCCGAGACCGATTTGCCGGAACCGGATTCACCGACCAGTGCCACCGTCTCGCCCTTGGCGATGTCGAACGAGATATGGTCGACGGCAACGGACTGGCCGGTGCCCTGGTTGAAGGCGACGCTGAGGTCCTGCACGCTGAGCAAGGGGACTTCGCTCATTTGAACGTCTTGCGCGGATCGAAGGCGTCGCGCGTCGCCTCGCCGACGAAGACCAGCAGCGACAGCATCAGCGAGATGACGACGAAGCCCGATATGCCGAGCCATGGCGCGTTGAGGTTGCGCTGCGCCTGCTTGAGCAATTCGCCGAGCGAGGCCGAACCCGGCGGCAGGCCGAAGCCGAGATAATCGAGCGAGGTCAGGGTCGAGATCGAGCCCGAGAGCAGGAAGGGCAGGAAGGTCAATGTTGCCACCATGGCATTGGGCAACAGGTGCCGGAACATGATGGTGCGGTTGGGCACGCCGAGCGCGCGGGCCGCGTTGACATATTCGAAGTTGCGGGCGCGCAGGAACTCGGCCCGCACTACGCCGACCAGCGCCACCCAGGAAAACAACAGCATCAGGCCAAGCAGGATGAAGAAGCCAGGTGGCAGGATGGCGGCGACGATGAGCAGCAGGTAGAGCACGGGAATGGCCGACCAGATCTCGATGAAACGCTGGAACAGCAGATCGGTCCAACCGCCGAAATAGCCCTGCAAGGCACCAGCGGCGACGCCGATCAGCGCCGAGCCGATGGTCAGGATCAGGCCGAACAGCACCGAAATGCGGAAACCGTAGATGACGCGCGCCAGCACGTCGCGCGCCTGGTCGTCGGTGCCGAGCCAGTTCCAATTGCCGACATTGCAGGCCGGGTCATCGGCTCCCTGCGGATACTGGTTGCAGCGCGTCTTGGCGTCATATTCCCACGACGGCTTGGCCGGAGCCGCCTCGGGAATGGCATTGTTGACGGTCTGGTAGGAGTAGCGGATCGGCGGCCAGATCATCCAGCCATGGGCGTTGATCTCGTCCTGGATCACCGGGTCCCGGTAATCGGTGACGGCATAGAAGCCGCCGAATTTTTCCTCGGGGTAGGCGACCAGTACCGGGAAAAGGATCTCACCCTTGTAGGAAGCTATGATCGGCTTATCGTTGGCGAGGAATTCGGCAAACAGCGACAGCACGAACAGGACGAGGAAAATCCACAGCGACCAGTAGCCGCGCCGGTTGGCCTTGAAGTTCTGCAGGCGGCGCTTGTTGAGCGGCGACAGGAACGGCCGCGGGATCCGCACCGGCACCACCCCGGCGGTAACGCTTGCCTCCGACATCAGATGTCTCTCCGCTCGAAATCGATGCGCGGATCGACCCAGGTGTAGATGAGGTCGGACAACAGCCCGACGAACAGGCCGAGAAGCGAGAAGATGTAGAGGTTGGCGAACACCACCGGGTAATCGCGCTCGACCACCGACCGGAAGCCGAGCAGGCCGAGGCCATCGAGCGAAAAGATGTTCTCGATCAGCAGCGATCCGGTGAAGAAGGCCGAGATGAAGGCGCCCGGGAAGCCGGCGATGACGATCAGCATGGCATTGCGGAAGACATGGCCATAGAGCACCTGCCGTTCCGACAGGCCCTTGGCGCGCGCCGTCACCACATACTGCTTGCGGATTTCCTCCAGGAAGGAGTTCTTGGTCAAAAGCGTGGTCGTGGCGAAGGCCGACAGCACCAGCGCCGTCAGCGGCAACGTCATATGCCAGAAATAATCGGCGATCTTGGCCGGCCACGACAACTGGTCCCAATTGTCCGAGACGATGCCGCGCAACGGGAACCAATCCCAGAAAGAGCCGCCGGCGAACAGCACCATCAGCATGATGCCGAAGAGGAAGCCCGGAATTGCATAGCCGACGATGACGACGCCGCTGGTCCAGATGTCGAAGGGGGTCCCGTCCCTGACCGCCTTGCGGATGCCGAGCGGGATCGAGATCAGATAGGACAACAGCGTGATCCAGAGCCCGATCGAAATCGAAACGGGCATTTTCTCGAGGATCAGATCGAGCACCGAGATGTCGCGGAAATAGCTGTTGCCGAAATCGAAGCGGGCATAGTTCCACAGCATCATGCCGAAGCGCTCGAGCGGCGGCTTGTCGAAGCCGAACTGCTTCTCCAGCTTCTTGATGAATTCCGGATCGAGCCCCTGGGCGCCGCGATATTTAGAACCGACGTCGCCGGCGGGATCGAAATTGGAACCACCCGCATCGCCGCCGCCGCCACCGAGGCGGTCGCTGCCACCCTGGTTGGTCAGCTTGGCGATGACCTGCTCGACCGGGCCGCCGGGCGCGAACTGGATGACGGCGAAGGATATCGCCATGATGCCGAACAGGGTCGGGATCATCAAAAGGATACGGCGCAGTATATACGCGCCCATCAGGCTTTCTGCCCTCGTGGGACGGATATTTCAGCCTTTGCCAATTTTTGCCGCCTTGTCCTTATCGAACCACCACAGCGTCTCGACCGGAAAGCCGTAATCGGGCTTTTGCTCGACGAAGCCGAACATGTCCCAATAGGCGACGCGGTGATTCGCCAGATAGTATGTTGGAATCCAGTCTAGCCGCGCGCGCAAGACCCGGTCGATCGCTCTTAGCGCCGTGACGAGTTCCGGGCGGCTTTGCGCCTTGCCGGCCGCCACGATCAGCGCATCGATGGCCTTGCTTCGCGTGCCTGGATAGTTTCGCTGACCCGGGATGTCAGCCATCCGGGAATCATAGAGCATCTCCAGGCTGTCGGCCGTGGGCGTTGCTCCGATCGACCAATGCAGCAGGTTGAGGTCGAAGTCGAAATCGCTTTGCCGCTGTTCATATTGCGCCGAATCGACCTGGCGGATCGATGCGTCGATCCCGATCGCCTTCATATTTTCCGACCATGGGGTGAAGATGCGAACGAGGCCGTCATCCTCGGCCAGCATTTCGACCCGCAGGCGCTCCCCCTTGTCGTCGACGAGGAAACCACCCGCGCGCTTCCAGCCCGCTTGCGCGAGCAATTTCGAAGCCTCGCCCAGCAGTTTGCGATCATGGCCCGATCCGTCGGAGAGGGGCTGCGTTACCGCCTCGCCAAAGACCTCCGGCGGCAATTCGTCCCGGAATGGTTCCAGCAGGGCCAATTCACCAGGCGAGGGCAGGCCTTCGGCCTTGTAGTCCGACCGTTCGAAGTTCGATTGAGATCGTTCGTACGAGCCGTAAAAAAGAGCCCGCTTCATCCATTCGAAATCAAAGCACCTGGCTATCGCCCGCCGCACCCGCTCATCGCGAAATTGCGGACGACGCTGGTTCAGCGCGGCCCCCTGCATGTCCGGCGTCTTTTCGCCGGGAAATTCGCGTTTGACGACCTTGCCGTCCTTCAGCGCCGGAAAGTCGTATCCGGTCGCCCACACGCGCGCGGTGAATTCCTCGCGAAAATGCGTATCGCCTTTCTTGAAGGCCTCGAAGGCGGCCTGCCGATCGAGGTAGAAGTCGATGCGGATACGATCGAAATTGTAAAAGCCGCGATTCACCGGGAGATCGCGGCCCCAATAGTCGGCCACGCGCTCATATTCGACGGTTTGCCCGGCGGACACACGCCCAATTCTGTAGGGTCCCGAGCCGAGCGGCGGTGTCATGGTCGAGGCATCGAAAACATTCGCCGTATAAAAGGCCTTGGACACGATCGGCATGCCCACGACAGCAAGAATGTTTTGCGCCGATTGTTCGCCATTGAAGGTGAGGTCGAGAGTGGCGGGATCGACCGCGACCGCTTCCGTCATGTAGCGCAGCGCCTTGGAAAGGTTCGGGTGCCCCTGGTCCTTGTAAAGCTTCAGCGCGAAGGCGACGTCTTCGGCGGTCAGCGGCGAGCCGTCGTGGAAACGCGCTTGCGGTCGAAGCGCGAAGCGGAAGCCGTTGCGGTCTTGCGACAGCGTGACGGACTGGGCAAGCAAGCCGTAGACCGCATCCGGCTCATCGAGCGCGCTTGTCATCAGGGAATCGAAACAGAGTTCGGCGCGCGGCGGCGCCTCCCCTTTCAAGACCAGGAAATTAAGCGTGTTGAAAGTCAGGAAGCTCTGATTGAGGGTTGCGTTGGGCGGCGCGAAATTCATCTGGCCGCCCTTGGGCGCGTCCGGGTTGACGTAGTCGAAATGCGGAAAATCAGGCTTGTATTTGAGGTCGCCAAAGGCGGACAGACCGTGCAGCTTGATGCCCGTCGCGACGTTCGCGAAGGCTTTGCCTGGCATCAGGGCGGCGGCCGCGGCAGCGCCGCCCAAGGCCAGGAAATCGCGGCGGGGCAAGGCCGCCATCAATTCAGACCCTTGTACTTGGCCGCCAGTGCAGCTTCTTTCTTGGGATCAATCCACCAAGAATCGAGATCCGGGCCCAAGTAGGTCGGCTGGTTTTCCGGAATGCCGAACTTGTCCCAATAGGCCAGCCAGACCACGGACCGGGTGAATTGCGGGACGAGGTAAAAATTCCACAACAAAACCCGGTCGAGTGCATGGGTGGCGGCGAGCAAATCGTCACGATCCGTCGCGAAGATAACGCGCTCAACCAGTGCGTCCACCACCGGATTCTTGATCCCCGAATAATTTCGCGAGCCCGGCGTATCGGCGGCCTTCGAGCTCCAGTATTCGCGTTGTTCATTGCCCGGCGAATCCGATTGCGACAGCCGGGACGTTATCATGTCGTAGTCGAAATCATTGAGTCGGGCGATGTATTGGCTGGTGTCGACGATCCTGAACGAAGCGGTGACGCCGATCTTTCGCAACATGGTCACAAACGGGTTGACTGTTGTTTCGGCGCCTTGATCGTACCCCAGGATCTCGATGGTGAAGGGCTCCCCGCTTTTCTCATTTGTCATCTGGCCATTCTGGATTTTCCAGCCGGCTGCCGCGAACAGGTCGATCGCTTTGCGCAAATTCTGCCGCTCTGCCTGTGGGCTATCGAAGACCGGAGGTTTGAATTCCTTGCTAAACAGTTCGGCCGGCAGTTTGTCTTTATATTGATTGAGTATCTCCAACTCCTTGCCCTGCGGAAGGCCGCTTGAGGCAAGGTCACTGCCCATGAAATAGCTGTTGGCGCGGGTGTTGAGACCGAAGGACTGGGTGCGGTTCAAAGTTTCAAAATCGAAGGCATAGCCGAGCGCCTCGCGCACGCGTCGATCCTGGAACTTCGCGCGACGCGTGTTCATGATGAAGCCTTGCATCGAAGCGAGGGACGTTGCCTTGAACTCCTGCTTGATCACGTCGCCGGCTCCGAGAGCCGGAAAGTTGTAGCGCGTCATCCAGAGGCGTGCACTGTTTTCAGAGTGGATGTCTTCGTACCCGCCCTTGGTGAAGGCTTGCCACGCGGCATTGTCATCGAGAATGTAGGTATAGCGCCGAACATCGATATTGTTGCGTCCAACGTTGATGCCCAGATCGGCAGCCCAGAAGTCAGGAACCCGCCGCCAGACGACCTCCGAGCCCGGTTTGAAGCTCTCGATCTTGTAAGGGCCAGAGCCGAGCGGGATTTCGAGACTTGGCTTGGTGATGTCACGCTTTTTTCCGCTGGCGTCAGTGCCTTCCCACCAGTGTTTCGGGAGCACCACCACGTCCGCCATGATCAGCGGCAACTCCCGATTGCCTTTTTGATTGAACCGAAATTCCACTTCCCGATCAGACACCGCGACAGCGTCGGTGACGTTGGCGAAATAATGGTTGAACTGCGGACTTTCCTTTTTGAGGAAGTTGAACGACCAAACCACGTCATCCACGGTGATCGGTTGGCCATCATGCCATCTGGCACGCGGGTCGAGCCGGTAAGTCGCGGATGAAAAATCGGCCGGATACTTATAGGCCTCGGCGATTTCGGGATGATTGACGCTACCCTCGTCGAGGGACTTCGCCATCAGCGACTGGTAGAGCAGCCCGCCCTGATAATTCAATCCTGCGGCCGGCGTGCCGCGTGCGATGAACGGGTTGAAACTGTCGAAGGTGCCGAGCTCCACCGAATTCAGCGTGCCGCCTTTCGGTGCGTTTGGATTGACGTAGTCATAGTGCTGGAAATTGGCGCCGTACTTGGACTGGCCGATCAACGACGAAGTGGCGAGCCATTCGTCGGCTTGGCTCGCTTGCAAGCCGCAGACCAAAGCCGCCGCGACCAGCATCGACCTCAGAAGCGTTCGGCCAACCGTCATAATTATCCTCTCGCGATGCGCGCCAGATCATCCAGAAGGGCGATCCTAGATGATTTGGCGCTCATGAAAACCGCAATGCGCCGGCTTTGTCGCCGCATCAGGCATTTTCCCAACAAAAAAGCCGGGCTGAACCCGGCTTTTTCAAGATCGTCGAGATAACAGTCTGGTTATTGGGCAGGCGCCGGTGCGGGAGCTGGCGCTGCCGGAGCGGCTGGCGCCGCGGGCTTGGCAGGTGCCGCGCCGTCGGCCGGTTTCGCCGGAGCCGCCCCATCCGCCGGCTTGGCGGGCGCGGAGGCATCCGCGGCGGCACCCGGTGCCGGCAGCGGCTTGGGATTGTCCGAAAGCGTGCGCAGATAGGCGATGACGTTGGCGCGGTCCTCGTCCTTGGGCAGGCCGGCAAAGCCCATGGCCGTTCCCTTCACGAATTTCTTCGGCGAGGTGATGAAGTGGTTGATGTTGTCGTAGGTCCACTTCTCGGTGCCACCCTTGGAGAATTCCTTCATGCCGGCCGAATAGGCGAAGCCTTCATGTTCGGCCACGGGGCGGTCGACGAGGTCCCACAAATCCGGGCCGACCTTGTTGGGGCCGCCCTTTTCGCCGGAATGGCAGGCCTGGCACTTCTTGAACACGGCAGCACCGGCCTCGGCATTGGCGGTCTGGAGGAGATCGGCGATCGGCTTGGCCTCGGCCGCCGGCGCGGCAGCGCCGCCTTCGGCGGGTTCCGCGGCCTCGATGGCGAAGCCGGGCTTTTCCGGCGCGGGCGAGGCAAACAGCGCATCCGACACCAGGCCGACCGAGAAGACGACGAAAACGGTTCCGAGCAATCCGGCGAGCAGTTTGTTGACTTCGTTGGAATCCATACGCCCCTTGCTCCCTTTTCCGGCGGACTGATCCGTCCACTCCGTCCGTCGGTATCGAGACCTGCCCTCCAGAGCCGGTCAAATCGGGCGGAAACTAGGTCTTTTGCTCCAGCGTTGCAACACCTATAAGGGCGCTTCCAGTGAGACCTTTTGCCACTTTTCCTTGTCCTCTTTTCGAACGCCTCGCCAGACCGATGTCCACCTTGATCCTGATACCGGCCCGCATGGCCTCGACCCGCCTGCCGGGCAAGCCGCTGGCCGATATCGCCGGCGCGCCGATGATCGTCCATGTCGCGCGCCGCGCCGCCGAAGCCGGGTTGGGCCGGGTGGTGGTGGCGACCGACACGCAAAGCGTCGCAGAAGCAGTGCGCGCGCATGGTTTCGAGGCCGTCATGACGCGTATCGACCATGAATCCGGTTCCGACCGCATCCACGAGGCACTGTTGACACTCGACCCCCGGGGCGAGGTCGACACGATCGTCAATGTGCAGGGCGACCTGCCGACCATCGATCCAGCCATCATCGCCGCCTCGCTCAGGCCGTTCGAGGACATCTCGGTGGATATCGCCACGCTCGGCGTCGAGATCGTGCGCGAGGCGGAAAAGACCAATCCCAACGTCGTAAAGATCGTCGGGTCGCCGCTCTCCGGCACACGGTTGCGGGCGCTTTACTTCACCCGCGCCACTGCACCCTGGGGCGAGGGGCCGCTTTATCACCATGTCGGCCTTTACGCCTATCGACGCGCGGCGCTCGAGCGTTTCGTGGCGCTCAAGCCGTCGCCGCTGGAGCGCCGCGAACGGCTGGAGCAGTTGCGGGCGCTGGAAGCCGGCATGCGCATCGACGCCGAGATCGTCCAGTCGCTGCCGCTCGGCGTCGACACGCCTGAAGACCTGGACCGGGCCAGGCAAATCCTTTCAAACTGAGATATCAGCATGCCTGAAAAGACCAACAGAATATCCTTCCAGGGCGAGCCCGGCGCCAATTCCGACACAGCCAGCCGCAACGTCTATCCCTCGATGGAGCCGTTGCCGTGCCCGACCTTCGAAGACGCGTTCAATGCCGTCGAGACCGGCAAGGCCGATCTTGCCATGATCCCGATCGAGAACACCATCGCCGGGCGCGTCGCGGACATCCACCACCTTCTGCCGGAATCGAAACTGCACATCGTCGGCGAATATTTCCTGCCGATCCATTTCCAGCTGATGGTGCTGCCGGGCGTCAAGCGCGACGAGATCAAGACCGTGCACACCCACATCCACGCGCTTGGCCAGTGCCGCAAATACATCCGCAAGAACGGCTGGAAGGGAGTAGTCGCGGGGGACACGGCGGGCGCCGCCAAAATGGTCTCCGAGGTGAAGGACCGCACCATGGCGGCATTGTCGCCGGCGTTGGCAGCAGCGCTCTATGGGCTCGATATCATCGAGGAGAATGTCGAGGACACCGACAGCAACGTCACCCGCTTCGTCGTCCTGACCAAGAGCAAGCAATGGGCCGAGCGGCCGTCGCCCGACGTCAAGATGATGACGACTTTCATCTTTCGCGTCCGCAACGTGCCGGCCGCGCTCTACAAGGCGATGGGCGGCTTCGCCACCAACGGCATCAACATGACCAAGCTCGAGAGCTACCAGCTCGGCGCCTTCACGGCGACGCTGTTTTACGCCGATATCGAGGGCCATCCCGACGATCCGCTGGTCAAGCTGGCGCTGGATGAACTGCGGTTCTTCTCGCGCGAGGTACGGATTCTCGGCGTCTATCCGGCCAGCGAGTCGCGCGAGCAGTGGAAGGTTGCGGACTGAGCTACCAGCCCAGCGGCACGTAATCGATCTCGAGAAATTTCTCGACCTCCGGCACCCAGCGGTCGCGCACGAAGGCGACATGGTCGGGATGGTCGTTGTACCTGGTGTAGGCGGCCTGGTCGGCGAACTCCATCGAGAAGCCGAACTGATAGTCGTTCTTGGGGCTGATCTGGCGCAATTGCTCGAAATGCGTGACGCCCCGGATCGCGGCGAGGATCTTCCTGGCATCGACGAGGAACCGCTTTTCCTCAAGCGAGTGCGGTGGGTGCTTCAGCGTGAAGACGACGGTGTGACGGATCATTTGCCTCTCCTGCAAGGTCTTTCGGTGTTCGCTATTCGCTGTCGACCCAGGCGCGGATGAGATAGTGCGCGATGGCGCCTTTCGGCGGCGTGACCAGGGTGTCGGGGTGCGTCCGGTCCAGCATCAGGCGCACCTCGTCGCGCAAGAACCAGCGGCAATCCTCCAATTCGTTGAGGTCGGCCTGGATGTCCTCGTTGAGCGGTTCGCCGAAGCATCCGATCATCAGCGAATAGGGGAAGGGCCAGGGCTGGCTCGCATGGTAGACGACCCGGCCTAGCCGGATGCCGGCCTCTTCCAGCGTTTCGCGGCGCACCGCCGCCTCGATCGTCTCGCCCGGCTCGATGAAGCCGGCAAGTGCTGAATACATGCCGGGAGCGAAGTGCCGGCCACGCCCCAGCAGGCATTTCTCCCGCGTCGCCGTCAGCATGATCGCCACCGGGTCGGTGCGCGGAAAATGCTCGGTGCCGCAATTCGGGCAATGGCGTTTGTAGCCGCCGGCCCGCATCTGTGACTCGCTGCCGCATTTGCTGCAGAAGCGGTGGCTGGCGTGCCAGGCGAGCAGGGCCGCGCCCTGCGCCATCGCGCCGGCGGCGGCCTCGTCGATCAGCCCTTGCATGTAGACCGAGCGGTAGTCGATCGCCTTGACGGTTTCGGGCAACCGTTCGGCGTCGATGCCGGCCAGCACCGCCAGCACCGGCCCCTGTTCGGAAAAGCCGAGCAGCACGCCCTGGTCGAAGGAAGGCTCGAAAGGCTGGCTCTCGGCGACCCGGTACCAGGGGTCGAAACCGCCATCCGCGAGTTTCAGATAGAGCCGCCCGCCATTCATCAACAGCAGTCGCGTCGTCGGATCGGCCAGCGCCTTGTCGACCGAATCGTCGGCGCGGTTCTCGGATTGCCGGTCGATCGTGTTGCCGGCAAAGCCGACGAACTGGCTCGGCTCGCGCAGGGGCGCGTCAAACAGGCGGAAGCTCATATGGACTCTGGTGCTTTGGGATGGACATGCTTGGGATGGACGTGTTTTTGAATGAACACAGGGAAGGCTTATAGCGCTGCCCTTATCGTTTCGGCAAACCGGCGCAGGTCGGAACGCTGATAGGGCTCGCGCAGGCCATGCCCCCATACCGGGCCGGGCCAGCCTGGATCGCCCTCGGACCGCGCGATGATATGGATATGCAGCTGGCGCACGATGTTGCCGAGCGCGCCCGTGTTGATCTTGGTGCAGCCGCTCACTTTCTTCAGCGCCTGCGCCACCATATTGGTCTCGAAGGTGAGCATCGCCTGGTCGAGCGGCGTCATGTCGTGAATTTCCTCCGCGCCCGGCCGCTGCGGCACCAGGAGCAGCCATGGCCAGCGGCGGTCGTTCATCACCCGCAATTCGCAGAGCCCCAGCCACATCAACTGCTCGCTGTCAGCCTCCAGCCGGGCATCCAGCGTGAATCCGGCCTTCAGGCCCGGCAGCATCGGCGTTTCCCCTGCTTTTCTTGGTTTCCTCAAACCATGGACGCTAGAGCGGCTGCACCGGGGCTGCAAGCGAATCTCTTGGGTTTCGCTGCCGATTTGCCTGCGCACTTGCATTTCGTCCCGCAATTGCCGATATGGACAGCGGGAGGTTGGTGGTGGACGATCCACTCGCCAACCGGGTCAGGTCCGGAAGGAAGCAGCCCTAACGAGCCCGGAACGGGTCATTGTTCCAGCCTCCCACCTCATCGGCCCTCTCGCGACATTGACGACGCATTGCAGCGCGGGCGAGACTATGCGCAGGAATCGGCGCCTTTGGGCGCGGCCTTTTGGAGCTTAACGGGCGAATGAGCGAAGCCGGAAATTCGGGACCGAAAAGCCTGGAGCATGGCAAGGCCGGCGCCTATCGGGTGCTGGCGCGCAAATACCGTCCGTCGAATTTCTCCGAGCTGGTCGGCCAGGAGCCGATGGTGCGCACCCTCACCAACGCCTTCGCCACCGGCCGTATTGCCCAGGCCTGGATGCTCACCGGCGTGCGCGGTGTCGGCAAGACCACAACCGCGCGCATCCTGGCGCGGGCCCTGAACTACAAGACCGCCGATACCGATCAGCCCTCGGTCGATCTCGCCGTGCTCGGCGAGCATTGCCAGGCGATCATGGAAGGCCGCCATGTCGACGTCATCGAGATGGACGCCGCCTCGCACACCGGCATAGACGACATCAGGGACATTATCGAGCGGGTGCGCTACGCACCGGTCTCGGCTCGCTACAAGGTCTACATCATCGACGAAGTGCACATGCTGTCGACGCAGGCCTTCAACGGCCTGCTGAAGACGCTGGAGGAACCGCCGCCGCACGTCAAATTCATCTTCGCCACCACCGAAATCCGCAAGGTTCCGATCACTGTCCTGTCGCGCTGCCAGCGTTTCGACCTGAGGCGCATCGACGCCGGCGCGCTGGTCGCGCATCTCACCTCGATCGCCGGCAAGGAAGGTATTTCGGTCGACGACGACGCGCTGGCGATGATCGCGCGCGCGGCTGAAGGCTCCGCCCGCGATTCGCTCTCCATCCTCGACCAGGCGATCGCCCACGGCGCCGGCTCCGTCAGCGCCGAGGCCGTGCGCGCCATGCTGGGCCTTGCCGACCGCGCCCGCATCGTCGACCTGTTCGAATATGTCATGAAGGGCGATGTGGCGGCGGCACTCGCCGAATTCCGCGCCCAATACGACACCGGCGCCGATCCGGCCGCCGTGCTCACCGATCTGGCCGAGTTCAACCATCTCGTCACCCGGCTGCGTTTCGTGCCGACCGCCATGGACGATGCCTCGCTGTCGCAGGACGAGCGCCAGCGTGGCGCCGATTTCGCCAGCGCGCTGTCGGTCCGCGTGCTGTCGCGGACCTGGCAGATGCTGCTCAAGGGCATTCCCGAGGTACAGTCCTCCAACCGGCCGGTCAGTGCCGCCGAAATGGTGCTGATCCGGCTGGCCCACGCCGCCGACCTGCCGACATTGGACGAGGCGCTGAGATCGCTGGAGAGTGGGGCCGCGGCAACCGGCGCCACGCCGCGCCCGAATGGTGCGCCCGTGAATCCCGGCCCCGTGAGCCCCGGCAATGGCGGTGCTGGCGGCAATGGCGCCAGCGCCGTGGCGCAGGCGCGCATGCCTGGCGGCTCGGGCGGCGCGCAGACCATGCGGCTGGTCGAGGCCACGCCCGCGCCTGCCGCCTTCGTCGCGCCCCCGCAGCCGGCGCCGGAGACGCAAGCCGTACCGCTGAAATCGCTGGCCGACATCGTTGCCCTTGCCGACGCCAAGCGCGACATCGCCTTCAAGGTCCTGATCAAGAGCTGTATCCGCCTGGTGCGCATCGAGCCCGGCCGCATCGATGTCGGCCTGACCGATGACGCGCCCAAGATGCTGCTCAACGACCTGACCACCAAACTGCGCGCCTGGACCGGCCGCAGCTGGCTGGTGTCGCTGTCTAAGGAAGAGGGCGGCCAGACGCTGGCCGAAATGGAATCGACGAAGCGTGAAAACGCCTTTCTCGATGCCAGGAACGACCCGACGGTCGCCGCCATCCTGGCGCGCTTTCCCGGCGCAAAGATCATCGATGTGCGCATACCCGAGACATCGGATGCCGACACGACCGAGGCCGAAATGCCGGTCGAGCCGCCATCCGATGACGACGAACCCTGATATCCAGCACTAATCCGCAAAGGATCGGACCATGAAAGATCTTCTCGGCCTGATGGGCAAGGCGAAGGAAATGCAGGCCAAATTCCAGGCCATGCAGGACGAGATCGCCACGGTCGAAGCCTCAGGCCAGGCCGGCGGCGGCCTGGTCAATGTCACGCTGAGCGGAAAGTTCGACATGAAGTCGCTGAAGATCGACCCGTCCCTGTTCAAGGAAGACGAGGTCGAAATCCTCGAGGATTTGATCCTTGCCGCCCACAATGACGCCAAGGCCAAGGTCGAGTTGATCATGCAGGAAAAGACCAAGGCGCTGACATCGGGCCTGCCCATCCCGCCGGGAATGAAACTGCCGTTCTAGCGTTCGGTGCGCTTATGGCCGACGAGCCCTCCGAAAGACTGATCGAGCAGCGCATACGCAACAGGATCTACGAGATTCTGGAGATCCTGGCCGATTGCGATGCGGGTGTCGATCTCGTCGGCATCAAGGGCTACTTCAACCTGTTCGAGGATTTCGTGCACCGCCCGTCGATCGAGGCCGGCACGTCGGCGCTTTCGAAGGACGAGCGCGCGATCGTGCTGGAAATCGCCGAATTCCTGGAGACGGCCTCCGAAACCAATCCTGACTTCACCAAGGCCGAGTTCATCGACAGCGACTGGCCAGGCAAGATCGCGCCGACGGCAAGGGAGGCGCGCGCATTGTTCCTTAGACGTGGCCTGTTTTCGGAAAAGGTTGAAGAGCTCGACCCTGGTCAGCCGGCACCAATCGCGGCTGGGCGGTAGGCCTGTTCCAAAAAAGGCGTCGTGCGGATTTCCGTGGGGGAATTGCGGCGAAACAAAGAGAGAGCGGTCATCAACTGTGTGAAACGGCCGGCCGAACTATCTGGAAAGCCTCAATTTTGTGGCAATTTGGCAACAGTACGTGGTTAATAACGTTTTGGCCATCATTTTGCCTGAAAGTGTCTCATTCTTGCCGCAGCCTGGGGGCGGGCATCGAAGTGAGAGGGTTACCTGTTGATTGCCATGCGATGGAAGACGCCGCTGTTGCTCGGCGTCGTCACGTCTCCCCTTTTCTTGGCCGCTTGCAGCCAGACCACCTCGCACGGCATGTCCGTCGCCAGCCTGACTGACGCCATCACGCCGAGTTTCCTGAGTTCGCGCGCCTATAGCCACACGCCGAAGGACAGGGAATGTCTGGAACGGGCGATGTTCTTCGAATCCAACCGGTCGAGCCGCGACGGCATGATCGCCGTCGGCACGGTGGTGATGAACCGGCTGCGCTCCGGCAATCATGGCGGCACCATCTGCGAAGTCGTGGGTGAGCCCGGGCAGTTCGCGCCAGGCGTCATGACCAGATCGATGAATTCGCGCGCGATGCCCGATGTCGAGGAGGCCGCCGACGCGGTGCTCAAGGGCGAGCGCAAGGCCAAGCTCAAGAACACGATGTATTTCCACACCGCGGGCCTCCGCTTCCCCTACAAGAACATGCATTACACCATGGTTGCCGGCGGCAACGCCTTCTACGAAAAGCGCGGCCGCAACTGGCAGCCGCTTCCCGATGAGCCAATGGTTGCCTCGGCCGAGCAGCCGGCTGCGTTGCCGGGAGTATCCGCGACGCGTGTCGCTTCCGCCGAGCCCGTATCCGTAGCCAAGACTTCCGGTCGCACCGCTCCAGCCCAGCAGGTCTACATGACCGCCGCGGCGGAGCCGGTACGTCCCGGCAAGGCCGCCCGCACCGCTCCGGCCGAGCAGACCTATGTGACGGCAGCCGCGGCGCCGACGGCAAAGTCGGCGCGGGTTTCGGCGAAGCCGGTGGAAGTTGCCATGCAGGAGCCGATGGAAGAACCGGATGCCGCCCGTTTCGGCGGAACCCTGAACAGCGGAACCTCGAACAAAAGGGTCATCTCCTCGGTTGAGGGCGCGCCGCAGGAAGCGGCGATGGGCTTTCAGTCGACGCCCGAGAACACCGACGCCATCGGCGCGATGATCGTCAGCCAGGGTCGTCCGCTCGAAACCAATTGATCCGCACATCGATAGCGGCCGTGTCAGTATGGCTTATCCGCACCGATGCGGGATGTTTCAAAGCGCTCTGAAAAATCCTAGATCAGAGCGATGTCCAAGCGAATCGCCGGTCCCGAGATCGAACGCCTGATCCAACTCCTGGCCAAGGTGCCGGGACTTGGCCCCCGTTCGGCGCGGCGCGCCGCACTGCATCTGATCAAAAAGAAGGAACAGTTGCTGTCGCCGCTGGCCGCCGCCATGGGCGAGGCCGCCGACAAGGTGCGCATCTGTTCCACCTGCGGCAATGTCGACACCTCAGACCCGTGCATGATCTGCACCGACCCACGTCGCGATCCCGCCACCCTGATCATCGTCGAGGACGTCTCGGATCTCTGGGCACTGGAGCGCGCGGCGGCAATGAATGTGCGCTACCACGTGCTTGGCGGCACGCTGTCGCCGCTCGATGGCATCGGCCCCGACCAGCTCAACATCCGCTCGCTGATCGACCGCATCGCCGGCGGTGAGGTGAAGGAGGTCATCCTTGCCGTCAACGCAACGGTCGAGGGCCAGACCACCGCGCATTACCTGACGGATCAGCTCTCCGGCTTCGAGGTCAAGATAACGCGGCTGGCGCATGGCGTGCCGGTTGGCGGCGAACTCGACTATCTGGACGAAGGCACGCTGGCCGCGGCACTGCGCTCGCGGACGGCGTTTTGACACGATTGGTGGGCAGGAGATGCGAATGATTTTTGTCACGCATCCTTCGAAGCTGGTGGGGCACGCCACGCGCGGCTTTCGCAAGTTCAGCCTTGCATTCTTCCTTGCCGCGCTCTTTGCCCTGATCGCCTTGCCCGCCTCCGCCGCCAAGATCGACGACCAATTCCGCGCCTGGCTGCAAACCGACCTTTGGCCCGAAGCCAAGGCGAAGGGCATCTCCAAGGCGACCTTCGACGCCGCGTTCAACGGCGTGAAGCCGAACCTCAAACTCCCCGATCTTGTCATGCCCGGCGAGAAGCCGAAGACACCGCGGAAGCAGCACCAGGCCGAGTTCAGTTCTCCCGGTGCCTATTTTGCCGAGAAGACGGTTCGCGCGGTGACGTCGGGCGGACGCACCCGCGAAGCCGCCAATGCCCGCACGCTTGCCGCGATCGAAAAGCGCTATGGCGTGCCGGGCGAGATCCTTCTGGCGATCTGGGGCCGCGAGACCGGCTTCGGCGCGGCGAAGATGCCCTACGATGCCTTCGAAGTGCTGGGCACCAAGGCGTTCATGTCGACGAAAAAGGATTTTTTCCGCACCGAACTCCTGGCGGCGCTGGAAATCGTGCAGCGCGGGCTGGCCCCGGTCGGTGCGATGAAGTCGTCCTGGGCCGGTGCGCTCGGCCAGCCGCAATTCATGCCGACCTCCTTCCTCAAGAATGCCGTCGATTTCGACGGCGACGGCCGCGCCGACATCTGGACCTCGACGCCTGACGTGCTCGCCTCGATCGCCAACTACCTCGTCCACTATGGTTGGGTCAGGGGACGCGGCTGGGGTTTCGAGGTAACTGTGCCCGAGACTGTGACCTGTTCGCTGGAGGGTCCGGACCAGGGCAAAAAGATTTCGCAATGGGCCGCCATGGGCATCGAACGCGTCGGCGGCAAGCCGTTCCCGGCCAGCGAGCTGAAGGCGGAAGGGTTCCTGCTGATGCCTGCCGGGCGCAGTGGGCCGGCTTTCATCGCCACCCCCAATTTCTACGTGCTGAAGGAATACAACACCAGCGACCTCTATGCGCTGTTCATCGGCCATGGTGCCGACCGCATCGCCCATGGCGATCAGACTTTTTCCGGCGGTTGGGGGCCTGTCGGGGATCTCCACCGCTCCGACATCGCCGCCCTGCAGCGGGCCCTGGAGGCCAAGGGCTACGATGTCGGCAGCGCCGACGGCCTGCCCGGCTTCAAGACCCGCCGCTCGATCGGCAAATGGCAGGAAAAGAATGGTCAGGCCGCAACCTGCTTCCCCGACGCCGGCCTCGTCGCGGCGCTGAAATAACTCCGAAATTTAGAGCAATTCCAGGAAAAGTGTGTAACGGTTTTCCCGGGAGAAGCGCGTAGCGCTTCCCCTTGGGAATTGCGTGGAAACAAAGAGTTAGAGCGGGTCGGCGATTCCATCAAACGCTGAACCGCTCCAGCGGATTTTCCCGATCGATGCCCTCGATTGGCTGGCATATGCGTCGACACGCCGCCCGCCATTCTGGTCCAATGCACCGTCGCCTAAATGCTCGTTGCCCACCAACAGGCCACTGGATATGCTGTTGACCAATTGGACAAAAACCACGACGGTAAGGGGTCGAGGGCTGCCATAGCTCCGAAAAGAACACCGCAATCCTGAGCCGGGAACTCAGGTCAACAACAACAAAACAGGGAACAATCATCATGATGATGGAAAAGCTCGCTCTACGATCCCGCATCTTGCTTGCGGGCGCCGCCATGTCGGCGCTGCTTCTGGCCGGCGCTCCGGCTGGCGCGGTCACCCCCGCCGACACGCTGGTCGAAGGTTTTGCCATCGACGACATCATCTCGATGGATCCGGGCGAGGCGTTCGAACTGTCGACCGCCGAGGTCACCGGCAACACCTATGACCTTCTTGTCCGCCTCGACCTCAGCGACACCTCCAAGGTCAAGGGCGATCTCGCCGACAGCTGGACCGTTTCGGACGACGGCCTGACCTATACGTTCAAGCTCAAGCCGGGCCTGAAATTCGCTTCCGGCAATCCGATCACGGCGGCCGACGTCGCCTGGTCCTTCGAGCGCGCGGTCAAGCTGGACAAGAGCCCGGCCTTCATCATCAGCCAGTTCGGCATCAGCGGCGACAACGTCACCGAGAAGGCCAAGGCGGTTGACGACACCACCTTCCAGTTCATCGTCGACAAGGCCTATGCGCCGAGCTTCGTCCTGAACTGCCTGTCGGCGACTGTCGCCTCGGTGGTCGACGCCAAGCTGGTCAAGGAACATGTCGCGGCGGTCACGCCAAGCGCCGACTACAAATGGGACAACGACTTCGGGAACGCCTGGCTGAAGACGGGCTATGCCGGCTCGGGCGCCTACAAGCTGCGCGAATGGCGCGCCAATGAAGCCGTCGTCATGGAGCGCAACGACAATTATTACGGCGAGAAGGCCAAGCTCGCCCGCGTCATCTACCGCAACATGAAGGAAAGCTCGGCGCAGCGCCTGGCACTCGAAGCCGGCGACATCGACGTTGCCCGCAACCTCGAACCGAACGACCTCGACGCCATCGCCAAGAACGCCGACCTCACCACCACCAGCGCGCCGAAAGGCACCGTCTACTATATCAGCCTCAACCAGAAGAACCCGAACCTCGCCAAACCCGAGGTCCGTCAGGCCTTCAAATACCTGGTCGACTATGATGCCTTGAGCACGACCATCCTCAAGGGCATCGGCGAAATCCACCAGACCTTCCTGCCCAAGGGCGTGCTGGGTGAACTGGACGAAAACCCGTTCAAGCTCGACGTCGCCAAGGCCAAGGAATTGCTGGCCAAGGCCGGCCTGCCCGACGGCTTCAGCGTCACCATGGACGTGCGCACCGGCCAGCCGACCACCGGCATGGCGGAATCGATCCAGCAGACGCTCGGCCAGGCCGGCATCAAGCTGGAAATCATCCCCGGTGACGGCAAGCAGACGCTGACCAAATACCGCGCCCGCAACCACGACATCTATATCGGCCAGTGGGGCCAGGACTATTTCGATCCGAACTCGAATGCCCAGACCTTTGCCTCCAACCCGGACAATTCGGATGCGGGCAAGACCAAGACCTTGGCATGGCGCAATGCCTGGGACATTCCGGACCTGACCAAGCAGACGGAAGCGGCGCTGCTGGAGAAGGATTCGGGCAAGCGTGCGGATATGTACAAGGATCTCGAGAAGAAGATTCTCGACACCAGCCCCTTCGTCGTCATCCACCAGCAGTTGGAAGTTGCCGGCCTGCGCAAGAACCTCAAGGGCTTCGCGCTTGGTCCGAGCTTCGACACCAACTTCGTAGGGCCGGTCTCGAAAGAGTAGCGTCCGCGGACGCGCCGCATGAGCGCTGTTGAAAACGAGGGCGGGCGCGGCAGCGCCCGCGCCGTCGCCATTGCGTCGGCGATTGGCCGCTTCCTGGTCATCGCGGTGACGACCTATCTCGGTCTTCTCGCCGTCACCTTTTTCATTGGCCGCGTCATCCCGATCGACCCGGTGCTGGCGGTGCTGGGCGACCGGGCGCCGGCCAATGTCGTCGAGCGCACGCGCCGCGAGATGGGTCTCGACCTGCCGTTGATCGAGCAGTTCTATATTTATGTGAAACATGCGCTGAGCGGCGATTTCGGCACTTCGGTGCTGACCACCAATCCGGTCATGACCGATATCAGGCGCGCCCTTCCGGCAACCACGGAACTGGCGACATTGGGGACGCTGATCGGCGCGCTGTTTGGCGTACCGCTCGGCGTTCTGGCCGCCGTCCGGCGCGGCAGCCTGATTGACCAGATCGTGCGCATCATCGGCCTGATCGGCTATTCCGTGCCGATCTTCTGGCTGGGTCTGCTGGCCCTGGTGCTGTTCTACGCCAAACTGCAATGGGTGGCTTTCCCGGCACGGCTCGACGTCGTCTACGAATACACCTTCACGCCGATCACCGGTTTTTATCTGCTGGACTCCGCGATGCAGGGGCAGTGGGACGTCTTTTACGACGCCTTCCGGCACATCATCCTGCCGGCCTCGCTGCTCGGCTATTTCTCGCTCGCCTATATCAGCCGCATGACGCGCTCGTTCATGCTCAACGAATTGGCGCAGGAATACATCGTCGCCGCGCGCGCCAAGGGCCTGTCGGAAACCCGCATCATCTGGGGCCACGCGCTGCGCAATGCCGCCGTGCCGATGGTGACGGTGATCGCGCTCTCCTATGCCGGGCTGCTCGAAGGCTCGGTGCTGACCGAGACCGTGTTTTCGTGGCCGGGCATCGGCCTCTACATCACCAACTCGCTGCAGAATGCCGACATGAACGCGGTTCTCGGCGGCACCATCGTCATCGGCTCGGTGTTCATCGCCATCAACCTTCTGTCCGACCTGCTCTACCGTGTGCTCGATCCGAGGACGAAGACAGGATGAGCGCCGACGCCGTCCAGAGCCGTCGTGACTGGCTGCTCAGCGAGCGGCCGGCCTCGCGCATGCAGGCGAGGCTCGGTCGCGCCTATGTCGCGTGGCGGCGTTTTTCCGCCAACCGTCTGGCCTTTGTCGGCCTGCTAATCATCATCGCGCTGCTGCTCGTCGCCGCCCTTGCCGGTGTGCTCGCGCCCTATTCGCCGACCTTCGGCGACCTGAAGAATGCGCGGCTGCTGGCGCCGAGCGCGCAGCACTGGTTCGGCACCGACGATCTCGGCCGCGACATCTATTCGCGCATCCTCTACGGCTCGCGCTGGACGCTTTATGTGGTTATCCTGGTCGCCGTCATCGCCGCCCCCATCGGCCTGCTGGTCGGCACTGTCGCCGGTTATGCCGGCGGCTGGACCGATGCCATCCTGATGCGCATCACGGACATCTTCCTTGCCTTCCCAAAGCTGGTGCTGGCGCTGGCCTTCGTCGCCGCCCTTGGCCCCGGCATCGAGAACGCGGTGCTCGCCATCGCCATCACCTCCTGGCCACCCTATGCGCGCATCGCTCGCGCCGAGACGCTCACCGTGCGCAACTCCGACTACATCAAGGCCGTACAGCTGATGGGCGCCTCGCCCTTCCGCATCGTGCTGCGCCACATCATGCCGCTCTGCATCTCCTCGCTGATCATCCGCGTGACGCTCGACATGGCCGGCATCATCCTGACCGCCGCCGGTCTCGGTTTCCTCGGCCTCGGCGCGCAGCCGCCGCTGCCCGAATGGGGCACCATGATTGCGTCCGGCCGCCGCTTCATCCTCGACCAGTGGTGGGTGGCCGGTGCGCCTGGCTTCGCCATCCTCATCGTCAGCCTCGGCTTCAACCTGCTCGGCGATGGCCTGCGCGACGCGCTCGATCCCCGGAGCGGCGACCAATGAGTGGCAAGACGGGAACACTGCTTGAGGTGGACGATCTGCGCGTCACCTTCCCGACCCGCACCGGCATTATCGAGGCGGTGCGCGGCGTCTCCTTTTCGCTCGGCCGCGAGCGGCTGGGCATCGTCGGCGAGTCCGGCTCGGGCAAGTCGCAGACTGGCCGCGCCATCATGGGCCTGACGCCGCCGCAGGCCAGGATATCGGCACAAAAATTGGCCTTCGACGGCATCGACCTGCTCGGCATCTCTCCGCGCCAACGCCGGGCGCTGCGGGGCAACCGCATCGCCATGATCCTGCAGGACCCGAAATATTCGCTCGACCCGGTGATGAGCATCGGCCGTCAGATCGTCGAGACGCTGCGCACGCACGAAAAGGTCGGCAAGGCCGAGGCGCGAGAACGCGCGCTGGCCATGCTGGAGGCGGTGCAGATCCGCGATCCCAAACGCGTCTTCGACCTGCATCCGCACGAAGTGTCCGGCGGCATGGGCCAGCGCGCCATGATCGCCATGATGCTGATCGCCGGGCCGGAAATGATGATCGCCGACGAGCCGACCTCGGCGCTCGACGTCACCGTACAGCTCGACGTGCTCGGCATCCTCGACCGGCTGGTCAGTGAGCGCGGCATGGGACTGATCTTCATCTCGCACGACCTGCGCCTGGTTTCCTCCTTCTGCGACCGCGTCATCGTCATGTATGCCGGCAAGGTGGTCGAGCAGCTCAAGGCTTCGGAATTGGGTCAGGCCCAGCATCCCTACACACGCGGCCTGCTCAACTGCATGCCCAAGATCGGCGCCGACCGTCACCCGCTGCCGGTGCTCGACCGCAAGCCGGAGTGGGCGGCATGACATCAGCGATCGCCGTCGACAGGCTGGAGGTCATCTTCGACCGTTTTCGCGCGCTGAAGGGCGTCAGCCTCGATGTGCAGCCGGGCGAATCCTTTGGCCTGGTCGGCGAATCCGGCTCCGGCAAATCGACATTGCTGCGGGCCATCGCCGGCCTCGCGCCGGTCGCCTCCGGCAGCATCGCCGTCAACGGCAAGACACTCGGCGCGCGCCGGGACAAGGCCTTTTACCGCGAAGTGCAGATGGTCTTCCAGGATCCGTACGGCTCGCTGCATCCGCGCCAGACCGTCGACCGCCTGCTGCAGGAGCCGCTTGCCATCCACGGTTTTGCCGATGGCGAGAGGCGGATCGAACGCGCGCTCGACGAGGTCGGCCTCGGCAACGGTTTTCGCTTCCGTTACGCGCACCAATTGTCGGGCGGTCAGCGCCAGCGCGTGGCGATCGCGCGCGCGCTGATCCTCGAACCCTCGATCCTGCTGCTCGACGAGCCGACCTCGGCGCTCGATGCCTCGGTGCAGGCGGAAGTGCTCAACCTGCTGGAAGAGGTTCGCCGGCGGCGCAAGCTGACCTTCCTGATGGTCAGCCACGACCTCGCCATCATCACCCATATGTGCGAGCGGCTGATGGTGATGCAAGGCGGCGAGGCAGTTGAAAATCTGGTGGCCAACGATCTGGTCGAGCGCCGTGTGACAAAGGATTATACGCGCAACCTGCTGCGGGCCAGCGATGGGTTTGTCAGAACCGCTTGAATTTTTCCTGTACGCGAAACCAGCCGTTTATTGAGGAGTTCCCGTGGAGAAATGGACGTTTCCGGACCCTCCCAACGTCGCGGTGTTTTTAGATAGGGGCATAGTTACCCGCGGCGACTGGATCGCATATGTCTCGCCATGGCAGCGCGCCAAGTCGCGCCCGGCATCCTCCAACGACAATGAATGATCCGGCACGCCTCAGGTCTGAATTTGCACCGGTTCGCCGGTCTCCAGGATGGGTGGCTCGGCTTGGTCCTTCGGCTCCTTGATGCGGAACCAAGTCACATATAGCGCCGGCAGGAACAGCAGCGTGATCGCCGTGCCGGCGATGATGCCGCCCATCATGGCGTAGGCCATCGGCCCCCAGAACACTTCGCGCGCGATCGGGATCAGCGCGAGACTCGCGGCGGCCGCCGTCAGCGCGATCGGCCGCATGCGATGTTCGGTCGCTTCGATGACGGCAGCCCAGCGATCCCTGCCTTCGGCGACAAGATCCTCGATCTGTACGATCAGGATGACCGAGTTGCGGATCAATATGCCGATCAGCGCCAGCACGCCGAGAATGGCGACGAAGCCGAGCGGCGCGCCGCTTGGCACCAGCGCCGCCACCACGCCGATCAGCCCGAGCGGCGCCACCGCCACCACGAGGAACAGGCGCTGGAAACTCTGCAACTGCACCATCAGGATGGTGGCCATGACGAACAGCATCAGCGGCACCACGGCGGCGATCGGCCCCTGGCTCTTGGCGCTTTCCTCGACCGAGCCGGCGGTCTCGACCGAATAGGCGGGCGGCAGCTTGGCGACGAAGGTGTCGACCGACGGTTTCAGCTCGTTGACGACGGTCGCCGGCAGCACGTCGCCAACCAGGCCGGCGCGCACGGTGATGGTCGGGATGCGGTCGCGCCGCCACACCGTCGGCTGCTCCAGGTCGTAGCGGAAGTTGGCGACCGCGGCGAGCGGGATCGCCTCGCCTGTGCTGGTCGGCAGCTGCATGTTCTGCAATGTCTCGATCGAGCCGCGTTCGGCCTCGCGCGAGCGGGCCACGACATTGATCAGGTATGTCGCGTCGCGCACCTGTGTGATGGTCGCGCCGCCGACCGTGCTGTTCAGCGCGCTGGCGATGTCGGAGGAGGTGATGCCGAGCTGCCGCGCCTTGTCCTGCAGCACGTCGACCCTCAGCACGCGCTGCGGTTCGTTCCAGTCGAAGGTGGGTGCGGCAAGCTTGGGATTGGACGAGATGAGGCCAGCGAATTGCTGCGCCAGTTCCCGCACGGTCTGGATATCGGGGCCGCTGACGCGGTACTGCACCGGACGCCCGACCGGTGGTCCGAGCTCGAGCGGCTTGACGAAGGCGTCGGTGCCGACGAACTCCGCGCGCAGCAGCTTCTCCAGCGCCGGCTTCACCCGGTTGCGCGCCTCGATGCTCTTGGTGACGATCACCGTCTGGCCGAAATAGGGATTGGCCGGCTGCACGTCATAGGCCAGCACGAAGCGCACCGCGCCCTGGCCGATATAGGACGAGAAGTGGTCAATGTCGGGATTGCCGACCAGCGCCCGCTGTTCGAAGCGCTCCATCTGGTCGCGCGTCTCGGTGACCGACGAGTTCTGCGGCAGGTTCCAGTCGACGATCAGCTCCGGCCGGTCGGAAGGCGGGAAGAATTGCTGCTGCACCAGGCCGAAGCCGGCGATCGAGCCAGCGAACAGGAGCACGGTCACGATGATCGTCAGCCAGTGATGGCGCACCGAGCCGACAAGCACGCGCCGGAACAGCGAGGTGAAGCGGCCCGGCTGGTCGTGATGCTTGGTCTTCATCGTCGCCGGCAGGATGGTCACGCCAAGCAGCGGCGCGAACAGCACGGCCACGATCCATGACACCAGCAGCGACACCGCGATGACGACGAACAGGGTGAATGTGTATTCGCCGGCAGCACTCGAGTTGAGCCCGATCGGGATGAAGCCCGCGACCGTCACCAGCGTGCCGGTCAGCATCGGAAAGGCGGTCGAGGTGTAGACATAGGTCGCCGCCTTGCGCAGGCTGTCGCCCACCTCCAGCCGCGCCACCATCATCTCGACGGCGATCATCGCGTCGTCGACCAGCAACCCGAGCGCGATGATCAACGCGCCGAGTGAAATGCGCTGCAGCGATATGCCGAGATATTCCATGACCGTGAAGGTGATGGCCAGCACCAGCGGGATCGACAGGGCGACGACGAAGCCGGCGCGCATGCCGAGGCTGATGAAGGAGACGGCAAGCACGATCGCAACCGCCTCGAACAGCGCGCGCGTAAAGCCTGAGACGGCCTCCTCGACGATGACAGGCTGGTCGGCGACCAGATGCACGCCGACGCCGACCGGCAGATCGGCCAGCACCTTGTTCATCTCCTCATGCAGCGCTTCGCCGAATTTGAGCAGATTGGCGTTGGGCTTCATGCCGATGGCAAGCCCGATCGCGTCCTGGCCGTTGAAGCGGAACAGCGCCGTCGGCGGGTCGGCATAACCGCGCGTGATCGTCGCCACGTCGCTCAAGCGGAAGAACCGATCGTTGACGCGCAGATTAATGGCCCGCAGGCTCTCCTCGGAGGCGAATTGGCCGCCGACGCGCACGCTGATGCGCTCCGGTCCCGACTGGATGACGCCGGACGGCGTGATCGCGTTTTGCGCCTGCAGGCTGGCCACGATCGCCTGCTGGTTCAGGCCAAGCGCCGCGATCTGGCGGGTCGAGAATTCGAGATAGATCGCCTCGTCCTGCGCGCCGACCAGATCGACCTTGCCGGCATTGGGCACGGTCAGGATCTTGGTTCTGACATCCTCGACATAGTCGCGCAATTGGCGTGGCGTCAGCCCATCCGATGTGAAGGCATAGATGTTGCCGTAGACATCGCCAAAGCGGTCGTTGAAGAACGGTCCCTGCACGCCTTGCGGAAACTGCGCCTTGATGTCGTTGACCATGTTGCGCACCTGAAGCCAGTTCGGCACGACATCGCGCGCCTTGGTGGTGTCCTTCAGGTTGACGAAAATGACCGTCTGGCCGGCGGTTGTAACCGACTTGGTGTAGTCGAGGCTGTCGAGTTCCTCGAGCTTCTTCTCGATGCGGTCGGTGACCTGCTGCACCGTCTCCTTGACCGAGGCGCCCGGCCAGTTGGCCTGGATGATCATCGTCTTGATGGTGAAGTTGGGGTCTTCCTCGCGGCCGAGATTGAGATAGGAGAAGATGCCGGCCACCACGAAGACCAGCATGAAATACCAGACCAGAGAACGGTGGTTGAGCGCCCAGTCCGAGAGGTTGAAGCCCTTCATGAGGCCCCTCCTTCGGGCACTTTGACCTTCTGGCCTTCGACGAGGCTGTGGACGCCGGCGGTGACGACGCGCGTGCCGGCCTCGAGCCCTTCAGCCACGGTGAAGGTGCCGCCGTTTTTCGACGCGACCTTGATCTCTTTCGCGCTCACGCTCGATGTCTGTGGGTCGACGATCCACACCTTGTCGGCGCCGTCCTTTTCGAGCAGCGCCGACATCGGCAGTTCGATCGTCGGCGTCACCTTGGTCATCCGGGTCGCCGTCACCGTCGAGCCGAGCCTGAACGCTTGCGGCGGGTCGGTGAGCGTCAGCTTGACGCGCCGCGTGCGGGTCGAGCCCTCGGACTGGGGCGCGATCTCGCGTAATTTGGCCTCGGTCTGGATCGTCGGCAGCGACTGCAGGATGACCTGGAACGGCGTGCCGGCCGAGAGATCGCCGGTCAACTGGTCGGGAATGTCGACCACTGCCTCGCGCAAGTCCGAGCGCGCCACGGTGACGACCGTCTGCCCGGGCGAGACCGTCTGGCCGACCTCGGCGCCGACGGCGGTAACGACGCCGTCGAAATCCGAGAATAGTCTGGCATAGCCGAGCTGTTCCTGCGATTTCGCCAGCGAAGCCTTCGCCCGCTCGACGCTGGCTTCGGCGGCTTTGCGTGCCTGCTGCGCGGCGTCGAAGACGGACTGCGACGTATTGGCCGAGGCCAGCAACTGGCGCTGACGCTCCTCGCTTGCGGCGGCATTGGCGAATTGCGCCTGCGCATTGGAGAGTTCCGCCTTGGCCGCCTGGACCGCCAGCTCCAGAGCGGTCGGATCGAGTGCCGCGATGGTCGTGCCCTTGCTGACGATGTCGCCGACCTTGACGTCGCGCGAGACGACGCGGCCGAGCAGGCGGAAGGCAAGATCGGCACTGACCTGCGGCTCGACCGAGCCGGCAAAACCAAAAGTCTGTGTGGTGCGCGGCTGGATCACCACCGACAGCACCGGCCGGATGATCTCCGGCGGCTTCTCGTCCGGTTTCGAACAGGCTGCGAGCAGGCCAAGCGCGGCAAGGCCAAGCAGGATGGCTGGCAATCGCTTCATTGCGCCGCCCCCGATATCTCGATGGTCTGTCCGGGGCTGAGCAACTGTCCGCCCGATGTAACGACGCTCTGGCCCTCGTCCAATCCCTTGGCGATCGCCACCGTGCCCGAATCGAACGCCAGCACCTCGACCGGGGCCATCGTCACCGCCTTGGTCGATGGGTCGACGATCCACACCGCGGGTTTGCCGGCGCTGGAGGTCAGTGCCTGCCATGGCAACAGGATCGCCTTCGCCGGCTTGGCGCTGACCGAGCCGATGACGGCCGCTCCCAGAGGCATGCCAGCGGGCGTGTCGGGAATGGCGACCTTCACCCTGATCGAGCCCGAAGCCGGGTCGACCGCCGGCGAGATCTCGCGCACCTTGCCCGTTGCCTTG
This sequence comes from Mesorhizobium sp. BH1-1-4, assembly GCF_020165665.1. Lineage (NCBI taxonomy): Bacteria > Pseudomonadati > Pseudomonadota > Alphaproteobacteria > Hyphomicrobiales > Phyllobacteriaceae > Mesorhizobium > Mesorhizobium sp. BH1-1-4. The sequence continues at coordinate 303,599 of NZ_JAIUIN010000001.1, forward strand.
ACCTGCGGGTCGGACAACAGCGTGATCGTCACCGCCGGAGAAGCCGGCGTTTTGGCAACCAGCGTCTCCTGCACATTGAACACCGCGTCGCGGTCGCCGTCCTCGGCGACGGTGAAGACGGTCTGCGCCGCCTGCACCACCTGGCCGGCTTCGACCTGGCGGGCGGTTATCACGCCCGCGGCGCCGGCCTTGAGCTCGGTGAAGGACAGGTTCTGCTGGGCATTGGCGAGCGCGCTCCGCGCGGCATCGACGCTGCCTTGCGCGACCTTCAGCGCCTGGTCGGCGGTGTCATAATCGCGCCTGGTGGTGAAGCCCTGGGCAAGCAGCGTCTTTTGTCGCTCGAAAGTGGCCGCGGCCTGGGTCAATTGCGCCTGCGCGGCATCGAGATCGGCCTGTGCGGAGCGCAAATCGGACTCCTGCTCCTGCGGATCGATGCGGGCAAGTACCGTCCCTTGATAGACATGCTGGCCGACATCGACAAGCCGCTCCGCGACGCGGCCACCGACCCGGAACGACAGATTGTTCAGCGTACGCGCCGCGATCACTCCGGTCAGCGAGGTTCTCGGCGCATAATCCGACATCGTCGCCGTCTCGGTGCGCACCATGATCGGCAGCTTTTTCTCTTCCGCTTGTTGTTGTTTCTGGCAACCGGACAGCAGCATCAGGACTGTACAGGCGACGATGGAAACGGCTGGAAAAGACAAAAGACCGACCGTTTCGACGGATGGCGGCGAGACGGACGATGTCGCGTTCCTGCTCATGGTTCCCCTCGGCCGCGTGCAGGTCGCTGAGCGCGATCCCTCGCGGATATCAGAAGGATAGTCGATCCCGAAAAAAAGGAAACCGGTCTCGTACGCGTATCGCCAGGCTGGTTAAGTCAGGCCCAATCGACCCGGCGATGGTGCCGGCTTGAGGAAAATCTGAAATAAGGCCAGAAGGGAACTCAACGGCATCAAACAGAACGGGCCCCATCTCGATGAGGGATGGCCCGATGAGGGATATGATGAAGAACTCCGCCATTTCCGAACGCAAGAACCAGTCGATCTCGCGCGGCGTCGGCATGACCACGCAGATTTATGCCGATCGAGCCGAGAATTCGGAGATCTGGGATGTCGAGGGCCGCCGCTACATCGATTTCTCCTCCGGCATCGCCGTCGTTAACACCGGCCACCGCCATCCCCGGGTGATCGAAGCAGTCAAGGCGCAGCTCGACCGTTTCACCCACACCTGCCACCAGGTCGTGCCCTATGAAAGCTATGTCAGGTTGGCCGAAAGGCTGAACGCCATGCTGCCCGGCAAATTCGAGAAGAAGACCATCTTCGTCACCACGGGCGCTGAAGCCGTCGAGAACGCCATCAAGATCGCCCGCAACGCCACCGGCCGTCCGGCTGTCATCGCCTTTGCCGGCGGCTTCCATGGCCGCACCTTCATGGGCATGGCGCTGACCGGCAAGGTCGTGCCCTACAAGGTCGGCTTCGGCGCCATGCCGGGCGACGTCTACCACGCGCCGTTCCCGGTGCCGCTGCATGGCGTGTCGGTGGCCGATTCTCTGGCCGCGCTCGACCGGCTGTTCAAGGCCGATGTCGATCCGGCCCGCGTCGCCGCCATCATCGTCGAGCCGGTGCAGGGCGAGGGCGGTTTCTACGAGGCGCCGCGCGAATTCCTGACCGCGCTGCGCAAGCTCTGCGACCAGCATGGCATGCTGCTGATCGCCGATGAGGTGCAGACCGGCTTTGCCCGCACCGGCAAGATGTTCGCCATGGACCACCACGAGGTGGCGGCCGACATCACCACCATGGCCAAGAGCCTGGCCGGTGGCTTCCCGTTGTCGGCGGTCACCGGCCGCGCCGAGATCATGGATGCGCCTGGCCCTGGTGGCCTCGGCGGCACCTATGGCGGCAGCCCGATCGGTGTGGCCGCGGCGCACGCCGTACTTGACGTCATCGAGGACGAGAAGCTCTGTGATCGCGCCAACACGCTCGGTGCAAGATTGAAGCAGCGCTTGCAGTCGATCCGCGACGACGTGCCCGAGATCGTCGATATAAGGGGCCTCGGCTTCATGAACGCGGTCGAGTTCAACGACGTCAAGAAGGGCCTGCCCTCGGCCGAGATCGCCAACGCCATCCGGCTGAAGGCGCTCGACAAGGGCCTGATCCTGCTGACCTGCGGCGTCCACGGCAACGTCATCCGTTTCCTGGCCCCGATCACCATTCAGGACGAAGTGATGAACGAAGCGCTCGACATACTGGAAAGCTCGATCCGAGAGGTGTGCGCGGCCTGAGCCACGAGGACGGGCGTTCCGCGTCACATGTCTTTGGGCATCTTGCCTTCGTCGAAAATGCCCGCGATATCGCGGGCACCGTGCAAGATGCGCTCGACACGCACGTCGTTGCCTTGAGCGATGTAGAAGATCACATATTTCTGGAACGCGACGGAGCGCAGACCAGGCCAAAGCGCGGAACGAGGTGCGCCCCCACGTGGCGCATTCGCTATGCGGCCACATCGTTCCCGAAGCGCGGATATTAGACGGTAAGCGGCGGCCGGATTTTCAGCATGGATGTAATCGCCGATCTCCTCAATGTCTTGCACTGCGGCAGGGGCAAAACTGAGAGCCATTATTTGCGGGTTCCACCGCTGTATTTTTTCTCCAAGCGATCAAAGACGCTGTCGGCCGGAATGCTTGGTCCGCTTTCGACGCCTATGCGGATGTCCTCACGCAGCGCGGCAAGTTTCGCTTGGCGCTGCTCCTCGCGTTCCTCCAATAAGCGCAGGCTATCGCGCACGACTTCGCTGGCGCTGGCATAGCGGCCGCTTTCGACCAGTTCGCGCACGAATGTTTCGTAGCGGGGGCCGATGCTATAGCTCGCAGGCATGAGAGCAACCTTTCATCTTATCAAATATTATCAATTTATGATAAGATCGCCAAGGCGTTTTGCCAAGGTTCCCGGCTTCTTTTAGCTCGCGGCGCGGGCAGGATCGTCCTGCTGAAACGCAGCCAATGCTGCTTTTAGCTCTTCCGGGCCCCCGGCCACCATCCGCGGCGTTGGCGAGAAGCCGGCGCCGAGCATCTTGCGGCCAAGCATGTGGTCGCCGGGGCGGTTGACGGATTCGATGCCGAGCAGCCGGTCACCGGCATAGTGATAGATCGAGAATTTGTTGTCGGGCAGGTCGCCGAGCACGACATGGCTGTCGCCTCCTGATGTCAGGCCGACCATCTGCAGCTTCATGTCGCCAATGTCGGACCAGAACCACGGCACCGCCGAATAGGCGTCGGTGTGACCGGTAATTGTCCGGGCGGCGAGTCGCGCCTGGTCCGTGGCGTTCTGCACCGATTCCAGCCTGACATCACCGCCGGTGAACCAGTGCCGATAGGAGGCGACGTCGCCGATGGCCAGGATTTGCGGCGCCGAACTGCGCATCTGCTGATCGACGCGAATGCCATTGGCGATCGTGAGCCCAGCTTCCTGCGCCAGTTCGACGTTCGGCACGGCGCCGATGCCGACAATGACCATGCGCGCCGGCAGAATTTCGCCTGACGAGATGACGACGGCGCTGACGTGGCCGTTTTCACCTTGGAGGCTTGCAACGGTGGTGCCGGTCAGGATGCGCACGCCGGTCGCTTCCAGCCGCTGCCGGACATGGCTCGCCACGACAGGCGCCACGGCGCGGCCAAGCAGCCGGTCGACGGCCTCGACAACCGTTACGGTGCGGCCTGCCGCCCGCAGCGTCGCGGCGATTTCCAGCCCGATGAAGCCGCCGCCGAGGATGACGACATCTTCGCTGTGCGCGCTCAACGCCCGGATCAGCCGCGCGTCGGCCAGCGAGCGCAGCGATAGCACGCCGGCAAGATCGGAGCCTGGCAGCGGCAGGATACGTGGCTGCGAGCCGGTCGCCAGGATCAGGTGGTCGAACGCAAGCTCGCCACCGCCTTCAATTTCGAGCTTTCGGCCTGCCGTATCGATACGATCGATCCTGATGCCCGGCCGGTAGTCGATGGTGTTGCCGGTATAAAAAGCCTCGCCGCGCAAGGGTTGCGGCTTTGCCTCGGCGTCCTTGATGAAGGTCTTCGATAGCGGCGGCTTGTGGTAGGGCAGTTCGCTCTCGTCGCCGACGAGGATCACCGGCCCTTCATAGCCGTCCTCGCGCAGGCTTGCCGCCGCTTGCACGCCCGCATGACCCGCACCGACAATGACAACGCCGTTCTTCATCGCAACCCGAATTCCTGTTTCAAATCTAGGACGTGACGCCACCTGGCGATTGTCCACCGCCGCCGCGAGAGCCCTTGTCCGGGTCGCATCCGGAACGGCTCCTGTCAATCTCGTCCTCCTCAGCGATAGGTGCGGGCGATGTGATTTAAAGTTGATAATCCTAGTTTAGAATAATTCTAAACTGTTGTTTCAATTGATTTTTTTGTGGTTGGCCAGTTGACTTCCGGCGCCGCCGTCGCTTTATGGAGGCTCGCGCGTCAGCGCATCCCTTTGATGTTTGGGCCTTGAACCCGTTCGATTGGAGGCATTTGGTGTCTTTCTTCCCTGAGCCGCGCAATGGCGCGGCATCCCTAGTGCCGCATGGCGTGCCTGTGTCCCGGCACCGTTTGGCGCGCGCGCCTTTTACCGAATTCCCTTTGACCTGGAGAGTGATGATGACAGCACGATATGGCGGCAGGCTGGCTGCGATCGGTGCCACGGCAATGTTGACGGCGGCGGTTTTCGTGCTGCCGGCCAAGGCGGAGACCGATACGAAGGCCGTGATCATGACCTATGCCGACATCGGGCTTGCCAAATACGAGGATTCGCTGACCACGGCGCAGGCGCTCGACAAGGCGGTCGACGCACTGCTTGCCAGCCCGTCGGCGGAAACGCTCAATGCCGCCCGCGACGCCTGGAAGGCGGCGCGCGTGCCCTACCAGCAGACCGAGGTCTATCGCTTCGGCAACAAGATCGTCGATGACTGGGAAGGCAAGGTGAATTCCTGGCCGCTGGACGAAGGCCTGATCGACTATGTCGCCAAGAGCTACGGCACCGAATCGGACGCGAATTCGCTCTATACGGCCAATGTGATCGCCAACAAGGAGATCGAGATCAACGGCAAGAAGGTCGACGCCTCGAAGCTGTCGCCGGAATTCCTCTCCGGCACGCTGCAGGAGGCCGGCGGCGTCGAGGCCAATGTCGCCACCGGCTATCACGCCATCGAATTTCTGCTCTGGGGCCAGGACCTGCATGGCACCGGCCCGGGCGCCGGCGAGCGCCCCTACACCGATTACGACCTCAAGAACTGCACCGGCGGCAATTGCGACCGCCGGGCCGAATATCTGAAATCCGCCAGCACCCTTCTGGTTTCCGACCTGCAGGAGATGGTCGGCAACTGGAAGGAAGACGGCGCCGCGCGCAAGAACCTGGTCGATGGCGAGCCGAACACGGCCATTTCGGTGATCTTCACCGGCATGGGTTCGCTCTCCTACGGCGAACTGGCCGGCGAGCGGATGAAACTCGGCCTCTTGCTGCACGATCCCGAAGAGGAGCATGACTGCTTCTCCGACAACACCTACAATTCTCATCTCTATGATGCCGTCGGTATCCGCGCCGCCTATCTCGCCAGCTACACCAGGCTGGACGGCACCGTCGTTTCGGGTCCCTCGGTGCACGAAATGGTCAAGGCTGCCGATCCGGCGATCGACCAGGAACTGACCGGCAAGCTCGACGTCTCGGTCGCCAAGATGGACGCGATCAAGGCGCGGGCGCTGGCCGGCGAGGCCTACGACCAGCAGATCGCCGAAGGCAATACCGCAGGCAACGCCACCGTGCAGGCGGCGATCGACGCATTGATCGACCAGACCAAGTCGATCGAACGTGCCGTCGGCGCCTTGAAGCTGAACAACATCGCCTTCGAGGGGTCCGACAGCCTCGACGCACCCGACAAGGTGTTCAAGTAAGCCCTTACCACCCAGCCAAACGGCGCATAGGAGCGCCGTCAGCCAGAGCGACGAAATGCTGATCTGCCATTGCAACATCATCACCGAGAAGGAGATCGAGCAGACGATCATCGGCCTGCTGGATCAGGATCCCTGGCAGCTCATCGTGCCGGCAAAAGTCTATCACGCCATGCACAAGCGAGGTCGCTGTTGCGGCTGCTTCCCAAATGTGGTGGAAACGATCATTCGGGTCACCGAGAACTACCACGCCCGCTCGCAGGCGAGCGGCGTGGACATCGTTTCACACCTGGATCGCGTCAGAGGCCTGCGCGTCCAATACGGGAGCAGAACCCATGAAAGGCGAACCGCAGATCATCGAGCGGCTTAACGAGGCTCTGTTCCTGGAGCTTGGAGCCGTCAATCAATATTGGGTGCATTTCCGTCTGCTCGAGGACTGGGGATACGCCAAGCTGGCCAAGAAGGAGCGCGCCGAATCGATCGAGGAGATGCACCACGCCGACAAGCTCGTCGCTCGCATCATCTTCCTGGAAGGCCATCCCAACCTGCAGTCCGTGGCGCCGCTGCGCATCGGCCAGAACGTCAAGGAAGTGCTCGAATCCGATCTCGCGGGCGAATATGACGCACGCACCGCCTACAAGCGGTCGCGCGAAATCTGCGAGGAAGCGGGCGACTACGTGACGATGAAACTGTTCGAGGAACTGCTCACCGACGAGGAAAGCCATATCGACTTCCTCGAGACGCAACTCGACCTGCTTGCCTCGATAGGCGAGGAGAAATACGGCCTCCTCAACGCCGCATCGGCGGACGAGGCGGAGTAAGGACATGCGGGAATGCGGCGCCCTTTAGACGTCCTGCGCCGCTTGCGGCGGGCCCAAGGCCCGCTGCCCCCCCGGAAAACGCCAGCCAGATTGGCTGGTCGGCGCGGCGTTATTTTGCTGTTGGCGCTGACATCCTCCGCGATCGCCGGCGATCTTCAACCCGCCGGCCTCGCGGCCAGCCGCACCGATCTCAATGCCAAGGATCAGGCGCGCGTCACCGCCGTCATCAGGCCGACCACGGATTTCTCCAAACCCGAACCCTTCGAGCTGATGCAAGGTGGCGCCGGCACCTCGCGGAAGGAGGTCAGCCGTGATTCCTTCTCGCAATCCTCGGCCAACATCACCTTCGAGGAAGAAGGCACCTTCAAGCTCGGCAACGCGCTGTTCCGCAAGAACTGGGTCTCGTCGCCATCCTCGACGCAGGCGTCGGATGGGCTCGGGCCCCTGTTCAATGAACGTGCCTGCCAGAACTGCCATCTCAAGGATGGCCGTGGCCGGCCGCCGCAGGGTGATATCGGTACCACCTCGATGTTCCTGCGGCTGGCGCGCGATGCCAGCAACGCGGAAGAGAGAGCGGCGCTCGCAGACCACAGGCTGCTCAATCTCCCTGACCCGGTCTACGGCACGCAGCTGCAGGAGCTGGCCGTCCCTGGCCTCGAGGGTGAAGGCAGGATGCGCGTCCAATATCAGGGACGTAAGGTGGAGCTGACGGATGGCGCGGTGGTTTTCCTGCGCAAGCCCAGCTATTCCGTCACCGACCTTGCCTACGGGCCGCTCGATTCGCGCACCACGCTGTCGCCGCGACTGACGCCGCCAATGATCGGCCTTGGCCTGATCGAGCAGATTGCGCCGGCGGACATTCTGGCTCATGCCGACCCGGACGACAGGGATGGCGATGGCGTGTCCGGCAAGCCGAACATCGTGCGCGATGGCCCGGGCGGCGAGCTGACGATTGGCCGTTTCGGCTGGAAGGCGCAGGCGGCATCGATCCGCCAGCAGGCGGCGGATGCCTTTGCCGGCGATATCGGCATCTCGACGCCGGAAGAGCCGAAACACTGGGGTGACTGCACCGCCGCGCAGATAAAATGCCTCGCCATGCCTAATGGCGTGCAGGCGCGCCTCGGCCCCGTCGAAGCACCGGCGCCGGTGATGGACCTCGTCACCTTCTATTCGCGAAACCTGGCAGTGCCGGCGCGGCGCGACCTCGCTTCGCCCGATGTGCTCGCCGGCAAGAAGGTGTTTTACGAAATCGGCTGCGTTGCCTGCCACACGCCAAAATTCGTTACCCGCCGCGACGCGCCAGACAAGGCGCAGGCGTTCCAGCTGATCTGGCCCTATTCCGATTTCCTGCTGCACGACATGGGGCCCGACCTTGCCGATGGCCAAGCCGTGGGCGAGGCGACCGGCAATGAATGGCGCACCCCGCCGCTATGGGGCATAGGCCTTACCGAAACGGTCAACGGCAATTCCTTCTATCTGCACGATGGCCGTGCGCGCTCTTTGGTCGAGGCTATCCTGTGGCATGGTGGCGAGGCGCGAAAGGCGCGCGACCGCTTTGCCGCCGCCAGCGCCACCGAGCGCGATGCATTGGTCAAATTCCTGGAGTCACTTTGATGCCGAAGCGTTTCGCGCTGGTTCTCGTTCTTCCGCTTGTGGTGCTGGGCGCCTTGCCCGCATCGGCCGCGGTCAAAGCCTCTGACGTCATCCAGCGCGCGATCGACGGCTTTGTCCGCCCGGCCTATGCAGATCTGCACCAGCATGCGGAAGTCCTCGCCAAGGCAATGCACAAGCTCTGCGAGGCACCCTCGCAAGGGGAGCTTGATGCGGCGCGGGCAGAGTTCTCGGCCACCGTCTATGCCTGGTCGTCGGCCGAGATCATCGGTTTCGGGCCGATGAAGGAGAACAACCGGCTGGAGCGCATGCTGTTCTGGCCGGACCGCAAGAGCATCGGTCTGAAACAGGTACAGGCGGCGCTGTCGGACAAGGATCCAGCGGCCACCGATCCGGTGCAGCTCGCCGGCAAGAGCGTCGCCATGCAGGGGCTCGGCGCGCTGGAATTCGTGCTTTACGGCGACGGTGCCGATACCTTGACGGGCAAGGACGAACCCTATCGCTGCGCCTATGGCGCGGCCGTTGCCGGCAACATCGAAACCATCGCCGCCGACGTCAGCGCGGCCTGGGACAAACCAGACGGCTTCGCGGCGCTCTGGGCCAATCCGGGGCCGCAAAATGCGCTCTATCGCGATGGCAACGAGGCGGTGACCGAACTCGTCGGCGTCTTCATCAACGAGCTGGAAATGGTCAGGGATGTTCGCCTCAAGGGCTTCCTGGGCGCCAGGCCCGACGCCGACAAGCCAAAACAGGCGATCTACTGGCGTTCGCAAAACACCGCCAATGCGCTGGCTGGAAATCTGGCCGGCATCGATGCGCTGTTCCAGGTGTCGAAGCTTGGCGACGCGTTGCCCGAGGACGCGCGTTGGATGGCGGAATCGATCCATATCCAGCTGCTCAACGGCGTCGCCACCGCCAAGGCCGTCCAGGGTCCGGTCGACAAGGCGCTCGCCGATCCGGCGCTGCGCGAAAAATTCGAGCATTTCGCCCTGATCACCTCGAGCCTGTCGACCCTGATCGGCACCAGGCTGACCGCCGAATTCGGCCTGACCGCCGGCTTCTCGTCGCTGGATGGGGACTGAGCATGAAGAGATTGCTCATCGATCGCCGCGATTTCCTCAGGGCCGCCGGCATTGGCTTTGCCGCCGCGGTGACGCCCTCAGCCTGGGCGAACACGCTTGCGGCGGATGCAGTCTTCGCCACCGCCTTCGTCAAGCGCGACGGCGGTTTTGGCGCCGCCGTCCTCTCCGAGGCCGGCAAGCTCCTGCATGCGATCGACCTGCCCGATCGCGGCCATGACGTCACCTTCGATCCCATATCGAAGCGTTCGGTGGTTTTCGCCCGCCAGCCCGGCACCTTCGCCGTCGTTTTCGATCACACCGGGCGCGACGCCCCGCTGACCATAGCCAGCATCGCCGGCCGGCATTTCTTCGGCCATGGCGTGTTCTCGCCCGACGGCGCGTTGCTTTACGCCACCGAGAACGATTTCGACAACGCCGCCGGCGTCGTCGGCGTCTATGACACCAGGGCGAAATTCAAGCGTATTGGCGAATTCCCGACTTATGGCATGGGGCCGCACGAACTTCTGCTCCTGGGCGACGGCAAGACAATCGCGGTCGCCAATGGCGGCATCGAGACCCATCCCGACTATGGCCGCGCCGAGCTCAACATCGCCACCATGAAACCTTCCTATGCGCTGGTCGACCGGATCACCGGGGATCTCATCGAAAAGCATGAACTGCCGGCCGCACTGCACCAGCTGTCGATCCGCCACATGGACACGGACCGATCCGGCACCGTCTGGTTCGGTTGCCAGTACCGGGGGCCGGGCACCGATCGTCCGCCGCTGGTCGGCCGTGCCGCGCGTGGCAAGGATCTGGCCTTGCTCGACATGCCCCGGGACGTGCTGTCCGGCTTCCGCAACTATATCGGCTCGGTCGCCGCCAACCCCGTTGCCGGTACCGTTGCCGTATCCTCGCCGGAGGGCAATTCGCTGGTCGTCATCGATGCGGGCAGCGGCCGGGTGGTCTCCTCCAGCGCGCTGGTCGAGGTCTGCGGCGTGGCGCCCGACGGGGCCGGGTTCATGGCCACAACGGGCGCCGGCGAGATCATCGAAGGCGGCGGTGCCATGCGGTCGGAACCGGACTATGTCTGGGACAACCACGTGCTGCGCATAGATGAGGCAGCATAAGCGTTCCTGCCGGCCAAACCGAAGCCGCTTAACAAATTGTGCACTATACCCTTGCGGTTGCGCGCCGTGGCGGGCACAGGAATGGTTTTTAGAACCGGTCGTTTCATGAAAGTTCTCGCTATCGACTGTGCCGCCAGCCTCTGCGCCGCCTGCGTCTACGACGCGGCGTCCGGGCGGGAGCTTGGCCGCTCGGTGCTTGATCTCGGCAAAGGCCATGCCGAGCACCTGATGGCCGTGATCGCCGAGGCGATGAAGTCAGGTGGGTTGGCTTATCCCGATGTTGGCGCCATCGCCGTCTCCGTCGGCCCCGGCTCCTTCACCGGCCTGCGCGTCGGTGTCTCGACCGCGCGCGGCCTGGCATTGGCGCTCAAGGTCCCGGCAATCGGGGTAACGACGCTCGAGGCGCTGGCCGCCGAGGCGGCCGCCGCGTTTCCGGCACGCGCCGTGCTGGCGTCGCTCGACGCCGGGCGCGAGGAAATCCATGTCGCGCTTTATGATGAAATGTCAGTTTTGACTTACGGACCGGCCGTGGCCGCGCTTGCCAACGCGGCGGCCATGGCGTCGGAACATTCCGCGGTGCTCGCTGGTACGGCGGCGGCGCTGATCGATCAATCGGCCGGCCGACCTTTCGAGATCGGACCTCGGACGGCCACCGCCGACATTCTCACCTACGCCCGGCTTGCTGCCGCAAAGGGGCAGGGCGAAAGGCCGAAACCGCTCTATTTGCGCGGCGCGGACGCCAAGCCACAGGCTGGATTTATACTTTCGAGGCAAAAAAATTAATGCGCATACCTTTTCTCCAATCGCGTCGCCGGGACTATGCGCTCGAGCCGCTCAGGATCACCGACAGCCCAGCGGTCTCGGTGCTGCATCGCGAGGATTTTGTCCGCCCATGGACCGACGGTGAGTTCGCGGCCTTGCTCGAACAGGACACCGTGTTCGGTTATGCCGCGCGCGAAACTGGGCAGGGCGCCAAGCCGCCTGTTGGCTTCGTCCTCGCCCGCCTGGCCGCGGGCGAGGGTGAAATCCTGACCGTCGCGGTGGCGCGGTCGCATCGCCGCCAGGGACTGGGCTGGCAGTTGATGGACGCGGTGCTGCGCGAACTGCATTCGCAGCGCGCCGAAGCCTTGTTCCTCGAAGTCGACGAGACCAATGCCGCGGCGATCGCCCTCTATCGTCGGCTTGGTTTTCGGGAAGTCGGCAAGCGCCCGGATTACTACAAGTCGCCCGATCGCGGGCCGACCGGCGCGCTTGTCATGCGCCGCGATCTTCGCTAGCGAGGGATCGGGTAGGGCCAGGACATATGATCGGAAAAATCAGGATTTTCCTGGCGCTGGGCCTCGTCGTCGCCGGCTCGCTGGTTCTCGTACCGCTGCAGATCCTGTCGATGAAAACCCGCTGGTGGCCGGAAACCGTCATCCTCAAGATCTGGCATCGGCTGATCATCCGGGCGCTCGGCATGCGCATTCATGTCAGGGGCGCACTCTCCGACAAACGCCCCTTGCTGGTGGCATCGAACCACATCTCCTGGACCGACATCATGGTGCTGGGCTCTTTTGCGGATGTGAAATTCATCGCCCGGGCCGACATGGAAGGCTGGCCGCTGATCGGCATGCTGTCGAAATTGCAGCGCACCGTCTTCATCGAGCGCGAGCGCAAGCGCTCCTCGGGCGACCAGGCGAGCGAGATCGCCAATCGCATGGCCAAGGGCGACGCCATGGTGCTGTTCGCCGAAGGGTCGACCGGTGACGGCAATGTCGTCCTGCCCTTCAAGAGCACCCTGTTCGGCGCCGCCTCGATGGCGATCTCTGAAGGTGCCGCGCAGGAAGTGTTCATCCAGCCCGTTGCGATCGCCTATACGCGCCTGCACGGCGTGCCGCTTGGCCGCCGCCACCGCCCGATTGCGGCCTGGATCGGCGACGAGGACCTGATGCCGCATCTCAAGGTGCTGATGGCCGAGGGTGCGCTCGACGTCGAGGTGCATTTCGGCGAACCGATCGCCTTTGCCAAGGGCTCCAACCGCAAGGAAACCTCCAGGCTGATGGAAGCCCGGGTGCGCGAGATGATGCAGGCGGCACTCGCCGATCCGCTGCCGAGCCGCTAGCTCCCGGCATGCGCCGGCCGACACATGCCGAGAATCGTCTGTTTTTTGTCACGGAAAGGCGTTAGAAGCCGCCGGATGGACTTGAACACGATTGAAAGCGACGACATCGGCACAGTGGCCGGACAGCCGGCGGTGCGCGCCACGGCGGCGAAGAAGGTCTTCATCAAGACCTATGGCTGCCAGATGAACGTCTATGATTCACAGCGCATGGCCGACGCGCTGGCCGCCGACGGCTATGCCGCGACCGATGCCATCGGCGAGGCCGATCTGGTGCTGCTCAACACCTGCCATATCAGGGAAAAAGCGGCCGAAAAGGTCTATTCCGAACTTGGCCGCATCCGCGACATGAAGGCCGAACGCGCCGAGGCAGGCCGCCAGATGCTGATCGGCGTCGCCGGCTGCGTGGCGCAGGCCGAGGGCGCCGAGATCATCCGGCGTTCGCCGGCCGTCGATCTGGTCATCGGCCCGCAGACCTATCACCGTCTGCCCGACGTGCTGGCCAGGGTTCGCGGCGGCGAGAAGATCGTCGAGACCGAATACGCCATCGAGGACAAGTTCGAACATCTGCCGCAGCCCAAGCGCGCCGAGGTGATCAAGCGCGGTGTCACCGCCTTCCTCACCGTCCAGGAAGGCTGCGACAAGTTCTGCACCTTCTGCGTCGTGCCCTATACGAGGGGCTCGGAAGTGTCGCGGCCGGTGGCGCAGATCGTTGCCGAGGCCGAACGCCTTGCCGAGGCCGGGGTGCGCGAGGTGACGCTGCTTGGCCAGAACGTCAACGCCTGGCATGGCCAGGGCGATAATGGCGAGGAATGGGGCCTTGGCCGGCTGCTGTTCAGGCTCGCCGAAATCCCCGGCCTGGCGCGGCTGCGTTACACGACCAGCCATCCGCGCGACATGGACGACGAGCTGATCGCGGCGCATCGCGACCTGGCGGCCCTGATGCCTTATCTGCATCTTCCGGTGCAATCCGGGTCGGATCGCATCCTGAAGGCCATGAACCGTAGGCATACGGCCAAGGACTATCTGGCGCTGCTCGACCGCATCCGCGCCGCCCGCCCCGATATCGCGCTGTCGGGCGACTTCATCGTCGGTTTCCCTGGCGAGACGGAGGCCGATTTCGAGGCGACCATGGATCTGGTACGCCAGGTGAACTACGCGTCGGCCTTCTCGTTCAAATATTCGCCGCGTCCCGGCACGCCGGGCGCCGACATGCCCGATCACGTGCCGGAAGCGGTCAAGGATGAGCGCTTGCAGCGCTTGCAGGCCCTGCTGTTGAAACAACAGCAGGATTTCGGCTCGAGCCTGGTCGGTAGCACCATCGACACGCTGATCGAGAAGCCCGGCCGTCAGGCCGGCCAGAAGGTCGGCCGCTCGCCTTGGCTGCAGCCCGTTATTGTTGATGAAAACGCCGGTGAAATCGGTGACATTATCAAGGTGCGAATCACGAAGACGGGCTACAATAGCCTGTTCGCCGAATTGGCCTGATGGTCTCGGCAGATGAGGAGAGACGGTTGAGCGCAGCGGAGCTGAAGAATCTGCCCCCGGTACCGGCATCCGGGGCTTCTGACATGGCGCACATCGTTCTGACTTTCGACAACAACAAGCTTGCCAGCGCCCTTTACGGCCAGTTCGATGAAAACCTCGCCCGGCTCGAGCAGAAGCTGGGCGTCGATATCCGCTCGCGCGGCAACCAGCTGACCATCAAAGGATCGGCTTCCGCGGCCGAACAGGCGCGCCGTGCCTTGGACAATCTCTACGGCATCCTGCAGAAGGGCGTCGATATCGGCCAGTCCGATGTCGACGGCGCCGTGCGCATGGCGATCGCCGCCGATGATCAGCTCACGCTGCCGACGCTGGAGCGCAAGGGCAAGGTCTCCGCCGCCCAGATCGCCACCCGCAAGAAGACCATCTATGCCCGTTCGCTGAACCAGGACGCCTATATGCGGGCGCTGGAGCGGTCTGAACTGGTGTTCGGCATCGGTCCGGCCGGCACCGGCAAGACCTATCTGGCGGTGGCGCACGCGGCGATGCTGCTCGAGCGCGGCATGGTCGAGCGCATCATCCTGTCGCGGCCGGCCGTCGAGGCTGGCGAACGGCTGGGCTTCCTGCCGGGCGACATGAAGGAGAAGGTCGATCCCTATCTGCGCCCGCTTTATGACGCACTCTATGACATGATGCCGGCCGACAAGGTCGAGCGCGCCATTGCCGCCGAGGTGATAGAGATCGCACCGCTCGCCTTTATGCGCGGCCGCACCCTGGCGCATGCCGCGGTCATCCTCGACGAGGCGCAGAACACCACGCCGATGCAGATGAAGATGTTTCTCACCCGTCTCGGCGAGAACTCGCGCATGATCGTCACCGGCGATCCCACCCAGATAGATTTGCCTCCGAGCACCAAATCGGGCCTGGTCGAAGCCTTGCGTGTCCTCGACGGCGTGGCGGGCGCGGTTACCGTGCGCTTCAACGATGTCGACGTCGTTCGCCATCCGCTGGTGGCCGAAATCGTCAGGGCCTATGACCGGGACGCCAAGCTGGCGCGTGGCCTCGGTGCCGAGAATTGATCTTGACGATGCGGCTTGATGCCTGAGAACAACACATCCGGCGGCGGGAGCCATCCGGTTCCCGTCGAGATCGATATATCGGTCGAAGCGGGCGACTGGCCCGACGAGGCAAGCCTGACGCGGTTGGTCGATCGCGCGGTTGATGCCGCCTTTGCCGAGAGCGGCGTGACGGGTCGTTCCGAACTCAGCATCGTTTTTTCCGACGACGCCCATATTCGCACGCTGAATGCCGCCTGGCGAGGCAAGGACAAACCCACCAACGTCCTGTCTTTCCCGGCTTTTCCGGCTGCAAAAGGCGGTCCGCTGCCGCCGATGCTGGGCGACATCGTGCTCGCCGCCGAGACGGTGGCGCGCGAGGCGGTACTGGAAGACAAGCCGATCGCGAACCATATCTCCCATCTCGTCATCCATGGCCTGCTGCATCTCATGGGCCATGATCACGAGACCGACGTCGAGGCCGAGGAGATGGAAGCCATCGAGCGCGCCGCGCTTGCAAGGCTTGCCATTCCCGATCCCTACGCGTAACTAAAAAAGACCAATTGACCGGACGACGATGAACGACAAAACAGAGACTGCCGCCCGCCCCGATGCCGGCAGTGCGATCAAGGCTTCCGACACGTCGGAAGAGGGATCAAGTCCGAGTACTATTACCTCTGGTGGTGCCAACGCCGGCAGCGCCGCCATCGAGCCGTCGCCTGCCGGTCCCTCCCTGTTCAACCGCGTGCTGGGCCTGTTCCGGCAACGCAACGGCACCAGCCTGCGCGAGGAGATCGCCGGCGCGCTCGCCGAGACGACGAGCGACGTCGAATCCTTTTCGCCCGGCGAGCGTGCCATGCTCAACAACATCCTTCGGCTGCGCGAGGTGCGCGTCGAGGACGTCATGGTGCCGCGTGCGGATATCGAAGCGACCGAGATCACCACGACGCTCGGCGATCTGCTTGGCATGTTCGAGCAATCCGGCCATTCCCGCATGCCGGTCTATTCCGAGACGCTCGACGACCCGCGCGGCATGGTCCATATCCGCGACGTGCTAGCCCACATCACCAAGCTGGCGCGCGTCAGGAAGGGCCGCACGACCCGCAAGACACCCATCGCCACGCAGCTGGATCTTGCCCAGGTCGATCTCGCGCGTACCATCGGCGAGCTCAACCTGATCCGCCAGGTCCTGTTCGTGCCGCCGTCGATGCTTGCCTCCGACCTGATGGCCCGCATGCAGACGACGCGCACGCAAATGGCCCTGGTCATCGATGAGTATGGCGGCACGGACGGCCTCGTCTCGCTCGAGGACATTGTCGAGATGGTGGTCGGCGACATCGAGGACGAGCACGACGAAGACGAGCCGATGATCACCCAGACCGGCGACGGCGTGTTCATCGTCGACGGCAAGGCCGAGATCGACGAGGTCGCCAAGATGATCGGCGAGGATTTCGCCGCCGGGGAGCATGGCGAATATGTCGACACCATTGGCGGCATGATCTTCAACACGCTCGGCCGCGTGCCGGCGCGCGGCGAGGTGGTTCAGGCCATTCCCGGCTTCGAATTCCATGTGCTGGACGCCGACCCGCGCCGCGTCAAGCGCGTGCGCATCGTGCAGAGCCAGAAGGGCGAGCGCCGCCGGCGCGCCACGGCGCGCACCGAACAGGCCTGAAAAGCCGCGGCGCCATGAGGGTCGAGGATCCGTTCAAGCATCCGGTCCTCGGCTCTGGCGTGTTCTACCGGAACCCGCGTGCGGCGCTGGACTGGCTCGAGGCAGCCTTCGGCTTCGAGCGCAGCATGGTGGTCACCGATACCGATGGGAAAATGGTCCATGCCGAGATGCGGTTCGGGGACGGCTACATCATCGTCGATTCCGAATGGGCCGATTATGTCGCAAGCCCGGCATCGGTCGGCGGCAAGAACACGCAGTCGGTCTATATCAGGCTGAAAGACGGCCTGGACGCCCATTGCGAGCAGGCGCGGGCGGCGGGCGCCGCCATAATCCAGGAGCCGACGGACCAGTTCTATGGCGAGCGCCAGTATCGGGCGCGCGATCCCGAAGGCCATGTCTGGACTTTTTCCCAGACCTTGCGTTCGGTGTCCCGCGAAGAAGCCGAAAAAATGGCTGGCCTGCGCATAGAGGGCTGGCATCGGTAGAGCGGCGGAAAGCCGCGTTCATCGCGCGTTTGGAGCACGCGGCGCGGCCTGCTAAATCTTGGCTCCTGATTCGCGCGACTCGGAAATACGCATGGAGCGCCTTGCCGGCCGGATAATTCTGCTTTGGGGTTGGCGGCGTGCGCTGGTGGCGTTTCTCGCCGGGGCGCTGGCGGTGCTGGGCCAGGCGCCCTACGATTTCTTCGCCGCCTGTTTCATTTCGTTTCCGCTGCTGGTCTGGCTGCTCGACGGTGCGACCGGCGAAGCCTCCGGCAGCCTGTTGCGCCGCCTGCGGCCGGCTTTTGCCGTCGGCTGGTGGTTCGGCTTCGGCTATTTTCTCGCCGGGCTCTGGTGGATCGGCTCGGCGCTGCTGGTCGAGGCCGACGACTTTGCCTGGGCGCTTCCCTTCGCGGTGGTCGGCATTCCCTTCGCGCTCGCTTTTTTCTATGGCTTCGCAACCATGTTCGCCAGGCTGCTGTGGAGCAGCGATATCGGCCGTATCGCGGCCCTTGCCTTCGCTTTTGCTCTGGCGGAGTGGCTGCGCGGCTTCCTGTTCACCGGTTTTCCCTGGAATGCCATCGGCTACGCGGCGATGCCGGTACCGCTTTTGATGCAGAGCGTCTCGGTGACCGGCATGATCGGCATGAACGCGCTCGCGGTTTTCGTTTTCGCCCTGCCGGCGCTGCTGGCGGCGCGCCGGCATCTTCGGCTCGGCGCCGCACTGTTTGTCGTGCTCGCGGCCGCCCATGCCGGCTTTGGCTATGTCAGGCTCACCGCCCCGGCCGCGCCCGCGAGCCGCACACTCGATGTCCGCATCGTCCAGCCGGCCGTCGACCTGTCGGAAAAGTGGGATGCCTCGGTGCGCGACCGCATCTTCGCCACCTTGCTGGGCCTGTCCGCCAAGGCGCCGGATCCGGGTCACGGGAAGCCGCAACTGATTCTCTGGCCGGAAACCTCGGTGCCGTTCCTCTTTACCGAGCGCCCCGACGCCCTGACGGCGCTGGGCGACATGCTGGGCGACGGCCAGATGCTGATCGCCGGCGTCGTGCGCGAGGAGGGCGGCTCGGCGGCCAGTGCCGACAGCCGCTATTACAATTCCGTGGTGGCGATCAACGACAAGGGCGAAATCGCCGATGCCGTGGACAAGGTCCATCTGGTGCCGTTCGGCGAATATCTGCCTTTTGCCGATCTGCTCGGCCGTTTCGGCATCGAACAGCTCGTCGCCGGGCCGATGAACTTCACGGCCGGCAACGAGCGTCACGCCATCACGCTGCCAGGCGGCATCCGTGCGCTGCCATTTATCTGTTATGAGGTGATCTTTCCCGATCTTGTGGCAGTTGACGCTGCGTCATCGCAGCTTATTGTGAACGTTACCAATGATGCGTGGTTCGGCGACACGCCGGGACCGTATCAGCATTTCAGGCAGGCCCAGATTCGCGCGGTGGAGAACGGATTGCCTTTGTTGCGTGCCGCTAACAACGGCATCTCGGCCGTTGTCGACCCACATGGCCGCGTCGTCGATGCGCTGGCGATCGACGCGCGCGGAGCCATCGATGTGAAGGTGCCTGTTTCCGAACAGACGGTTGTTTCGTCCCGCCAGCGGCGCATTAACGGAATGCTGATCATGTTGCTGTTTGCGCTGGTAGGGGTCTTGTTGAACGTAAGGCAAAGGCTACGGGTGAATTGACAGTCGGCACATTAGAAACTCATACTGTACCGCCTGAAAATTTCTCGAAGCTGGTGGATCGTTCTGTTGGGGCAGTCGCCTCCGGCTTTGTTTGGGCGGGAAAAAATCACAAAGCCGAAAAAATTCGGCGAGGAAAAAATGACAGAAGAAAACAAGAAGAAACCGAATCCCATCGATATCCACGTTGGAAGCCGGGTCCGGCTTCGCCGCAATATGCTCGGAATGAGCCAGGAAAAGCTGGGCGAGAATCTCGGCATCACCTTTCAGCAGATCCAGAAATATGAAAAGGGCACCAATCGCGTCGGCGCCAGCCGCCTGCAGGCGATAGCCTCCATACTCGGCGTGCCCGTCGCCTTCTTTTTCGAGGATGCGCCGGGCCAGGAGCCGGTTGCCGGCCGCGGCTTTGCCGAAGACAGTTCCATGGCTTTCGCCGTCGAATTCTGCGGCAGCCCCGAAGGGCTTCAGCTCAATCGGGCTTTTGTCAAGATCGCCGACGTCAAGGTGCGTCGCAGGATCATCGACCTTGTGAAATCGCTGGCCGAGGACGATCTCGACTGATCCGCGATGCGCTTCGCACCGGCGGCGTGCGCCACCGGTGGCACAAAATATCGCCTCCGACATTCAGGCCAGACCCGCGGCAACGCTTGACGAGCAGCGCTTTGCCCCGCTAACACGTGGCGCGCCAAATCGGCAGCCTGCCGATCGTTTTTCAAGAGGGGACACCCGTGACGCGGCAGAACTACTTCTTCACCTCGGAATCCGTTGCCGAGGGCCATCCCGACAAAGTCTGTGACCGGATCTCCGACGAAATCGTCGATCTGGTCTATCGTGAAGCCAAGAAGACCGGCATGGACCCGTGGAAGGTCCGTGTCGCCTGCGAGACGCTGGCGACCACCAACCGCGTCGTCATCGCCGGTGAAGTGCGCGTTCCCGATACGCTCCTGAAAAAGGACAAGGCTGGCAACATCCTCAAGGATGCCGCCGGTCACCCGGTCGTCAACCCGGCCAAGTTCAAATCCGTGGCCCGCAAGGCGATCCGTGAGATCGGCTACGAGCAGGCGGGCTTTCACTGGAAGACGGCCAAGATCGAGGTGCTGCTGCATGGCCAGTCGCCCGACATCGGCCAGGGCGTCGACAACGCCGCCGACCGCCAGGGCGAGGAAGGTGCCGGCGACCAGGGCATCATGTTCGGCTATGCCTGCCGCGAGACACCGGACCTGATGCCGGCGCCGATCTACTACAGCCACAAAATCCTCGAACTGCTGGCCGCCGCCCGTCACGAAAACAATGGCGAGGCCGGCAAGCTCGGGCCGGATGCCAAGAGCCAGGTCACCGTCCGCTACATCGACGGCAAGGCCGCCGAAGCGACGCAGATCGTGCTGTCGACCCAGCATCTCGATTCGAGCTGGGATTCCAAGAAGGTCCGCAAGGTCGTGGAACCCTATATCCGCGAGGCATTGGGCGACCTCAAGATCGCTGACGACTGCATGTGGTACATCAACCCGACCGGCAAGTTCGTCATCGGCGGTCCGGACGGCGACGCCGGCCTGACCGGCCGCAAGATCATCGTCGACACCTATGGCGGTGCCGCACCGCATGGCGGCGGCGCCTTCTCCGGCAAGGACACCACCAAGGTCGACCGCTCGGCCGCCTACGCGGCGCGCTATCTGGCCAAGAATGTCGTGGCGGCGAAGCTTGCCGATCGCTGCACCATCCAGCTGTCCTACGCTATCGGCGTCGCCCAGCCGCTGTCGGTCTATGTCGACCTGCACGGCACCGGCAAGGTCGACGAGGCAAAGCTCGAGGACGCGTTGCGCACCGTGATGGACCTGTCGCCGTCAGGCATTCGCCGTCACCTCGATCTCAACAAGCCGATCTACGCTAAGACGTCGTCCTACGGCCACTTCGGCCGCAAGGCCGGCCGTGACGGATCTTTCTCCTGGGAAAAGACCGATCTGGCCAAGGCGCTCAAGGATGCTGTCGCGGCCTGAGGGCGGCGGCAGGACTTGCGCCGCCGATGAGCGACGAGGACAGGCCAAGCCGTGCGACCGAAGCCTTCTTCGGTCGTCGGCGCGGCAAGCCCGTTCGCCCGCAGCAGGCGGCGGCGCTGGAAAGCGGGCTTGGCAAATACCGGCTCGATCTGACTGCCGAGGCGCCACAGGACCTGCGCATCCTGTTTGAAGCCGAGGTTTCGGCGGTTCGGCTCGAGATCGGCTTTGGCGGCGGCGAACATCTTCTGTATCGCGCGACCGAGGCGCCGACGATAGGCTTCATCGGCGTCGAGCCCTTCGTCAACGGCATGGCCAAGATGATGATGGCCGTGCAAACAACGCCGCTGGCCAATCTCAGGGTCTACGACGACGATGCCACCCAGTTGCTCGACTGGCTGGCGCCAGCGTCGCTCGACGGCATCGATCTTCTCTATCCAGACCCCTGGCCGAAGAAAAAGCACTGGAAGCGGCGTTTCGTCAGCCCGGTCAATCTCGACCGTTTCGCGCGGGTCCTGCGGCCGGGCTCGAAATTCCGCTTCGCGTCCGATATCGATACTTATGTGAACTGGACCTTGCTGCATTGCCGGGCGCAAGGCGCTTTTACATGGCAGGCGGCGGAGGCGGCTGACTGGCATCGTCCCTATGAGGGCTGGCCAGGCACGCGTTACGAGGCGAAGGCCATTCGCGAAGGCCGGCCGCCGGCCTATCTTACTTTCGTCAGGACGTAAGCCGTCACGGCAGCTTCAGAAACGGCCGATCCTGTTGAACACGGCGGGATCCATGCCGAGCTTGCGCAGGTCGTCCGCGCGCGGCTTGCGCCCTGCTTCCACGGCGCGCGATGCGGCGACGGCGCTGCCAAAAGTGGTGAAGAGATCGCCCAAGGCGGAAAATATCCTGCGGTTGGTCATGGTTTCATCCTTTCGCGCGCCAGCGCGCGCCAATTCAATTCATTTGATGGCTAAGAAGTAAGAGCGCACCGCAGGCTCTTACAGGGGGATTGCCGCATGGCGGCCATGCGCCTGGAACAACCCTGGCGCCGCCAGGCTTTGCCCGGCCGGCACTGCGGGCTTGAAACACCGGCCGTGTTCGTCTATATCAGCCTCAAATTCTTGGTCGGTATGACGAAGAGTGGGTCCACCCGGTCCCGCTCTTTTTTATTACCTGCCGGGTGCATCGGACCGAAAGTGCGAAGCGGTTTTCGGATGGCTCCGATGCGTAAACCAAAGAACATTGCGAAGCGAACGACAGGCAATCGATGACTGCAACGGCAAGCGAAGGTGACGACCGCATAATCCGCGAAAGCGGCATCGATGCGCGCATTGCGCTGATCGTCCAGCCGGTGCTGCGCGGCATCGGTTTTCGCCTCGTGCGCGTGCATCTGTCCGGCCAGAACGGGCTGACGCTGCAGATCATGGCCGAGCGTGAGGACGGCACCATGACCGTCGAGGATTGCGAAGAGGTCAGCCGCGCGGTGTCGCCGGCGCTCGACGTCGATGATCCGATCGAGAAGGCCTATCATCTCGAGGTTTCTTCGCCCGGTATCGACCGGCCGCTGGTCCGCAAGTCGGATTTCGTGACCTGGACCGGTCATCTGGTGAAGATGGAAACGTCGGTCATCGTCGCTGATCGCAAGCGGTTCAAGGGCAAGATCGCCGAGGCCGGTGAGGACGACGTGCTGATCGAGCGCGACAAGGCGGCCTATGGCGAGGAGCCGACGGTGCGCGTGCCCTACGATGCCATTGCCGATGTCAGGCTGATCCTGACCGACGACCTCATTCGCGAAGCGTTGTCCAAGGACAACAGGGAGCGCAAGGAAGCCAAGAGACGCCGCGGTGAACCGGACGACGATGTGTCCGAGGGTGCCGAACCGGACGCCGCGGAAGAACACGAACAGGAAATTTGATTGAGCTGCCGGACCCGAAGGTCCGGCGAACAGGCTCGGGAGAAAGAACCATGGTTGTAAGCGCCAACAGACTTGAACTGCTGCAGATTGCCGACGCGGTCGCGCGTGAAAAGTCGATCGACAAGTCGATCGTCATCGCCGCCATGGCCGATGCGATCCAGAAGGCGGCGCGGTCGCGTTATGGCCAGGAGACCAACATCCGCGCCGACATCAACCCGAACACCGGTGAGATGAAGCTGCAGCGGCTGATGGAAGTGGTCGAAAAGGTCGACGATTACGCCACCCAGATCGCTATTTCCTCGGCACGCGAGCGCAATCCCGACGCCCAGCTCGGCGATTTCATCGCCGAACAGCTGCCGCCGATGGATTTCGGCCGTATCGCCGCCCAGTCGGCCAAGCAGGTCATCGTGCAGAAGGTGCGCGAGGCCGAGCGTGACCGCCAGTACGACGAATACAAGGACCGCATCGGCGAGATCGTCAACGGCACCGTCAAGCGCGTCGAATATGGCAACGTCATCGTCGATCTCGGTCGTGGTGAGGCGATTATCCGCCGTGACGAGCTGATTCCGCGCGAAAACTACAAATATGGCGATCGCGTCCGCGCCTATGTGTACGATGTGCGCCGTGAACAGCGCGGCCCGCAGATCTTCCTGTCGCGTACCCATCCGCAGTTCATGGCCAAGCTCTTCACCATGGAAGTGCCGGAGATCTATGACGGCATCATCGAGATCAAGTCGGTCGCCCGCGACCCGGGCTCGCGCGCCAAGATCGCCGTCATTTCGCGTGACAGCTCGATCGATCCGGTCGGCGCCTGCGTCGGTATGCGCGGCAGCCGCGTCCAGGCCGTCGTCGGCGAATTGCAGGGCGAAAAGATCGACATCATTCCGTGGTCGCCTTCGGCCGCCTCCTTCATCGTCAATGCGCTGCAGCCGGCGGAAGTCGCCAAGGTCGTGCTCGACGAGGACGCCGAGCGCATTGAAGTGGTGGTTCCCGACGATCAGCTGTCGCTGGCCATCGGCCGCCGCGGCCAGAACGTGCGCCTTGCCTCGCAGCTCACCGGCTGGGACATCGACATCCTGACCGAGGCCGAGGAATCCGAGCGCCGTCAGAAGGAATTCGTCGAGCGCTCGGCGCTCTTCATGGAAGCGCTTGATGTCGACGAGATGGTCGGCCAGGTGCTGGCCTCCGAAGGCTTCACCAGCGTCGAGGAAGTCGCCTATGTCGATGCTGGCGAAATCGCCTCGATCGACGGCTTCGATGAGGATACCGCCTCAGAAATCCAGACCCGCGCCCGTGAATATCTGGAGAAGATCGAAGCCGAGCATGACGAGAAGCGCAAGGCGCTCGGCGTTTCGGACGAACTGCGCGAAATCCCCGGCGTCACCACCGCCATGATGGTGACGCTCGGCGAGGATGGCGTGAAGACGATCGAGGATTTCGCCGGCTATGCCGCCGACGACCTCACCGGCTGGAAGGAACGCAAGGACGGCGAGACCAAGGTCTATCCGGGTGTGCTGGCCAACCACGGCGTTTCGCGCGCCGACGCCGAGCAGATGGTTCTGGCCGCTCGCCTCAAGGCCGGCTGGATCACCGAGGACGAGCTTGCGGCCGAAGAAGAACCGGCTGACGAAGCCGTTGGTGCGTGAGGTGAACCCGCATCGCACACAACCCGCCCTTGGACGAGATGAACGATCGCACCTGCATCGTCACCCGCAAACAGGCCGAACCGGATGAATTGATCCGGTTCGTCGTCGGTCCGGATTCGGCCGTCGTTCCCGATCTCAAGAGAAATCTGCCCGGCCGTGGTTGCTGGGTGAGTGCTGACCGCCTACATATTGAGAAGGCGGCGGCCAAGAACCTTTTTGCCCGCGCCTTCAAGGCACAGGTGGTTGTGCCGCCCGATCTTGGCGGCATGGTCGACGGGCTGCTTTCCAGGTCCGCTCTGGGTATGCTGGGTCTTGCCCGCAAGGCAGGGGCGATTTCCCTTGGCGCTACCAAGGTCGAGAGCGCGGTGCGCGGTGGACTGGCGCTTTTCGTGCTCCACGCGACCGAGGCGTCCGATGACGGCGTGCGCAAGATCAGCCAGGCGCGGCGGGCGACCGTCCATATCGGCGGCCCTTCCATCCTTGCCTACAAACTTTTCTCCGAGGCCGAGTTGAGCTTGGCATTGGGGGGTACAAATGTGATACATGCTGCCGTCCTCGCGGGAGACGCGGGTAAGGCGGTCCAGAAGCGCATGGTTGCGCTCGACCGATATCGGGGCGGTACCCCGGACGATCTTGCAATGCTTGCGGCCGTTGCTGACGAAGATGATGCCGCAGAGGATATGGAATGAGCGATACGAAATCGGGCGACGACAAGACGTTGAGTGTTACACCGAAGAAGACCTTGACGCTGAAGCGCCCCGGCATGGAACAGGGCACTGTGCGCCAGAACTTCTCGCACGGCCGTACCAAGTCGGTCGTGGTCGAGACCAAGAAGCGCAAGTTCTCGCTGCCCGGCGACAAGCCGGAGCCGGTTGCCGCTCCGCCCGCGCCCGTCTTCACGCCGAAGCCGGCGGTCGTGGCGGCACCTGTCGTGCAGGAAGCGCCCAAGGCGCCGCCCCCGCCGCCGCCTCCGGTCGAGCGCAGCGGCATGGTGCTGAACGAATTGTCGCGCAGCGAAATGGAAGCGCGCCGCAGGGCGCTCGAAGGCTCGAAGGTCCGCGAGGTCGAGGACCGTCAGCGCGCCGCCGAAGACGCCAAGCGCCGCGCCGAGGACGAAGAGCGCCGCAAGCGCGAACGCGAGGACTCCGCGCGCCGCCAGGCCGAGGAAGAGGCACGGCTGCAGACCGAGGCGGAATCGCGTCGTCGCGCCGAGGAAGAGGCACGCCGCCGCGCCCCGCAAGCCGCTGAGTTGGCGACCGCCGACGAGGAGGAAGAGGTCAAGCCGAAGCGGGCGACCGCCGGTGCGCCGGTGCGCCGCCTGGTCACGCCCGAAGTGGCGCGCCCGGCCAAGCCCACCAAGAGCGAGGAAGACCGTCGCCGTGGCAAGCTGACACTGAATTCCGCATTGTCCGACGAGGATGCGCGGGCCCGTTCGCTGTCGTCGATGCGTCGCCGCCAGGAAAAATTCAAGCGCGCGATGCATAACGAGCCGCGCGAGAAGGTCATGCGCGAAGTGATCCTGCCCGAGACCATCACCATCCAGGAACTGGCGCAGCGCATGTCCGAGCGTGCTGTCGACCTGGTCAAGTACTTCATGAAGCAGGGCCAGATCCTGAAGCCGGGCGACGTCATCGATGCCGACACGGCCGAACTGGTCGCTACCGAATTCGGCCACACGGTCCGCCGCGTCGCCGAATCCGACATCGAGGAAGGCCTGTTCAATATCGCCGACCGTCCGGAAGACCTCGTGTCGCGTCCGCCGGTCGTCACCATCATGGGCCACGTCGACCACGGCAAGACGTCGCTGCTCGATGCCATCCGCAACGCCAATGTCGTTTCCGGCGAGGCCGGTGGCATCACCCAGCATATCGGCGCCTATCAGGTCGAGAAGAATGGTCAGAAGATCACCTTCATCGACACGCCCGGTCACGCCGCCTTCACGGCCATGCGCGCCCGTGGCGCCCAGGCGACCGACATCGCCATCCTGGTGGTCGCGGCCGACGACAGCGTCATGCCGCAGACGATCGAATCCATCAGCCATGCCAAGGCGGCTGGCGTTCCGATCATCGTGGCGATCAACAAGATCGACAAGCATGACGCCGATCCGCAGAAAGTGCGCTCGGAACTCTTGCGCCACGAGGTCTTCGTCGAATCGATGGGCGGTGAAGTGCTGGACGTCGAAGTGTCGGCGACCAAGGGCACCAATCTCGACAAATTGCTCGAGGCGATCCTGCTGCAGGCCGAAATCCTCGACCTCAAGGCCAACCCCGACCGCACCGCCGAGGGCGTTGTCATCGAAGCGCAGCTCGACAAGGGCCGTGGTCCCGTCGCCACCGTGCTGGTGCAGACCGGCACCTTGATGCCGGGCGACATCCTCGTCGCCGGCAACGAATGGGGCCGTGTGCGCGCGCTGGTCAACGATCGCGGCGAGCAGATCAAGGAAGCGCCGCCGGCAATGCCGGTCGAGGTGCTCGGCTTGCAGGGAACACCGCAGGCCGGCGACCGCTTCGCCGTGGTCAACAACGAGGCCCGCGCCCGCGAGATCACCGAGTATCGCCAGCGTCTGGCGCGTGAGAAGGCGGTGGCCAGGCATGCCGGCCAGCGCGGCTCGCTCGAACAGATGATGTCGCAGTTGCAGACGAGCGGGCTGAAGGAATTCCCGCTGGTCATCAAGGGCGACGTGCAGGGTTCGATCGAGGCGATCAACGCCGCGCTCGACAAGCTTGGCACCGACGAGGTGCGTGCGCGCATCGTCCATTCCGGCGCCGGCGCCATCACCGAAAGCGACGTGTCGCTGGCGGAAACGTCGGGTGCGGCGATCATCGGCTTCAACGTGCGCGCCAATGTGCAGGCGCGTGCCGCGGCCGCGGCCGCCGGCATCGAGATCCGCTACTACTCGATCATCTACAACCTCGTGGATGACGTGAAGGCGGCTCTGTCGGGCCTGCTCTCGCCGGAACGCCGCGAGACCTTCATCGGCAATGCCGAGATCCTCGAGATCTTCGACATCACCAAGGTCGGCAAGATCGCCGGCTGCCGTGTCACCGAAGGCAAGGTCGAGCGTGGCGCGGGCGTGCGCCTGATCCGCGACAACGTCGTCATCCACGAAGGCACGCTGAAGACCCTGAAGCGCTTCAAGGACGAAGTTTCGGAAGTCCCGGGCGGCCAGGAATGCGGCATGGCCTTCCAGAACTACGAGGACATGCGCGTCGGCGACGTCATCGAGTGCTTCCGCGTCGAGATGGTGACCCGCACACTCTGAGTTCGAGTGGTTTGTCGATATCGGGCGGTGGTCGAAAGACCGCCGCCTCGGCGCTATTGAGAATGACCGTTTGAGACATGCGGCACGGTCCCATCCCGCGCCCCACGCTTTCAGGATTGAAAAAAATGCCCCGTTCCACGACATCAAGCCCATCCCAGCGCATGCTGCGCGTCGGCGAACAGGTGCGCCACGCGCTCTCTGAAACCTTGCAGCGCGGCGAGATCATCGACCCGCTGATTGAAAATGCGGTCGTTTCGGTCTCGGAAGTGCGCATGTCGCCCGATCTCAAGATCGCCACGGCCTTTGTTTCTCCGCTCGGCGCCAAGGATGCCGACGCGGTGATCGAGGCACTGAACAAGCATGCCAAGTTCGTGCGCGGTCGCGTCTCCGGCGCGCTCAGGCAGATGAAGTACATGCCGGAATTCCGCTTCCGGCTGGATACCTCCTTCGACAATTTCGCCAGGATCAACGACCTGCTGAAGTCGCCCGAAGTGGCGCGCGACCTGGATAGCGACGGCAACAAGGAAGAAGAATAATGGCGCGTCGCGGCAAGAAGAAGGGCCGGCCGATCTCAGGTTGGGTGGTGCTGGACAAGCCGGTCGGCATGGGTTCGACCGAAGCCGTCTCCAAGATCAAATGGCTGTTCCAGGCCGAAAAGGCAGGCCATGCCGGCACGCTCGACCCGCTCGCCTCCGGCATGCTGCCGATCGCGCTGGGCGAAGCCACCAAGACCGTGCCCTACGTGCAGGACGGCGCCAAGATCTACCGTTTCACCGTTGCCTGGGGACAGGAGCGTTCGACCGATGACCTCGAAGGCCCGGTGACGAAAGAGGCCGATCAGCGCCCATCGGAAACCGATGTCCGGGCGCTGCTGGGGAAATACACCGGCGTCATCATGCAGACGCCGCCGCAATTCTCGGCCATCAAGATTGCGGGCGAGCGCGCCTACGATCTCGCCCGCGAAGGCGAGACGGTCGACATACCCGCGCGCGAGATCGAGATCGGCCGGCTCGATATTGTCGAGCACAGACCGGACCGGACGATTTTCGAGGTCGAATGCGGCAAGGGCACCTATGTGCGTTCGCTGGCCCGCGACATGGGCCGCGACCTTGGCTGCTTCGGCCATATCAGCGAACTGCGCCGGGTCGAGGTGGAGCCGTTCACGCCGGAGGACTTCGTCACCATCGCCGAACTCGAGGCCGCCCGCTTTGGCGCCACGGTCGATGAGGATGATGCGCAAGCGGCCGACGAAGCCGAGCCGGCTGACGCGGTGGCCAAGCCGATAGACTTCGACGCCATCGACGCGCTTCTTGTCGACACCTCGGCTGCTCTCGACTGCCTGCCGCAGATCGCCATCAGCGACGATGCCGCGACCAAGATCCGCCTCGGCAATCCGGTCATCATTCGTGGTCGCGACGCACCGGTGGAGGCCGAAGAGGCCTGCGCCACGTCACGCGGCAAGCTGGTCGCCATCGGCGCCATTGAGCAAGGCATGTTCAAGCCCAAGCGGGTCTTTGCCGGGTAATCGGTCCGGCCACCATCGCGGCACAGGAACAGAGTTTGCATAACGGCGGATAGTGAAGGGCGGTTCACGAAAGCTCGTTCTGCTTTTCTTGCGTGTACATTATGTGCATAATCCGATCATGACAGACCTCCTGGAAAAAGCCGTAGCCGTGGCCCGGGACCTTTCCCCGGCCATGCAAGATGAGATAGCTCGCGCCATGCTCATGCTTGCTGCCGAGGAGGCGGAGCCGGTGCTTCTGACGCCTGATGAACGTGCGGCTATTGCGATATCGCGATCGGCTGCCGCACGCGGCGAATTTGCGACTGATGATGAAGTGCGTGCTATGTGGGCCAAGTACGATCTGTGAAGGTTCGCTTCACCAGTCCGGCCCTCGCCGATCTGAACAACCTCGTTGACTACATCAATATTCACTCCCCGCGAGGCGCCCATCGTGTCCGGCAACGCATCAAGCTTTTGTTGGAGCGGATCGAGGGTCAACCGTTCCTTGGCAAACGAACGGACGATCCGGCCATCCGCCGTCTCGCAACCATCCCTTACCCCTATCTGATTTTCTACGAAGTGGCCGGCGAAGAAATCATCGTTCATGCCGTACGTCACGGTGCCCGAGATCCATCGTCCATGCCAGGTCAATCATAGGCATTCGACTATACATGTTTACGGCAACAACCAGGTTTCGACGAGTGGTGGCATGGCAAAGGCCGAAACGGTGAAAAAAAGCGCGCCGGTGAAGACCAGGCGGCCGCCTGTCGGCGCCTCGCCCGGCACGCTGATCGCCGATCCGGCGGCGCGGCGCTCCGAATTGCGGCTGACGTTGGTCTCGTCGCAGAAATTCAAGACGATCGAGAATGCCAGCATCGACGATGTCGAGGCCAATTGCCGGAAATGGCCCGTCATCTGGCTCGACTGCACCGGCCTCGCCAACATCCAACTGATCGAGGAAATCGGCCGCATCTTCAGCCTGCATCCGCTGGCGCTCGAGGACGTGGTCAACACCGGCCAGCGGCCGAAGGTCGACTTCTTCGAGGATCATGCCTTTGTCGTCATGCGCATGATCGACGACGTCACCTCGCATCGCTACGAGCAGATCGCTCTCTTCCTCGGCGAGAACTTCGTCGTCACCTTCCAGGAGCGCGAGGGCGATCCGTTCGATCCCGTGCGCAAGCGCATCGAGAGTTCGGCGCCCAACCGCTTGCGCACACGCGGCGCCGACTATCTCGCCTATGCGCTGATCGACGCCATCGTCGACAGCTATTTTCCGCCGATCGAGGCTGCCGGCGACCTGGTCGACAGTATCGAGGACCAGATGCTGCATTCCACACACAAGCACCAGATGCGGCAGCTGCACGAACTGCGGCGCGACGCCAATGTCCTGAAAGGCGTGCTGTGGCCGATGCGCGATGCACTTGCAACGCTGATCCGCAACGACGTGGCCTATGTCACGGCCGAGACCAAGGTCTTTCTCAACGACACGCTCGACCATTCGCTCAGGCTGATCGAGCTTGTCGAGACCCAGCGCGACATGCTGACCGGCCTGATCGAAATGCATCTGTCGCTGAGCCAGGCCCGCACCAACGACGTCATCTCCTATCTCACCATCGTCTCGGTCATCTTCATGCCGCTCACCTTCCTGGTCGGCATCTGGGGTATGAACTTCGACCCCGCCAGCTCGCCGTGGAATATGCCGGAGCTGAAGGCGTACTACGGCTATCCATTGTCTCTGCTGTTCATGGCTGCGATCGCTGTTGGGCTGATTGCATTCTTCAAATGGAAGAAATGGCTTTGACGGGGGTTAAACCTGCCATTTGAGCCTCAAAAGCCGGCTTGTGAATTGGGCTGGTGTTTTTCGCGGAATTGCACTATATGCGCCGCAGCATAGCGCCTTGATGCTTTGCATGCACGGCCCCTGCTGGACGACATCCCGGCTGTGGGCGACCCGTTTCCTCAAACAGATAAGGAAAAACACGATGTCGATTACTGCCGAGCGCAAACAGGAATTGATGACCGAATTCGCAACCGCCAAGGGCGATACCGGGTCTCCGGAAGTCCAGGTGGCCATCCTTTCCGAGCGCATCAAGAACCTGACCGACCATTTCAAGGACCACAAGAAGGATAACCATTCCCGCCGTGGTCTGCTCGCTCTCGTGTCCCAGCGCCGCAGCCTGCTTGATTATCTCAAGCGCAAGGACGACTCGCGCTATCAGACTCTGATCGAGAAGCTCGGTCTGCGCCGTTGACGAATTGACCGGCGGGCTTTCTTCGGAAAGTCCGCCGGTCGCGCATTCTGTCAGTCGCATAGGCTGGCTAGACCCGGTTTCGAGCGCGCAAAGGGCCACTCGAAACCGCCCATGGACGGTCATGGGGCAGGATTGCAGGACGCTCGCACGCGCTTGTCGCGCCCAAATCACCCGAGCTTCCCGTTGTCTTGCCCGTGGCTGCCCGAGAAAGGAAGCCAGGCAAAGGGCATCCGCGCACCGTGAAACGGCGCGGCCCTTGCCGCTTATTAAGGACAAGACATGTTCAATCACCACAAAGTGGAAATCGAATGGGGCGGCCGTCCGCTCATCCTGGAAACCGGCAAGATCGCGCGTCAGGCTGACGGCGCCGTGCTCGCGACCTACGGCGAGACCAAGGTCCTCGCCACCGTCGTTTCGATGAAGGAGCCGAAGCCCGGCCTCGACTTCTTTCCGCTGACCGTCAACTACCAGGAAAAGACCTATGCCGCCGGCAAGATCCCGGGCGGCTATTTCAAGCGTGAAGGCCGTCCGAGCGAGAAGGAAACGCTGGTTTCGCGCCTCATCGACCGCCCGATCCGCCCGCTCTTCGCGGCCGGCTACAAGAACGACACGCAGATCGTCGTCACCGTCGTCCAGCACGATCTCGAAAATGATCCGGACATCCTGTCGATCGTCGCCACCTCGGCGGCCCTGACGCTCTCCGGCGTTCCCTTCATGGGCCCGGTCGGCGGCGCGCGCGTCGGGTACATCAACGGCGAATACGTGCTGAACCCGCATGTCGACGAGATGCAGGAATCCAAGCTCGACCTCGTTGTCGCGGGCACCGCCGACGCCGTGCTGATGGTCGAGTCGGAAGCCAAGGAACTTGGCGAAGAGCTGATGCTCGGCGCCGTCATGTTCGGCCACAAGGGTTTCCAGCCGGTCATCGACGCCATCATCAAGCTGGCCGAAGTTGCAGCCAAGGAGCCGCGCGACTTCACCGCGCCGGACTATTCCGCGCTTGAAGCCGAGATGCTGAAGATCGTCGGCGACGAACTGAGCAATGCCTACAAGAACGTCGACAAGCAGAAGCGCTACGCCGCCGTCGACGCCGTCAAGGCGAAGGTCAAGGCCGCGTTTGCCCCGGCCGAGGGCGAGGACGCAAAGTACACCTCCGAGCAGATCGGCTCCGTGTTCAAGGAGCTCCAGGCCAAGGTCGTGCGCTGGAACATCCTCGACACCGGCGCGCGCATCGATGGCCGCGACCTGAAGACGGTTCGCAAGATCGTCTCCGAAGTCGGCGTCCTGCCGCGCACCCACGGTTCGGCGCTGTTCACCCGCGGCGAGACCCAGGCGCTGGTCGTTGCCACGCTCGGCACCGGCGAGGACGAGCAGTATGTCGATTCCCTGACCGGCATGTACAAGGAGAAGTTCCTCCTTCACTACAACTTCCCTCCCTACTCCGTCGGTGAGACCGGCCGCATGGGTTCGCCGGGCCGCCGCGAAATCGGCCATGGTAAGCTCGCCTGGCGCGCCATCCGTCCGATGCTGCCCTCCGCTGACCAGTTCCCCTACACGCTGCGCGTCGTCTCGGAGATCACCGAGTCCAACGGCTCGTCTTCGATGGCCACCGTCTGCGGTACCTCGCTGGCGCTGATGGATGCCGGCGTGCCGCTGGCCAAGCCGGTTGCCGGCATCGCCATGGGCCTGATCAAGGAAGGCGAGCGCTTCGCCGTGCTCTCCGACATCCTTGGTGACGAAGATCATCTCGGCGACATGGACTTCAAGGTTGCCGGCACCGAAGGCGGCATCACCTCGCTGCAGATGGACATCAAGATCGATGGCATCACCGAAGAGATCATGAAGATCGCGCTTGGCCAGGCCAAGGACGGTCGCCTGCATATCCTCAGCGAGATGGCGCATGCCCTGACCGGCGCTCGCCCCGAACTCGGTGAGTTCGCACCGCGCATCGAAGTCATGCACATCCCGACCGACAAGATCCGCGATGTGATTGGTTCGGGCGGCAAGGTCATCCGCGAGATCGTCGAGAAGACCGGCGCCAAGATCAACATCGAGGACGACGGCACGGTCAAGATCGCTTCATCGAACGCCAAGGAGATCGAGGCGGCCAAGAAGTGGATCCACACCATCGTCGCCGAGCCGGAAGTCGGCGAGATCTACGAAGGCACGGTCGTCAAGACCGCCGACTTCGGCGCTTTCGTCAACTTCTTCGGTCCGCGTGACGGTCTCGTCCACATCTCGCAGCTTGCCAACGACCGGGTCGCCAAGACCTCGGACGTCGTCAAGGAAGGCGACAAGGTCTGGGTCAAGCTGATGGGCTTCGACGAGCGCGGCAAGGTCCGCCTGTCGATGAAGGTCGTCGACCAGGCCACCGGCAAGGAACTCGCCCGCGACAGGAAGGCCGAAGGCGAAGAAAACGCCGCCTGATCGGTCTGACGGAATAATGAGGCGGGCGCGGCTTAGGTCGCGCCCGTTTTTGTTTATGGAGCACGGCTATGTCCGCTGAAGCGCTGAAGACGCTTTTTCACCCGTTCGAGGCCGAGGCTCTTTCCTTGCCGAGGAGGGGCGAGCGCGTTCTCTTTCTCGGCGCCGAACCCGGCCTGCGCTTGCCGCCGGCTTTCGAGGCTACGCTCAATCTCGTCCAGGGCTTCCGACCGTATTTCCGTGCGTTGCAGGCGGCGGGCTTCATGGTCACGCCGCAATCGGCTGGTGACGGTTTTGACGCCGCGTTGGTGCTCGCCGGCCGCCATCGCGGCCAGAACGAACTGCGCATCGCCGAGGCTATGGAGCGCGTGGCAGAGGGCGGATTGATCGTCATTGCCGGTGGCAAGGAGGATGGCCTCGCCAGCCTGCGCAAGCGTGTCGGCGATCTTGCACTGCTTGATGGCCACCTGCCGAAATATCACGGCATTGCCTTCTGGCTGCGCCGCCCGGCTGATATGCAGGCCGCCGCCGCGCTTCGGGCCGCCAATCCCGCCTTGCTGGTCGGGGACCGTTTCCACACCGCACCCGGCATGTTCTCCTTCGATCGCGTCGATGCGGGTTCGAAACTGCTGGTCGACAACCTGCCCGGTGATCTGCGTGGCAGCGCAGCCGATTTCTGCGCCGGCTGGGGCTATGTGGCGGCGCAGATGGCCGACCGTTCCCCAGGCCTGACGGGCCTCGATCTCTACGAGGCCGATTTCGACGCGCTGGAGGCGGCCAGGGGCAATCTCGGCGACACCGTGGCGCAAGGCTTCTTCTGGACCGACCTGCTCGCCGAGCCTGTCGAGCGCCGTTACGACGTCATCGCCATGAACCCGCCCTTCCATCGCAGCCGTGCGGCGGAGCCTGAGATCGGCGCCGGCATGATCCGCGCGGCGGCCAAGGCGTTGAAGCCCGGTGGCAGGCTGTTCATGGTTGCCAACCGGCAACTTCCTTACGAGCCGGTGCTGTCGGCCGCTTTTGCCAGTCATGCGGAGCTTGCCCGCGACGGCATGTTCAAGGTGTTTGTCGCGCGCCGGTAGTCCCGGTGCTCGGGTGATCAATGCAGATTGGCGACACGCCTGGTGTCATCGGCGGCATGCTCGGCGCCAACCCTGATCTTGAGCGGCGCCGGTCGGCCGAACAGATAGCCCTGCACCACCTCGCAGCCGGCGGCCCGCAGCAGCGTCGCCTGGCTTTCGGTCTCGACGCCTTCGGCGATGATGCTGACGCCGAGCGCCCGCGAAAGCCCGACAATGGTCGACACGACCGCGCCGGAGCTGGCGTCGGTATCGATGCGGCTGACGAAGGAACGGTCGATCTTCAGCTTGCCGAACGAGAAGTCGATCAGATAGCTGAGGTTGGAATAGCCGGTGCCGAAATCGTCGACGGCGACCGAGATGCCCATCTCGGCAAGCTCTTTCAGGATGGCGGCCGCGCGGTCGCGGTCCTGCATCATCGCTGTCTCGGTGACTTCCAGTTCCAGCCGTGACGGCTTGATGCCGGTGGTCCGCATCGTGTCGCGCACAAGGCCGACGAAGTCCTTGGTCATGAACTGGACCGGCGAGATGTTGACGGCGACGAAACAGTCGTCCGGCAGATGGCGGGCATCGCTGCAGGCCTTGCGCAGCACCCATTCGCCGATCGGGTTGATCATGCCGGTTTCCTCGGCGATCTGGATGAACTCCATCGGCGGGATCATGCCGCGTTCGGGATGCTTCCAGCGGATCAACGCTTCGTAGCCGACGATGCGGCCGGTCGGAAGGTCGAGCTGCGGCTGATAGTGCAAATCGAAATCACCGCGCTCGAAGGCCGCGTGCAGCTCGGATTCGACCCATTGGCGATGGTCGGCCACCCGTCCCATCTCGCTGTCGAACACCGACCAGTTGCCAACCCCGCTGGCACGCGCATTCTGCAGCGCCAGGTTGGAGCGCCGCAGGATGAGGACCGGATCGACACCGTCCTTGGGCATCGCCACGATGCCGACCGACAGGCTCACCGATTGCTGATGGCTGCTGAGTTCATACGGCTCCATCATCTCGTCGATGAGCCTCTCGACCATGCTTTCCAGGGTTCCTTCGACCAGATGGTCCGGGAGCAGTACCGCGAACTCGCCGGCCCCGATGCGGCCGATCAGGGCGCGCGACGGCACGCAGCCGTGCAGCCGCTTGGTGAAGGCGCGGATCAGTTCATCGCCCTGGGTGTAGCCGATCGCGTCGTTGATCTGCTTGAACCGGTCGATGTCGATGTCGATCAGGAACACCGGTTCCCCGGTCCGGCTTGTCGTGCATGCCGCCTCGGCGATCTTGCCGACCATGGCCGGGCGCGCCAGCAGTCCGGTCAGCTTGTCGAAATGGGTTTCGTTGAAGACGAAATCCACCGATTCATCGATGCCGGCGAAGAAGGACATTGCCGCCACCGATGCCGCCAGCGCGCAAAGCGCGGCCATGATCGCGACCATCATATCGGCCGATACGCCGGCAAACCCGTCGCCGAGACCGTGCTTCAGGCCCCAGATGCCGAGGACGAAACTGCCAATGCCCGAACTTGCTATCGTGAGCAGTCGGAACACCGGCGTTCGCTTCGGGTTGCTGACGGCAGGCATGAAAAGGTCCCCAGATTGGCAACTCTATAGCGGAAATCTTCTTAAAATGAGTTTCCGCGAATGAATCCAATTTTACTGGAGAGGATTATTTTCTTTACTGGGAAAGGACCACTTGGCGGGACCGCTCTTCAGTCGTGCCCGCCATCCGTCTGCTTCAACTCATCGAGCGTCGGCATCGAGACGATGTGATAGCCGGAATCGACATAGTGGATTTCGCCGGTGACACCGGACGCAAGGTCGGACAGGAGATAGAGCGCGGAGCCGCCGACCTCGTCGATCGTCACCGTGCGGCGCAGCGGTGAGTTGCGCTGCTGGTAGGAGAACATGTGGCGGGCGTCCGAAATGCCGGCGCCAGCGAGTGTGCGTACCGGCCCCGCCGAGATGCCGTTGACGCGGATGCCGCGCGGGCCGTAGTCGTTGGCGAGGTAGCGCACGCTGGCCTCAAGACCGGCCTTGGCGACGCCCATGACATTGTAGTTCGGCATGACGCGGACCGAGCCGGCATAAGTCAGCGTGATCATCGAGCCGCCGCCAGTCATCAGCGGCGCGGCATTGCGCGCCACCTCGGTGAAGGAATAGCAGGAGATCACCATGGTGCGGATGAAATTGTCGCGGCTGGTGTCGGCGTAGAGGCCTTTCAACTCGTTCTTGTCGGAAAAACCGATGGCATGGACGACGAAGTCCAGTCCGCCCCATTCCTTGCCAAGCGTCTCGAACGTGGCGGCGACCGAAGCGCTGTCCTCGACGTCACAGGGGACGACTAGTGAAGCGCCGAGCTTGTCGGCGAGCGGCTTCACCCGGCGGCCGAAAGCCTCGCCCTGATAGGTGAAGGCGAGCTCCGCCCCATGTTCGGACAATTTCTGCGCGATGCCCCAGGCGATCGAATGATCATTGGCGACACCCATGACAAGTCCGCGCTTGCCCTTCATCAATCCGTCCATGGCCGGCGATCCTTATATAAAACTTGGCCTTATGCGGAATAGCGCTGGAAAACGAGCGTTGCGTTGGTGCCGCCGAAACCGAAGGAATTTGACAGAACCGTGTCGATCCTGGCGTTGTCGATGCGCTTGCGCACGATCGGCATGCCCTCGAATTCAGGGTCGAGCGTCTCGATATGGGCGCTTTCGCCGATGAAGCCGCCTTGCATCATCAGGATCGAATAGATGGATTCCTGCACGCCCGCCGCGCCCAGCGAATGGCCGGTCAGCGATTTCGTCGACGTGATGAACGGCATCTTCTCGCCGAACACTTCACGGATCGCGCCCATCTCCTTGGAATCCCCGACCGGCGTCGAGGTGCCGTGGGTATTGATGTAGTCGACCGGCGTGGAAACCGTTGCCAGCGCCTGGCGCATGCAGCGGACCGCGCCTTCGCCCGAGGGCGCCACCATGTCGTAGCCATCGGAGGTCGCGCCATAGCCGACGATCTCGGCATAGATCTTGGCGCCGCGCGCCTTGGCATGCTCCAGCTCTTCCAGCACCAGCACGCCGGCGCCGCCGGCAATGACGAAGCCGTCGCGATTGGCGTCATAGGCGCGCGAAGCCGTCGATGCCTTGTCGTTGAATTTCGACGACATGGCGCCCATGGCGTCGAACAGGTCCGACATCGTCCAGTCGAGATCCTCGTGGCCGCCGGCAAACACCATGTCCTGCTTGCCCCACTGGATCAGCTCGTAACCATTGCCGATGCAATGCGCCGAGGTCGAGCAGGCCGACGAAATCGAATAGTTGACGCCATGGATCTTGAACCATGTCGCCAAGGTTGCCGAGGCCGTCGACGACATCGCTTTCGGCACCGCGAAGGGACCGATGCGCTTGGGGCTGCCGTTCTTGAGCGTGGTTTCGGCCGCCTCGACGATGGTGCGGGTGGAGGGGCCGCCCGAACCCATGACGATGCCGGTGCGCTCGTTGGTGATATCGCTCTCGCCGAGGCCCGCATCCGCGATCGCCTGGTCCATGGCGACGTGGTTCCACGCCGCGCCCTGGCTCAGGAAGCGCATCGCGCGGCGGTCGATCATGGCGGTAGGGTCAAGCGTCGGCGCGCCCCAGACCTGGCAGCGGAAGCCATGCTCGGCGAAGGAATCGGAAAAGCTGATGCCGGATCTGGCGTCATGCAGCGAGGTCTGCACCTCGTTGGCATTGTTGCCGATCGACGACACGATGCCGAGGCCTGTGACTACGACACGTCTCATTCGCAACTCCTTCCAGGGATGCTGGCCAGTGGGCGGGCCAGGGCTGCGGTCAAGCGACCGCCGACTGCTTTGACAGACCGACCTTCAGGTCCGTCGCCGCGTATATGGGCTCGCCATCCGCCTTCATCCAGCCATCGGCGATGCCGAGCACCAGCCGGCCGCGCATCACACGCTTGAAATCCACGCCATACTCGACCTTCTTGACCGATGGCGTGACCATGCCCTTGAACTTGACCTCTCCGGTCGACAGCGCCATTCCCTTGCCGGGTTCGCCTAGCCAGCCGAGATAGAAGCCGGTCAATTGCCACAGGGCGTCCAGGCCGAGGCACCCAGGCATGATCGGATTGCCGATGAAATGGCAGGCAAAGAACCACAGGTCGGGCTTGATATCGAATTCCGCGCGAATGAAACCCTTGTCGAAGGCGCCGCCGGTCTCGCTGACCTCGGTGATACGGTCGAACATCAGCATCGGCGGGTAGGGCAACTGGGCATTGCCCGCTCCGAACAACTCGCCGCGGGCGCAGGCCAGCAATTCTTCGTAGTCGTAGCTGGATTTCGAACCCGCCATCAATTTCTCCCCATATCGTCCGGGCGGTAGCGCGCCCTTGTCGTTGGTGTCCTAACACAATCTGTTTCAGGCCGGAAACCGGCGTTTGCGCTTAACCCGCCAGTCTGCCCGGGTCAATGCGCGCTATTGATCGCATTCGGGCGACAGAATATATGTCAACGGGGGTCCGGTTTCGGCAGACATTCATTTTTTTGCCACTCTGGGCGTGTCTTGAAGCGGGACTGTGAGCTTGGAAGACCAGATGGACCGGGGCTGCCGGAAGGAAAATGTCGCTGTGGACAAGCGGGTACGTGAAGCCGGCCTGAGGCCGACGCGTCAGCGCATTGCGCTGGCCGACCTGCTTTTCGCCAAGGGCGACCGCCATTTGTCGGCCGAGGAACTGCACGAGGAGGCGCTGGCCGCCGGCGTCCCGGTGTCGCTGGCCACCGTATACAACGCGCTTCACCAGTTTACCCAGGCCGGGCTGCTGCGCATCCTCGCCGTCGAGGGGGCCAAGACCTATTTCGACACCAACACCTCCGACCACCACCATTTCTACATCGAAGGCGAAAAC
Source organism: Mesorhizobium sp. BH1-1-4 (assembly GCF_020165665.1). NCBI lineage: Bacteria > Pseudomonadati > Pseudomonadota > Alphaproteobacteria > Hyphomicrobiales > Phyllobacteriaceae > Mesorhizobium > Mesorhizobium sp. BH1-1-4. The sequence goes on from NZ_JAIUIN010000001.1 coordinate 343,574, forward strand.
CGGATCTTCGACATCGCCAACGGACCGGTCACGGTCACCAACCTGCCGGATCCGCCCGAAGGCATGGAAATCGCCAATGTCGATATCGTGGTGAGGCTGCGTCCCAAGCGTCCGGAATGACCGGCGAGGCCGGCACGATTGGCGAGACCGTGGTCACCGGCCAAGCCAGGGTAATCGGCTTGCGATGAAATCCCTCAGCCTGATAGTCCGGTTCGAATGGGCCATCCTGGCGGTTGCCGCAATCGTTTTCTATGGCGCGACGGGCGTTTCCTGGTGGCTCTTCGCGGTGCTCATCCTGGCGCCGGACCTGTCGATGCTGGGTTATCTCGGTGGACCTCGCATCGGCGCCTTTGCCTACAACGCCTTGCACATTCTGGTCGCACCGCTGCTGCTGTTGCTTGGAGGGCATCTCGCCGGCAGTGCGGCTTGCAGCGCCGTCGCGCTGATCTGGATCGCCCATATCGCGATCGACCGTGCACTGGGCTACGGCTTGAAACTGTCAACAGGTTTTCAGGACACTCATCTTGGCCGGATCGGCCGCAAGCGGGAGACGCTCAGTCCTTGACCCGCTCGCCGGGATAAGCGCCCCAGACGACAGACTGGGCGAGCCAGCCAGTGTGGCCGTCGAGCGTCATTTCACACCATTGGCCGTCGCAGGACTTGATCGTTCCCATCACGCCGGGTTCGACGATCGCCACCACCCTGGCATCCTTGTCGGCGCTCTTCAGAAGATTGATCTGGCCCCCCTTGCCGCGCTGCCAGGGCGCGATGATCGCGGTGCGCCGGCCCGAAAGCAGCGATTGGTTGATCCATCCTTCCGAACCGTCGGCATCGCGCACGCGCCGCCACGTATCGAACTCCTGGATGACTTCCATCGGCAGGCCGGCCTTCATATACATCCAATCGACGGAATAGTTGGCGCCGGGGCCGACGCGCGAGTTGACGCGGCCGGATTTCAGGCTGACGAATCGCGGCAGCGGCAGGCCGCTCGGTCCGAGCGTGATCGCGCTCTGGGCAGGGGCCGCCGCGCTCTGCGCGCCGGCAAGCGGAGAATAGAGGAGAGCGCCGAGAAATGCTGCGCTGATGGCCAGGCGAAGCGACGCGAAACCAGACACTTTCGTTCCTTTCGGCGCCGGCCCGATGGCTGCGGCACCCCTTTTTCTTTGTCTTCGGCGGCACCGCTTGTTACATGGATAAATCGGCTACCGCGACCGGCTTCCAGTTTCGCCGGTCTTGGTTAAAGAGGTCTCAACGAGGGAAACAATGGCAGGCAAAAAGAAGCCTCTCGTGGTCATCACGCGAAAGCTGCCCGACCCGGTCGAGACCCGCATGCGCGAACTGTTCGACGCAAGGCTGAATGTCGAGGACCGGCCGATGACGCAGCCCGAACTGGTCGCCGCGGTCAAGGAAGCCGACGTGCTGGTGCCCACCGTGACCGACCAGATCGATGCCGCATTGATCGCCCAGGCCGGCGACAACCTCAGGCTGATCGCCAATTTCGGCAACGGCGTCGACAAGATCGACGTGGCGGCGGCGGCCAAGAGAGGCATCACCGTCACCAACACGCCCAACGTGCTCACCGAAGATACCGCCGACATGACCATGGCGCTGATGCTGGCTGTGCCGCGCCGGCTGGCGGAAGGCGCCAACGTGCTGACGGGCGACAAGAAATGGGCCGGCTGGTCGCCGACCTGGATGCTTGGCCGGCGCATCTGGGGCAAACGGCTCGGCATTGTCGGCATGGGCCGCATCGGCACCGCCGTTGCCAGGCGGGCCAAGGCCTTCGGCCTGTCGATCCACTACCACAACCGGCACCGCGTGCTGCCGGCGGTCGAGGATGGGCTGGAGGCGACCTATTGGGAGAGTCTCGACCAGATGCTGGCCCGCATGGACATCATCTCGGTCAATTGTCCGTCGACACCCGCCACCTTCCATCTTCTGTCGGCGCGGCGGCTGGCGCTGCTGCAGCCCACCGCCTATATCGTCAACACCGCCCGCGGCGACATCATCGACGAGGAAGCGCTGGTCAAGCTGATCCAGGACGGCAAGATCGCCGGTGCCGGCCTCGACGTTTACGAGCATGAGCCGGCCCTGAACGCCAAGCTCTTGAAGCTCGCCGCCAGGAACAAGGTCGTGCTCCTGCCGCATATGGGTTCGGCCACGCTCGAGGGCCGTATCGACATGGGCGAGAAGGTCATCATCAACATCCGCGCCTTCGTCGACGGCCATCGCCCGCCGGACCGCGTGCTGCCGCTCAGAACCTGACAACCGTCCAGGCGCAGGCTCGCCGTTCAAGTGTAACGCGAAGCTTACGAGATCGTTTTGCGCATGGTGATGGACGTCGGCCTGTCATAGCCCTCATGCGCCGTCCGTTCTGTCTCATGAAAGCCGAGCCGGGCAAAGGCGGCATGATTGGCGGCGAGCTCGATCCTTGTCTCGAGCTCGATGGCGGCCTTGCCGCGGTCGCGGGCCAGATCTTCGACCGCCTGCATCAGCCGCCGACCAATCCCTTGCCCTTGGCGGTTCGGGGCGACAGCGAGCTTGCCGACATAAAAACCGTCAGCCTTTTCGCAAGCAAAAACGCAGCCGACGATCCTGTCGCCGTCGAGTGCCAGGAGGCCGGTCTCCCGCAGGGCCTTGGCGCGCAGCGCATCGACTGTGAGCAGGTGAGCCGAGGATGGCGGGTCGATGATGCCGTCCATGAAGGCGAAGGCCTGCAGGATCAGGGCAAGCACCTCACCCCAGCGGTCGAAATCGGCGGGGATCCGCGTGATCAAAACTTCGGATTGTTCCAAGATCAGCGTCTCTTGTAGCGGATCGTCTCGAAGCGGGCGGCCAGCGCATCGTAAAGCAGCAGCCGGCCGACCAGCGGCTCGCCTATGCCGGTGATCAGCTTGATCGCCTCCATCGCCTGCAGCGTGCCGACGACCCCGGTCAGCGCGCCGAGCACGCCGGCCTCGGCGCAGGACGGCACCAGGCCCGGCGGCGGGGCTTCGGGAAACAGATCCCGATAGCTCGGATTTGGCTTGCCGTCGCCGCCGTTTTCGAAAGGTTTCAGCACGGTCACCGAGCCATCGAAACGTCCGACGGCCGCATGCACCAGCGGCTTTCCTTGGCTGGCGCATGCGTCGGCCACCACATAACGCGTCTCGAAATTGTCGGACCCGTCGACGACGATATCGTACTTGGCGACGAGGGCTGGGGCGTTCTCCACGGTCAGCCGGGATGTGTGCGTTTCGACTGATATGTTGGGATTGATGCGGGCGATCGCCGCCTTGGCGCTCTGGGTCTTCAGCATGCCGATCGTATCGGTGCCATGGATGACCTGACGCTGCAGATTGGACAGCGAAACCGTGTCGTCGTCGATGACGCCGAGCGTACCGACGCCGGCGGCGGCGAGATATTCAAGTACCGGCGCCCCCAGCCCGCCGGCGCCGATCACCAGGACCCGGGCCTGCTTGAGCTTCTGCTGACCCGCGCCGCCGACCTCGGGCAGCACGATATGGCGGGCATAGCGTTCGATCTCGTCGGCGGTGAGCGCTGTGGTCATATCAGGACCATATAGCGGTCGAAAAACCTTGTCAGGGGTCTTCGGTTGGCCCAACCGTGCCGTGGTCGACCGTCAGGAACTGGGCGCGGCCCTCCAGGCTGGAAAACAGCGCCGCATCGGTCCCCGTCATGAAGGCCTGGCAGTTCAGGTCTTCGAGGATCGAGAACAATGCCGCGCGCCGGCCGGCATCGAGATGCGCCGCGATCTCGTCGAGCAGCAGGATCGGCGTCAGGCCGGACATTTCGCCGGTCAGCCGGGCATGCGACAGCACGATGCCGACCAGCAATGCCTTCTGTTCGCCGGTCGAGCAGAGTTCCGCCGGCATCGCCTTGGGCCGGTGCCGGACCAAGAGATCGGAGCGATGCGGACCTTCCAGGGTGCGTCCGGCGGCGCGGTCACGGTCACGCCCATCGGCAAGCGCCCGCCGGAACCGCTCCTCGACGTCGACCGCCGGCGCGGCGGCGATCTCTGCCTCGAGATCGCCTGAAAGACCGATATCAGCCTGCGGAAACGGCCCGCTGTCGGGCAGCCTGTCGATCATGGCGGTGAGCAGCCGCACCATCTCGGCGCGTGCCGCGGCGATCGCCACGCCGGTCTCGGCCATCTGTGTCTCGATCGCCTCGAACCAACCGGCATCACGGGAGCCTTCCGTCAGCAAACGGTTACGGCCGCGCATCGCCTTCTCATAGTCGAGCGCCCGCTGGCCATGTCCGGGATCGATCGCCAGCACCAGCCGGTCGAGAAAGCGCCGGCGGTCCGCGGCGGGCCCGGTGAACAACGAATCCATCGCCGGCGTCAGCCACACGACCCGCAGCCACTCCAGCATGTCCTCGGCCCGCGCGGCGGCGCCGTTTATCCGCACCCGCCTGCCGCCCTCCGCCGTGTCGCCGCCGGAAATGCCGGTGCCGATCTCGACCTCGCCGTCAGCCCCGTCGAGCCGGGCATGCAGGGCAAAACCGCCATCGCCACCCTCACGGGCAACATCCACGTAAGGCGCGCGGCGCAAGCCGCGCCCCGGCGTCAGAAAGGAGATCGCTTCGAGCAGATTGGTCTTGCCGGCACCATTGTCGCCGGAAAACACCACGGCGCCCGGCGCGACATCAATCGCCAGGGTCGCGTAGTTGCGAAAATTGGTAAGCGTAAGCTTACTTATATGGGTTTGTGCCGGCAACCGCTATCCGCCTGTGGAAGTCACCGCACCCGCGACGTTCGCTGCCGGCCCTATTGGAGCCAACGCCGCCGGCTATACCCGCATCGGCATCAGCACGTAAAGCGCGGTTTCGTCGGCCATGTCGTGGATCAGCGTCGGCGAGCCGGCATCGGCCAGCATGAATTTGGCTTCCGTGCCGGTCAGTTGCGCGGCGACATCGAGCAGATATTTGGCGTTGAAGCCGATCTCGATCGGATCCGCCGAATAATCCGCCGCCAGTTCCTCCGTGGCGCTGCCGGAATCCGGATTGTTGACCGCGAGCGTCACCTGGCCCTCGCTGATAGAGAGCTTCACCGCGCGGCCCCTTTCGGAGGAGATGGTCGAGACACGGTCGACTGCGGCGGCGAAGGTCTGGCGGTCGAGGATCAGCTTCTTGTCGTTGCCGGTCGGAATGACCCGCTGATAGTCGGGGAAGGTGCCGTCGATCAGCTTCGAGGTCAGGACGACGCTGCCGATGGTGAAGCGAATCTTGGTGTCGGACAGTTCGGTGGTCACGGCGATATCGGGATCGTCGACCAGCTTCTGCAGTTCGCTCACCGTCTTGCGCGGAATGATGATGCCCGGCATGCCCTCGGAGCCAGCCGGCGCGTCGATCTCGGCGCGTGCCAGGCGGTGGCCGTCGGTCGCCACCGAACGCAGCTTCAGCTTGCCGCCGACTTCATGCGTGTGCAGGTAGATGCCGTTGAGATAGTAGCGCGTCTCCTCGGTGGAGATGGCGAATTGCGTCTTCTCGATCAGCCCCTTCAGCGCCACCGAATCGAGGCGGAAGATGTGCGAGAAGGATCCGGCCGAAAGCTCGGGGAAGTCGGATTGCGGCAGGCACTGCAAGCGGAAGCTCGAACGACCCGACGTCACCGTCATGGCGTTGCCGTCCTCGTCCGTCTTCAGCATCACTTCGGCGCCGTCGGAGAGCTTGCGCACGATGTCGTAGAGCAGGTGCGCTGGAACCGTCGTCGCTCCGCCGCGCTCGACCTTGGCCGGCGTCGCTTCCGTCACCTCCAGGTCGAGGTCGGTGGCCTTCATTTCGAGGCTGGCGCCTTCGGCGCTGAGCAGCACGTTGGACAGGATCGGTATGGTGTTGCGCCGTTCGACCACGCGGTGGACATGATTGAGCGACTTCAGGAGATTTGACCGTTCCAGGATAACACGCATGACGAAACAGGCTCGCTTGAATGAATGAACGGGTCTCCGGCTGCCGGCGCCCCGCGAAAGCTCTGAACAGGCTTCAGAATCTACGCAAACTGACAGGAAAAAACCAGTGAACGCAAGCCCGCGCCACCGGTTCGGGCCGGTTACGCGGGCTTTCTGGGGATAAAGCTGGCCAACCCCGCAAGCGGGCGGTTTCTGGCCGGTCAGGCTTGGTCGTTGATCAGCCTTCTCAGCAATTCCAGTTCCTGCGCCAGCGTGTTGTCATTGCCGGAAAGGTCCTCGATCTTGCGCACGGCGTGCAGCACCGTCGTGTGGTCGCGGCCGCCGAAACGGCGCCCGATTTCGGGCAGGGAGCGCGGCGTCATCACCTTCGACAGGTACATGGCGACCTGCCGCGGCTTGACGATGGTGCGCGTGCGCCGATTGGACAGCAATTCCGTCTTCGAGACGTTGTAGTGGCGCGCGACGATGCGCTGGATGTCCTCGATGCGGACCCGCTTCGGCTCGCCCGTGCGATAGATGTGGCCGAGGATCTCGTCGATGCGGTCGATGGTGATCTGCGGCTCGAACGACTGGCGGAACAGGAGCTGGTTGAAGGCGCCTTCCAGTTCACGTCCGCTGCCGGTCACGGTGCGGGCGACGTGGTTGAGGATCTCTTCGGAAATGTCGAGCGACGCATCGTCGATCCTGGCCGTGGCCAGCCGCAGTTTGAGCATGCCGAGCCGCATGGCGAAATCGGGCGCCGACATTTCGAGCGCGACGCCGCCATTGAGGCGCGAACGGACCCGCGGTTCGAGCGATTCCAGTTCCGATGGCGGCCGGTCCGCGGCGACGACGACCTGCTTGGCGCTGTCGAGCAGCATGTTGATCAGATGGCAGAATTCATGCTGGATCGACTTACCCTGCAGGAACTGCATGTCGTCGATGATCAGGAGGTCGATGTCGCGCAGCTGCTCCTTGAGCGTCAATGCGTTGTTGTCGCGGATCGCGGTGGCGAAGCGCCACATGAAATACTCGGCGGTGAGATAGACGACGCGCGACTTCGGATTCTGCTTCAGCGATTCCGCCGCGATGGCCTGCAAGAGGTGCGTCTTGCCGAGCCCGACGGTGGCATGCAGGAAAAGCGGATTGAAGCGCACCGCGCTCGACTGCGATTCCGCCACGGCCTTGGCGGCGGCGAAGGCCACGCGGTTCGAGGGGCCTTCGATGAAGGAGCCGAACGTGTAGCGCGGATCAAGCGGCGATCCCAGCACATTGTGGCGGAACTCGCTCTCGACCGGCACGCCCGGACGCGGCAAGGGTGACCGCTCCACCCTGCCTGGGCTGACCGTGCCGGCGGCCAGCGCCGTCTGCGTCTGCCGCGTCATCTTGCGCGCCGGCGCCAATTCCGGTTCGGCCTGGCCGCGCCCTTGGCGGGTCGCCGTGCGCACGACGATCTCGATCTTGAGAAGCTCGGGATCCTCGTGCTTCCACAGCTCGGAAATCAGATCGTGATAATGGCCGTTGATCCACGAGCGCAGGAACGCGGTGGGCACGGAGATGCGGACAATGCCCTTGGACGCTTCCGCGACCTTCATGCGTCCGAACCAGCTGGAATAGACTTCGGTTCCCAGGCGCGCCTTCAACTGGGCCTTGACCCGGTCGAATTTCTGTTCCGCGTCGCTGGAGACCGCCATCTCGTTTGCTCCGATCAAAGTTCCAGGAAATGGGAGGTCGCCCGTAAGCTCCCTTTCGATGCCGCTCTGCATGATCGAGTTCCTTGCCTTTCTGTACCTGTTTTTCGCTGGGGATGCGCCTCCTGCATCCTTTTTCCAGCGACCGTGTCTTCGCCACGATGCCCGTTGCCGCCGCCGGCAATGAACACCGCCCACTATCCAAGGGAAACCGGTGCCGGCCCATGGAAGCCAGTCCGCGTTGGGTATGTCAGGGCAATACAACACCGTCCGGCGAAAGAGCGCCGGCGCGCCGTCCTACCTGCCATGTCTAGTTACGCCAGTCCCCTACCGTATCGAAAAAGAGCAAACCATACCCGTTCGCGGACTTGATCCACGTCGCAAATCCCGCCAATTTAAGCTGGCCGCGTAAGGCTGGGTTAAGGGCCAGAGGCCCGTCCCTTTCGATAGATCGACATTACCGAAATCGCTGTGGATAGGGCAAGGCCACGTCTAACCAATTTTTAAGGAATCTGGTTACCTCGGGCGGGTCGGAGCGCCATGCCGCAGCGGCATATTTTGACAAAGCCATTGTGATTCAAACCCTTTTCCGACGAATATGAAAAAGCCGGACCGGCGCGAAATTTTCTGAAATAATTCTCTTGACAGCCAGTTGTCCTCCCGTCCCCTTGGCACGTTGTGGACAAGTTGTGGATGACTATCGCTAACTATATGAAAAATATTGGTTATTTCTGCGGGGCGGGATTCTTTTAGGCGACGCTTTTCAAGCGTGCCGACCATCCGCGGGCATGCATGTGCCGGCAAAGCATTTCGAAGTCTGGAATCTGCATTTGCAGCTGCTTGCGGCTATTCTTTTTAAGTACTTGCCGGCAAACGAAAAAACCCGGCGCGATCGGCCGGGCTTCAAAGAAGACAAGTCTAGAAAGGCGATGTCAGGCCGACAGCACCTTGAGGCGCTGGGCGAGGCGCGACACCTTGCGGGATGCCGTGTTCTTGTGGATCACGCCCTTGGTCGCGGCGCGCATCAATTCCGGCTCGGCGGCCTTGAATGCTGCCTGCGCGGCGGCCTTGTCGCCCGAGGCGAGTGCCTCCTCGACCTGGCGGACATAGGTGCGCACGCGCGAGCGGCGGTTCTTGTTGATCGCCGCGCGGCGGGCGATCTTGCGCGTTGCCTTTTTGGCCGAGGATGTGTTGGCCATGATGCCTCTCTTCTGATCTGGTCGGCGCACGCGGCGTGCCGCAGGGCGCAAAAAACAAACGGGCAGCCACGGGGCCGCCTCGGTTGGTGCGGCTTATAGTTCAGCTTTTCCGGCGCGTCAACGCCGCCTGGCGTTCTTTTTGGCCGACGCCACGGGTTTCGGGCGCCGGCCCGCAATGCGCTACCGGTTGATGAAATTCGGCTTCCGTTTTTCGGCGAAGGCCGCCATCCCTTCTTTCTGGTCCTCGAGCGCGAAAAGCGAGTGGAACAGGCGGCGTTCGAAGCGCAATCCCTCGGACAGCGTCGTCTCATAGGCCCGGTTGACCGCTTCCTTGGTCATCATCACCGAGGGCAGCGAGAAGTCGGCGATCCTGGTCGCCGCCTTGACGGCCTCCTCGATCAGTTCGCCGGCAGGCACGACCCGCGATACCAGGCCCGAACGTTCGGCTTCGGCGGCATCCATCATCCGTCCGGTCAGGCACATGTCCATCGCCTTCGATTTGCCGACGAACCGGGTCAGGCGTTGCGACCCGCCCATGCCGGGAATGACGCCGAGCGTGATCTCGGGCTGGCCGAATTTGGCCGTATCGGCGGCAATGATGAAATCGCACATCATGGCGAGTTCGCAGCCGCCGCCGAGCGCATAACCGGCTACCGCCGCGATGACAGGCTTTCGGGTCCGCGTCAGTTCTTCCCAACCGACGAAGAAGTCCTGCACATAGGCGTCCACATAGGAGATTGCCTGCATCTCCTTGATATCGGCGCCGGCGGCGAAAGCCTTATCGGAGCCGGTGATGACCATCGCGCCGATGCCGGCGTCGTCGCTGAAATCCTTCGCCGCCGCCACCACCTCGGCCATGACCTGCGAATTGAGGGCGTTGAGCGCCTTTGGCCGGTTCAGCGTGATGAGGCCGACCTTGCCGCGCCTCTCGGTGATGATCGTCTCATGGGCCATTGGCTGCTTCTCCTTGCTTGACCCCGGTCTAGCTCAGCTCTGACACGTCCGGCAATAGAAGGTCGAGCGTCCGCTCTGTACGATGCGCTCGACATGGCCGCCGCAGCCGGGCTTTGGGCAAGGCTCACTCTCGCGGTCGTAGACGGCGAAGGAATGCTGGAAATAACCCAGCGATCCGTCGGTGTGCACATAGTCGCGCAGCGAAGACCCGCCGGCCGCTATGGCATCCGCAATGACCGAGCGGATCGCCGAGGCGAGACGTTCGCTTTGCTCCCTGGCCTTCTTGCCTGGCCTGGCGATGGTGCCTGCCTCGCGCAGCGGTGACAGGCTGGCACGCCAGAGCGCCTCCGAGACATATATATTGCCCAGGCCGGCGATCAGCCTCTGGTCGAGAAGTGCTGCCTTGAGGGGCGATCTGCGGCCCTTCAGCAGCGAGGCAAGCAGAGTGCCGTCCAGCAAATTGCCGGTGGGCTCGACGCCCAGGCCGGCGAGCATCGGATGCGTTTCCGGCGGCTCTTGCGCAAACAGCATGAAACCGAAGCGGCGCGGGTCGTTGAAGATGACGCGGGACCGCGCGCCCGTCGCGGAAACGACATGGAACACGACATGATCGTGCGCCGCGCTCTTCGAGCGCTCATGGTGGAACACGCCCGGTGTTTCGCTGTCGTCGCCGGTCTCGATGCGAAACGAGCCCGACATGCCGAGATGGCAGATCAGCACCGGACCGTCCTGCGTATGCATGGTCAGATATTTGGCCCGCCGGCCAAGCGCCGTGATCGTCCTGCCCGTCAGTTGCTCCGAAAACCGTTCGGGGAAGGGGAAGCGCAGATCCGGCCGTCTCATCTCGACCTTGGCCAGATGGGCACCTTCCAGGACCGGCTGCAGGCCGCGCCGGACGGTTTCCACTTCGGGCAGTTCAGGCATGGCCGCCAATCGTCGCATGGAAGGACGTGCCGTTGCGGCCGCGCGCCAGCGAGAGGTGTTCGGCAACGGTCTCGCCGATATCGGCGAATGTCGCCCTCAGCCCTATGTCGCCGCCTTTGAGGCCGGGCCCGGTGCCGATCACCGGAATGCGTTCGCGCGTATGATCGGTGCCGCGCCAGGTCGGATCGTTGCCGTGATCGGCGGTCAGGATGAGAAGATCGCCCTGCTTCAGCTTCGCGAACGCCTCGGGCAGCCTCCGGTCGAAGGCCTCGAGCGCGGCGGCATAGCCGGCGACGTCGCGGCGATGGCCGAATTCGGTGTCGAAATCGACGAAATTGGCAAAGACGAGATCACCGTCCTCGGCCTCGTCCATCGCAACGAGCGCCTGGTCAAACATGGCCATGTTGCCTGGGGCCTTGCGCACTTGCGAAATTCCGCGATGGGCGAAGATGTCGCCGATCTTGCCGACGGCGATGACGCGGCTGCCGCGCCCCGTCAGCCGGTCGAGCAATGTCGGCTCGGGTGGCGGCACGGCATAGTCGCGGCGGTTGTAGGTCCGCTCGAAGGTGGCCGATGTCTCGCCGACGAACGGACGCGCGATCACCCGTCCGATCCTCAATGGGTCGACCAGCCGGCGCACCACCTGGCAGAATTCATAGAGCCGCTCCAGGCCGAAATGGGCCTCATGCGCTGCGATTTGCAGGACGGAATCGACCGACGTGTAGCAAATCGGCTTGCCGGTGCGGATGTGTTCCTCGCCGAACCGCTCGATGATCTCGGTACCCGGCGCATGGCAATTGCCGAGGATGCCCGGCACCTTGCCCTCGCGGATGATCGCCTCGGTCAGGTCGGCCGGGAAGGCGGGAACCGTGTCCGGGAAGTAACCCCAGTCGAAGCGTACCGGCAGGCCTGCGATCTCCCAGTGGCCGGAAGGCGTGTCCTTGCCGCTCGAAATCTCCTGCGCCGCGCCATGGAATGCATTGGCGAGCAGGTCCGTCCCGAAATGCGTAAAACCCAGTCCTGTCGCCGTCTCGGCCGCCTTGCCAAGTCCCAGCGATGCCATGTGGGGGACGAACAGTGGTCCTTGACGAAGCCCTTCGCGATCCGCGCGCCCTTCCGCGCAAGCTTCGGCGATGTGCGCCAGCGTGTTGGCGCCGGCGTCGCCATAGCGTTCGGCGTCGGCCGCGCCGCCTATGCCGAAGGAATCCAGGACAAAGAGAAAAGCACGCGCCATCGGGTCATTTGTTGCCAGTGTGGACGCCCAGACATAGGGTTCCACGGCGGCCTTGGCAATTCGGAAACCAAACGGCGGTACAGGCACAAGGATCAAGGGTCGCGACGAGTTGCGCATGGCCAGGGGCGAAACAAAGGGCAAGGCGATCCTGTCATGAAAGCTTCGCTCAAGGCGTGGACTGCCGTCATGGCTTTGACCGGCGCGTTCTGGTGTGGACCGGCCTGGGCGGACTGGCGCGATGACATCGGCACATTTCGCATCGGCATCGTCGCCGAGCCCGGCGCGGGCAACACCGTTCCGGGGCTAGCCGTATTGACCCAGGCCTTTACCAATGCGCTCGGCATGAAGGTCGAATTCGTCGTGGCCCGCGACTACGCGGCACTCATCGAGGGACAGGCCAATGCGCGGATCGAATACGCCATCTATTCGGCGACCGCCTACGCCACGGCATTGCAACGCTGCGGATGCATCGAGCCGCTCGCGGCTCCGGTCGATGCCGACGGCGCGGCCGGTATTCGCTCTGTATTGCTGACCAGGGACGGCAAACTGCCCGGCCTGGCTGACATCGAGACCCGCCGGATCGCCATGGCGCCGCCGGACAGCGTCGGCGGTTCGCTTCTGCCCTTGGCCGGGTTGGCCGCCGAACACGTCGGAATCGCGGAGGATGCACCGTTTCTGGTCCATGCCCCCTCGGCTTCGGCGGCCGAAACCATGCTCATCAACGGTGGGGCCGACGCCATGTTCGGCTGGGTGAGGGCAGCGGCCGACGGCCAGCCGCGGCTGCCCGGGGGCACCCAGGCAAGGCTCGAGGCATCAGGCCTTTCGGCGTCGGCGCTTCAGGTCGTGTGGATGTCGGGTCTGTTGAGATACGGCCCCCACGCAGTGCGCAGCGATCTCGATCCGGAAGCCAAGCGCCGGCTGACCGTGTTCCTCACCAACCTCAAATCGACGATGCCGGATATCTACGACCTTCTGGAATCGAAGCATGGCGGCGGCTTCATGCCCGTGGTTCCCAAGGACTACGCGGCGGCGGAGGCCGTCGTGCGGATGGTGTCGGTCGAGGGTGGGCGGCAATAAGTCCTTCAGCAGTCGCTGCAAGGGATCGTGACGCTTCTGCGGGGACGCAGGTAATAGGTTTCGCTCATTGTCATGCCTTTGGCGAGCGTCTCGACAAACCCGAGCTTCTGTTGACTGTCGGTCGTCCAGCTGACGATCGGCTTGTAGGCCAGGGTGCTGTCGACGCGGACGAGGAATGTCCCGGCAACCTTGAGCGCTGTCGGAACCGTGGTAGCGGTGCCGGCGGTGGCTCCGACGCTGTAGGTGCCGTTGACCACCTTGCGCGACCACACCACGTTCACCTTTGGCGTGGCATCGGTGGTGATCTGTATGGCCGTGATGGTGATGTCCGGCACCGAGCGGCTATAGGGTTGAAGGGTCAACGTGCCGATCTTCATGATGGCATCGAGGTCCGCCTTGGCGATGGTCGGCTGTTGCGTGACGAGATCGGCGACCATGCTGCCGATGCGGCTGACCTTCTTGCTCGTCTCGATGGCCTGTGAGGCCTCCATGGTCATGAAATACATGATCAGCAGGATGGGCGCTATGAGCGCGAACTCGACCGCCGCGACACCACGGCGATTGGACCAGAACCGGACTGATCTGCCCCAGAGCCCTGCAGTTCCCGGATGTGCCCCCGCACGCATCATGCTCATTGCCTTTTTTCTTGTTGTTGCTTCCGTGATGATTTCAATTGTCGAACGGCTCGTTCTGCCAAGTCACCGAAGCGAAATGCAGGGTCTTGTTGCCTCCCATCGACTGCGCCATCAGGTTGGTCATGATGGGCCATTTGTAGAAAACCCTCAGCATGTTCCTCGACTCCGCCGCACCCCACGTGACGGCAAAGGGAACATCGGAGCCGCTCTTCGTCAGCTGGATGTTACCCCCCTGAATCCTGAAGCCGGCCAGGGCGGCGTCGGCGAATGTCGTGTATTGGCGAAGATCGACGCTCAACTGATTGGGACAATCCTGGGAGACGATGATTTCCAGCTTGTTGCAGATCATGTTCTTCAAATTGTCTCCGGCGACATCGGTTGCCGTCAACTGCCCGGTGCGCAGCCGCCGCGCGACATCGTCGGTGATGTTGGCCATCACCTCCTGGCTGGCAAACGAGATGCAGCTCTCGAGGATGGCGAATACGAGAAGCGCGAACGGCATCGCGAGCAGCGCGAACTCCAGCGCCGTGGCGCCGCGCCGGTCGCGCACGAAGCGTCTGAAAGACCTGGCGCGCTCCACCTTGCACTGATCTGTCGAGCCGAATTCCATGCTCATGCGATGTTCCTGCCATCCTGGACGGTGCTGACAGATGCACTACCGCAAACCAATTGAGGTCCGGTTTGAATGATCGTTAAAGTCGGCGCGGGTGTTTTAACCCGGCGGTAACCGGGGGGCGATGGCGCGCTCCGGTGCCGCCTATTTGCTGACGCTCATCTCGGCTTCGGACGATTTCTCCGCGTCGCTCTTATAGGAGCTTTCGCAATAGGGCGTGCACGACATGGTCTGGACATCCGCGCGCCGGTAAATGCGAACCGACGAGGCTGCCTGGCGGACCACGGTAACCTGTGCGTCGACGATCGGGCTACCCTCCTGGTCGAGAACCACGAGATTGGTGACACCGAAACCCTTGCCGGTGAGCACGATCGTCGAGGCATCCTGGACGGAAGCGTCGGCGATTGCCGGGTTGCCCACGACGATCGTGTCGGCGGCGCGCGACAGTTTCACGATCTTGGCTTGATTCATCGTGACCTCGATGTCGGCGCCAGCCCTGGCGGGCGTGATCAAGCTGGCGGCGCCAAGAAGCGCGGCTATCAGGATTGAGGATCTCGGCACGGCCATCAAGGCGCTCCACGCAAGCGGACTGTTCAACGGAACATGAACGAGATTGGTGAACCAACGGTTAAGTCGGCTCGCCGGCGCCCGGTATAGCGGCCGGCAAGGCTGCCCGCATGAGCGGATCCGAGCAGGTGTGGCAAGCGTACCCAAGCCCTTGCCTTTTGCGGCATTGACTTGTGATAAAGTATGTTAGCCAGCGCTTAGCGTGGAGTTAACCACGCACTCGGTTCGAGCCGGGAAAGGAATCGGTAAGGCTGTTTATTAAGCCGATCGAAAGAGCTTCTCCCTAGGTTGGCAGCATCCGATCAACCATCGCAGAAGTTGACGGAAGTGCTGTAACACGTGGAGTAGGAGCTCTCGAATGTCTAATCTTTTTGCACGCTTCGTGAAGGACGAATCCGGCGCGACCGCTATCGAATATGGTCTGATCGCCGCTCTCATCGCGCTCGCCATCATCACCGGCGCCGGCTTGCTCGGCAATGCCATCAACAACAGGTTCGTTGTTATCGCCAACAGCTTGAATAGCTCTGGCAGCTGATCTGCCTATTGCTGATCGCTTCAATCGCGTTTGAACAGGGGCCGCCATGTAGCGGCCCCTGTTTATGTTGGCGCCGTCTATGCCGGCATGTCGTGGCGCCGCAAAAAACTGTTGGCTTTTCGCGACCCCCTCATCAATCGTTAATCGCGCCAGCCTAGGTTGGATGCCGAGGAATTCGGAAACTATCGCCGATGCTTGAGGCCCTGATCTTCGTCGTCTTCCCTTTCTGCATGCTTTTTGCGGCGATCTCCGACATGCTGTCGATGACGATCGCCAATCGCGTGTCGGTGTTGCTTGTCGTCGTCTTCGCGCTGGTGGCGCCGCTGACGGGCATGGAGTGGGCGGCCTATGGCGGACATTTTGCCGCCGGCGCCATCGTCCTGGCCGTGACGTTCGGGCTGTTTGCCCTGGGTGGCATGGGCGGTGGCGACGCCAAGCTGCTGGCCGCGACCGCCGTATGGATGGGCCTTAACGTGCATCTCGTCCAATATCTTGTCATCTCGACGCTCATCGGCGGCCTCCTGACAATCGCGATCCTGATTTATCGGAAATCGCCGCTGGCGCTTTTCACCGGGCGCAATCCATTCCTGCGTCATTTCGCGGAAGAGTCAGCCGGTGTTCCCTATGGGATAGCGCTCGGCCTGGGTGGGCTGCTGACCTACCCCGATTCCCCTCTGATGGTGTGGGCGCTGGCAAGGCTGGCAAGCTGACACGACTACTATCCGCTATCCATCGACGTGCCCGGCCTCGAAAGGAGCCGGACAGATGTTTTGACGCCATCGTCAATCCATCGTTCTAATTTATGTAAACCTTAAATTAATCACGATCGTAAGCATTACATTAACCTTGTTTTGACGATTGCCGCTGCAAAGTCCGGCTTGGCTACGTGGTTTGCCAAGGGCGAGGGTTCGGACAGATGCCAGCATCCCGATTGATTATTCTGAGCGTGGCGGTGGCCGCGGCGGGTGGTGCTGGCTATGTGGCGAAGAACATGGTCGCCGCCCCGCCGCCACAGATCGTCGTCGATTCCGGACCCCAAGCCCCCGCCGTGGCCTTGCAGGACGTGCTCGTGCTCTCGGGCGATGTCGCGATGGGCACCGCACTCGAGAACAACATCGCCTGGCAATCCTGGCCGGCTGACGGCATCAACGCGAATTTCATCACCAAGGCCACCGCTCCCGACGCTTTGGAGAAACTGAAGGGGTCGGTCGCCCGCGTGGCGATGTATGCGGGCGAGCCTGTCCGGCGCTCCAAGCTGATCGGAGAGGGACAAAGCTTCATGTCGTCCATCCTGCCTTCCGGCATGCGGGCGGTCGCAACGACAATATCGGCGGACACCTCGGCCGGCGGCTTCATCCTTCCAAACGATTTCGTCGACGTCATCATGACCCGCAGGGCCGATGCCAGCAGCGGCGGCGGCGGCTTCAGCACCGAGACCATCCTGAAGAATATCCGCGTCCTGGCAATCGACCAGACCATCCAGGAAGACGAGGAAGGCAAGAAGACCAGGGTAGGCCAGACCGCCACGCTGGAGCTGACGCCGAAACAGGCGGAGATCATCACCGTTGCCCAGCAGATGGCGGATCGCCTGACGCTGGCGCTGCGGGCGATCACGGACACCCAGGAAAAGAATGTGGGCGAGGCCGACTATCTCGTTTCCGGCAATGGCCGCCGGGGAACGGTGAGGCTGATCAAGTCGGGCGAAGTCTCCGAAGTAGGAGCGAGGAAATGAGGCTAAGCGCTAAACTGCCGGCAATCGTCGCCATGGCATTCGGCCTGCTGCTTGTCGGAGCGAATGTGCAGGGCGTCGAAGCGAAGAGCACGCAGGTGTCGGCAACGACAGCCACCCAGCGCGTCAAGCTTGGCCTCAACAAGTCTGTGGTCATAGACCTGCCGAGTGATGCCTACGACATTCTTGTCGCCAATCCCTCCGTTGCCGACGCCGTGACCCGCACCGCAAGGCGTATCTATCTCTTTGGCAAATCGGTCGGCGAGACCAACATCTTCGTCTTCGGGCCGAACGGCGAACAGATCGCCAGCCTGGACCTGGCCATCGAGCGCGACGTCGCCGGCCTTGAGGATTATATCAGGCGCTTCCTTCCGACATCGGCCGTCAAGGTTGAACTGCTGAATGACAACGTGGTTCTGACCGGCACTGTCGATACCCCCTTGGATGCCAAGCGTGCCGAACAGCTGGCAAATATGTTTGTGTCCGGCGGTGAAGCGACGACGGGACAATATTCGCAGACGGCTGCCGGCGGCTCGGCCCAGAGCGGTGTCGACATCAACAACCCGGACCAGGAGCGCCGCGTCAGCCAGATCGTCAATCTGCTGCAGATCATCGGGGACGACCAGGTCACGCTGAAGGTGACGGTGGCTGAAGTCAGTCGCTCCGTCATGAAACAGCTCGGCGTCAACATGATCGGCAGCGGCGGCAGCAACGGCATCAGCTACGGCGCGCTCAGTGACCCTTTCATGGGCCTCGGCAAGCCGCTCTCGAACGCGGGCTTGAGTCTCAGCTCGTCGGGGCTGCAAGCGTATATCAACGCAATGGAGCAGTCCGGGGTCATGAAGACCTTGGCCGAGCCGACCTTGACCGCTGTGTCCGGTGAGAAGGCAACCTTCAAGGTCGGCGGTGAATACAATATGGTGAGCGGGGTCTCGGCCAATGTGTCCACTGACAACCAGACCGGTCTGAAGAACTATAGTATTGACAAGATCGAGTACGGCATTGGCCTGGAATTCCAGCCGGTGGTTCTGTCGCCCGGCCGCATAAGCCTGAAAGTCAGAACTTCGGTTTCCGAACCGACAACCGAGGGCTCCGTGTCCGCCTCCACGGACAATCAGAGCATTGGTATGAATGCTTTGTCACTACGCAAACGCCTTGCCGACACCACGGTTGAACTGCCCTCGGGCGGCTCCATGATGATCGCCGGCCTGGTTCGCGACGATGTCAGGCAAGCCGTCAACGGCTTGCCTGGCTTGACAAAGATCCCCGTACTCGGCGCGCTCTTCCGCAGCAGGGATTTCGTGCGCAACGAGACCGAACTCGTCATCATCATCACACCCTATCTGGTGAAGCCGGTGGCGCGCAATGATCTGGCCAAGCCGGACGACAATTTCAACCCTCCGAGCGACGGCGCCGGCATGTTCCTTGGGCGTGTCAATCGCGTCTACGGCACCATGCAGACCGACAGGCCCAACGGCCGCTATCACGGCGTTGTCGGCTTCATCTACAAGTGAACGGGAAAGCGGACATGTCTCAGTCAGCATTGAAGGCAAGGACCATGGCGATGCGCTCCGGCCGTTCCAGGACAAGCCTGCGGGCCTTTCCGATCATGGCGGTGGCGCTGTCGGCTCTGCTGGCCGGTTGTGCCCAGCGCGACAGCGTTACCGTTGGCGCCATCCCGGATGACTATCGCACCAATCATCCGATCGTCATCGCGGAGAAGAACCAGAAGATCGATCTTCCCGTCGGCGCCGGCGACCGCGGCATGACCGGCTCGCAGCGCGACACGCTTTTGGGTTTCCTCGACGGCTATGACAAGAGCGCCGCTGCGACATTGACGATCCAGATTCCAAGCGGATCGGCCAACGAGGTCGCAGCGACGGCGGCCGGCCGCGATTTCGCTCGGCTCGCGGCCGCCTCGGGCATCAAACGTTCCCGGATCGTCGTGACTTCCTATCAGGCTGGGTCGAGCGAGGCATCAGCCCCGGTTCGCGTGTCCTATATCGCGGTGAGGGCGCAGACCGACAAATGTGGACGCTGGCCCGCTGACCTGGTGGAGACGTCTGAGAACAAACACTACGCCGATTTCGGCTGCTCCTATCAGAACAATCTTGCCGCCCAGATGGCCAATCCGGCCGATCTTCTCGGACCGCGCAAGTCCACCACTATTGATGCGGCAAATCGCAGCAACGCCATCGGTGTCTACCAGGACAGAGGCATTTCGGACGAATTCCTCGGCAGCTCGGATGTGACTTACTAAGCCGCCCCCGGAAAGAAGCGACGTCAGGAACAGGCCACGGAAAGAGCATGACCATGAGCAACCTTGCCTATGACGCCACCGTGGAAGGCGGTGATACCTCGCCGCAGGACGTCGCCGCGATGCAGGCGTTGCGGCCGGTTCCGCGCATTTCGATCCAGGCATTCTGCGAGACCGAGGGTGTTGCCAATCCGGTCCAGCGCGCCGGCGAGGACCGTCGCATGACCAAGGCCCATCTCAAGGTCCATATGGGCGGCGTCCCCACGGCGATCGAGTTCTACCAGTCGGCTCCGACACCGAACCTGATCCTGCTGGAATCGCGCAGCGAGCCCAAGCAATTGCTGGAGCAGCTCGCCCAGCTTTCGGAATATTGCGATCCATCCTCGAAAGTGGTGGTGATAGGTCATTACAACGATGTTGGCCTCTATCGCGAACTCATCCGCTCCGGCATCTCCGAATATGTCATCGCGCCGGTGTCGATGGCGGACGTCGTCAGCGTCGTCTCGTCGATCTTCGTCGACCCGGAAGCCGAACCGCTCGGACGCTCGATCGCCTTCGTCGGCGCCAAGGGCGGCGTCGGGTCTTCCACCATCGCCCACAATGTCGCCTGGGCAATGTCCTCCCTGTTCAAATCCGAGGTCGTCGTCGCCGATCTCGATCTCGCCTTCGGGACCGCCAACATCAATTTCGACCAGGATCCGGCCCAGGGCATCGCCGAGGCGGTGTTTTCGCCCGAGCGCATCGACGAGGTCTATCTTGACCGGCTGCTGACCCAATGCGCCGAGCACCTATCGCTGCTCGCGGCACCCTCGACCCTGGAACGCGTCTACGACTTCGATCCCGATGCCTTCGCGCAGCTTGTCGACACCGCGCAGCGCAGCGTGCCGCTGCTCGTGCTCGATGTCCCGCATATCTGGACGGGATGGGCCAAGAACACGCTGGTCAAGGCCGACGAGATCGTCATCACGGCGACGCCGGAACTGGCCAATCTGCGCAACACCAAGAATCTGATCGACATGTTCAAGCGGCTTCGCCCGAACGACCCGCCGCCCAAATTGATCATCAACCAGGCCGGCGTGCCCAAACGGCCGGAAATCTCGCCATCCGATTTCGCCGAACCGCTTGGCCTGACACCGATGTCGGTCATCGGCTTTGATCCCGTGCTGTTCGGCAATGCCGCCAACAACGGGCGCATGCTGGGCGAGATGGATGCCAAGAACGCGGTTGTGGCCACGATCAACGAGATTGCTCACGTGCTGACCGGCCGCAGCGAAATCAGGGCGAAGAAAAAGGCCGGCCTGGGCAGTCTGCTCGGCAAGCTCTCGCGCAACAAGAAGTGACGCAATGGGGTCGGTAGTCGGTCATGTTCGGTAAAAGAGGCAACGACGACGGCAACCGGTTCAAGCCGGAATTTCGCCAGCCGGCACCTGCGCCGACACCGGCCGCGCCGGCCGTCGCGGTCTCGGCGGACACAGCGGTTCTTGCCCGGCCGGCGACAACGCCGCAGCCGAGCGCACCTGTCCCGCCGCCGGCCAGGCGCGCGGTCGAGGCGCCACCCATGGCGCCGGAACCGCGGAGAGGCCGCGAGAAGAGCGAAACCTATTACGACACCAAGAGCCAGGTTTTCTCGGCTCTCATCGATACGATCGACCTGTCGCAGCTCGCCAAGCTCGATCCCGAAAGCGCGCGCGAGGAAATCCGCGACATCGTCAACGACATCATCGCGATCAAGAACTTCGCGATGTCGATCGCCGAACAGGAAGAACTGCTCGAGGACATCTGCAATGACGTGCTTGGCTATGGACCGCTCGAGCCCTTGCTCGCGCGCGACGACATCGCCGATATCATGGTCAACGGGTCCAAGAACGTCTACATCGAAGTCAACGGCAAGGTCGAGCAGACCGGCATCCGCTTCCGCGACAACCAGCAACTGCTCAATATCTGCCAGCGCATCGTCAGCCAGGTCGGCCGCCGCGTCGACGAATCCAGCCCGATCTGCGACGCCCGTCTTCCCGACGGGTCGCGCGTCAACGTCATCGCGCCGCCGCTGGCCATCGACGGCACCGCGCTTACCATCCGCAAGTTCAAGAAGGACAAGCTGACGCTCGATCAGCTGGTCAAATTTGGCGCCATCTCCCCACAGGGAGCCGAAGTTCTCAAGATCATCGGCCGTGTCCGCTGCAATATCGTCATTTCGGGCGGCACCGGCTCGGGCAAGACGACATTGCTCAACTGCCTGACCAACTACATCGACCGTGATGAGCGCATCATCACCTGTGAGGACTCGGCCGAACTGCAACTGCAGCAGCCGCATGTCGTGCGCCTGGAAACGCGTCCGCCCAACCTCGAGGGCGAGGGCGAGGTGACGATGCGCGATCTGGTCAAGAACTGCCTGCGCATGCGGCCCGAGCGCATCATCGTCGGCGAAGTGCGCGGACCCGAGGTCTTCGACCTTTTGCAGGCGATGAACACCGGCCATGACGGCTCGATGGGAACGATCCACTCCAACAGCCCGCGCGAATGCCTGAACCGTATCGAATCCATGATCGCCATGGGCGGCTATTCGCTGCCGCAGCGAACCGTGCGTGAAATCGTCGTCGGCTCCATCGACGTGATCATCCAGGCGGCACGTCTGCGCGATGGATCGCGCCGCATCACCCATATCACCGAAGTGCTCGGGATGGAGGGCGACGTCATCATCACCCAGGATATCGTCCTCTACAACATCAAGGGCGAGGACGCCAACGGCCGGCTGCTGGGAGAACACGTCTCGACCGGCATCGGCCGGCCGCATTTCTGGGAGCGGGCACGCTACTATGGCGAGGAGCAGCGCCTCGCCATAGCGCTCGAGGCCATGGAGAAACGTGCTGACTGATGTATTCGCGGGCGTGAAGGTTCTGGTCGATGTTTGGAATTGACGGCACCGTATTGGCGTTTGTCGTGCTCGCCGGCTTCAGCGCCGGCGCGGTCGCCTATGCATTCCTGTTCAACCAGATCAGCAACGAGAAACAGGCCGGCAAGCGGCTGGAGACGATCAAGGCCGCCGAGACGGACCGTTCCATCGTCAAGGCCACCCGCGACCGGGCGGCGGATGCCGCCAAGCGCCGTAAATCGGTGCAGGATTCCCTGAAGGACCTCGACGAGAAGCAGAAGACCAAGGATAGCGCTGTCAAGAAGCCGCCGCTGAAAGCCCAGCTTCGCCAGGCTGGAATGAAGGTCCCGATCGAGCGTTTCTATATTTATTCGGCCATATGCGGCCTCGCGCTGACAATCGCAGCCTTCATGGCCGGGGCGCCGATGATTGTCTTGCCCGGTGTGCTGCTCGCCGGAGCCCTTGGCCTGCCGCGTTGGTTCGTCTCTTTTCGTCGTACCCGCCGCGTCAAGGCATTCCTCAACGAATTTCCCAACGCCCTCGACATCATCGTGCGGGCGGTCAAGTCCGGCCTGCCGCTGAACGACGCCGTGCGCCTGATCGCCAATGAATCCCCTGAGCCCGTGAAGACCGAGTTTCGCCGGATCGTCGATTCCCAGCAGATGGGGCTGTCGATCCCCGACGCGACCTTGCGCATGCCCGAAACCATGCCATGCACCGAGGCGAGTTTCTTCGGCATCGTCATCCAGATCCAGTCGCAGGCCGGCGGCAATCTCTCCGAGGCGCTGGGCAACCTTTCGCGCGTTTTGCGCGACCGCAAGAAGATGAAAGCCAAGGTCGCGGCACTGTCGATGGAGGCCAAAGCATCGGCCGCCATCATCGGCGCCTTGCCTTTCATCGTCGCCTTTCTCGTCTATCTCTCCAGTCCCAACTATTTGATGCCGCTGTTCGTGACCAGCGTCGGCCATTTGATACTCGGTTTCTCCGCCGTCTGGATGTTGATCGGCATCTTCGTGATGCGCAAGATGATGAACTTTGAAGTCTAGGGCGCGGCATGACCGAACAAGTCATAAAATCACTGACGGACCCCAGCTTCCTGATTGCGCTGCTGGTTGCTATCGCCGTGTTCGCGACCGTCTTTACGCTGCTGCCGGCGCTTAGCGGAAACCAGCTCAAGTCGCGAATGAAATCGGTCGCGCTGGAGCGTGACGAGCTTCGCGCCAAGCAGCGCGCCCGGCTTGTGACCGAGGCCGATCGCCGCCGCAAGGGTCTGCGCGAGCAACAGTCGGTCGGCATGCGCAATATTGTCGACCGGCTCGACCTGCGGCGTGCATTGGCCGACGAGGCCACCTTGCAAAAGCTCAAGGTTGCCGGCTTTCGGGGGCAGAATCCGCTGACGCGGTTTCTGTTCTTCCGTCTGGTGCTTCCTTTTGTCGGCTTCGCGCTCGGTCTGGTTTATATTTTCGTGCTCGGGGGATTGCCCGACAAGCCATTGGTCATCCGGCTGTTCGTCTGCGTCCTGGTTGCCTATGGCGGCTTCTACGCGCCGGTCCTCTACGTCAACAACCGCGCGACCAAGCGCAAGCAGTCGATCCAGATGGCATGGCCGGATGCGCTCGACCTGCTGCTGATCTGCGTGGAATCCGGCATGTCGGTGGAAGCGGCGCTGCGCAAGGTCGCCGACGAGATCGGCGCGCAATCGGTGGCCCTGGCGGAAGAATTCATCCTCACCAATGCCGAGCTCTCCTATCTGCAGGAACGCAAGCAGGCTTACGAGAACCTGGCCAGCCGCACGGGGCTGGAATCGGTCAAGTCGGTGTCGCAGGCCCTCGTCCAGGCCGAGCGCTACGGTACGCCGGTGGCGCACGCGTTGCGCGTGCTTGCCGCGGAAAGCCGCGACATGCGCATGAACGCCGCCGAGAAAAAGGCCGCCGCCCTGCCGCCCAAGCTCACCGTGCCGATGATCCTGTTTTTCCTGCCGGTGCTGTTCGCCATCATTCTGGGGCCGGCGGGCATCCAGGTCAGCCAGCGCGGCATCTTTGGCGATCATTCCAGCTCGGGCGCGTCGACCAGCCAGTAGACCGACATGGAAACCCATTCGTGGAAACGAAAAGCCGCGCTGCAACCGAGCGCGGCTTTTTACGATTCGCGGTACGCTGCGGCGATCAGTTGGTGGCTGTTTTCGCCGGTTTGGCCTTGTCCTGATCCTTGAGCTGGCTCCAGGCGTTCTGCTGGGCCAGCATCTGCCTGAGATAGGCGACGTTGGCCTGTGCCTGTTCGGGCGAAAGTTCCTGCGAGGCGATCTTCTCGGCTTCGTCGAAACGGCCCTGCAACCCGACGACGAGCGCCAGATTCTGGCGCACCCGGCTGTCGGCATTCGGCTGCTGGGCGGCCGAGCGC
This sequence comes from Mesorhizobium sp. BH1-1-4, assembly GCF_020165665.1. Lineage (NCBI taxonomy): Bacteria > Pseudomonadati > Pseudomonadota > Alphaproteobacteria > Hyphomicrobiales > Phyllobacteriaceae > Mesorhizobium > Mesorhizobium sp. BH1-1-4. Next base: position 368,152 of record NZ_JAIUIN010000001.1, read on the forward strand.
ATATAGGTCTCGGCGGTGCGCAGATCCCCTTCCAGCACATAGGACATGCCCAGATTGGAAAGGATCGAAGGCTCGTTGGGCTTGAGTTCGAGGGCCTTGCGGTAGAGCTGGCGCGCCTCGTCCTTCTGGCCGATCTGATCGAGAATAGCCGCCTCCGCCGACACCAGCCTCCAGTCGGGATATTCCGGCGTCTGTGCGCGGCGCACCGCATCGAGCGCCGGCTCGAACTGGCCGTTGGCGGCCAGCGCCTTGCCATAAGAGGCCAGTACGTCGCGGTCCTTGGGATAGGCGATCGCCAGCTTGCGCATCACGGCGAGCGACTGGTCGGCATCTCCGTCCATCTGCAGCGCCGCCGCGAAGTTGGTCGCGATTCGCTTGTCGGTGGGGTTTCTGGCGTAGGACTGGCCGAGAGCGGCGGTGGCGTTGTGCAATTCTCCCGCCGACATCGTCTCCAGCGGCTTGCCGCTGGTGCGGCCAATCGAGCCGGTGGTGAGTTTGTCGGTCGCGCAGCCCGCGACGCCTGCCGCGAGCGCCAACGCCAAAGCCGTGGTTATGAGCCGCGTTCGCCTGACAGTCATCGTGCGGTTGATCGGCATTGGCACCGGCCTCCATTCATGCGCGTGGCCATTTGCGTGGCCATCTTCCCTCCCGCAGAAATATTCTGTTAACCCTAACGGACAGTTAAGAAACGCCGACTCGGGCTTGGGCTCGGCATGGAGAACATCGAATGCCTGTCGAACTCGTCGAGAAGAAATCGGATGGTGCGTTGCCGGTCTATTTCGTGGGCCGGGACGGCCTGGAGACTGCGGGCCTTGCGCCATCCACCATTGCGTGGGCGAGGGCCAACGGATTTTCCGGTGAATCGGGCAGGACGCTGGCCGTGCCCGGCGAACACGGCGCGCTTGCCGGCGCGCTGTTTGGCATTGGCGACGGAGAGGGCGCGCTTGCTCTCGGTGTGTTGTCGAAGACCCTGCCTGAAGGCGACTGGCACTTCGCCTCGGCGCCGGCCGAGCCGGAACTGGCGGCGATCGCGTTGGCGCTCGGCGGCTATGTCTTTACCCGCTATGGCAAGAAGCCGGGCAAGGCGCTGCGCTTCGAATTGCCGGCCGGCGCCGATGCGCGGCGCGTTCGCCGCGTCGCCGATGGCGTCTTCCTGACGCGCGACCTGGTCAACACGCCGACCAGCGACATGGGGCCGGACGATCTGGAACGAGCCGTGCGGACCCTGGCCGAGGCGCATCAGGCCGACGTCCTGGTGATCAAGGGCGACGATCTCCTCGAACAGAATTTCCCGATGATCCACGCCGTCGGCCGCGCCTCGTCCGATGCGCCGCGTCTGATCGACCTGACATGGGGGCAGCAGGGCGCGCCGAAGATGACGCTGGTCGGCAAGGGGGTCTGCTTCGACACGGGCGGCCTCGATATCAAGCCGTCATCGGGCATGCTGTTGATGAAGAAGGACATGGGCGGCGCGGCCAATGTGCTGGGGCTTGCATCCATGATCATGGCTGCCGGGTTGAATGTAAGGCTGCGCGTGCTGATCCCCGCGGTCGAGAATTCGATCGCCGGCAACGCCTTCCGCCCCGGCGACGTGCTGGCGAGCCGCAAGGGTATCTCGGTCGAGATCGGCAACACGGACGCTGAAGGACGGCTGGTTCTGGGCGATGCGTTGGCGCTTGCGGACGAAGAGGAACCGCGGCTTCTGATCGACATGGCGACGCTGACCGGAGCCGCCCGCGTCGCGCTCGGCCCCGACCTGCCGCCCTTCTACACCGATGACGATGCGCTTGCCTCGGAACTGGCGGCGGCGTCGCTGGCGGTGGAGGATCCGCTGTGGCGCATGCCGCTGTGGCGGCCCTACGACGCGAAACTGTCGTCGAAGATCGCTGATATCAACAACGTCACCACGGACGGTTTCGCCGGTTCGATCACCGCGGCACTGTTCCTCAAGCGCTTCGTAGAGAAGACCGCGAGCTGGGCGCACTTCGACATCTTCGCCTGGAACCCCGCCGACCGTGCGTACGGTCCCGCCGGCGGCGAGGCGCAAGGCATTCGCGCCTTGGAGCGGATCATCTCGAAACGTTTTGGCTGATGGCCGCGAGCAGAGCCGGCAAATCGCGGAAACTGAAACGGAACCGAAACAATTTGCCGTCATGCTGGCGCGATGTCGATTGCGATGCGCCCGAGCCAGGCCTTGCGACTGTGGCAGCAAGTGATGCTGTCGCAGGTGCGCGAGGACGCGCCCGACCTGACCATGCGCCAGACGGCGATCCTGTTTACAATCTATCTCGATCCGCCACCGCATACGGTGCGCGGGCTTGCCGCTCGCCTCAACGTCACCAAGCCGGTCATCACGCGCGCGCTCGACACGATGGGCGCGCTCAAACTGGTGTCGCGCCATCGCGACGAGCTCGACAAGCGCAATGTCCTGATAAAGCGCACCGTCGAAGGCGCGCTCTTTGTCGAGCGCTTCGGCGATGGTATCATCGCCAAGGCCCACGAACTGCCGATCTGACTGTAGTGCCCATTCAACAGGGTTGCCGATTTTGACCGTCCACGACGCACGTCTTCATGCCTTCCGCTCCGATCTCGCCGATGCCAGGTTGAAAGGAGAGGTCGTTGCCGACCGCTTCGTCGCCGGTCGGCCGGCGCGCATTTCGGTCCCGGTGGCCGATATCCGCAAGGCGCCGAAGACGGATTCTGGCGTCAACACGCAAGCCTTGTTCGGCGACGACGTCCTGGTTTTCGAGGATAGAGAAGGCTGGGCCTGGATCCAGGCCCAGCGCGACGGCTATGTCGGCTACGTCGCCGAAGCCATGTTGGGCACGCGCGATCATGCGCCGACCCATATCGTCTCGGTGCCGCGCACGTTCCTCTATCCCGGTCCCGATCTGCGCTTTCCGATCGCCGGGCAACTGTCGATGGGATCGACCGTAACGGTGACGGGTGCCGCCGAAACGCGCGGCACGCACTATGCCGTCCTGCCTTCCGGCGAGGCCATCATCGCTGGCCATCTGCGCCCTGTCGGCGAAGTGGCCGGCGACTATGTCTCCGTCGCCGAGACGTTTCTCGGTACGCCCTATCTGTGGGGTGGCGTTTCCGGCTTCGGCATCGACTGCTCCGGCTTGGTGCAACTGGCCATGCGCATGGCCGGCCGGCAGGTGCTGCGCGATTCCGACATGCAGGCCGCTTCCGTCGGCGAGCCGCTCGCACCGGGCCCTGATTTTTCGGGGTTGCAACGTGGTGACCTCGTGTTCTGGAAAGGTCACGTCGCCATCATGACCGACGCCGAAACCATGATCCATGCCAACGGCCACACCATGCTGGTCTCGCGCGAAGGGCTGAAGGAAGCCGTTGAGCGTATCGGCTATCTTTATGGCGGACCTACGGGGTTTCGGCGGCCATAAGGCTTTTCGATCACCTTTTGTTCCGATTTTCCTTGGCGATTGCGCGCCGCCGCGCTACCTCTTTCGGGTGACCGAGCTGCCGCGCCTCGCCGACCAGAATGCCGCCGTCGTCTTGCCCGAGCCATTCGTAAAATGGTTCGGCGAGAAAGGCTGGTCGCCGCGCGCGCATCAGATCGACCTGTTGGCGAAGGCCCAAGCCGGGCAATCGGTGCTGTTGATCGCGCCGACCGGCGCCGGCAAGACGCTGGCCGGCTTCCTGCCGTCGCTGACCGAACTGGCCGTCAGGCCGAGGCGAAAACCAGGCCAGGCGCGGCGCGGCATCCACACGCTGTACATCTCGCCGCTGAAGGCGCTGGCCGTCGATATCGAGCGCAATCTCGGCAAGCCGGTCGAGGAGATCGGTCTGCCGGTCACCATCGAGACGCGCACCGGCGACACGCCGTCACACAAGCGCCAGCGCCAGAAGCTTGCACCACCCGACATCCTGCTCACCACACCGGAGCAACTGGCGCTGCTGATCGCAGCGGGCGATGCGAGGCGCTTCTTCGAGGATCTGCGCTATGTCGTGCTCGACGAGTTGCATTCGCTGGTGACGTCGAAGCGCGGCCATCTGCTGGCGCTAGGGCTGGCGCGGCTACGCAGCTTCGTCCCTGGCCTGCAGACGATCGGCCTGTCGGCGACGGTGGCCGAGCCGGACGAATTGCGGCGCTGGCTGGTCAGCCAGAACCCACCTGACGACATGGCGGAATTGATCACCGTGACGGGTGGTGCGAAGCCCGAAATCTCGATCCTCGATTCGGAGGAGCGCGTACCATGGGCGGGGCACTCGGCGCGCTACGCCACGCCGGAAATCTACCGTGAGATCAAGCGCCACAAGACGACCTTGCTGTTCGTCAACACACGCAGCCAGGCAGAGCTGCTGTTCCAGGAGTTGTGGCGGGTCAACGAGGACACCTTGCCGATCGCGCTCCATCATGGCTCGCTCGACGTCGCCCAGCGCCGGCGCGTCGAGAAGGCGATGGGCGACAACGCATTGCGGGCCATTGTCGCTACCTCGACGCTCGATCTCGGCATCGACTGGGGCGATGTCGACCTGGTCGTGCATGTCGGTGCGCCCAAGGGGGCTAGCCGGCTGGCGCAGCGCATCGGCCGTGCCAATCACCGCATGGACGAGCCGTCCAAGGCGATCCTGATCCCCGCCAATCGTTTCGAGGTGCTGGAATGCCGCGCCGCGCTCGACGCCAATTACCTTGGCGCGCAGGATACGCCGCCGCTGGTCAATGGCGGACTCGACGTGCTGGCGCAGCATGTGCTCGGCTGCGCTTGCGGCGCACCGTTCCGCGCCGATGACTTGTACGAAGAAGTGCGAACGGCGGCGCCCTATGCCGGACTCGATCGTCCGACCTTCGACCGTGTCATCGATTTCGTCGCCACCGGCGGCTACGCGCTGAAGAATTACGAGCGCTATGCCCGCATCCGCCTGAACAAGGATGGGCTGTGGCGCGTATCCAATCCGCGCGTCGCCCAGCAATACAGGCTGAATGTCGGCACCATCATCGAGGTGCCGGCGCTTAACGTGCGCTACGTCAAGGCCGGCAGCAGAGGCGCGGCGTCGCACGGCGGCCGCGTGCTCGGCAAGATCGAGGAGGCGTTCCTCGAAACCTTGACGCATGGCGACACCTTCATGTTCGCCGGCAAGGTGCTGCGCTTCGAAGGCATCCGCGAGAATGAATGCTTCGTCTCGAACGCACCCGGCAGCGACGCCAAGGTGCCCTATTATGGCGGCGGCAAGTTTCCGCTCTCGACCTACCTGGCCGAGCAGGTCCGCATCATGCTGGACGATCCGCGGCGCTGGAAGAAGCTGCCGGAGCAGGTGGCCGATTGGTTGCGGTTCCAGCAGGACAAATCGATGCTCCCCAAGCGCGACGATTTGCTGATCGAAACCTTTCCGCGCGGCAACCGCCATTATCTGGTCGCCTATCCCTTCGAAGGCAGGCTGGCGCACCAGACGCTCGGCATGCTGCTCACCCGTCGCCTCGACAGGGCAGGCGCCCGGCCGCTCGGCTTTGTCGCCACCGATTATGCCTTGGCCATATGGTCGCTCGGCGACATGGGCGCGATGTTCAAAGCCAGGAAACCTTCACTCGGCGCGCTGTTCGACCAGGACATGCTGGGCGACGATCTCGAAGCCTGGCTGGCCGATAGCTGGCTTCTCAAGCGCACTTTCCGCAATTGCGCGCTGATCGCGGGCCTGATCGAAAAACGCCACCCCGGCCAGGAGAAGAGCGGCCGCCAGGTCACGGTGTCGACCGACCTGATCTACGATGTGCTGCGCAGCCATGAGCCGGACCACATCCTGCTTCAGGCGACGCGTGCCGACGCGGCGACCGGCCTGCTCGATGTCAGCAGACTTGCCGACATGCTCTCGCGCATCCAGGGTCGAATCATGCATAAGGCGCTCGAACAGATATCGCCGCTGGCCGTGCCGATCATGCTCGAGATCGGCAAGATGCCGGTGAATGGCGAGGCCGATGAAACGCTGCTGATGGATGCGGCGACGCTGGTCGAAGAGGCCATGGGGCCTGGGATGGTCGACGAATGAACTTTTCGCTGGCGCGCGCATCGCTGATCGCCGAGGCCGACCTTGTCGGCATCGCCGGCGAGCGCGCGGTCTGCGATCCACGCGGCGTGCTCTATTTTCCCGAGTTCAAGCTGCTGGCGGTCTCCGATCTGCATCTGGAGAAGGGTTCGTCGCTGGCAAGGCGTGGCACGCTGATCCCACCCTACGATACCGGCGCGACCTTGCTGCGGCTGCAAGCAGTGATATCGGACTACCAGCCGTCGGTCGTCATCAGCCTGGGTGACAGTTTCCACGATGGCGGCGGCGCCCAGCGCATGCATCAAAGTTTCCGCGAGCGGCTGGAAGCGCTGATGGCGGGCCGTGACTGGTTCTGGGTCGCCGGCAATCACGACCCGGAAGCGCCGGCGGACCTGCCCGGCGAGACCGTACGGGAACTCGCCATAGGCTCGCTGCTGTTCCGGCACGAGCCGTCGAAGGTGCGGGTCGAGGGCGAGATTTCAGGCCACCTGCATCCTTGCGCCCGCATCGTGCAGCAAGGCCGTTCGGTGCGCAGGCGCTGCTTTGCCGGCGACGGCGGGCGCATGATCATGCCGGCTTTCGGTGCCTATACCGGCTCGCTCAACGTGCTCGATCGCGCCTATGCCGGCTTGTTCCGGCTGGAAACGCTGATGGCCTACATGCTGGGCAACCAGCGCACCTTTGCCATCTCCGGTTCGATGCTGCGCCCGGGCTGAGGCCACCCGTCGTATGCTAAAAAGTCAAGTTTTCTTTAGGACGGCCTGGAGGCGTTCAAGCGCTTTGTACGCACCACTGTATCCCTGCGCTGCCGATCGCTTAAGCCACTGAATGGCAAGATCGGGGTTTTTTTCAACGCCAACACCTTTTAGGTACATTATTGCCAAATTATACTGGGCCTTACCACTATTGTTTTCAGCTGCTTTTTCGTACCAGAAGAAAGCCAATTGTAGATTCTTGTCTACGTACTGTTCATCTAGATATGAAGTGGCCAAATTTACTTGCGCGCCTACCTCACCTTGCTCTGCAGCTTTTGTCCACCAGAATATGGCATCCATGCCGCTCTGTGGTGCGCCTTTGCCAAAGAAGTACGCATCGCCAAGGTATTGCTGGGCCTTGGCCAAGCCTTTGATTGCAGCTTTTTGCCAAGATGCAACCGCCTGAGTATCGTCTTGAGTGAGCCCTTTGCCGGTTGAGTACAATAGGCCGAGACTCAACTCGGCTGCCGGAAAATCCTGTGCGGCCGCTTTGGCCCACCACTCTGCCGCTTTGGAATAGTCTAACGGCACCCCCAATCCCTCGGAATACATATAGCCGAGGTTATATTCCCCAACAGCATCCCCTGTTTTGGCAACCGCCTCCCATTCCTTGAAGGCTCCCAAATAATTCTTCGCCTTGAAGGCGGCGTCGGCTTCGTGTGCACCCGCCAGGGAATCATGGAAAGAAAAAATCAAAATTCCTACTACGCAAATTCCCCTTGCAAGATGCACCATTGAATTAAAATTATTGATGGCCATCACTCGATCTTCCGATCTGGAACGCGCTTTAACGATGAATTACAATAATTCTCTCCAAGCCACAACTTACTCGGATTAGCCGCCATCCGCCAGCTTAACGAGGATAGTATGCTGAAACTGCTACCTGCCATAGTAGAGCGTGACGGTGTGCTTGGCTTCGGCGAAGAACAGCCAGCGTTCGACCAGCATCCCGGCGAACTGTGCGATAGCGGCCACCACTGACGGCACCGCCGCAAACGGCCAGGGCAAGGCAAAGGTGGCGGCGAGGAGCAGGACGGGCAGGGCGAAGGCCAGCAATTGCGTGATCCGGCGGAGGCGTGCACTGTGCTTGCGCGCTATGCGAAAACCCATTTCCTTGAGCAGGTAGTTTTCCTCGGTATGCGGCCATTCCAGCGACCGCACCGTACCGCCGGAGAGTCCGGTCGCGGTGTTTGCATTGGTCGCGATTTCAAGTTGGTCATTGTGGCGCCAGGTGGCCAGCTTCCAGCCCCAGCCGAGCAAGGTGATCAGTACCGAAGCGGCGAGCAGGACAGTCGAGCCGAGCGCAAAGCCTTGCAGCAGGGCATTCACAAGCACGCAGCCGCTCATCGCCGAGAAGATGAGATAGCCGGGCAAGGTGTAAGGGCTGTGCCATTGGGCGATGGGCTTCAGCGAGGCATAGATCATGCCCGTCATGCAGACCGTGACGATAGCACCGAGGCTGGCCAGAGCGCCCGCGGCCGCCACCCAGCCATCGAGGCGGCCAAGCAAGATCCAGCCCATGCCGAACAGCCCTGCGGGGATGAAGGTGGCAACCGACGCGACGCCTTCGCGCGACAGCCACGAACTGCGCCATTGCGAGAACGCCCGCCAGGCACGTTCAGGCCTGCCGAGATGGCCGGTCGAGGACAGCAGGCCGGCCATGATCAGGCCGAGCGCCAGCCCCATGCCGACAAAGCCCAGCCAGAAATCGGGCGCGATGAAACCGAGCGGGCCGAGCACGCCGAGCAGCGCGAGCAGCCCATAGCCGGCCCCCGTGGCGGTGGTGAAGAAGACGACCGAAAAAGCTGGATGCATGTGGATGGTCAGCTCGAAAGCATGCGGTCGACCCAACCGAGGAAGCCGCCCTCGGCCCGCACCGGCTCCAGCGCCTTCGCAGGCACGGATGCGGCGCGTTGCGTGTGGGCGCGCGGCGGCAGGTATTTGTTTGTCGGCTTGTAGCCCATCTCCGGCATCAAATCGACACCGCCGCGCTCCGCCACCAGTTGCGAGACGGCGGATTGGGGATCGCCGAGATCGCCGAAATGCCGGGCGCTGGTCGGGCAGGCGGCGACGCAGGCCGGCACGCGGTCGCCTTCGGCCAGATTGTCGTTATAGATGCGGTCGACGCAGAGCGTGCATTTCTTCATCACGCCGACATCCGTGTCGAACTCGCGCGCGCCGTAAGGGCAGGCCCAGCTGCACAATTTGCAACCGATGCACTTGTCCTCGTCGATCAGCACGATACCGTCTGAGGCGCGTTTGTAGGAGGCGCCCGTCGGGCAGACGGTGACGCAGGCCGGCGTCTCGCAATGAAGGCAGGAGCGCGGAAAATTCACCGTGCGTCCACCCATCTCGGTGATGTGCTCGTAACTGTGCACGCGGTTGAACCAGACCCCGTCGACATGGCCGCCATAAGGGTCGATGTCGGTCAGCGGCGCCATGTGGCCGCCGGTGTTCCACTCCTTGCAGGCGGTGACGCAGGCCTGGCAGCCGACGCAGGTGTCGAGATCGATGACAAGGCCGAGCTTTTTGTCCGTATGAGAGGGAAGGCAGGTCATTCCACGGCCTCTCTTGCCCGACGAAATTCAACGCCGAAAGTCAGTTTGTCGGGCGAGGGCTCGAAACGCGGCGGCTGGTGAAACCGTTCGAATTGCGGCTCGGTGAAGCCGGCTTCCTCATCAGCGCATTTGACGACGCGCACGCGTAGATCGAACCACGCCGCCTGACCGGTCACCGGATCGGAATTCGAATAACGTTTGCCGCTGGCGTCAGCGGAAGTCTGGTCGCCGATGATGTGGTTGAGCAGGAAGCCGCGATTGCTCTCGGCGGCATCGTCCTTCAGCCCCCAGCTGCCGCGCCTTTTGCCGATCGCGTTCCAGGTCCAGACCGTGCTTTCGTTCACCCCGTCGACCAGCTTGATCTGCCCCTTCACCTTGCCGTTGATGCTCTCGATCCACACCCAGTCGTCATCGGCAAGGCCAAGGCCGGCCGCGGTCCGGTGATGCACGAACAGCCGGTTCTGGCTGGTGATCTGCCGCAACCACGCATTTTGCGAACCCCAGGAATGGTACATGTGCATGGGCCGCTGCGTCAGCGCGTGCAGCGGGTACCTTTCCAGGTCGACGGACGCTTCCTCGAAGGGCATGTACCAGAACGGCAGCGGATCCATGTAGGTCTCGATGCGGCCCCGCTCGGTCTCCGGAGCCTGCACCTTGCCATGGCCGCGCGCGGCAAGGCGAAAGCGCTGCATGGGTTCGGAATAGAGCTGGAAAACAATCGGCTCGGCCTTGGGGATGAAGCCCAGTTGCACGGCGAAATCGAGATAGGAACGGTTGGCCATCTTGTAGTAGCGCTGGTCGTCGGTGAAGTCGTGGTGCCAGAAGCCGCCATTGTCGATGTAGCGCTGCAACTGGTTGGGGTTGACGTCGCCCTTGCCGATCGAGGTTTCATCCTTGCCGCGCCAGCCGGCGAGCGGACCGATGCCGGGCATGCGTTCATGATTGACGATGTAGTCGGCGTAGTCGCGATACTTCGCCGAGCCGTCGTCCTTGACGAAGCCGGGCAAGCCAAGCCGCGCGCCGAGTTCGATCAGCACCGACTGGAACGGCCTGACGTCGCGGTCGGGCTCGACCACCGGATGGCGGATGGCGTCGCCCGGCCCGTCGGCATGGCTGATTGGCCGGTCGAGCAGGCTGATGCAGTCATGGCGCTCGAGATAGGTGGTGTCGGGCAGGACGAGGTCCGCGAACGGCACGGTCTCGGAATAATAGGCGTCGGAATAGATGATGAAGGGGATCCTGTAATTGCCCGCTTCATCATGGTCGGTAAGCATGGCCATGGTCTCGATCGTATTCATCGAGGAATTCCAGGCCATGTTCGACATGTACATCATCAGCGTGTCGATAGGGTACGGGTCGCCGGCCCAGGCGTTGCGGATGACGGTGTGCATCAGGCCATGCGCCGCAAGCGGCGAATCCCAGGAATAGGCCTTGTCGATGCGCAGCGGCGTGCCCGCTTCGTCGACCAGCAGATCGTCGGGTCCGCAGACAAAGCCGAGCGGCATGCCGTCGAGCGGCGTCATTGGCCTCACGTCCTTGCCGCAGGGCTTCGGGCCCGGCGGCGCCGACCTCGGGTACGGCGGCTTGAAGCGGAAGCCGCCAGGAACATCCACCGTGCCCAGCAGAACCTGCAGCAGGTGGATGGCGCGGCAGGTATGGAAGCCGTTGGAATGGGCGGAGATGCCGCGCATGGCATGCATCGAAACCGGCCGTCCCTTGATTGTCCCGTGTCGGCGCCCAGCCCAGTCGGTCCATGCCACCGGCAGTTCGATCGTCTGTTCGAAGGCGACATGGGCAAGTTCGGCGGCGATCCGGCGGATTGTATCGGCGGCAATGCCGCAACGCTCGGCGACCGCGTCGGGTGCATGGCTCTCGTCGAGATAGCGGCCCGCAATGAGCTGGAAGACAGGAACGCAGCTGCGCCCGCCGACCGTGAAGCTGCCGGTCAGTGCGGGCTTCGCATCCGGATCGGCTGCGTTGACGGTGGTCTTCGCCACGCGGTCCCATGCCAGCGGATTGCCCTCGCCGTCGCGCAGAAAAAGCCCGTCATCGGCCGCGCCTGGCTCCTGGATGACCAGGACATGCGCGTTTGTGTAGCGGAGCAGATAATCGAGATCGACGCGGCCGGCTTTCAAGAGTTCGTGGATCAGCGCGAACACGAACAGACCGTCCGTGCCGGGACGGATGCCGATCCAGTCGTCGGCGATCGCATTGTAGCCGGTCCGGCACGGGTTGATCGAGACCACCTTGGCGCCGCGCGCCTTGAGCTTGCCCAGCCCGATCTTGATCGGGTTGGAATCATGGTCCTCGGCGACGCCGAACAGCATGAAGTATTTCGTGTTGTCCCAATCGGGCTCGCCGAACTCCCAGAACGAGCCGCCGATCGTGTAAAGGCCCCCGGCCGCCATGTTGACGGAACAGAAGCCGCCATGGGCGGCGAAGTTCGGCGTGCCGAACTGGCTTGCCCACCAGCCTGTCAAGGATTGTGACTGGTCGCGGCCGGTAAAGAAGGCGAGCTTCTTGGGGTCGGTCCGGCGGATATGCGACAGCCGCCCGGTGGCGATCGCGAAGGCTTCCTCCCACTCGATCTCGCGGAATTCGCCCGAGCCGCGCGGACCGGTGCGCAGCAATGGCTTCTTCAGCCTGGCCGGGCTGTAGTGCTGCATGATGCCGGAGCTGCCCTTGCCGCAGATCACGCCGCGATTGACCGGGTGGTCCTTGTTGCCGTTGATGTAGCGGACCTTGCCGTCCTTGATGTGCACGTCGATGCCGCAGCGGCAGGCACACATGTAGCAGGTAGTCTTGGCGATGCTGTCCGATACTGCGGGCGAGGTGTCGACGCCGTCGCCTTCATCGGGCGCCCGCGTGTCGGCAAGCGGGCGTTGCGAGGGGGCTGAATTGGCGCCGCGCGAAGGTCCCTGCATCATGATCCCGGGGTGCTCGCACGGCCGGCGGATTTGGCGCGTGTCTTCGGTCCGGGGCCGCGCATGTAATGCTCTTCCGGGTGATATCGATCTCCGGCCAACCGCCGCCTTATGCCGCGGGTCCAATGCGCAAGCAGGGATCTGAACCGCCCGATCATTTTGTTCTCTGCGACCTGCAGGCCAATTTTTTCTAACTTCGGCCGAAAAAGTAGAATAAAGACATCGATCCGTCTAATCAGTTGTTCTTGTAAATTCGATCGGAATTGGTTCTTAATGTAGGCATGACCCTGGACCAGTTGCGCATTTTCGTCGCCGTCGCCGAGCGCGGCCACATGACCAAGGCGGCCGAGCTTCTGGGCATTTCCCAGTCGGCGGCATCGGCGGCCATTCGCGCGCTGGAAGAGCAGCATGGTGTGCATCTGTTCAACCGGGTGGGCCGCAATATCGAACTGGCCCAGACCGGCCACCGGTTCCTGCCCGAGGCCAAGGCCGTGCTGGAGCGGGCCGCCGCCGCCCGCAACGTGCTGGAACATGTTTCGCAGACGGTCGCCGGCAGCCTCTCCATCGCCGCCAGCCTGACCATCGCCAGCTACTGGCTGCCGCGCCGGCTGGCCTCCTTCCACGAGGCCTATCCCGCCGTCCGGCTCAGCGTCACAATCGGCAACACGAGGCAGGTCGAGGCCAGCGTGCTCGATGGAACCGCCGATCTCGGCCTGGTCGAAGGGCGCACCGAGTCCGACATATTGCGACGCGCCAAGGTCGATACCGACCGGTTGATGCTGGTCGTCGCCTCTTCTCATCCCAAGATCGCCGAAATCGCGCCGGGCCGCCCCGATATCACCGGCCTGCGCTGGATCATCCGCGAGGGTGGTTCGGGCACGCGCGAGGTGCTGGAGGATCTGGCGCGCCGCGAGGGGATTTCACTTGCCGACCTGCAGATATTCCTGGTGCTGCCCAGCAACGAGGCGGTTCGCCAGGCCGTCGAGGCGGGCGCCGGGGCGACCATCATTTCAGAGCTGGTCGTCGGGCGCGCGGTCGCCGAGGGCAGCCTGAGGGCCGTGCCGATCGAATTGCCGAAGCGCGACTTCGCCATGATCACCCATCGCGACCGTCAGGCAAGCCTGGCCCAGATGGCGCTCAAGGCGCATCTGGCCGCGGAGACGGACGGGCCTGCGCCAGGGTAGAGTCAGCCGAACTTCCGCTGCGCATCCAAGGCCAGTCCAAGCCCGACCGAGCCGAACATGTCGCCTTCGATGACGGAAGCCCGCGGCACCAGAGACAGGATTTCCCGCCTTGCCAGCGGGATCGCCGTCGAGCCGCCGGTCAGGAACACCGCGGTGATGTCGGACGGCTTCACTTGAGCGTCGCGGATGGTCTGGCCCACCGTTTCGGTGACCCGCTCGATATCCCGGGCGATCGTGGTCTCCAGCCCGTCGCGCGTGATCCCGGCGGCGAACGCCGCGTCAGGCAGCTTCACCGCCACCTCCGCCGATGACCTGGCGGTCAGCTCGATCTTGGCTTTTTCGACCAACGCCGCCAGCGCGTGCCCGTAGCGGTGCTCGACGATATGGATGAAGCGGTCGACCAAATCGGCGCGCGCGGCCTCGTAGCGGATCTGGCGCAGATGCGTCATCGCCTTGGCGGTGTAGACCAGGTTGATGCGCTGCCATGTGGCGAGATCGATGAAGTAGCTGGCCGGCAGATTGCGCTTGCCGTCCTTGGTCGGCGAGAGGTAGCCGAGCTGCGGCATGACATGGGCGATGCTCAGCAGCCGGTCGAAATCGGTGCCGCCGATATGGATGCCGCGGCTGGCCAGTATGTCGTCCTTGCGGTCGGTCGATCGCGAGCGCTCCGGCGAGACCCGCACGATCGAGAAGTCGGACGTGCCGCCGCCCATGTCGATGATCAGCGCCAGTTCCTCGCGCGTCACCTTCTGTTCGTAGTCCAGCGCCGCCGCGATCGGCTCGAACTGGAAAGCGATGTGCTTGAAACCCTGGGCGCGGGCGGCCTTCTCGAGCTCGCCTTGCGCCTGCGCGTCGGCTTGCGCGTCGTCATCGACGAACTGCACCGGGCGGCCGAGCACGACGTTTTCCACGGGGCCGCCGGCGTCCTCTTCCAGCCGCGTCTTGAGATGGCCGACGAACAGGCCGATAATGTCGATGAAGCCGATCTGGCGCGCCTTGATACGCGTCTTCTCGTGGGCGAGCGAGCTGCCGAGCACGCTCTTCAGCGAGCGCATCAATCGGCCCTCGATGCTGTCGGTATAATCGCCGATCGCACGCCGGCCGAAATAAGTATGGCCGTCCTCGAAGTTGAAGAACACGGCACTTGGCAAAGTGGGCTGTTCGCCCTCCAGCGGGACCAGCCGCGCCTTGCCGTTCCGGATCACGCCCACCGTGGAATTGGACGTGCCGAAGTCGATGCCGCCGAATGCCTGGTGCATTGCAGCCTCCTGTCCTTGTTTTCGTGGCGGCAAGACAGCAGCGACGCATCGCGCTGTCATTCGGATGGCCGGACCGCCCTGGCGAATGGTGTGCGTGTTTGCCCTTGGGCTGGGAGGCGGCGGTTTATCGCATGGCGGGAAAAAGGGGAACCCCTCTTTTCCCGGAGCATCAATCTTTGCGGAACACCAGCCGGCCCAGCCAGCCGGTTATCATCGCCAGCGATATGGCGAAGACACCGTAGAGGAACGAATAGTCGTGGGCGACGCGGAAGATCGATTGTTCGAAGCCCGATTTGCGGATTTCGAGCTGCGCCGAACTCTCCTTGATGAACAGGCCGCTCTTGAACAGGAAGGCGCGGGCCTTGTGGGTGCCGACCGGCACGTTCGGCGCCAGCCTGACCGTGGCGCGAAACAGGTTCTGCGACAGGAATTGCACGCCGCCGACATTCTCGCTGTAGAGCCCGGCGGCGGCCTTGCGCTCGCGCAGTGCCGCCGTGAATTCCTCGATCGTCGCCGGGCTGTCGCCAGCATCGGCTGGCTGCATGTAGAGGTTGGAGGCGCCGAGCGACAATTGCTTGTAGCTGTTGGGTTCGGTGATGTCCTGCAGGGGCCGTGTGGTCGCCACCGAATAGGACACCGGCACGTTCTCGAAGGTTTCCGAGTCCAGATTGACCCAGACACCCAGCACCCGGTCCTTGCGGCGCACCACCACCGGTTTTGGCGGCCCTTCGAGCACGACGATGACGTCGTAGCGGCCCTGGCGTGCCACCAGTGGGTCGGGATTTTCCAGGGATCCGAAAATGGTCAGATCGGCGCCGGAAAACCCGGCGGTGATCGACACCGCATCGGTGGAAAGGCCGATCTGGATGCCTTCCGTCAGCGGCGTCTGCGCCTTCGCCGGCGCGGCGGCGGTCAGGGACAGGAGGGCGACGGCCGCGAGCGCTTTCAGGCCTTTCATCAATTGAGGCCCACGGCGGACAGCGAATAAAGGTTGGGCGGCGTGACGAACAGATCGATGGCGAGCCGGATCGCCACCGCCAGCACCAGCAGCGCCAGCAAGGCCCTCAATTGTTCGCCGCGCAGCCGTTGGCCGGCCTTGGCGCCATATTGTGCCCCGGCCACGCCCCCGGCCATCAAAAGGAAGGCCAACATCACATCGACGGTCTGGTTGGTGGTGGCGTGAACCAGCGTCGTGTAGGCGCTGGTGAAGATGATCTGGAACAGCGAGGTGCCGATGACGACATTGGTCGGCACTTTCAAGAGATAGATCAGCGCCGGCACCATGATGAATCCGCCGCCGACACCCATGATCGACGACAGGAAGCCGATGCCGGCGCCAAGGCCGAGCACCGGGATGACGCTGACGAAAAGTTTCGACGCCCGGAAGCGCATCTTCAGCGGGAGGCGGTGGACCCAATTGTGCTGGCCCGATTTCTTCAGCACCGGCGCCGCGCCGCTGCGCGTGGCGCGCAGCGCGTTGATGCTTTCGACCAGCATCAGCCCGCCGACGGTGCCGAGCAGCACGACGTAGAGTAGCGAGATGAACAGGTCGAGCTGGCCGAGCCTGCGCAGCAAGCCGAACACGTAGATGCCGCCCGTGGAGCCGACGACGCCGCCGGCCAGAAGGACGCTGCCGAGCTTGAAGTCGAGCGTGCCTCGCTTCATGTGCGACAGCACGCCGGACACGGACGAGGCGATGACCTGGTTGGCGCCGGTGGCGACCGCGATGGCTGGCGGGATGTTGTAGAAGATCAAGAGCGGGGTGATGAGAAAGCCGCCGCCCACCCCGAACATGCCCGACAGGAAACCCACCGCGGCGCCCATGGCCAGCAGCACGAAGACGTTGACGGAAATTTCCGCGATCGGGAGATAGATGCCCACCCGTCAGTCTCGATCAGTTTGCCTGTCGGCGAATAAAGCCGTTGCGGGCAGTATCGCATCGAAAAGCCAATTTTTCCTTGCGCCGACGCGGCAGCGGGGTCAAACCCCGCCACCGCGCCGAAACAAAAAATAACTCAATCAGTTAACAGGCAAATGTATGGCAAGGGCGTCGTGGAAACGACGCTTCTGCCGTTATTTGCGCGCCAGCAATGCCTTGACCAGTTTTTCGTCGACCGCGCCGGTCGCCGGCAGCTTGTTGGCGGTCTGGAAAGCGATGATCGCGTTCTTGGTTTTCTCGCCCATCACGCCGTCGGCGCCGCCGGCGTCATAGCCGTTCTTGTTGAGGATGAGCTGGATGTTCTTGACCGCCTTCTTCATGTCGATGCCGGCGGTCGTCTGCGGCGTGCCTTCCTGCCAGGATTCGGGAATGTCCACCGAATTGGCCGCCGCGTTGAGCGGCTTGGCCTTCCACAATTCTGTCGCGGCGCGCGCCCGCTCGAGCTGCTCGGGCCGCAGCGCATTGGCGATCTCGTCGCGCTTGGCCGCGGCATCCTTGTCGCCGGTCTTGGCGACAAGCGCGAACCATTTGTAGGACTCTTCCAGGTTCTGCTTCATGCCGACGCCCTTGGCGGCGAGGATGCCGAGATTGAACTGGCTGTCCTTGACGCCGAGGTCGGCGGCCTCCTGGAACCAGTGCGCGGCCGATTCATTGTCGGTCACGCCGTCAGCAGCCATGGCGAACAGCACCGCCAAATTGTGCATGGCGCTGGCGTTGCCCTGCGCGGCGGCGAGTTGGTACCAGGTCTTCGACTTCTTGACGTCGCGCGCGACGCCAATGCCCTTCTCGTAGAAATTGCCGATGCGGTATTCGGCCGGAGCGAAGCCGAGTTCCGCCGATTTCTCGTACCATTTGGCAGCCGTCGCCATGTCTTCCTTGACGCCGCGCGACTCCGCATAGCGCGAGCCCACTTCGAACAGTGCCTTGGCGTCACCAGCGGCAGCGGCATCGCGCAGGGCGGCCGGGCCGGCATCGGCCGGGATGTCGAACTTGGCCGCCGCGGTCGCCGCCGGCTTGTCCATGGGGGCAACGGCGCCGGTCGTGTCATTGGCCGTGGCCTCGGTCGCCACTGGCGCGGCAGGGGCCGGTTGGGCATCGGCATCCGTCGCCTGCGTGACGCCGGCGATGGTGGCTGGGGTCGGATCCGTTAAGGTAGGAGCAGCGGTCATCGGAGCAATCGGCGCCGGCGCGGCCGAAGCCATCGCATCGGGAGCGGTCGTGCTCGGGCCGGAAGCCATTGCCGACGCGACTGGGGCCGGAGTGGGCTCTGCCGTGGGCGCCGTGCCGGGCATCGCGTCCGTATCCGACGGCATGGCCATGACGGGCTGCGCCGCCATGTCGTCCTTGGCCGCCGTCGCGGATTGTTCGGCCTGCCTGACGCCGCGGGCCGGCGCGCTGTCCGTGGCGGTCGGCTGGATTTCGGTCTTCGGCTGGCTGGCGGTGTCGAGAGATGCCGTCTGCACCGGCTGCGAGGCGACGATCGGCAGCGCGTCGTTGCTTGCCACCTGGGCGGGATCCGAGAGAAACGCCTTGCCGAGCTGCAGGCCGGCAAGCGCCAGCATGATCGCGGCCGCCGCCATCAGGATCGGCTTGCGCCGCGCCTTGAGCAGATCGCCTATCCTGAGCGCCTTGACCGGGCCCTTCATCGTCGACTGGCGCTTCAGGGCGTCGGCCTCGGCCGCGGCCGCCTGCGCCGCGCGCCGGGCAGCGGCGATGAAATCCGATTTCGCCGCGTCGCTGTCGCCGGACTTTGCCGGTTGTCCCCGCTCGTCGCGCACGCGCTTCATGATGGCATTGAGGTCGGGCGCGCCGGAGCCGGGCTCCAGCGGGCGGTTGGCGATTTTGGGGTCGAGCGGCTCGTCGAGATCGACACTGGGGATATCGGTGCTCGGCGCCGAGCCGGCAAGCGGCGGAACATCGGCTGCCTTCTTGCCCTTGAAGGCGCGTGCCAGCCCGCCGAACATCGATTTGCGGCCCGCCGGCTGGCCTTTCTCGGCGCTCGTGTCGGAACCGAGTGCGGCCATCGCGGCGGCGGCGGCGGCTTCCGCGGGCGAACGCGCGCCCGGCCGGGCGGAAAAGCCCGTCTCCACGTGCAGTGCCGGTTCGCCTGATGAGGCAGGCTCGGCGCGCAATATGGCCGCGGCACGCGCGTCCAGATCGGCCATGTCGCCGGTCAGCGGCAGCGGCTCGTCCATGGTCATCGAGGGTGCGTTCACGGCCATCTTGGGCCGCCGCACGCCACGCCAGCCGCTCGGTTCGGCCGGAACCGCATCCAGCAGTTCGCTTACCGCTTCGGACGGTTCGCTGGTTTCCAGCGAACCCAGCCTGTCCACGATCTTGAGCAGTGTATCGTGAATGGCCTCGAAGGTACGTGAATTGCGTTCGTCGGAACGCCGCGTCAATGTCTCCAGCGTCTTCAGGTCCTGGGCGAGGCCAGACACCGCGGCCGTATTGGTGCTCGTTCCGGCCAGCGAGCGCACCGCGTTCTCGGCCGCCTCGCGTGCCGCACCGAGGATGGAATCGCGGGTGCCGGCCAGTGCTTTTTCGATTTCGTTGAGGCGCGGGCTGATGTCCTCGAAGTCCGGCAGCGGCATGCTTGGCTTGGAAAGATGCGCCGACAGGCCGGCGACCTGCGCCTCCAGGCTGCGGATCAGCGCCGGATCGATGCCGGCGACCTGGGCCGCCGAAGCGTCCAGACGGCTTGAAATGTCCTCGAGCCGGCTTTCCAGCCCGCGGATAGCCGCCTCGCCGGCCGGATCGGGAGCGCGCGTTTCCATGCGCTTGGCCAGTGCGGTGAAGCGGGCATCGATGGCGTCCATGATGCCGGCGCTGTCGATCTGCGGCATGCTGCGCTGGTCCAGCCGGTCGGCAACTTCGTCCAACCGGCGCTCGAGATCGCGAAACAGCATGTTGCCCTGTTCGATGGCATCGCCCTGGCGGCGCTCCATCATGCCGGACAGCACGTCGAAGCGCTGCTCCAGCCCGTGGAATATGTAGTCGGCGTCGGGCATGGCCGGCGCCTGATCGATCTTGTCGGCGATCAGCGCGATCTGCTTGGCAAGCCGTTCCATCGCCTGCTCGGGCAGGTTGGCGCGGCCGGCGAGGTCATCGACTCGGCTCGACAGCGTGTTCAGCCGGTCGATCACGACATTGCCGGGACGGTCCTGCGCCACTTCCTCGATCTGCTGGGCGAGCGAGTCGATCCGCTTCTCGATGCGCTCGAAGGCTTCGTGGTCGATTGAGTTCGCCTGTGCGGCGACGGTCGAGGCGACGATGGCGCGGGAAATCTCGTCCAGCCGCTCATCGATCATGGCCAGCGTATCACCGCCGCGATTGTCCTGCTGGCTGGCGAAATGGTCGACCGCGCCCGCCAGCGTGCGAACCTTTTCCTCCAGCGAACGCAGCGACAGCGATTCCGGCAGATTGTTGACGGCGTTGCTGATCTGCTCCAGCCGGTCGGTCAGGGCGGCAAGCGCGGGATCGTCTGACCGCTTGCGCTGGTCGGCGTCGACGCGGTCCTCGAAAGCCGTCCAGCGGCGATCGAAATCATCCCAGCGGCGATCGACCTTCTGCACGCTCTCCTCGCGCGCCAGCGTGTCGAGCGCGGCCTTGACCTGCTCGAGTTCCAGCCGCAGCAGGTTGACGCTCCTGTCGTCGCTCTTCTCCGACAGCGATTTGATGGCGCCGGAGAGCCGTTCGAATTCCACGCCGAGTTCCGCGCTGCCCTTGCCTGTGGCGCCGGACTTGGCGTTCGACTGGAAGGCGCGGTCGATGTCCTTGCGCAGCGCATCGAATTCGCGCTGCAGTCCCGATGTCACCTGATGGCGCAGTTCCTCGCGCATGCCGCGCAATTCGCCGGCGATCTTGCCGACCATCGCGACGCTGTCTTCCTGGCCGCGCACGCGGTCGATGTCACGCGCGATCGCCTGATAATTCTGATCGAAGGCAGGGGAGGGCGCCGGGTTCGGCGCACGCGGTGCCGGCTGCGGATCCTCATACCAGCGCTGCTGGGCGTTCGGCTGCGCGGCGGGATAACGCGGTTCGGTTGCGGGATAACGCGGGTCGGCTGCGGGGTGACGCGGTTCGGCGCCATATTGGCGAGGAGCCGGGCGTGCCGTCGTGTCCTCGCGCGTCTGCCCCAGGCGCTGTTCCAGCGTCTCCAGTGAGCGGTTCAGCTGCTCGAGCGTGGTCTGCGGCTTGCGCTGCCTGCCGGCGTTGAGTGTATCGAGGTAGGACCGCTTGCTGTTCATCGGTGCGTCCGTCTTTCAGATTGGCCGGCTTGCGACCAGCTCCCCAAGTCCCTGCCGGAACGAGGCGACCGCGCTTCCATGCCACGGTGGAAGACAAGCTTCCCGGGGTTTCACCCGCGCTCCGAAAAACCGTGAAAATTCGATACAGGATAACCACGGGTAGCCGACACGCGCACATTTCGCCCAACGTGGTAAACAACGCGTTAACCAAGCTTAAGAAGTTGCAAGGAAGTTGGCTGTCCCCGCCTCCGGTGCGGCATAAAGCACCGTTCTCATAACGCCCTTGCGTCATGAGGCGGCTATCGGTATAGAATTGACGTAAACGTAAAAGGCGCAGCGAGTGTGCTGTTTTGCGATTTGTTTGTCGAAACCACGGCCGGAAGCACGCCCCCGCTTCCAGTCAGGCGACGCATGGTCCGGGACCGCGACGCCACCAGACGGGGAAAGCCAGTGACCATGAAGCTTATCTCGGCCGGCGAGACCGCGGCCAATACCAATAATGCATCCGTCGAAATCGGCGAGGATCTCTCCCGCATCGGCGAAATGGCCAAAAAGTACGGCGTGACGCTGCGCACGCTGCGTTTCTACGAAGACAAGGGCCTGCTCAATCCGCAGCGCGACGGTTCGACCCGTCTCTACACGCGCCGCGACAAGGCCAGGCTGAAGCTGATCCTGCTCGGCCGCAAGGTCGGGTTCTCGCTGCGCGACGTCAAGCAGATGATGGACCTCTACGATCCGACCGGTTCCAACACCAAGCAGCTGCGGCTGGCGCTGGACAAGTCGGAGAAGCAGCTCGCCCGCCTGCAGAAGCAGCGCGCTCTGATCGACGACGCCATCAATGAGCTCAGCGGCTCGATGTCGGCCGTGCGCCAGATGTTGACCGAGCGTTCGGCGCCGCAGGCGAGCGTCGCCAGCTAGCCATACTCCGACACCGTCGGGCTCTTCACCATCAAAGCCGCGTGGCCATGCCGCGCGGCTTTTCACTGTCGTGGCCTGCTGTTCGCGCTGGCTAGAGCAAAGCCGCAACGTTAGGCTCACCGCGCTCGCGGCGGAAATCGTGTCGCATCGAAAATATTGACGTTTACGCAAACGTCAATATTTGCTATTGCGGCTTCGACATTGGCCCGCTTGCCGCGCACGGCTTGATTTCGGGGCCTCATCCGCATGGTGGAGGAAAAGCATGCCGATCTACAGGGCCCCGGTCCAGGACACGCTGTTCGTGCTCAACGAGGTGCTGGGCTATCAGCGCTATTCGAACCTTCCCGGATTCGCCGATGCCACGCCTGACGTGCTGGAGGCAATTCTCGCCGAAGGCGCCAAGCTCGCCGAGAACGTCATGCATCCGCTCAACCGTGTCGGCGACATGGAAGGCTGCGTGCGCCACGACGATGGCTCGGTGACCACGCCCAAGGGCTTCAAGGAAGCGTTCGACCAGTATCGCGAAGGCGGCTGGATGGGTCTGGCGGCCCCTGTCGAGTTCGGCGGCCAGGGCCTGCCCTATGCCGTGCACACGGCGGTGGCCGAATACATGGTCTCGGCCAATATGTCCCTGATGATGTATCCCGGCCTGACCCAGGGCGCGATCGCCGCCATCATCACCCACGGCACCGACGAGCAGAAGGCGACATGGCTGCCCAGGATGGTCGAGGGCAGTTGGACCGGCACAATGAACCTGACCGAGCCGCATTGCGGCACCGACCTCGGCCTGCTGCGCACCAAGGCGGTGCCGAGCGGCGATGGCACCTACAAGATTTCCGGCCAGAAGATATTCATCTCGGCCGGCGAGCACGACATGTCCGACAACATTGTCCATCTGGTGCTGGCCCGCATCGAGGGCGCGCCGGAAGGCGTCAAGGGCATCTCGCTGTTCATCGTGCCCAAGCTCAAGCTCGACGCGTCGGGAAATCCGGGCACAAGGAACACCGTCTCCTGCGGTTCGATCGAGGAGAAGATGGGCATCCACGGCAATTCGACCTGCGTCATGAACTATGACGAGGCCGAGGGAACGCTGCTCGGCGAGGCCAATGGCGGCCTCAAGGCGATGTTCACGATGATGAACGAGGCCCGCCTCGGTGTCGGCCTGCAGGGGCTTTCGCTGTCGGAGATCGCCTACCAGAACGCAGTCGCCTACGCCAAGGACCGTTTGCAGGGCCGCTCGCTGTCAGGCCCGAAGGCGCCGGACAAGAAGGCCGATCCGATCATCGTCCATCCCGACATCCGCCGCTCGCTGATGACCATGAAGGCCTTCAACGAGGCCGGCCGTGCGCTGGCGCTGTGGACGGCGATCAAGTCGGACGTCGCGCACCGCTCCGCCGACGACAAGGACCGCCAGGCGGCCGACGATTACACCGGCTTGATGACGCCGGTGGTCAAGGGCGTGCTGACCGACAAGGGTTTTGATCACGCCGTCATGGCGCAGCAGGTGTTCGGCGGCCACGGCTATATCGAAGAGCACGGCATGAGTCAGTTCGTGCGCGATGCCCGCATCGCCATGATCTATGAAGGCGCCAACGGCATCCAGGCGCTCGACCTCGTCGGCCGCAAGCTCGGCTTGCATGGCGGCCGCGCCATCCAGGCCTTCTTCAAGGAAGTCGGCGAGTTCTGCGAGGAAAACCGCGCCAACGAGAAAATGGCGGCCTTCACCAAGGGTCTGAAAAAGGGTCTCAACGATCTGCAGGCGGCGACCATGTGGCTGCTTCAGAACGGCATGGCCAAGCCCGACAATGCCGGTGCCGCCTCGACCGACTACATGCACCTCTTCGGCCTCGTGGCGCTGGGTTACATGTGGGCGCAGATGGCCAAGGCGGCGCAGGGCAAGACCGGCGCCAACGGCTCCCAGTCCTTTTACGACAACAAGGTCGTGACGGCGCGCTTCTTCATGGAACGGATCATGCCGGAAACCTCGGCGCACCTGGCCCGTATTTCGAGCGGCGCCGATACGCTGATGGCCCTGCCGGCGGAAGCGTTCTAAGCTCGGTCCTGCTAGCCTTTCTGCCTGTCGATACGCGGAGGAAATCGTGGCCACAAATCCAGCTGAAGTGCTCTCCGTGCCGAAGCCCGCCTGGGCGGCCGACGAGGTCGGCATGCTCTACGACATGGCGACCCGCTTCATGGCGGAGGAGATCGCGCCGCGCTACGACGAGTTCGAGAAGAACGAGATGGTCGACCGCGAGAGCTGGCTGAAGGCGGGTGCGGCCGGCCTGCTCTGCGCTTCCATGCCGGAGGAGTATGGCGGCTCGGGCGGCACCTTCGCGCATGAGAGCGCCATCATCGAGGCGATCGGCCATGTCGGCGTCGACGGCTTCGGCATCGGCTTGCACAATTCGATCGTCGCCCCTTACATCCTCCATTACGGCTCGGAGGAGCAGAAGAAGAAATGGCTGCCCAGGCTCGCCACCGGCGAGCTGATCGGCGCTATCGCCATGACCGAACCTGGCGCCGGCTCCGACCTGCAAGGCGTCAAGACCCGCGCCGAGAAGGACGGCAACCAGTACAAGATCAACGGCTCCAAGACCTTCATCACCAACGGCCAGCTGGCGAACTTCATCATCGTCGTCACCAAGACCGATCCGGAAAAGGGCGCCAAGGGCACCTCGCTGATGATCGTCGAGACCGACGAGGTCGAAGGTTTTGAGCGCGGCCGCAACCTCGACAAGATCGGGCTGAAGGCCAACGACACCTCGGAACTGTTCTTCAACGACGTGCGCGTGCCGACCGCCAATCTGCTCGGGCACGAAGAAGGACAGGGCTTCGTCCAGCTCATGCAGCAATTGCCGCAGGAGCGGCTGCAGATCGGCACAGGCGCCATCGCCATGATCGAGCGGGCGCTGGCGCTGACCATCGATTACGTCAAGGAGCGCAAGGCCTTCGGCAAGGCGATCATCGACTTCCAGAACACCCAGTTCAAGCTGGCCGAGTTGAAGACCGAGGCCACCATCGGCCGCGTCTTCTACAATGACTGCGTCACCCGCCACATCAATGGCGGCCTCGATCCGGTCACCGCCTCGATGGCCAAGTACTGGCTCTCCGACCTGCAGGGCAAAGTCGTCGACGAATGCCTTCAATTGCATGGCGGCTATGGCTACATGAATGAATATCCGATCGCCCGCATGTTCCGCGACGCTCGCGTCCAGCGCATCTACGGCGGCACCAACGAGATCATGAAATTGCTGATCGGACGCTCGCTCTGAGCAGCTCTCTTCAGCGAACCCAAGGAGCATGAAAATGGCTGATGCTTATGTCTATGACGCCGTGCGCACGCCGCGCGGCAAGGGCAAGAAGGACGGATCGCTGCACGAGGTGCCGGCAGTGCGGCTCGCCGCCAGGACGCTGGAAGCGCTGCGCGACCGCAATGGGCTCGACACCGGCACGGTCGACGACATCATCTTCGGCTGCGTCGATCCGGTCGGCGAGGCGGGTTCGGTCATTCCGCGCGCCGCCGCCTTCGAGGCCGGCTACGACACCAAGGCGCCGGGCATGCAGATCTCGCGCTTTTGCGCTTCCGGGTTGGACGCCATCAATTTCGGCGCCGCCAAGATCGCGCAGGGCGCCGATGAAATCGTCATCGCCGGCGGCGTCGAATCGATGTCGCGCGTCGGCATGGGCGCCTCGGGCGGCGCCTGGTTCATGGATCCTTCGGTCGGCCTGCCCGGCTGGTTCGTCCCGCAAGGCATTTCGGCCGACCTGATCGCCACCAAATACGGTTTTTCGCGCGACGATGTCGACGCCTACGCGGTCGAGAGCCAGAAGCGCGCCGCGAAATCCTGGGCCGACGGCCGCTTCAAGAATTCGGTCATTCCGATCAAGGATCAGAACGGCCTGACCATTCTCGACCATGACGAACACATGCGGCCGTCGACCGACATGCAGTCGCTGGCCTCGCTCAACCCGTCCTTCGTCATGCCGGGCGAAATGGGCGGCTTCGACGCGGTCGCGGTGCAGAAGCATCCGGAAGTCGAGGAGGTGAACCACGTCCACCACGCCGGCAATTCGTCCGGCATCGTCGATGGCGCTGCTGCCGTGCTGCTCGGCTCCAAGAAGGCCGGCAAGGCGATGGGCCTCAAGCCGCGCGCGCGCATCCGCACCTTCGCCAATATCGGCTCCGAACCGGTGCTGATGCTGACCGGTCCGGTCGACGTCACCGAGAAGCTGTTGAAGCGCGCCAAGATGAAGCTGTCGGATATCGACCTGTTCGAGCTCAACGAGGCCTTCGCCTCGGTGGTGTTGCGCTACATGCAGGCCTTCGAGATCCCGCACGACAAGATCAACGTCAATGGCGGCGCCATCGCCATGGGCCATCCGCTCGGCGCCACCGGCGCGATGATCTTCGGCACGGTGCTGGACGAACTCGAGCGCCGCGACTTGAACACCGCGCTGGTGACGCTCTGCATCGGCGCCGGCATGGGCACCGCAACCATCATCGAACGCGTCTGACGGGGAGAGAACGATGAGCTACACCAATTTCAGCCTCGACACCGACGCCGACGGCATCGCGCTGGTCACCTGGAACATGCCCGACCGCTCGATGAACGTCTTCACCGAAGAGGTGATGAACGAACTCGACAAGATCATCGACCAGGTTGTGGCCGACGCCGGCATCAAGGGCGCGGTCATCACCTCGGGCAAGGACAGCTTCTCCGGTGGCGCCGATCTCACCATGCTGCAGAAGATGCTGACCGTGTTCGCCACGGAAAAGGCCAGGGATCCGGAGAAGGCGGCAAAGCTGCTGTTCGACAATGCCGGCCGCATGGGCGGCCTGTGGCGCAAGCTCGAAACATCCGGCAAGCCATGGGTCTCGGCGATCAACGGCACCTGCATGGGCGGCGCCTTCGAATTGTCGCTCGCCTGCCATGGGCGCGTCGCGGCGGATTCAGACAAGGTCAAGATGGCCTTGCCGGAAGTCAAGGTCGGCATCTTCCCCGGCGCCGGCGGCACGCAGCGCGTGCCACGGCTGACCGATCAGCAGCAGGCGCTGCAGATGCTGACCTCGGGCCAGAACCTGTCGCCGCAGAAGGCGAAGGCCATGGGCCTCATCCACGAGATCGCTGAACCAGCCAAGCTGGTCGAGACGGCAAAGGCCATGATCAAAAACGGTCTGAAAGCCGTTCAGCCATGGGACGAAAAGGGTTTCAAGCTGCCCGGCGGCCCGGTCTATTCGGCGGCCGGCGCCAATCTGTGGCCGCCGGCCATCGCTATCCTGCGCCGCGAGACCCATGGCAATTATCCGGCCGCCGCCGCGATCCTGAAATGCGTCTATGAGGGCCTGCTGGTGCCCTTCGACACCGCGCTCAGGATCGAGCAGCGCTATTTCACCGAGATCATGCAGTCGAAGGAAGCGGCGGCGATGATCCGCTCGCTGTTCGTGTCGCTGCAGGAGCTGAACAAGGGCGCGCGCCGCCCGGCCGGCGTGCCGGACACCAAGTTCAAGAAGATCGGCATCCTCGGCGCCGGCTTCATGGGCGCCGGCATCGCCTATGTCACCGCCAAGGCCGGCATTCCGGTGGTGCTGCTCGACCGCGACCTGGAGTCGGCACAGAAGGGCAAGGCGCATTCCGACAGCCTGGTCTCCGATCAGGTTAAGAAGGGCCGCGCCAAGCCTGAGGAGAAAGACAAGCTGCTGTCGCTGATCACGCCGACTGCGGACTATGCCGACCTCGCCGGCTGCGATCTCGTCGTCGAGGCCGTGTTCGAGGATTCAGGCGTCAAGAAGGCCGCCACCGAACAGGCGGAGGCGGTGCTGAAGTCGTCGGCGATCTTTGCCTCCAACACCTCGACCATCCCGATCACGGGCCTCGCCAAGAATTCGGCGCGGCCGAAGAATTTCATCGGCATCCACTTCTTCTCGCCGGTCGACAAGATGATGCTGGTCGAGATCATCCTGGGCAAGAAGAGCGGCGACAAGGCGCTGGCCACCGCGATCGACTTCGTCCGCGCCATCAAGAAGACGCCGATCGTCGTCAACGACACGCGCGGTTTCTACGTCAACCGCTGCGTGCTGCGCTACATGTCGGAAGCCTACAAGATGCTGATCGAGGGCGTGCCCGCACCGATGATCGAGAATGCGGCCAAGGCCGCCGGCATGCCGGTCGGCCCGCTGGCGCTGACCGACGAGACGGCCATCGACCTTGCCCAGAAGATCATGAAGCAGACCATCAGGGATATCGGCGACAAGGCCGTCGACCCCAGGCAGATGGCGCTGATCAACACCATGGTCGACGACCATGGCCGCTTCGGCCGCAAGAACGGCAAGGGCTTTTACGATTACCCGGCCAAGCCCGCCAAAAAGAAGCTGTGGCCGGGGTTGAAGGACCTTTATCCGCAGCTCGAGCCCGAAAAGGTCGACTATGAGGAACTGCAACAGCGCCTGCTGGTCACCATCGCGCTGGAGGCGGCGCGGGTGATGGAAGAGGGCATCGTCACCGATCCGCGCGAGGCCGATGTCGGCTCGATCCTGGCCTTCGGCTTCGCGCCCTACACGGGGGGCGCGCTCTCCTACATCGACGGCATCGGTGCCAAGCGCTTCGTCAAGATCGCCAAGGGCCTGCAGAAGAAGTACGGCGCCGAGTTCAAGGCGCCCAAACTGCTCCTCGACATGGCCGAGAAAGGCGAGACTTTCTACGAACGCTTCGATCCCTATGCCAAGCGCGACGTGAAGCAGGCAGCCTGACATAGCGTCATGTATGTCTGGGCATCGACCTGTTCGTCCGCGCCGGCCTGATCACGCTGGCGAGGAAGAATGGCTGGGCGCCGATGATGGGCGGGCTGCAGGCCGTCTACGCCCGCGAGATCCGGCTGTGGCGCCGTTTCGAAGTGGTGTCGTCGATAGAGGCCTGGGCAGGTACCCAGGTCATCGGCAAGCACCGCTTCGTCCTCGACAATGGCGAGACGGCCGCCCTGATCCTGACGACCGCCGGCGTCTACGACCGCAAGGCGCGCCGCTTCCTCGACATTGACGAGGTGGTCGCAGCCCTAGGTCGCGCGGTGAACCCGCGTCTACCGACAGAGGCGGAACGGATTTTCATGACCTCGCACCAGGGTTTGCGCGGTCTGGCAAAGGCGGGCGATTGATCCCGACAATCGGCCTTCCCCGGTGGACAAGAATGTGCGCCGCAGTAGCGCGGCCAGTGGACAAGCCGGCGTTCGAAGACTAGAAGGAAGAGGCATTTTTTCCTGTTTCGAAGGAGAGCACGTCATGCTCTCGCACGACCGCGTCTGGGCTGCCATCGATGCTCTTGCCGAGCGCTATTCGCTTTCGGCTTCGGGTCTGGCAAGGCGCGCGGGGCTCGATTCGACCGCCTTCAACAAATCGAAACGCCTGTCCTCGGACGGGCGGCCGCGCTGGCCTTCGACCGAATCGCTGGCCAAGATCATCGAGGCCACGGGTGCCTCGCTGGATGAATTCACCGGGCTGATCGAGGGGCGGGGCGAAGTCGTCGTCGCGACGTCGCACAGGCGCGCCGTGCCGTTGCTGGGCTTTGCCCAGGCAGGCGCGGGCGGCTTCTTCGACGATGCCGGCTTTCCGGCGGGACAGGGCTGGGATCTCGTCGAATTGCCCGCGCAATCGACCGAAAGCTCCTATGCGCTGCAGGTGCAGGGCGATTCCATGCTGCCGCTCTACCGCAACGGCGACGTCCTCATTGTCGAACCGGGCGCCGTCACGCGCAAGGGCGATCGCGTCGTCGTCAAGACCACGTCGGGCGAGGTGATGGCCAAGGTGCTTGAACGCCAGACCGTCAAGTCGATCGCGCTGGTCTCGCTCAATCCGGAGCATCCGGACCGCGACATCCCCATGCGCGAGGTCGAGTGGGTGGCGCGGATCGTCTGGGCAAGCCAATAGGTGCAACGGGTGCGACTTCCTCATCTTGTCCTGGCGGTTCTGATGGTCCCGGCGATGGCGGCGCTGGTCGTTGCCGGCGGACGCACGCTGAAAGGCAGCGAAAGCACTGTCGTGGTGGATCAGATCGACCCCGGCGCCGATACGATCCCGCAGGCTGACACCGGGACGGCGCCCGAGGAACCCGCCACCTCCGCCATACCTGCTTCGCAGCCGCCAAAGCCGGCGGCCCATTCGCGGGCGATCGATCCGGATGTCGTCGCGCCGCCGGAATTGCCCACCGAGGAGCTCGAGCGGGTCGAGCCGCGCGCGCCGTTGAGCAAGCTGGCGCTCGCAGTGCCGCCCAAGCCGAAGATGCCAGACGACTGGAACGGCACGAAGCTGTTCCAGCCGGTTGCATCCGCCGCCGGGCTGATCGAGGCGAAAGGCTATTCGGTCGCGGTTTCCGGCATCGATGTCGTCAGCCAGGACGAGACTTGCACCGCCGACGGCAAATCCTGGCCGTGCGGGGTCCGTGCACGCACGGCATTCCGCGCCTTCCTGCGCGGCCGCGCGGTGGTCTGCACGGTGCCGCCCGAAGGTGGCCGCGACCGGATAGCGGCGGAGTGCCGGATCGGCAAGCAGGATGTCGGTCAATGGCTGGTCGAAAACGGCTGGGCGCGTGCCGCCAAGGGCGGGCCCTATGTCGAGGCCGGCGACAAGGCACGAAGCGCCAGGAAAGGCATTTTCGGATCGGCGCCGAACCTCGCCGGCATCTCGGCGGCGCCGGCCGCCACCGCCCCGGCGCCTCAGGCGCCGGGCTCGATCCTGGAGGAGGGCTCGATCCTGAAAGAGGAGGGTGGCGCCCTCAAGCCAGCTGACCAGCCAACGCCTTCTGAATGAGAGAGCGGGTCTCGCCGACGCCATAGAGCGCGGCGAAGGACCCGAAGCGTGGGCCGCGTTCCTGGCCGATCAGCACTTGGTAGATCATCTGGAAGAAGGCGCCTGAAACGCCAGGGCCGCCTTCCGGGCTCTGCTTGGAGTGATCCTGGTAGCGGTCGATCTTGCGCGCCACGTTGAGCGAGGCGTTCTGGATCGCCTCGCCGCTGGCGCCCGCCGGCAATTCGCCGAGTGCCTTTTCGAGAGCCACCAGCGCTTCGCGTTCGATCTCGTCGGCCGGGCGGAAGGTTTTCGTCGGCTTCACGAAATCGTCGAAATAGCGGATCGCATAACCTGTCAGCCGGTCGAGTTCGGGATGTGTGGCCGGCGTCACGCCTTGCACATGGCGCGAGATGAAGCCCCACAGCACATCCTTGTTCTGCGCGTTGGAGGCGCTTACCAGGTTGAGCAGCAGCGAGAACGGCACCGGCATGTCGATGGCGGGCGGATTGCCGTCATGCATATGCCAGACCGGGTTGCCCAGCCGCTCCTTCCACTCCTGCCGGGGGTAGGCCGCGAGGAACGTGTAATATTCGTCGACCGCCCGCGGGATGACGTCGAAATAGAGCTTCTTGGCCTGCCTTGGCCGCTGGTACATGTAGAGCCCGAGGCTCTCCGTCGGCGCATAGGTCAGCCATTCGTCGATGGTCAGACCATTGCCCTTCGACTTTGAGATCTTCTGGCCATTCTCGTCGAGGAACAACTCGTAGACGAAATGCTCCGGCGCCCGCCCGCCCAGAATGTTGCAGATGCGGTCATAGACCACGGCATTGGTCTGGTGGTCCTTGCCGAACATTTCGAAGTCGACGCCGAGTGCCGCCCAGCGCATGCCGAAATCCGGCTTCCATTGCAGCTTCACCTTGCCGCCGGTGACCGGCAGCGTGGTTTCGGTGCCTTCATCGTCGAAAGTGATGGTGCCGGCCTTGGCGTCGACATGCTTCATGGGAACGTAAAGCACGCGCCCGCTCTTCGGTGAAATCGGCAGGAAGGGGCTGTAGGTCGCCTGCCGCTCCGGCCCGAGCGTCGGCAGCATCACCGCCATGATCTGGTCGTAGCGCTCGGCGGCGCGCAACAGCATCGCGTCGAAGCGGCCCGACTTGTAATATTGCGTCGCGCTGGCGAATTCATAGTCGAAGCCGAACGTGTCGAGGAAGCGGCACAGCATCGCATTGTTATGGTCGGCGAAGCTCGCATAATCGCCGCCGAAGGGGTTGGGCACCGATGACAGCGGCTTGTGCAGATACGGCTCGAGCGCTGCGCGATCCGGCACGCTGTCGGGTATCTTGCGCATGCCGTCCATGTCGTCGGAAAAGCACAGCAGCTTGGTCGCGACCTTGTCCTGCGTCAGCACGCGGAACGCATGGCGCACCATCGAGGTGCGCGCCACCTCGCCGAACGTGCCGATATGCGGCAGGCCCGACGGTCCATAGCCGGTCTCGAACAGGATCGTTTCGGGAAAGTCGGCGCCCTTGTAGCGCTCGATGATCTTTTTGGCTTCCTCGAACGGCCACGCCTTGCTCTCGGCCGCCGCCGCCAGCAGTTCGGGATTGAGATCGATGATGTTTGATCCCGCCATGGTCCTGTTTTCCAAAATTATTCGCCGCTCGGGCTGCAAGTGTCGATTTTCAACCGGTCTCTAGGCGCGCATGGCCGGAGCGTCAACGCGTGGGGCGCTTTTTCCTTGCGGCCCTTGGCTCCCCTTCCTACCTTCGAGCCCCTGTTGAAGGAGTAAAGAATGCCATCGCCGACCCCGCATGACGCCCTCATCTACCTGATGGTCATCGCCTCCGCCTCCGACCGCGACATGACCGACATCGAACTGGCCAGGATCGGCGACGTCGTCCGCTCATGGCCGGTGTTCGAGGATTTCAAGCAGGACCGGCTGGTTGCCGTGGCTCAGGCCTGCCAGAAGATGCTGCATGAGAAGGATGGGCTGGAAGGTGTCCTGGCCCAGGTCGCCGAAGCGCTGCCGGAGCGGTTGCACGACACCGCCTATGCGGCCGCCTTCGAGGTCGCCGCCGTCGATCTGGAGATGCGGATGGAAGAGGTGCGGGTGCTGCAGCTGATCCGCCGGCAGCTCGATCTCGACACGCTGACCGTGGCGGCCATCGGCCGTGCGGCCAAGGCGCGGCTGCGCACGCTCACCTGAAAGCGGGCGTTACGCCCGGATCAGAAAAAACTGACCGGAAAGTAGCGCAGATAGAATTCGGCGAAGGTGCCCTTCATCGAAATCTCCTGCAAGGCGTAGTCGAGGGCCGCGGCCAGGGCCGGATTGTCCCCCCGCGTGGCGATGACCATGCCGGTGCCCAGATATTCGGGCGCCAAATAGGGGCCGCCCGCAAACCGGCAGCAGCCGGCCGCATCGGATCCGCCCAGCCAGAAGGCGAAGCGCATGCCATCGCCAAAGGCCGCGTCGATCTTGCCGGCCTTGAGATCGCCGTAGAGCGCTTCCGGTCCGTCGAAGGGAACGACCTGGACCGTGCTGAAATAGTCGCGCAGCATGCGTTCATGCGCCGAGCCCGCTATCACGCCGACGCGCTTGCCGTGCAATTTGTCGAAGATCGGTTCCGCCAGCGCCTTGCTCTTGGGCATGATGAAGCGCGCCGGAAACTGCAGGTAGGAGCGCGAGAAGGCGTATGTCTGGCGCGATTGCGGCGTTGCGGCGATGCCGGCGATGACAGCTTCGCCTTCGCCTTTCTCGATCGCGCCTTCGAGCTCCGCCCAGGGCAGGGCCTGGATCTGGCACTTGTCGACGATGCCGAGTTCCACGCAGATGGCGCGCGCCAGGTCGATGTGGAACCCGGACAGCTTTCCCGCGCCGTCGAGGAAATTGAAGGGCGGAAAATCCGTTGTCGTCAGGAACCGCAGCCGCGGCAATGCCGAAAGGTCCGGCTTGGGCAGCCGCTCCTTGGCGTCCCATAGTACCGGTACCTGTGGCTCCGCCGCGCGCGCTCCCGCAACCCATGACAGTGCCGCGACGAGCACAGCTGTCAGGACCTGAGACCTCCATTGGAACGCCACGATAGAACTCCGCCGCACCGTGCTCGTGCCGGTTCTGATACGAAAATGGTACAGGCACAATGCTTTTTGATTTCAACGCGTCGATTTCAGGATATGGTTTGGGGGTTGCAAACAGCGGTGGCTGCCCTGGTGGGGTACCAGGGTCGAGAACCACAACCGGAAGCGGGCGCTTTGCAATCCGTGGTCGGTGGCAAAGTGCCGGCAAGGCGCGGACCATGGACTTTAATGCATACGGCAACATGGGGTTGATGTTGCGATGAGTCAGTTCGATCGGACGCTGGAATACATCGACCAGCTGCAGCATGCCGCAACGGCGGCCGCGGTCTGCGAGAAACTGTTGGGCGTAACATCGGAATTCGGCCTGACCGCGCTGATGGCCGGAACCGTCCCGAAGCCGGGCACGCCGACGGGGCAGCAAAAGCAGCATGTGCTGCTTTGCGACTGGCCGGTCGAATGGCTCGAGCGCTATGTGACGCGCAACTATGTCGATCACGATCCCGTCGTCAGTCACATGAAACAGCTGCAGGCGCCCTTCCAATGGCGGGAAGCCGCCCAAGGCATTCGCATCGACAAGAGCAGTGGCGAGGTGATGGGCGACGCCGGCGCCTTCAAACTGCGTGACGGGCTCGCCTTCCCGCTGATCACGCTCGACGGCGAGATCGTCATGGTGTCCCTGGGGGGCGAGGCCGTGGAACTGTCGGCCGCCGAGTTCGGCCTGGTCTCGCTGGTCTCGACCTACGCGGTCGGCCGCGCCATGCAGCTCCACACCATGGCCGGCAAGATCATCGACCATATCGAATTGACGCCGCGCGAACGCGAGTGCCTGCAATGGGCCGCCGTCGGCAAATCCGAATGGGAGATTTCGCAAATCCTCGGCATCTCCGAACACACGTCGGAGAAACATCTTCTTAACGCCAAAAGCAAACTCGGTGCCGTCAACCGGGTGCAGGCAGTCGCCGAGGCCATCAGGCGCGGATACATTAGCTAGGTCGGCCGTGCCGGCCTAGAATTTCTTGCCTACGTGATCACGCAATTTTCGCAGCGAAGCACGGCCGTATCTTCCCCTGAAACACAGGAGACTACGGAATGCTTTTTTGTCTTACGACCAAAGAATTGATGGAACGTCCCGACCTCTGGGAGGCCGTCCATCGGCTGCGCTATCAGATATTCGTCGAGGAAATGGGATGGGAGGACCTGCGCCGCCCCGACGGATTCGAGGTCGACCAGTTCGACCATGACGAGGCGGTGCATCAGATCGTCATCAGGGGCAATGAAGTCGCGGGCTACCAGAGGATGTTGCCGACCACACGGCCGCATCTCTTGACCGAGGTGCTGACCGACCTTTCCGAAGGAACGCCGCCGGCGGGTCCCAACATCTGGGAGTTGACCCGCTATGCGGTGGCGCCGGGCTTTCGCGATGGCCGGCGCGGCGTCTCGACCGTCGGCACGGAATTGATAGCCGGTTTCGTCGAGTGGGGCCTGAAGCGCGGCGTCGACAAGGTGATCATCGAGTTCGAGCCGATGTGGGTGCTACGCGCATTGCAACTGCACTTCCTGGCGACGCCGCTCGGCTATCAGCGCACCTATGGCAACCAGCAGGTCGTGGCGACGCTGCTCACCTTCAACGAGCACACGCTGGACGTGGTGCGATCACGGCGCAATCACCATGCACCCGTCCTGGCCAGGGGATATCCCGACATGTTCGGTCAAAGGAGAGCCTCATGAGACCGGAGACCGCCATGCATCCGCGGCCTGAACTGCGCAACCACGCGCTGATCGTCACCGTCTCATCGAGTGACGGCCGGCCGGTGCTCGACAGGAGGGCCTATGAGAGCCTTGCCAGGACGTTCCACGAAGCCGCCGATAATGACGAGGTGCGCGTTGTCGTGCTGCGTGGCCTGGCGGGCTGCTTCTGTCTCGGCGGCGACTTTTCCGAATTCCTGGACGCCACCAAGCATCAGAAGCTGATTGCCGCCGTCACCGACATGTTCCGCACGCTGGCGATGTTTCCCAAGCCGATCCTGGCCTGCGTGGACGGTGATGCCGTCGGCGTCGGGTGCACCATCCTGTTCCATTGCGACATGGTGATCGCCTCGGGCAAAAGCACGTTCAGGGTGCCGTTCGTCGATTTCGGCCTGGTGCCGGACGCGGCGACCAGCATCCTGGCGCCGCAGAAGCTCGGCTATGCCGGTGCCTTCCGCTTCTTCTGCCTCGGCGACACGCTTCACGCCGAGGATGCCAGGGCGCTCGGCCTCGTCGCCGAGATCGTGCACGACGGCGTCGAGGAGGCGACGCTCGGCCGGGCCAGGCAACTCGCCAAGAAGCCGGTTGCGGCATTGCTGCAGACGCGCGGCCTGCTCAAGGGCAACACCGCCGCGCTATGCGACCGCATCGACCAGGAGATATCGCTGTTCCAGCAGGCGCTGCAGGACGACACCACGCTGAGGCGGCTGCAGCGGATTGCACGCCTGGCTGCCTGAGCCGACGAAGAGGAAGTCCATCAACCGCGCCGCGCTGCCTTCTGGCCGCGCGGCGCCAACAATCTCAGTCCTGCTTGCCCAGGAATGACGGCCCTTCGCCGATGATCTTCTTGTCTTCCTTGCCGACAACATCGAGATCGCGTCCCTCATAGGGCAGCGACAGGAGGATGCGCCGCATCACCGCCAGCCGCGCGCGGCGCTTGTCGTTGGCGCGCACGATGATCCATGGCGCGAACTCCTTGTGGGTGCGCTCGAACATGGTGTCGCGCGCCTTGGTGTAATCGTCCCACTTGGTGATGCCGGCAATGTCGATCGGCGAGAACTTCCAGCTCTTTAGGGGGCTGTAGCGGCGATCGTGGAAGCGCTCGAGCTGCGTCTCCTGGCCGATGTTCAGCCAGAACTTGAAGAAATGGATGCCGTCGTTGACGACCATTCGTTCGAAATGCGGCGTCTCGTCGAGAAACTTCTCGTGCTGTTCGGGGGTGCAGAATCCCATCACGGGCTCGACGCCGGCGCGGTTGTACCAGGAGCGGTCGAAGGTGACGAATTCGCCCGCTGTCGGGAAATGGTCGACATAGCGCTGGTAGTACCATTGTCCCAGCTCCGTCGGCGTGGGCTTGGTCAGCGCGACGTTGCGCGCGGTGCGCGGGTTGAGATATTGGCGCAGCACGAAGATCGTGCCGCCCTTGCCGGCGGCGTCACGGCCCTCGAACAGCGCCATCACCCGCTTGCCGGTCGCCTGCAGCCATGCCTGTGCCTTGACCAGCTCGATCTGCAGTTTCTCGAGCGTCTCGTCATACTCCTCGCCCTTCATCTTCTTGTCGTAGGGGTAGCCGCCCGCGGTCAGCTTGTTCTCCTCGACCCAGTCCGGAAGCTCCGGATTCTCGATATCGAACTCTCGTTCCTTGCCGCCGATCCTG
The DNA here is from genome assembly GCF_020165665.1 of Mesorhizobium sp. BH1-1-4. NCBI lineage: Bacteria > Pseudomonadati > Pseudomonadota > Alphaproteobacteria > Hyphomicrobiales > Phyllobacteriaceae > Mesorhizobium > Mesorhizobium sp. BH1-1-4. The sequence goes on from NZ_JAIUIN010000001.1 coordinate 405,199, forward strand.
ATTTTCAGCGGACCTGAAGTCGGCGTGACGGAGTTTTCCTTGGCTTTTTTCATGCAGACGAACCCTTTCCAGCATCCGGACTCATGCTATTGGGAGCCTCCGGAGCGGTCCAGCGGAAGTTTCCGCCGCCGTGTGACCGGTGGAAGTTAGGCGTGGGCGCGCGAATGACTGACCTGGGCGCGGAGCAGAAAGGCACGGGGCAAGCCATGGCCGCCCGGCTGTGGAACAGCCGCTGGCTGCTTGCGGCCGGTGTCTTGGCGGTTCTGATCGCCTATGGCTTCGCGGCTATTTCCGCCTATGTGCTGATACCGGCGCTGCTCCTGCTGCTGGCGGCGGCAATATTACCGGTGGCCGGCGCACGCCATTCCGGCGAGAGCGCCAGTGCAATCGAGGCGATGGGCCTGCAGCGTCTGTCGGGCGAATATCTGGCGGCCGCCGTCGCCGACCCGCTCATCATCTTCGACCAGGCCGCCACCATCGTCCACGCCAACGCCGCAGCCTTTGCCGCCTTTGGCGGCATCGCGCCCGGCATATCGCTGCCGCTGAAATTCCGGGCGCCGGAAATGCAGACGCTGCTGGACAGCGTGCTGTCGGGCAGCGTCGCCTCGGATGTCGTCGACTACACCGAGAAACTGCCCGTCGAACGGGCCTACCGGGTCAGCGCGTCCTCGGTCGGGCATGGCACCGACCTCTATGTGCTGGTCTTCAAGGACCAGAGCGAGACGCGGCGCATAGACCGCATGCGCGCCGACTTCATCGCCAATGCCAGCCACGAGTTGCGCACCCCGCTGGCTTCGATCGCGGGCTTCATCGAAACGCTGCGCGGACCGGCCCGCAACGATCCGGCGGCGCGCGAGCAGTTCCTCCAGATCATGCAGAACCAGACCGGCCGCATGGCGCGCCTGATCGACGACCTGCTGTCGCTGTCGCGGCTGGAGATGAAGCCCTATCTGAAGCCCGGAACCGAAGTCGATCTGCGCCAGACCGTCGACAGCGTCATCGACTCGCTCGGACCGCTCGCCCGGGAAAACAATGTCGCCATCGAGCGCGATTTCGCCCACGGGCCGCTCGATGTGCCGGGCGATCGCGACGAGCTGTTCCAGGTTTTCGAGAACCTCCTGGAGAATGCCTGCAAATACGGCCAGTCGGGCGGTCGCGTCGTGGTGTCGATCGCGCGCGGCGATGACGTCTCCGAGCCAGGCATCGACGTCACGATCAGGGATTTTGGCCCCGGCATCCCCGAGGAACATATCCCGCGCATCACCGAGCGCTTTTATCGTATCGATGTCGAGACCAGCCGGACCCAGAAAGGCACGGGGCTTGGCCTGTCGATCGTCAAGCACATCCTGACGCGCCACAACGCCAGGCTGACGATCAAGTCCGAGGTCGGCAAGGGCGCCGCCTTCTCGGTCCATTTGCCGGCGCACTGATAGTGCCCTAGTTATCCACGGCACCGTTTCTTTTTTCTGTCATCCGGCTAGCGTATCAGCGGGGATTCGAGGAAACGACTCAAAATCAGACACCCCCGTGGGAAGGCATTTCGTCCATGCAGTCCGTGCACATCATGAGCGCCTTTGACGAGGAACTGAAATATCTCTCCAAGCGCATCGCAGCGATGGGAGGGCATGCCGAGCGCATGGTCGAGCAGGCGGTCGCCGCCTTGGTCAATGCCGATCCAGGGCTGGCCCAGAAGGTCATTCGCGATGACGTCGTTCTGGACGAAGGGCAGCGCGAGATCGACGACAAGGCGATCATCATCATCGCCAAGCGCCAGCCGATGGCGACGGACCTGCGCGAGATCGTCGGCGCCATCCGCATTTCGGCCGACCTCGAGCGGGTCGGCGACCTCGGCAAGAACGTCGCCAAGCGGGTCGTCGCCGTCATCGACGGCCGTCAGCCGACCAGTCTTTTCCGTGGCCTGGAGGCCCTGGCCAACCTGGCGCTGACCCAGCTGAAGGAAGTTCTCGACGTCTATGCGTCGCGTTCGGTCGACAAGATCGGCTTCGTGCGCGACCGAGACGACCAGATCGATGCCATGTACACGTCGCTGTTTCGCGAATTGCTGACCTACATGATGGAAGATCCGCGCAACATCACCCCCTGCACGCATCTGCTTTTCTGCGCCAAGAACATCGAGCGTATCGGGGATCACGCCACCAACATCGCCGAGACCATCTATTACATCGTCACCGGCGACCAGATGCCGGCCGAGCGGCCGAAGAGCGACAAGACCGACAAGATCGGTCTTCCGGCGGCGCTGCCGGTGAAGTGAACGCGGGTCCTCTCGAACGCTTGATCATAATGCGCTAAACTATCCTGAGAGAAGCCCTGTTGGTTCCCCTCTGGGGAAGGCAGCGCTTCCGGGAGGCTGCGATGGAATATGTCCGGGAGTTCAAGCCCGTGCCGCCGGCATCGGGCATCATCGCCTGCGGCGTTTATACCGCCGGGCACCGCATCGCCGATATTCCGATCGAGGAAGCGGGCGAATGGGCCAAGAAATCGGGGCACGTCGTCTGGATCGGGCTGCTTGAACCCGACCGCGACCTTCTGCTGCGCGTCAAGGCGCAGTTTCATCTGCATGAGCTGGCGATCGAGGACGCCGAGCACCCGCACCAGCGGCCAAAGATCGAGCAATATGGCGATGCGCTGTTCATCGTCGCCCGCACCGCGCAGCTGATCGACGGGCGCGTCACCTTCGGCGAGACGCATCTGTTTGTCGGCTCAGGCTATATCGTCAGCGTCAGGCACGGCCCCTCGACGTCCTATGCCGCCGTGCGCCAGCACTGGGAAAGCTGTCCGCACTCGCTGGCCAAAGGCGAGGACTTCGTCCTCTATGCCATTCTCGACTTCATCGTCGACAACTACATGCCCGTGCTCGAGCAGATCGAGGACGAGGTCGAGGCGATCGAGGATAAGGTCCTGCTGAAGCCGATGACCGGCCCCGATATCGAACGCCTCTACATGCTGCGCCGCGACCTCCTGCGCCTGCGCAACGCGGCACTGCCCCTGGTGGAAGTCTGCCGCCGGCTGACCAGCGCCGAGCTGCCGCAGATCCATTCGGCCATGCATCCGCTGTTCCGCGACGTGACGGATCACATCCGCACCGTCCAGGAGAAAATCGACAGTCTGCGCGAGGTGCTGGCCTTCGCCTTCGAGGCCAGTCTCCTTGTCGGCCAGAGCCAGGAAACGGCGATCTCCAAGAAACTCGCCTCGTGGGCGGCCATCCTGGCGGTGCCGACCGCATTCGCCGGCATCTACGGCATGAACTTCACCGACATGCCCGAATTGAAGATGGAATATGGCTACCCGATGGTGCTGACCATGATCGCGCTGATCTGTTCGTTCCTGTACTGGCGATTCAGGAAGAATGGGTGGCTGTGAAGAAGTGGATAGTCAGTAGTCAGTAGTCAGTAGTGGTTGGTAGGGCTCACTACTCACTACTCACTACTCACTACTCACTACTCACTCCGCTTATCTGTTCCGCCGCCGTTCCGCCGCCGGCTGGAACGCCACGCGGGCATGGTATTTGCAGTAGGGACCTGTCTCGGCAGCCTCGTTGCCGCAGAAATTGAAGTCTTCCGAAAGCGGATCGCCGTTTGGCCACTTGCAGGTGCGTTCGGTCAGTTCGACGAGCTGCAGATGCCGTGAGATCGGTACCACGACGTTCTCGACCGGGCGGATGTAATGTCTTGCCACGGGTTCGGCGTCGAACTGCGTCTGAAGGGCCGTCGCGCCGATCGAAGTCGTGACATGACGTGCCGTGGTCGCGGCGCGTGCCACCGACTTCTGGACGGTCGAGCCCTGCGACGCCTTCTTCTGGCGTGCCGGCGTCGCCGTCGCACGGCCGCGGCCCGACAGCTTCAGCCGGTGCACCTTGCCGATGACCGCATTGCGGCTGACCCCTCCAAGCTGCGCGGCAATCTGGCTTGCGCTCAGACCCTCCGACCACAATTTTCTCAAGAGTTCTACCCGCTCGTCAGTCCAGTTCATGACCGCGCTCCTCATCAGCGTGCGGCAATCAGAATCCTTTCCCGACCCAGCACCACTGCTGGGGCAGACACCACATATATCTGGTGATTAGGTCCGCCGCACGAAATCTAGTTATTTCTCGACTACAACTACTCTATGCGCTGACTCGGTGACAAGAGTCCCAAGTGCAACACGAATCGGTTTTTTCGGTTTTCCCCAACTTGCCCGGTCGCTCATGAGCCGGCGTTGCGTCGGGGGCTTGCCGCGCGCCACTACGCGACGTTTTCGTTGACTTCATGACCGAAAAACACGATAAGCCGCAGAAGGCCGCCGCTTTGGCGGCTTTTTTGATTTTCCGGTACCGGAGACGCATATAATGAGCGGTTCGGCGCTTTACGAGACCTTTGCTCGCGCACCCCTGGTCTTCGACCGAGGGGAAGGCAACTGGCTGGTTACCGACAAGGGCGAGCGATATCTCGATTTTGCCGGCGGCATCGCTGTCAATTCGCTGGGTCACAGCCATCCGCATCTGGTCGCGGCCCTCACCGAACAGGCGGCGAAACTCTGGCACGTCTCCAATCTCTATGAGATCCCGGGGCAGAGTCGGCTTGGCGAGCGGCTGGCTGATGCCACCTTCGCCGACAAGGTGTTCTTCACCAATTCCGGCGCCGAGGCACTGGAATGCGCGATCAAGACGGCGCGGCGCTACCACTTCGTCAAGGGACATCCCGAGCGCTTCCGCATCATCACCTTCGAAGGCGCCTTCCATGGCCGCACACTGGCGACCATCGCCGCAGGCGGCCAGTACAAATATCTCGAAGGCTTCGGACCCAAGGTCGAAGGCTTCGACCAGGTCGGCTTCGACGACATCGACGCCGCTGAAAAGGCGATCACGCCCGAGACCGCCGCGATCCTGATCGAGCCGGTGCAGGGCGAGGGCGGCATCCGCCCGGTGCCGACGCAGTCGTTGAAGCGCCTGCGGCAGCTCTGCGAGCAGCACGGGCTGCTCCTGATCTACGATGAGGTCCAGTGCGGCATTGGCCGTACCGGCAAGCTGTTCGCGCATGAATGGTCTGGTGTGACGCCCGACATCATGGCAATCGCCAAGGGCATTGGCGGCGGCTTCCCGATGGGCGCCTGCCTTGCCACCGACGAGGCGGCCGTCGGCATGACCGCCGGCGTGCACGGCACCACGTTCGGCGGCAATCCGCTGGCCATGGCCGTGGGCAACGCCGTGCTCGACGTGGTGCTGGAAGACGGTTTCCTCGAGGACGTCCAGCGCAAGGCGCTGCTCATGAAGCAGGGCCTGGCCGCGGTTGCCGACGAATTCCCCGAAGTCATCGAGGACATCAGGGGCAGCGGGCTGATGCTCGGCCTCAAATGCGCGATGCCCAATGGCAAGGTGAACCTGGCGCTGCGCGACCAGCATTTGCTGGCGGTTCCGGCCGGCGACAACGTCATTCGCCTGCTGCCGCCGCTCACCGTCACCGATGCCGAGATTCACGAAGCGCTCAACCGCATCCGCGCTGGCGCCAAGGGCCTGTCGGAGGCGATTGCCTCCGCCGCCGCGAAGTAATCCGGAACCATCCCTGATGTCAGTTCGCCATTTCACCGATCTTTCCACCGTTTCCGAAGGCGATTTGCGCTTCATGCTGGATGACGCGGTGACGCGAAAGGCGCGTCTCAAGGCCGGCGAGCGGACCAAGCCGCTCGAAGGCAAGGTGCTGGCCATGATCTTCGACAAACCGTCGACGCGCACGCGCGTCTCCTTCGACGTCGGCATGCGCCAGCTTGGCGGCGAGACCATTATGTTGACCGGCACCGAGATGCAGCTCGGCCGCTCCGAGACTATCGCCGACACCGCCAAGGTGCTGTCGCGTTACGTCGATGCGATCATGATCCGCACCACCTCGCATGAGCGGCTGCTGGAGCTGACCGAGAACGCCACCGTGCCGGTGATCAACGGCCTGACCGACGACACCCACCCTTGCCAGCTGATGGCCGACATCATGACCTTCGAGGAGCATCGCGGTCCGGTTGCCGGCAAGACCATCGCCTGGACCGGCGATGGCAACAACGTGCTGCACTCGCTGCTCGAGGCGTCGGCGCGCTTCCGCTTCAATCTCAACGTCGCCGTGCCCGAAGGCAGCGAACCGGCGCAGAAGCATGTCGACTGGTCCAGGGCGCATGGCGGCAAGCTGCATTTCACCCGCTCGCCCGAGGAAGCCGTCGACCAGGCCGACTGCGTCGTCACCGACTGCTGGGTGTCGATGGGCCAGGAACACCGCGCCCGCGGCCACAATGTCTTCTCGCCCTATCAGGTCAACGCGGCGCTGATGGCCAAGGCGAAGCCCGACGCGCTGTTCATGCACTGCCTGCCGGCCCATCGCGGCGAGGAGGTGACCGACGAGGTCATCGACGGTCCGCATTCGGTGGTCTTCGATGAGGCCGAGAACCGGCTCCACGCCCAGAAGGCGGTGCTTGCCTGGTGCCTCGGTGCTTAAAGGGCCTCGCTGCTTGAAGAGCTGGGGCGCTTGAAGTGTCTGGGCGCTTGATCTGCGGCGGCGCGATGCCTATCTGCGCCGCATCACGCAAATCAAGCGCGTTTGGACGCATGTGCCCACCAGGGCCGCATGGCCGCGCCCTGGAGCTTTGTCATGTTGGAAACCCATCAAGTGACTGAACATCACCCCAAACTCGGCGAGTTCGGCTATGCCGGCGACGATCACGTCGTTCCCTTCGAGGTCGGCCCGCTCGACGTGCGTGGCCGCACGGTCCAGCTCGGGCCGATGCTCGACGCCATCCTTGGCCGCCACGACTATCCCGAGCCGGTTGCCCGCCTGCTGGCGGAAGCCTGTGTGCTGACGGTGCTGCTCGGCACCTCGCTCAAATTCGAAGGCAAGTTCATCCTGCAGACCCGCACCGACGGGCCTGTCGACATGCTGGTGGCGGACTTTTCCACGCCCTCGGCGCTGCGCGCCTATGCCCGTTTCGACGCCGACCGGCTCGAGGCGCTGGTGGCGGCCGGCGAAACGTCCCAGCAGACGCTGCTTGGCAGCGGCGTGCTGGCGCTGACCATCGACCAGGGCGCTCATACACAGCGCTATCAAGGGATCGTACAGCTCGACGGCGAGACGCTGGAAGATGCCGCGCGCACCTATTTCCGCCAGTCGGAACAGATCCCGACCGATATCAGGCTGTCGGTTGCAAAGCTGCTGACGCCCGCCCCTGGTGGCGCGCGTGAACAGTGGCGGGCGGGCGGCATCCTGGCGCAGTTCCTGCCGCAGTCGCCGGAGCGCATGCGCGTGCCCGATATTTCGGGTGGCGACGGCGATCCGCGCGACGTGACGCACGATCCGGCCGACAATTCCTGGCAAGAGTTGCTGGCGCTGCTCGGCACCATCGAACCGACTGAGCTGATCGACCCGACCGTGGGCGCCGAACGGCTGCTCTACCGCTTGTTCCACGAGCACGGCGTGCGCGTCTTCGGCGGTGTGCCGGTGGCGGACCAGTGCTCATGCTCCAGGGACAAGATCCGTGGCATTCTCGAGGGCTTCTCCGCCGAGGAAATCAGGGAAAGCACCCAGGATGGCGGCATCCATGTCGCCTGCGAGTTCTGCTCGACGCAGTACGACTTCGATCCGGCGGAATTTGCCGCGCAGTGAAGCCTTTCCTTCTCCCCGTTTACGGGGAGAAGGTGCCCGAAGGGCGGATGAGGGGCAGCGCCAGCGTTGGTGATGGTAGCGCCCGCCGTGGGCGACGCTGCCGTCTGCCTTGACGAAAATCTCAAAGGCCGGCGCCGCCCCTCATTGCCCTGCCGGGCATTTCTCCCCGTGAACGGGGAGAAAGAAGCCTAATTCACCGTCCGCCTAGTCCCTGGCAGATCGAGCGAAAACGCGGGGATGGCGATGTCGAAGGTCTCGCCGCGCTTGTTGCGCATCGTGTACCGCCCGACCATGATCCCGGACGGCGTCGAGAGCGGGCAGCCGGACGTATATTGATAGCTGTCGCCGGGATTGAGTTCCGGCTGGTCGCCGACGACGCCTGGGCCGCGCACTTCCTCGACCCGGCCGGTGCCGTCGGTGATGTGCCAGTAGCGCGACAACAACTGCACGAACTCGTCAGACTGGTTGTCGATCGTTATCTGATAGCCCCAGACATAGCGGTTTTCCGAGGGGTCCGAACGGTCCTCGAGATAGAACGGCCTGACCTGCACTTCGATGTTGCGCGTCACGGCGCGGTACATGAGCGGCTCCAAAACAATCCGATGACTTTCGACGCTCCCGGCGAGCGGGTCAACATGCGCGTCTTGTCGCGCCTGACCTTGAACGCAGGTGCCGGCAAAGAATGTCATTTAAGTGACACACGACAATGGTGGTGTGCACGAACCGGGCGACTCGGCGCTCTGTCGAACTGTTGAAAAACGGCCACGGTGCGGGCCGCCTTTCCGGAGTGACCAGATCTCGATGGAACTCACCTTCATAGCCGCCTCGCTTTCGACCGCACTCATCCTGTCCAACGCCGCCAGCATTGCGCTCGCCGCTTCACAGCTGAAACGGCGCTCCACGATCGCCCCGCCGGCCGGCAAGTCGCCGCCGGTCTCGGTCATCGTCCCGTCGCGTGGCGTCGAGCCGTTCACGCATGAGACGCTGGAACGCGCCTTCGCGCTCGACTGGCCACGCTACGAACTGATCTTCTGCGTCGCCCATGCCGACGATCCGGTGGTCCAACTGATAAACAGGGCGATTGCCCGGTTTCCCAAGGTGCCAGCCCGGTTGTTGATCGGCGACGACCGTGTCAGCGCCAATCCGAAGCTCAACAATTGCGTCAAGGGCTGGGAAGCGGCGCGCCACGACTGGGTCATTCTTGCCGATTCCAACGTCTTGATGCCGAGGGACTATGTCGAGCACCTGATGGCGGCATGGCGGTCCGATACCGGCCTTGTCTGCTCGACGCCGATCGGTTCGCGCCCCGAAGGTTTCTGGGCCGAGGTCGAATGCGCCTTCCTCAACACGCTGCAGGCCCGCTGGCAGTATGCCGGCGAGGCGCTCGGCCTCGGCTTCGCCCAGGGCAAGAGCATGCTGTGGAACAAGCCGATGCTGGATGCCAATGGCGGCATTCGCGCGCTGGCCGCCGAGATCGCCGAGGACGCCGCTGCGACCAAGCTGGTGAACGGCCTCGGCCTGCGCGTCAATCTCGTGGCGGCACCCTTCGAGCAGCCGCTTGGCCGGCGCACGCTTGGCGAGATCTGGTCGCGCCAGGCCCGCTGGGCGCGCCTGCGCCGCGTCACCTTCCCGCTGTTCTTCGCGCCCGAAATCCTGACTGGAGCGGCGGTGCCGCTGGTGCTTGCTTTGGTTGCGGCGGCGAGCGCCGGCTTCAGCCTGCCACTGACGGCGATCGCCGTGTTGGCGGCCTTCTACCTTCCGGAATACGCCCTGGCCTTGTCCAAAGGCTGGTACGTGTCGTCGCGCATGGTCGCGGCCATGATGGTTCGCGACCTGATCCTGCCGGCGATGTGGACGCGCGGCTGGCTTGGCGGCGCCGTCGACTGGCGCGGCAACGCGATGACCATTCGCACCAAGACAGCCGAACTGGAGGAGACGCCGTCGCGCGCCTGAAGGCGGAAGTTCCGTCTGTTTTCAGCTGTAATTATCGTATATACAGAATTATTGACTCGCACGCTATTTTTGTGTATACGCAATTTACGGAACGCACCGTCGGCGAATGCTGTTCGAGTGGGATGAAACCAAGGCAAGGACAAACCGGGCCAAGGACTTTGGTGAGGACCGTCTTGTTGCCATCGGTCTGATCGAGGCTGGCGTTTATGTGATGGTTTATGTCGAGCGAGGCGATGCCGTCCGCGTTATTTCGTTACGCAGGGCCACAAGGCAAGAAATTATGGACTATGTCGAAAACCTCTAAGACAGTTGTGCGCCGTGAGGCTGCTCCGCCAAAACGGTCACGTGCAAAGGCTTTGTCGCTCGCACGCAAGGCGCTTGCCGCGATGACCAACGAGGAAAACGCTGCGATCAGCGTTGCGGCCGAGGCTGATCCGGATGCGCAGCCGACCGATGTCGTCTCGCGCCGCAAGGCCGGCAGGCCGCCGCTGGCGCGGCCCAAGCGTGCCATACAGTTACGGCTCGACGCCGATGTTCTCGACCGTTTCAAGGCCGATGGCGATGGCTGGCAGACACGCATGAATGAAGCGCTGCGCAAGGCGGTGGGCTTGTAACTCTCCGCCCCGCTGCCTGCTGCTGAGCAGCTACTTGGCCGTCTTCAGCGCCTGCGCGATATCCTCCAGCAGGTCGTCGGCGTCCTCCAGGCCGACAGACAGCCTGAGCGTACCTGGCCCGATGCCGAGTTCGGCGCGGGCCTCGTCGCTCAGGTTCTTGTGCGTGGTCGTCGCCGGGTGGGTGATCAGGCTCTTGGCGTCGCCGAGATTGTTCGAGATCAGCACGATGTCGAGGGCGTTCTGCAGGGCGAAGGCCGCCGGCTTGCCGCCCTTGACGTCGAGGCAGATCAGCGTCGAGCCGCCCGACATCTGTTTCTTGACGATTTCGGCCTGCGGGTGGTCGGCGCGGCCGGGATAGATCACACGCGCGATCTGCGGCTGCTCGGCCAGGAAATCGGCGATCCTGCCGGCGCTTTCCGTCTGCTGGCGCACGCGCAGCGGCAACGTCTCCAGGCCCTTCAGCAAGGTCCAGGCATTGAAGGGCGACAGGCTCGGGCCGGTGTGGCGGAAATAGTCGTGCAGGTTCTCGTCGATCCACTTCTTGTCCGACAGGATGACGCCGCCGAGACAACGGCCCTGGCCGTCAATGTGCTTGGTGGCCGAGTAGACGACGATGTGCGCGCCAAGCTGCAACGGCTTCTGCTGCAGGGGCGTGGCGAAGACATTGTCGACGACAAGCCGCCCGCCGATCGAATTGGCAAGCGCGGCGACGGCCGCGATGTCGACCACTTCCAGCGTCGGGTTGGTGGGGCTTTCCAGGAAGAACAGCTTGGTGTTCGGCCTGACCGCCTTTTCCCAATTGGCGATATCGGTACCGTCGACCAAAGTCGCCTCGATGCCGTAGCGCGGCGCCAGTGTCTCGACCACCCAGCGGCAGGAGCCGAACAGCGCGCGCGCCGCCACGATATGGTCGCCGGCCTTGACGCTGCACAGAAGGGCCGCCGTCACCGCCGCCATGCCCGATGCCGTGGCGCGCGCGTCCTCGGCGCCTTCCAACGCGCACATGCGCTTTTCGAACATGTCGACGGTCGGGTTCGCGTAGCGCGAATAGATGAAGCCTGGCTCTTCGCCCTTGAAGCGGGCTTCCGCCGCCTGGGCGGTCTTGTAGACATAGCCCTGGGTCAGATACATCGCCTCGGCGGTTTCGCCGAATTGGGAACGCAGGGTTCCGCCATGCACGAGTGCGGTTTGAGGCTTCCAGTTGCGCGTTTTGCTCGTCATCGTCCTGTCCAAACACAAAAAAACCGGCCGCGAAAAGTCGCAACCGGTCCATACGGCCTTGCGGCCCGACGGTCCTTTAGCGACTTGTTTAACGTGGCTGCAAGCCGACCGGCCAAATCACCACGGGATAACGACCCTTTAGACCCGCGCCACGCTTGCGTCAATTGCCGGCTTCATTAAGAGGTTTGTACCAAGGCAGGTTCCGCGAAAGTGCCTAGCGGTTTTGCGGCAAGAACCTGCAACAAAGGGACCAGTCTTGGGGCGGAGCCAGACTTTGCGGCAGACAGGCATTCTTCCCGATCAGGACATTTCGGCGCTGTTCCAGTCCGGCGCGCTGAAGTCGCCGCGCGCCCTCGATGCCGACCAGATCCAGCCCGCCAGCCTTGATCTCAGATTGGGCGAAAAGGCCTGGCGGGTGCGCGCCTCGTTCCTGCCCGGTCCCAACCACAAGGTTTCGGAAAAGCTCGATCGGCTGCAACTCCACGAGATCAATCTGACCGAAGGCGCGGTTCTCGAAACCGGCTGCGTCTATATTGTGCCGCTGCTCGAAAGTCTGGCGCTGCCGGCTGACATTTCGGCCTCGGCCAATCCGAAGAGCTCGACCGGGCGGCTCGACATCTTCACCCGCGTGATGACCGACCGTGGCCACGAGTTCGACAAGATCGCCGCCGGCTATCACGGTCCGCTCTATCTCGAAGTCAGCCCGCGCACCTTCCCGATCATTGCGCGCACCGGGTCGCGCCTGTCGCAGATCCGCTTTCGCACCGGCAACGCATTGCTTTCGGAAGCCGAGTTGCACGATTTGCACCGCGCCGAAATGCTGGTCGCCACCGAGCCGCCCAACATTTCCGGCGGCGGCATCGCGCTTTCGATCGACCTCAACGGCGACAAGGATGGGCTGGTCGGCTATCGCGGCAAGCACCACACCGGCCTCGTCGATGTCGACAAGCGTGCCGCGCAGGATGTCGTCGACTTCTGGGAGCCGATCCAAAAGAGCGGCGCCGGCGAGCTGGTGCTCGATCCCGACGAGTTCTACATCCTCGTCAGCCAGGAGGCGGTGCATGTGCCGCCGCTCTATGCCGCCGAGATGACGCCCTTCGACCCGCTGGTCGGCGAGTTCCGTGTCCACTATGCCGGCTTTTTCGATCCGGGGTTCGGCCATTCCGCGGCCGGCGGCACCGGCAGCCGGGCCGTGCTCGAGGTGCGCAGCCACGAAGTGCCGTTCATCCTCGATCATGGCCAGATCGTCGGCCGGCTGGTCTACGAGCACATGCTGAAGCGCCCACAGGCGCTCTACGGCACCGATCTCGGCTCCAACTACCAGGCGCAAGGCCTCAAGCTCTCAAAGCATTTCCGCCCGGCGCGGTAAGGTCGAAGCCGCCGATCTCCCCACGAGAGGGGAGATCCCGCGCTCATGGCTTTCAAAGCGCCTTCACCGCCACCTTCACCGGCTTTTCGATTTCCAGCGGGTTGCGCAGCGGCAGTCCGAAATCCCCTGCCTCAATCTCGAACACGTCGCCGGCCTCCGTATTGATGCCGTCGGCGAAGGAAAGCGTGGCGGTGCCGAACATGTGCACATGCACGTCGCCCGGCTGGCGGAAGGCCGAATATTTGAAGTGATGGTGTTCGAGATTGGCGATGGTGTGCGACATGTTCGTTTCACCCGACAGGAAGGGCTTTTCCCACAATGTCTTGCCGTCGCGCATGATGCGCGACGTGCCTCTGATGTCCGAAGGCAGGTCTCCGATCAGGATCTCCGGCCCGAACGAGGCATTGCGAAGCTTGGAGTGGGCGAGGAAGAGATAGTTCACGCGCTCGGTCACATGGTCGGAGAATTCGTTCGACAGGGTGAAGCCGACGCGGAACGGCGCGCCATCGTCGCCGATGACATAGATCCCGGCGACTTCGGGTTCCTCACCGGCATCCTTGGCAAAGGCCGGCGACATGAGCGCCGCGCCCGGCGCGACCGCCATGGTGCCGTTGCCCTTGTAGAACCATTCCGGCTGCACGCCGACCTGGCCTTTCGCGGGTTTGCCGCCTTCCAGTCCCATGCGGAACATCTTCATGGAATCGGTGAGCTGCTCCTCGCCGTCGGTGCTGAGCTTCTTGTGCATGGAATCGCGCGTTGCCGCCGAGCCGAGATGCGTCAGCCCCGTGCCGGTCAGGTGCAGATGCGCCGGGTCGGGGTGATTGATCGGCGACAGCAGGCGCCCCCTCTTGTAGGCGGCGTCGAGATCGATCGTCTCGCCGAGCCCCTTGCGTTCGATCAGGGCTGCGAGGCCCACACCGGTGCGGGCGGCCTCCATCGCCAGCGAATAGACGCTGCGCGCCCCGTTGATGATCCGGGTTTTGCCGCCGCTGCGGGCAACGACACGGATCGTCTCGGCGTCGTCGAGAATCTGCGAGATCAGCATGATCAGTCCTCTCTCATTTATCTGTATCCGGCTGCCAATCGGCAAAATCCTCACCGGCGCGGCGCGGGAACGCGCCACGGTTGAAATGCTTCGTCCGGATTGCGTTCGCGAGCCTGGTCCTTCACGGACTTCTTGGTGCCGACGGGCTGCCGGCAGCTTCGCGATCTAGAACCCGTATGCCTCCTAGTCTGTGCCCCCAGCCCTTAAGCCTTGTTCTTGTTGTAGACGTCGAAGATGACGGCGCCGAGCAGCACCAGTCCCTTGACCACCTGCTGCCAGTCGACATTGACGCCCATGATCGACATGCCGTTGTTCATCACGCCCATGATGAAGCCGCCGACCACCGCGCCGATCACCTGGCCGACGCCGCCCATCGCCGAGGCGCCGCCGATGAAGACGGCTGCGATCACGTCGAGCTCGCTGCCGAGGCCCGCCGCCGGCACGGCCTGGCCGAGACGCGCCGCGATGATCAGGCCGCCGAGCGCCGACAGCACGCCCATATTGACGAACACCCAGAGCGTCAGCCTTTCGGTGTTGATGCCCGACAGCTGCGCGGCCTTGGCATTGCCGCCCATCGCATAGATGCGCCGGCCGATGGTCATGCGCTTGGTGACGAAGACGAACAGCGAGATCAGCACGCCCATCACCAGGAGCACGATAGGCAGGCCCCGATAGGTCGCGAACTGGAAGACCAGGAAGAGCGCCAGCGCGCTGCCCACCAGGGTCTTGATGACGAACAGAGTGAAAGGCTCTGCCTCATAACCATGAAGCTCGCGCTTGCGCCGCGTCCTGAAGCCGAAATAGGCATAGGCCAGCACGGCGATCAGGCCGAGCACGACCGTCGTCATGTGCAGCGTCAGGCCGCTGCCCAAAATGGTCTTGCCGGCCGCGTTAACCGTCGGCGGGATCAGCGTCAGCGGGCCGATCACGTCCGGGATGAAGCCGGAACTCAGCGCCTTGAAGCTGTCGGGGAGCGGGCCGACCGAGGAGCCGCCGCCAAGCAGGGCCTGGCAGATGCCGCGGAAGATCAGCATGCCGGCCAGCGTCACGATGAAACTCGGAATGCGGTGATAGGCGATCCAGTACCCTTGCGCGGCGCCGATCAACCCTCCGACGATGAGGCAGACGATCGATACCACGAGCGGATTGCTGAATATGCCGAGCGGCCAGATCACCATCATCATCGCGGCAAGCGCGCCGATGAAACCGGCGACCGATCCCACGCTGAGATCGATATAGCCGGCGACGATGACCAGCAGCATGCCGAGCGCCATCACGATGATGAACGAGTTCTGCTGCACCAGATTGCTGAGGTTGACCGGTTTGAACAGCGTTCCCGACGTCGTGTACTGGAAGAACAGCATGATGACGATCAGCGCGATGATCAGGCCGTATTCGCGCAGGTTCGTCGTCAGCGCCGAGACGGCGACTCGAGACCCCTGCTTGACGTCCTCCGAGGTGCCGCTTTGCGGCGCGGGAGCGCTGTCTGTGCTCATGATGCTTTTCCTTCTCCGCGAACAATGGCGCGCATGATTTTTTCCTGGCTGGCGTCGCTTGCCGCCATCTCGCCGACGATGCGTCCTTCGTTCATGACATAGATCCGGTCGGTGATGCCGAGCAGTTCCGGCATTTCCGACGAGATGACGATGATCGCCTTGCCCTCGGCGGCGAGGCGGGCGATGATTGTATAGATTTCGTACTTGGCGCCGACGTCAATGCCGCGCGTCGGCTCGTCGAGGATCAGAACTTCCGGGTCGGCGAACAGCCATTTCGACAGCACCACCTTCTGCTGGTTGCCTCCCGAGAGATTGCCGGTCAGCTGATAGACGCTCGACGCACGGATATTGGTCTTCTTGCGATAGTCGTTGGCGACGCTCATCTCGCGCATGTCGTCGATGACGCCGCCGCTGGAAACGCCGCCGAGGTTGGCCAGCGTCACATTGTGCTTGATATGGTCGATGAGGTTCAGCCCATAGGTCTTGCGGTCCTCGGTGACATAGGCGACGCCGTTCTGCACCGCCTTGCCCACTGTCGAAAGGTCCACGGGCTTGCCGTTGAGCAACACCTCGCCGCTGATGCGCCGGCCATAGGAGCGACCGAACAGGCTCATGGCGAATTCGGTGCGGCCGGCGCCCATCAGCCCGGCGATGCCGACCACTTCGCCCTTGCGCACCTTGAGGTCGATGCTCTTGATCACCTGCCGTTCGGCATGGATCGGGTGGTAGACCGACCAGTCCTTGACTTCGAAAATGACGTCGCCGATGTTTGGCTCGCGCGGTGGATAGCGGTCGTCGAGTGAGCGGCCGACCATCGAGGTGATGATCCGGTCCTCGCTGATCTCCGTCCTCGGCAATGTTTCGATCGTGCGCCCGTCGCGGATCACCGTCACCTTGTCGGCGACGCGGTTCACTTCGTTGAGCTTGTGGGAAATCAGGATCGAGGTCATGCCCTGCCGCTTGAACTCGAGCAGGAGATCGAGCAGCGCCTGGCTGTCCTTTTCGCTGAGCGACGCCGTCGGCTCGTCGAGGATCAAGAGCTTCACTTCCTTGCTCAGCGCCTTGGCGATTTCGACCAGCTGCTGCTTGCCGACGCCGATATGGGTGATCAGCGTCTTGGGGTCTTCCCTGAGCCCGACTTTCTTCAACAGCTCGGCCGTGCGCGCCTCGTTGGCGTCCCAGTCGATGACGCCGTGTCTCGCGCGCTCGTTGCCGAGGAAAATGTTTTCGGCGATCGACAGCATCGGCACCAGCGCAAGCTCCTGGTGGATGATGACGATGCCCTTGTGTTCGCTGTCATGGATGCCTTTGAAATGGCATTCCTGGCCCTGAAAGATGATCTGGCCGTCATAGGTGCCGGAGGGATAGACACCCGACAGCACCTTCATCAATGTCGATTTTCCAGCGCCGTTCTCGCCGACCACGGCATGGATTTCGCCTTCCTCGACGCTGAGATTGACGTTCGACAACGCCTTCACGCCGGGGAACGTCTTGGTGATGTCGCGCATCTCCAAAATCGTCGAGGTCATTAGGCTAGCTCCTCCTAGACTTTCTTGTTTTTACGCAATTCCCTAGGGAAAGCGCTAGGCGCTTTTCCCGGGAAAACCGCCGCGCGCTTTTCCTGGAATTGCTCTAGGCCGGCAGAAACAATACCGGGGCCGCTTGTGAACGAAAAGGGGCCCTGCGTCGCGCAGGACCCCTGTCCTTGTAACCGGGATTACTTCAGGTCTTCGGCCTTGATGTAGCCGGAGTCGACGACCAGCGCCTGGTAGTTCGACTTGTCGACCTCATGCGGCGTCAGGAGGATCGAGGGAACCACCTTGACGTCGTTGTTGTAGGTCTTTTCATCGAGGCCGTCCGGCTTGCCGCCCGAGAGCACCTTGTCGACCAGCTGCACCGTGGCCTTGGCCAGTTCGCGGGTGTCCTTGAACACGGTCGAGTACTGCTCGCCCGAGATGATCAGCTTGACCGAGGCGGTCTCGGCGTCCTGGCCGGTCACGATCGGCCAGGGCTGTGCGTCGGTGCCGTAGCCGACGGCGCGCAGCGAGGCGGTGATGCCGCGCGACAGGCCGTCATAGGGCGACAGAACGCCATCGACGCGGCTGCCGTCCGAGTAGTTGGCCGACAGCAGGTTGTCCATGCGCGCCTGGGCGGTGGCGGCGAGCCAGCGCAGCGTGCCGACCTTGTCCATGCCGGTCTGGCCGGACTTGATCTTGATCGAGCCGTCGTCGATCAGCGGCTGCAGGACCGAGATCGCGCCATTGTAGAAGAAGAAGGCGTTGTTGTCGTCGGGCGAACCGCCGAACAGTTCGACGTTCCACGGCTTGGTGTTCGGGAAACGCTCCTTGAGACCCTTGACCAGGGAATTAGCCTGGATCACGCCGACGCCGAAATTGTCGAAGGTGGTGTAATAGTCGACGTTCTTGGTCTTCTTGATCAGGCGGTCATAGGCGATGACGACGACGCCCGCGTCGTTGGCCTTCTGCAGCGCATCCGACAGGGTGGTGCCGTCGATCGAGGCGATGATCAGCGCCTTCGGGCCCTTGGTGATTTCGTTTTCCAGCTGGCTGAGCTGGTTGGGGATGTCATCCTGCGCATATTGCAGGTCGACCGTGTAGCCGAGAGCCTCGAGCTGGGACTTGACGGCGTCGCCGTCATTGATCCAGCGCTGCGAGGTCTTGGTCGGCATCAGCACGCCGACAAGACCCTTGTCGGCCGCGTGCGCCTGATAGCTCATGGCAGCGATGCCAAGGGCCGCCACGGCGGCCAGCGTCTTGATAATCTTCACATTACTCTCCCTGGTTGATGGACGCGACACCTCGGGGCTTCGCGGGCCGCGCGGCCAAGCAGGAGCGCAAACGCGCCGCTGTCGGCTTTATCGATCTCCGGTATCCTCCCAATCGGCTCCGCGACGCAGTTTCAATCGATACGATTTTGGCCGTCGCCGACCCCTGCGCTTCGGAACGCGCGAAGGGTGGGTCGCTTTGACATAACTGTCAAATGCGATCTCTGGTGATTGCTATACCGAAACCGGTATGATTTAGCATGCGGAAGGAACCGGCGGAAAGATTGGAAGATCATGGCGGCATTGCGCGATCCCGATGCAATTCCAGTGAGTTACGAGAAGCTCCCCAGAGACGGGGAGACGCTGCTGCGGAGCGGCCTGAGCTTGCGCCACATGCGCATGATCGCCGCCCTCGACGATCACGGAAGGGTGAGCGCCGCGGCCCAGGTCATGAACATCTCCCAGCCGGCCGCCTCGCGCATGATCGCCGAGATGGAGGCGGTGCTCGACGTCAAACTGTGCGAACGGCTGCCGCGCGGCGTCACCCTCACGCCCTATGGCCAGGCACTCGCCAGGCGAGCTCGCTCGATCCTGCTCGAGATGCGCGAGGCCGACCGCGAGATTGCCGAGCTCAAGGCCGGTAAGGGCGGCGCGGTTTTCCTCGGCGCGGTGACCGCGCCGGCAATCGAATTGGCGGTGCCGGCGATCCGCGAGATCCGCCGCATCTACCCGCGCATCGAGATCACCATGCAGGTCGAGACGTCTAACGTGCTCGCCCGCGAGCTGATCGCCTCGCGCCACGACTTCATCATCGCCCGCATTCCCGACGACCTCAATCCGCGGCTGTTCGAATCGCGTGTGATCGGCGTCGAGAAGGCCTGCCTGATCGTGCGCCGAGGCCACCCGCTCGCCAGGGGCAATGTGGTGCGGCTGGAAGACACCGCTGCCTATGACTGGGTCTTCCAGTCGGGCGGTTCGCCCTTGCGCCAGGCGATGGAGAGCAACTTCCTGAACCGCAACATCGCGCTGCCAGACCGCATCTTGAACACCAGCTCGCTGCTGCTGACTCTGGTCATGGTCGCGCAATCCGATGCCATCGCCCCTGTCTCGGTGCAGGTGGCGAAATTCATCCAGAATCCGGACGGGCTTGCCGGCGCCATCGATGTCGTCCAGACCGAATTCGACATCGAGGTCAGGCCCTACAGCCTGATTACGGTCAGGAATCGCGTACTGTCGCCGGCGGCCAAGATGCTGCATGATTTCATCCTGCGCGAAGTGGGATGATGGAACGAGAATTGCAGTCGCGCGTTCAAACCGATCGGCATGCGCGCTGGAGCCTTTTTTGGGCGAGGGAACGAGGTGTCGATGGTCAACAACTCGGGAGGTCTTTATGGAACGTCGGTTGTTTCTTACTGGATTGCTTGGCGTTGCGGGGGCAGTGGCGTTTGCTGGTGTAGCCGGAACCGGCCGCGCGGTTGCAGGTGTTCCCCAGGGCAACGGAATTCTCGATGAGCTGGACAAGCCGGATTCGGCGGTCTTCGAAGGGGATGACGAAGTCGAATTGGAGCAGGTCTCGCATCGCCGCGGGCATTTCCGCCGCCATCATGGCCACAATGGCCACTGGCGCCGTCGCCACGGGCGTCGTCGCGGTTGGAGACGAGTTTGCCGCAGCTACTGGCGCCATGGCCGCCGCCGTAGCCGCTGCTGGCGCGAGCGCGTCTGGCTCCGCGCCTGGCTGTAATCGGCTTCTGACTGAGTAGGCGCCGGCCTACAGCATGGCCGGCGCCTGCTCCCGATTCCAGGAACAATGAATGCGTTCGGCGCCGTGACATGGGTCGGGTCGTGCTGCAGCGACAGGACCGCCTTCGCAGGCGATTTCCTGTGGCCGGGCGAAGGCGCAGGTGCGAATCGGGCGGGCCTAACAAGCCGACAACCTAGATACTGCGATGTCAGGCTGGAGCGGGTAGCGGGAATCGAACCCGCGCGTTCAGCTTGGGAAGCTGACAGGCTACCATTACATCATACCCGCGCTGCAGCCTCGTTATCATGACGCCATGGCGTCGGGCAATCGCAAACCGGTCTCACAATGCGGGCTTCGCCAGTTCGCCGGTGACGGTCGGCGCTGGCTCCCTGGCCTTCGCGACTTCGCCGCCGGCGGCGAAGCTCGGCCAATATTTCGAGATGGCCAGCGTCGCGCCGGCGGAAGAGAAATGGCCGTAGTCGAAATAGAGGAACTGCTTGCTGGCGGCATCCGCGTAGGAACAGCCAGTGGCGTCGCACAGATAGGCGAGCGGATCGATGAAGGTCGCGCCCTTGGCGTAGGGCTGTACCTCCTTGTTGATGTCGGGATCCATGGCCATCGGCCAGGATGTGCTCACGGCGCCCTCGTGTTTTGCAAAGAAGGCGATCTTCTGGACATCGGCGATGAACTCCGGAGACTGGCCGATGACATAGACCTTGACACCCATGTCGCGCAGTCGGTCGATCGTCGTCTGCAGCCCGTCGAAGCCCCTGGCCTGGTAGTCGGTCCATCGGCCGCTCAGGATCACCGCCTGGATGTTGGCCTCGCGGATGATCGACAGCGCCCGTTCGTTGAAGCGGGTGCAGGCCGGCCGGGCGTAGGAAAAATAGGTCAGGTTGGGCGGGCAGCCGGCATAGGTATATTGGATGACGTTGGCCTGGATTTTATCGGCGTTGGCCTCCAGGCCCGACACATAGTGGGCGGCGAAGGAATCGCCCCACAGCAGCACATTGGTGGCAAAGCCGTGCGTGCGCGTGCAGGCGGCGAGATTCCAGTTCTCGATCCGGTTCCCGCCCTCGTTGAAGCAGACACCGTTGCGCCAGTCGCCCACCACGATCCTTTGTGTCGAAAAATCGGGAAACCGCTGTGGAAACCCATTGCCGAGCATGCCGGCCAGGCCGCCGATGCACAGCAGCGCGATCGCCGTCGCCGAAAAGGCGAAGATCGGCAGCGGTGCGGTGAAGGCCCGCTTCTGCCGGAAAGGCTGTTCGACATATTTCCACGAAAAGGTCGCCAGGGCGAAGCTGGCCCCCGTCATCGCGACGATCGTCGGCACGGAGATGGCTTTAAGGGAGAGGTAGTGGACGAAGGAATTGATCGGCCAGTGAACGAGGTAGAGCGAATAGGAGATGAGGCCGACCCAGACCATCGGAGCGAATTGGAGCACGCGCGTGGCGACCGGCACCGGCCGGTCCGCGTGATTTTGGCCCGCGTAGATGAGCAGCGCCGTTCCGATGCAGGGAAACAGGGCATTGTAGCCGGGAAACGGGTCGCTCTCCGAAATCGTCAGGAAGCCGAAGGCGAGCAGGGCAAAGCCTGCCAGGCCGATCAGTTCCGTCGCCGGCCGGCTGGCAAGCGCCGGCGGCTTTTTCAGCATCAGCATGGCGCCCAGCGCCAGTTCCCAGATGCGTGTCGGCAGGAGATAGAAGCCGGCGGTCGGCGCCAGCGTGGTCGCCGTCACCGCCAGCGCAAAACTGCCGATGGCGATCGGCAGGAGTATCGTCAGCCAGCGCTTCGAGGCATAGCGGTAGATCAGGTACACGAGGATCGGCGCGAAGATGTAATACTGCTCCTCGACCGACAGCGACCATGTGTGCAGCAGCGGCCGCAGCTCGGCGTCGATCGAAAAATAGTTCGTCGTCTTCCAGAAATAGATGTTCGACCAGAAGGTCGAGGCAGCGATCACGCTGAGGCTGTATTCGTGCAGGTCCGACGGCAGCAGGATGAACCAGGCCGCAATGCTTGAAAGCAGGATGACGAAGCTCAGAGCCGGCAAGATCCGCCTTGCACGGCGCCAGTAGAAGCGTCCGATCGAGAACTGGCCGCGATCGAGATCGTCGAGCAGGCTGCCGCTGATCAGATAGCCCGATATGACGAAAAAGATGTCGACGCCGGTGAAGCCACCTGGAATGGCCGACACGCCGAAATGGAAGAGCACGACGGGCAGCACCGCGACGGCCCGCAGGCCATCGATGTCACGCCTGTAGTTCATTCGGCCGGTCCCAACGCCGTGACCCGCGACGGTCGCTCGGCGGGACCTGACAGGCTCGTCATGCGGTGATCCCGCGTCGTGCGAAAAATCATGGCTTGTAGGCCTCACGGAATGTGCCCTGCAGCATAGTTTTGCTGCACCGCAACATGCATGTCAAGGCGAATGCCAGGCCCGTGAGCGCCGGTGGCGCCGGTTTGCGAAGGGAGGCGATAAATCAGGCGCCGGGAGGCAGGTAGATTACGGCATGGTCGTCGGCATAGGCTCGCTTCCAGCCCAACTCCGCGAAGAAGGGGATGCGTGTGTCGTCGGCGGCAAGCAGCGCCCAGCTAATGGCGTATTTCTTCAACTGCGCCTCCAGCAGCGGTTTCCCGTCGCTTTGCCCCGTCGCGTCATCCGCTTTCATGAACCCGCCCAGGAACAACTGGTCGGTCCTGCCATCGATATAGGTCTTGATGCCGTGGAAAATCAGCGTGCCGCCGAAATTGTAGGAATTCAGCACGTTGCCGGCGAGGTTGTGATCCCTGGCGAATGCAAGCGCACCGCTGGCTGATGTCTTCGGACTTGGCTCGACCTGGTAGGCACTGCCGGCGATCGCGGCCACACCGAGCACCAGGACAATGACCGCGGCGCAAAGCGCGTGGAACCGCCTGGCAAAGAACATTTCCAAGCTGTCTCGCTTTTCCGCCAGCCAGGTCGTGGCCGAGAGCGGCGGATATTGCCGTGCGATTTCGACCGCCATCACCAGGGGTATCAACAGAAAGGGCAAATACATAAATCGCAGATGGGTGAGATAGACATGCAAGGTGAAGGCGATGAACAGCGCCTTGGCCCAGTCGATTCGTATCCGCGACACCAGCAGTGCGAAAAGCGCCGCCAGCATTGCGATTTCCTGGGAAGATTGCTCGCTCGCGTTGAAAGGGCGCCATTCCTGGATCAGGGATACCGCCTCATTGCCGCTGGCGACGGTGAATGTGGCCAGGATTGCTTTCACGCCGTAAGGATGGATGAGGCTGGCCACCAGGCAAAGCAGGCCGAACGCGACCCATCTTGCCAGGAGCGCGGGCTTCGACAGGCCGATGCGTGCCAGAAGGTTCAGGCCGGCAAAGCCGGCGATCACGAAGCTCAGCGTGAAGGTCGCGTGCAGGTTCGCCCACAAGACGACCAGCGCAAGCAGCCACCAGGGCGGCGCCTGCTCCTCGGCCGAAGCGCGAAACAGCACCGCGGTCCAGGCGACGATGATGGGCAAGGTGAAGACATGTGGACGCGCGGTATAGATCGGGGCGATCAGAAAGGCGGCGGCGAAGGCCAGCGCCACCGCCAGTGTCGGCTTGAGCCGCGCGGTGAGGAACCATGTCATCATCAGGACCATCAGCCCGATCGTGGCGATGATCAGCGTGACGACGCCATTCCAGCCGGCAGCGCGATAGGCTAGTCCGAGAAGGACCTGGCCCAGCCATTCCTTGGCGATCCAGGGCTGGCCGGCGAAGGTATAGGAATAGGGGTCGACGGTCGGAAATGTCCGGTTCGCCAGGAAGTCCAGCCCCACCTTCACCTGCCACCAACTGTCGGGGTCCTGTAGGGTCGCGCCGGCAAAGGGGACGAGTGCCATAGCCGTGAAACAGGCTGCGAGGAGGCAGAACATCAGCCTGATCCGTTCCCCCTGCACCGCCTCCGGCTGAGCGTTCGTCATATTGCGTTGCCCCTGACTGTTTGCGCCGGCGTTTGGTTCAAGACACCGGCCCGGACGGCGACCGCCCCGGCCGCTCCGTCATTGGAATTTTGCGGCCGGCATGGTCGTGATCGCCATGGTCCACGAACACGAAGTGCGCCGAGCCGAGGTAGAAGACAATCGAGTAGACGCAGATCCCCGCAAGGTGAACCAGAGGGCTCTCGATCAAGCCGGCCGAACGGGCCGCGATCACGATTGCCAGATTGAGGCCGTAGGCGATCAGGAAGACGCTTCCATAGCGCAGTGCCGTTCCGCGCCGCGAGCCATCCCTCCCGCCGAAGGTCCAGTTGCGGTTGAGAAAGAAGCCCACGACCAGACCCGCCGCATAGCCGGTCGCATTGGCAAGGATGTCGCCAAGCCCAAGAGCAAGCCCGGCCAGGATAACCGTATATCCCAGCGCCGTGTTTAACAGGCCGACCGCACCGAAACGAAGCAGCCTCGAACAGTCAAACGGCAGGCTTGACCACATGCGCAAAATATTGGGCTCCGACGGGTATCTTGGTGAGAAACCGTTCCAGCGGCCTCAGCCTCGCAAGCAGTCTGGGGAAGAAAATCCGGTAGACGATCCGCGTGTTGGAAAGACCCGCCGCGGCCAATCGCCCGCGCATCTCGCGCGAGGTGATCAGCACCGCATTCTCGTCGAAGGCGCAATTTCTGACCGCGTGGGTGGTCAGAGGATTCCACGGATTGTGCTCGAAGAGAAAAAAGCTGCCCCCATCGGCCATAACCCTGCCGATCTCGGCGAGCAGCCCGACCTGGAGGGTTTCGGGAATGTGGTGGAAGACGCAGGCCGCGAATGCCAGATCGAAGCTGCCGTCAGCGAAGGGAATCGTCTTGCCATCGAAATGCGCGAAGACGCCCTGGCCGGGAAAACGCTTGCGGGCGATGTCGAGCGATTCCCGCGAAGGGTCGAGCAAGACGATCTCGCTGTCGGGAAACGCGCGGCGCATATGGCCGAGCGAATTGCCGACCCCGGCGCCGAAGTCGAGAATGCGCCGCGGCGTCACACCGGCTTGCGCCAGCGTCGCGGCGACATCGTCGATCTTGTATTTCGCGAAGAATTCCGGCGTCTCGCCGCTCAGTCTTATGCTCGCGGCATGCTGTTCCTGGTATTCTCGCGCGAACTGGTCGAACTCGGCTTCAAGCACGGGCGGCCCTCTTTGCCATCTCCTGGAGGCGGTGGACAGGCAAATCCTGGTCTTCGGTCGCCGCCTGGCTTCGTGAAACGATCTCGTTAACGAAGTAAAGCGGCCGCCGCTTCGTCTCCATGTACATGCGGCCGAGATACTCGCCGAAGATGCCGAGCACCAGAAGCTGGACGCTGCCCAGGATGAGGATGATCGCGGCAAGGCTCGTCCAGCCGGGCATCACGTTGCCCATGGCCCATTCGAACAGCGCGTAACCCAGCACCACCAGGCCGAGCAGGCCGAACATCATCCCCAGCAACGAGGCAAACCGCAGCGGCACGATCGAAAAGCTGGTCATCGCGTCGACCGCCAGAAGAACCATCTTCTTCAGCGGATAGTGGGTGGCTCCGGCAAAGCGCCGGTGCCGTTCATAGGGGAAGGCCACCTGCCTCAGCCCGATCCAGCTCACCATGCCGCGAATGAACCTGTAGCGTTCGGGCATCGTGTTCAGGTGGTCCAGAGCACGGCGGCTCATCAGCCGGAAATCTCCGGTGTTTGGCGCGATCTCGACATCGACCATCCGGCCGAGCAAACGGTAGAACATCGAGGCGGAGGCCAGCTTGAACCAGCTTTCGCCGTCCCGTTTCACCCTTTGGCCGTAAACGACGTCGAAGCCTTCATCCATCTTCGCCAGCATCGCGCCGAGCAGTTCAGGCGGATCCTGGAGATCGGCGTCGAGAATGAGGATGCGCTGACCGCGGCAGAACTCCAGTCCCGCGCTCAAGGCGATCTGGTGGCCGTAGTTGCGGGCAAGGTCGATGGCGACCACATGGTCGTCCTTTTCGGCCAGCTCGAAAATGGCCTCGCGGGTGCCGTCGGTCGCTCCGTCGATGACGAGCACGACCTCGTAGGAGAGGCTTTGCTCGAGACATGCGGCGCTGACGCGTCGATGAAGCTCCGCCACGCCGTCGCGCTCATTGTAGCAAGGCACGACGACCGACAACATGGGTGCGCGGTGCGCGCCGATTTTTTCCGTTCCCACCAAAGCCTGGCTCCCGCTTTGGAGATGGCAATAGCGGCAATTGGTTAGAAAACAGATAAGCCAGGGATCGGCGCGGCGGTTGCCGGCCCTGCCGCGATGCTTTTGGTGCCGTCAATGGCCCGAGTCACAAACAAACCGGCAGTTCCATGCGGATGCGGGCGCCGCGCCATGAGCCGGCCAGGATCCGGATCGTTCCCTGGTGCAACAGGGCGATCTGCCGGGCAAGATTAAGCCCCAGCCCCGCCCCACGCGACTGCGGCCTGAGGCGATAAAAGGGTTCGAAGACATTCTCCTGCTCTTCCACGGGAATGCCCGGGCCTTCGTCGCGCACTTCGATGCCACCGGCCTTGTCGATCGCGATCGTGATCGTGCCGACGCCGCCGCCATGCTCAATTGCGTTGCGCACGAGGTTGGCGAGCGCCCGCTCGATCTGCGGCACGTTGACTTCGACGCGTGTCTTGTCAGGCGAGGGCTCGAAGGCAAGGTCGTAGCCGGCCTCGATGGCGAGCGGCGCGAAGTCGGCCGCCACCCGGCTGACGAGACCCTCGAGATCGACGATCTCGCGCTGGTCCGATGGCCGGTCGAGCAATTGATGGTCGAGCAATTGCTGTGCAAGATGCGACAGGCGCTCGATATCATGCAGCAGCCGCGCGCTCTGCGGCTCCTGCCGCAGCAATTCGGCGCGCGTGCGCAGGATGGCGATCGGCGTGCGCAATTCGTGCGCGGCATCGGTGAGGAAACGGTTGTGCCGGTCATAGCCCTGCGCCAGGCGGGCCAAGGCTTCGTTGAAGGCATGCACCAGCGGCGCGATCTCCTGCGGCACATGCTTGACGGGCAACTGCATCGCGCGGGTACCGATATCGATGCGGGCAGCCTGGCGGACGGTTTCGACAAGGCCGGCAAAGGAACGGCGCACCACGGCCGGCGTCGTCACCAGCGTGGTGGCGCCCATGACCAGGACGATGGGCAACAGCAGTATGGCGATGACGAGCGCCAGCGCCGGCAGCGCGCGCTCCCAGTTCCTGCTGCCATCCGGATACCGGGCGACCTCGACCGTGGCCGAAATGTTGATCTCGAGCCCGTCGGTCTCCTGACGCGAGGACTGCGTCGCGGCGATGATCTGGACCGCCCCGGCCTTGGTCGAAGCGTTTTCGATATAGGCTTCCGGCCGCATATCCTCATCGGAGAATCCGATCGTGGCGTGGTCTGCTTCACCGAGCAGCCCGCCGAAATCCTTGGTGTAGACAGCCGGTATCGTGCCGGAACGGACGCTCTGCCCGCGATCGTCGCGAACGATGTACCAGACATTCGGGAAGCCCCGGCGAAACGCCGCGAGTTCTTCCGTTTCACGCACGATCAAGCTGCCGTCCTTGTCGCGGTCGACGGCATCCTTGACGGCCGCGACGGCAGCCTCATTGTCGATAAGCAGCCTCGGATTGGCAATCCAAAGGGCGGCCGCGCAAAGCACGATGAAGAAGAGCAGCGTTGCTGCCTGCAGCAGGATCAGCCGGCGGACCAGGATCCATTGCAGCGATCGCGTGCGGACCTTCTTCACGAGACTGCCCGCAGCAGATAGCCAAGGTTGCGGATCGCCCGTATCTCGATGCCGGCCGCGACATCATCGAGTTTGCGGCGCAGCCGCGAGACATGTGCGTCGAGCGCATTCGAGCCGATCTCGTCGTCCAGGGCGTAGACGGCCTCCTCCAGAGCGCCGCGCATGATGGTCCGGCCCGGCCGGCGGATAAGGGTTTCAAGCACCAGCCTCTCACGTCGCGGCAAATCAAGGGCCTGATCCTCGACCAGCGCCTCGCGATGGCGGAAATCATAGGTGAGGCGGCCGACCATCGTCTGGTTGGCGCGCGGAGTGAACGAGCGGCGATGGAGCGCATGCAGCCGCGCGACGAGTTCCACCGTGGCGAAAGGCTTGACCATGTAATCGTCGGCGCCGGCATCGAGCCCGGCCACCCGGTCGTCCAATCCGCTCATCGCCGTCAGCGCGATGACAGGCACATCCAGGTGCAATGCGCGCAGGCGCGGGATCAGGCTGAGACCGTCGCCATCCGGCAGCCGGCGGTCCAGCACCACGGCGTCATGATGGCCCAGGCGAGCGACCGCCTCCGCATCGGTCAAGGTCGCGGCATGGTCGACGATGATATCCAGACGCTCCAGAGCGGCCTTCAGCACGGAGGCCATTTCCGGTTCGTCCTCGACCAGCAGGACGCGCATTGGCGTTCTCCTTCACCCGTAGCCGCGGGATTTGCCGCCGCCGCGGCGGTTCATTCGCATTCCAGCTTTGGCCGGCGGAAATTGGTGATGAACCAGCGGCCGCCGGAAGCGCGGGCGTAAAATGTGTAGAAGCATTCCTGACGCTCGATATAGCCGGGCGTCTCGGTCTCTTCATGGACGGTTCCGTGTTTTGTGTGGCGAACCTCGCTGCTCGATGTCCCGGCAACCGTTGACGTCGAGACCTGGCGCCATTGATAGGCACGCTCCCCCTGGCCGAGATCGACGACCGCCGTTGGTGGACCGTAGTCCAAGACGACCGATTCGACCGGCTGTCCGACATAGTTCTTCATGATGTCGGAGGCGCAGCCCGCCAGGGCGAACGCGGTCGCGATGAACACTATCTTGGACGTCCGTCGGCCGGCGCGATGCGTGGACATTGCTGATTCCATGGTGAAAACGCCGGACCTAGATTGCGAAGATTACATCGACATTGCGACAAGCATGGAATGTTCGCGGCCTCGAAGGGACATCGGTGTCCAGGAACCAAGACCGAGAAGATCGCGCAATGCCGTTGCTGGCATCGCGCGATCGAATCCGCCATTTGCCACTGCTAGAACCGGTAGTTGATGCCGGCTTTCAACTCATGGCTGCCGATCGTCTCCCTGGATCTGCCAAGGGTCGATGTCGTTTCCACGCCGGGGGTGCGGACATAGTCGTACTCGACCTTGGCCGAGAGGCCGCCGGCGAAGCCCTGCTCGATGCCGGCGCCGACAAGGTAACCGACCTTCCAGCCGTCGCTGCTTATCACGCCGTCGCCCTTGTCGAACCTGGTCATGGCCACGCCGCCGGTCCCAAACAGCAGGGTCTGGTCGAAACTGACGCCGGCCTTCGCCTTGGCCGCGCCACGCCATTTTTCCTTGATCTTGCCGCCCCGGACATCGTGTTCGGCGCCGCCCAGATAGGAACCTTCGATCTCGGCGCCGAGAACCGCCGGACCCATCTGCTTGACATAGCCGGCCTGGACGCCGCCGCTGAGGCCGTTTCGGCCCGCGAACGGGTTCGGCATTCCCGTGAACGCCGTCCCGTCATGGACGCCGACATAGGCGCCGCTCCATTGGAAGGCGGGGGGATCGTTGTAGGTGGGCGACAGGTCGGCGGCCATCGCCGGTCCGAGGAGACAGACGGCAAGGACACTCGCCGTCAGGACGATCTTTGCTCGAGAGGACACTGCATTACTCCAACACAAACGCGCATCCGGCACCGATGCGCTGGTTAACTGCCGAGGAGCCGGACCGTTGGGGCCGTCGGCTCCGATTGGTGTCTTTCAGGGATGGTTGCGCGGCTTTGGGGACCGGCTTTCACCGGCTGTGGTAGGGGCAGAGCGCCGCGCGGTCCGTCACCTGAAAGACGCCTGGAATCTCGCAAGTGAAAATTGCACGCACATTGCGCAGAACTGGAAAATGACGATTTTGTGCTTTATTTTCAATAAATTAAAATGAATTTGTTTACCCGTTTTTAAGAATTGCGGAGGGCTTGAAGCCGCTCGGTCAGTTGCTCGAACGATAGAGGGCC
Source organism: Mesorhizobium sp. BH1-1-4 (assembly GCF_020165665.1). Taxonomy (NCBI): domain Bacteria; kingdom Pseudomonadati; phylum Pseudomonadota; class Alphaproteobacteria; order Hyphomicrobiales; family Phyllobacteriaceae; genus Mesorhizobium; species Mesorhizobium sp. BH1-1-4. The sequence goes on from NZ_JAIUIN010000001.1 coordinate 435,025, forward strand.
CTCTCCGGGTTGCGGCTTGTCGGTTCCAGGCATGCACCGCGCCGGCTTGATGGATGGCCGCCAAGCACGTATCTCTGGGCCGTGCCCACGAGTCCGGGCATCTCAATCGGGAGACGACCTTGTCCGCACTGACGCGCTTTCTCGGCGACTCGCCGCTCAGGGTTGTCCTGAAGCTGCTGGTGATATCCTTTCTCGTCGGCCTGGTCATGAATGCCTTCGGCTGGTCGCCGATGGACGTGTTCTACGGCATCCAGAAGTTCTTCATGGACCTCTGGAATCTCGGCTTCCACGCCATCGACCGCTTCCTCGGCTATATCCTGCTCGGCGCGGCGATCGTCGTGCCGGCCTTCATCCTGCTCAGGGTCGTCAACTACCGGAAATGACCTTCAGGCGTAGCCCGAGGCGACCTCGAACAGGATGGCGTGGCGCGCCGCAAGCGCCGGCACATCGGTGGAATAGCCGCCGCCGATGACACCGCAGACGGGAACGCCGAGCGCCCGAAAATGGCCGATGACCATCTCATCGCGGGCGCGAAGTCCATCGTTGGAAAGCGCCAGCCTGCCCAGCCGGTCCTCGGCATGGACGTCGACGCCGGCATTGTAGAAGACGATGTCCCAGGGCGTACGGGCGGAGAGTTCCGGCAGGATGGTATGGAGCCTTTCGACATAGGCGGCATCGCCGGTGCCGTCGGGCAGCGCCACGTCGAGGTCCGAGGCTATCTTGCGTACGGGGTAGTTGCGTTCGCCATGCATGGAAAAGGTGTACGCGCGGGGTTCATCTCGCAGAACGTCGGCCGTGCCGTCGCCCTGATGCACGTCGAGGTCGACGACCAGGATATTTTGTGCCGCGCCCTCTTCAAGCAGAACCAGCGCGGCGACGGCGACATCGTTGAAGGTGCAGAAGCCGGCGCCTTGCGCGCGCCGCGCATGATGGCTGCCGCCGGCGGTGTTGCAGGCGATGCCGTGGCGCAAGGCAAGCCGCGCCGCCGCCACCGTGCCGCCGGTGGCAAGCTGTGCGCGCAGCGAGACGCGCGGGCCGACCGGAAAGCCGATCTCACGCTCAGTTTTTTCAGGCACGGCGCAGTTGATGACCTGGTCGACATAGTCCGCGGCGTGGGCAAGCCTCAACCAGGACGCCGGCGCGGGCTCGGTTGTGTTGAGCGTCTCGGGTCCGGTCAGGCCGCGGGCCCGCAAGGCCTCCATCAGCAGCGGATATTTGCTCATCGGAAAGCGATGGTTGGTGGCGAAGCCGGCGTCGTAGTCGGGGTGGTGGACGATCTGCAGGGGCATGAACTGGTCGGACGGTTTCGCGCCAGAGCGGGATTTCGGTTGGCCGTCGCGTAACGGCGATTGCGCGGTGGCCGGAAAATGGGGCACATCGGTTCCCCGATCAAGTCGCAATCAGCAAGGCAGCAATCCTTTGGACCAGGGTGCCAGCCCAACCGACGCCAGGGCCTTTTCCGTCACCAACCGCTCGGTGCTTGCCATTGCCGTGCCGATGACGCTCGCCTATCTGACGACGCCGCTGCTCGGCCTAGTCGATACGGCGGTGGTCGGCCAGTTCGGGGATGCCGCCTTGCTCGGCGGCCTGGCGGCCGGCGCGCTGGCTTTCGACGTGGTCTTCACCACCTTCAATTTCCTGCGCTCGGGCACAACTGGCCTCGTCGCCCAGGCATTCGGACGCGGCGACGCCCTCGAGGAACAGGCGGTGTTCTGGCGCGCCGTGCTGATCGCCGTCGTCGCCGGCGTCGTGCTGGCAGCGCTTGCGCCGCTCATCGCCCTTGGCGGCCAGTGGTTCATGGACGCTGGACCACGCGTCAGCGACGCGATGGGCGTTTATGTCAGGATCAGGCTCCTCGCCGCCCCGTTCTCGCTGATCAACTACGCCATCCTCGGTTACGTGCTGGGACGCGGCGAAGGCGGGCTCGGGCTTGTCCTGCAACTGGTGCTCAACGGCATCAACATCGCGCTCTGCTTCCTGCTCGGCCTTGAACTTGGCTGGGGCGTTTCCGGCGTCGCCTGGGCAACCGTCACAGGCGAATTCCTGGCCATGCTGCTTGGTCTGGCGATCGTCGTGCGCCGGTTCCGATCCAGCCCGCCCTTGCCCCGCCACCGCCTGCTCGACATGTCAGCCTTCCTGCGCATGCTGTCGCTCAACCGCGATATCATGATCCGTTCGTTCTCGCTGCTCGCCGCTTTCGCGCTGTTCACCCGCCAGGGGGCTGCGTTCGGCACGGTGACGCTTGCCGCCAATGCGGTGCTGATGAATTTCTTTCTCGTCGCCGGTTACTTCCTTGATGGTTTCGCCACCGCCGCCGAACAGCTGGCCGGCCGCGCCATCGGCGCGCGGGCGGCACAACCCTTCCGGCAGGCGGTCCGCCTGACCCTGTTCTGGGGCTTCGGCTTGGCCGCCGTCGCGACATTGGTGCTGTCGCTGGCGGGTGCCAACCTGGTCGCTGTCGTGACGACATCGCAGGAGGTCCGCGCCGTCGCCGATGTGTATCTGCCGTGGGCGGCTTTCACCGCGCTGAGCGGTGTGCTCGCTTTCCAGATGGACGGGGTTTTCATCGGCGCGACATGGTCGCGCGACATGCGCAACATGATGCTCTTCTCATTCCTCGTCTTCGCCGCCGCTCTGATGACGCTGGCGCCCGCCTTCGGCAATCACGGCCTGTGGGCCGCGCTGCACATTTTCCTGCTGGTGCGAGGATTGAGCCTGCTGACAATTCTGCGGCTGCGGATGCGGACCGCGTTCAGCTGAGCGGCTTCGACGCCCACTGGTCAAGATGGCTGTCGCGCAACTCGCGCATCGAGCTGAGTTTCTCCGTCTGAGCAAAGCGCGCCATCCCGGCCACGATCCGGCCCGGCAGCGCCGGTCCGGCATAGATCATGCCGGTGTAGAGCTGGACGAGATCGGCGCCGGCGCGGATCTTGTCCAGCGCCGTCTCCGACGAGTTGACGCCGCCGACACCGATGATGGCCATGTCGGGCCCGAGCAGCTTGCGCATCTTGGCAAGCGCGATGGTCGAGCGCTCGAACAGCGGCTTTCCCGAGAGCCCCCCCGTCTCCAGCGCGGCGTCGCCGCGCAGCGCCGGCCGGGAAATCGTGGTGTTGGAAACGATGATGCCGTCGATCCGCTTTTCGGTGACCTCGGCGGCGATATCCTCCAGCTCGGCCTCGACCAGATCCGGCGCGATCTTGAGGAAGACCGGCGGCCGCGCGGACGCCGCGGCGCGTGCGGCCATGACGCGCGACAAAAGTTCGCCGAGCTGTTCGCGCGCCTGCATGGTGCGCAGGCCCGGCGTGTTGGGCGAGGAAATATTGACGGTGAGATAGCTGGCATGGGGCGCGAAGCGGGTGACGCCGCGCTCATAGTCGCCGATGCGATCGGTGCTGTCCTTGTTTGCGCCGATGTTGACGCCGACGATGCCGCCGCGCCCCTTGCGCGCGGCAAGGCGTTTTTCGGCCGCCGCGTGGCCTTCATTGTTGAAGCCCAGCCGGTTGATGACAGCTTCATCCGATGTCAGCCGGAAGATGCGCGGCTTCGGATTGCCGGCCTGCGGCAACGGCGTGACGGTACCGACCTCGGCGAAGCCGAAGCCCAGCCCAAGCAGCGCGTCGGGCACCTCGGCGTTCTTGTCGTAGCCGGCCGCCATGCCAAGCGGATTGGGGAAATCGAGACCGCAAAGGCTGATCTTCAGCCTTGTATCGCGTACCGTCCGCGCGCCGACCGGCAGGCCGCAGCGCAGTGCCGCGATCGACAGGCCATGCGCGGTTTCCGGATCGAAGGTGAACAGCAGCTTCTGGCCGATCCGGTCGAACACGCTCATTGCCCCTCCAGGGCGGGGAACTGGTGGGTGCCGTCAGCACCAAGCGGCAGCGGCTTGACCCATAGCACCGCTTTCAGGTCGAGCACGCCATAGAGATGCGGAAACAGCGCACCGCCGCGCGAGACCTCATATTTCAGCGCTTCACCCAGGGTGGCGCCGTCGATGGCGACCAGCAGAAGATCCGTCTGGCTGCGGAAATGCTTGGCCGCCGTTTCCCTGGCCTGCGCCGCCGTCGAGAAATGGATGAAGCCGTCGGCGATGTCGATCGGCGCGCCGGTGAAGCGGCCATTGGCTTCGGCCTCGCGCCAAGGCGCTTGCGGGGTTATCTTGTAGATAATCTGTGACATGGTTGCGCTATAGAGCAATTCCGGGAAAAGTGTGAGGCGGTTTTCCGTCCGGAATTGCGTCAGACGAGTCCGAACCAGTCGTGCGGGGGAGGCCAGGCCAAGGGTCTTCCCCATTTCCGGCGCAAACATGCGATATTTCAGGCTTTGGCCATGGAGGACGACATGCGTCTGCAGCACATCTTGATCCCCGCCGCGCTCGTTTCGCTGGTCGCGGCTTCAGCCTATTCGGAAGAAACCGACCGCTACCGGCTGGAAAAGTCGGCCACCGGCTATATCCGCATGGACACCCAGACCGGCGCGATGTCGATCTGCGAGGAGCGTTCGGGCCAGCTCGTCTGCAAGATGGCCGCCGACGAACGCGCCGCTTACCAGGATGAGGTCGATCGCTTGCAGAGCTCGATGAAGGCTATGGACGAGCGCGTCACCAAGCTGGAGAATTCGCTCTCCGCCCGCCTCGAATCGAAACTGCCGAGCGAAGAAGATTTCAACACGACGATGAGCTACATGGAGCGCTTCCTCAGGAGCTTCATGGGCATCGTCAAGGACATGGACAAGGACAGTGGCAACGGCGCCCAGCTCAACTCGCAGAAGACCTGAGCGCCATAGACGAGGGAAAACGCGGCGCGTTGGCTTTGCCGCTTGAAAACAGCGCGCCGCCCCTCATAATCGTCCGACTGATCCCGCAAAAAGCAGTAAATCGGGGATTCGGGGAGGGACATTTGCCGTCAGGCTATTCTTTCGTCATCGCCGACGATCATCCGCTGTTTCGCGGCGCCCTGCGCGAGGCGCTTGCCGGCATCGGCAACGTCACCGCCATCCACGAGGCCGGCGATTTCGAAAGCGCCAAGGCGCTGGTCGTGGCCAATGAAGATGTCGATCTGGTGCTGCTCGACCTGTCGATGCCGGGCGCCAGCGGCCTCTCCGGCCTGATCTCGCTGCGTGGCATCCATCCGGCGGTGCCGCTGGTCGTGGTGTCGGCGCATGACGATCCGGCGACCATCCGGCGCGCGCTCGATCTCGGCGCTTCCGGTTTCATCTCCAAGTCGGCCAGCATGGAGGAGATCCGCGGCGCGGTGCAGTCGGTGCTTGCCGGCGATATCGCGGCACCCGTCGGCGTCGATCTCGGCGTCGAACGCGATCCCGAAATATCGGACCTGATCAAACGGCTGCAGGCGCTGACGCCGCAGCAGACGCGCGTGCTCGGCATGCTGGCCGAGGGGCTGCTCAACAAGCAGATCGCCTATGAGCTTGGCGTCTCCGAGGCGACGATCAAGGCGCATGTCTCGGCCATCTTGCAGAAGCTCGGCGTCGACAGCCGCACCCAGGCGGTGATCCTCTTGTCCAAGATTGGCAGCGACCCGCTGCAGCCGGCGGGCTGACCGGATGTCCGGGACGACCCAATCTCCACGGAGCTGCCCAAATTCCCTGCTTCGTTTGCCCTTGGCTCTTGGCGGGCTATTCGGCGGCCGAAGCCAGCGGCCTGACCCTGGCCATCATCGAGCGCAGGGCGGCGGGTTTCAACGGCTTGTTGATCACCGGAATCTCGAGCCTGCCCGCCGCCGCCCGCACCTCGTTGGAGCGGTCGGCGGTGACCAGCACGGCCGGCAGGTCGTCGCCATGGATCGCCCGCAGCCCGACAATGATATCGAGACCGGTTTCGCGGTCGAGATGGTAGTCGGCAAGCACGATGTCAGGACGGTCGATCGCGGCCCTGTCCAGATCCTGCGAGCCGGTGACCGTGGCGACATTGCAGCCCCAGCCTTCGAGCAGCAGCCGCATGCCTTCGAGGATACGGATGTCGTTGTCGATGCACAGCACATGCAGTCCCGACAGCGAAGCCGCCGCGCGGGCCGGCGCCCTGGCCTCGACCTCGCGTAGCGGCTCCTGCGCGGCCGCTACCGGCAGGATGACGGAAAAGCGCGTGCCTTTGCCAGGATTGGAGAAGATGCGGATCTCGAGCCGCAACACCCTGGCGATGCGGTCGACGATGGAGAGGCCGAGACCAAGACCTTCGGCTTCGCGTGCGCCTTCGTTCAGCCGGGTGAACTCATGGAAGACGGTGTTCAGCTTGTCGCCGGCAATGCCGATGCCGGTATCGATGACCTGGATCTCCGCCAATGCGCCACGCCGCCGCACGCCGACCAGGATGCGGCCTTGGCGGGTATATTTGATGGCGTTGGAGACCAGGTTCTGGATCAGGCGGCGCAAAAGATTGCGGTCCGTCATCACCGTCAGTGAGGACGGAATAATGGTCAGTTCGAGCTTCTTTGCCGCGGCCATCGGCCGAAAATCATTGCCGATCTGGCTGAGCAGTCCGTCGAGGTTGAAGGCCGTGTCATCCGGTTTCATGGCGCCTGCATCGAGGCGCGAAATGTCGAGCACCGCGCCCAGGATGGTCTCGACCGATTCCAGCGAGGATTCGATGTTGACCGCCGCCTTGCCGGCCGGTCCCCGGCCGGCTTTCTCAATCAGCGAGGAGCAATAGAGCCGGGCGGCATTCAAGGGCTGCAGGATGTCGTGGCCGGCGGCGGCGAGGAAGCGTGTCTTGCCGAGATTGGCCTCCTCGGCCAGCATCTGCGCCTGTGCCAGTTCCTCGTTGACCCGGATCAATTCCTCGTTGACCCGGGTCAATTCGATGGTGCGGGTCTTGACGCGCTGCTCCAGCGATTCATTGGCACTTTTCAGCGCCAGGTCCTGCTCGACGCGTCCCGATATGTCGGCATAGGTGGCGACGATGCCGCCGTCCGGCATCGGGTTGGAGCGAAGTTCCAGGATGCGGCCGCTGGTCTTCAGTTCCATCTGCCACGGGCTGACGAAGCTGGTCAGCCGGTTGAGCATCGCCACGCGCTGGTCGGAGGGAATGTCGCCGCGCTCGGCCAGATGACGCAGGATACGGTCGAGCGAGACGCCGACCTGGCCCATCTCGTCTGGCAGGTCGAACAGCGCCCGGTATTGGCGGTTCCAGCAGATCAGGCGGAAATCGCGGTCGAAGACGGTGATGCCCTGTTCCATCTGGTCGAGCGCGATCTGCAGCAGGTCGCGATTGTGCTGCAGCGCCTCCGTCGCGTCGTCGAGCAGGCGGAAGGCGTCCCTGGATTCGCGGTCGTGGCGGCGAAACAGCAGCGACAGGATCAGCCGCGCCGAGGACGAGCCGACGGCGCTGGCCAAAAGCTGTTCGGAAAAGCGGATGACGTCCATGCTGGCCTGCTCGTTGCCATGCAGCGAGGTGCCGTTGCTTTTCTCGAAGGATTGGAAGGACCGCTCGGTGCGTTCGACGCCGAGATAGCGTGAGATCGTGTCCTTGAGGTCGTTGACGGTGATGGCGGTGCGGAAGCGGCGCAGGCTCGGCATCGGGCCGGCTTCGCGCGGCACGAAGATCGACGCTTGGATGCGCTCAAGCGGCACCGACGCCCGCGACAGCGAGCCGAAGACGAAGAACAGCGTGTTGATCGACAGGCTCCAGAGCACGCCGTGATTCAGCGGTTCGGCCACGGTGCCGAACAGTGCCTGCGGCCGCAATGCCTCGAAACCGAACAGTCCATGCACGATGATGCCGGTATCGGGTGGCACGAGCGACGGCACCAGCAGCGTGTAGCCCCAGACCAGGATGCCGGCGACCATGCCGAGTGCCGCGCCCCGGCCGTTGGCGCCGCGCCAGATCAACCCGCCGATCAGGGCCGGGGCGAATTGCGCGATCGCCGCGAAGGACATCAGGCCGATCGAGGACAGCCGGGCGCTGTTGGTGCTCTCGCGGTAGTAGAGAAAGGCGATGAAGAGCAGGATGAAGATCGCTCCGCGCCGCACATTGAGGATGAGCGTCGACCAGTCCTCGTTTTCGGAAGTGGTTGTGCGCAACAGCCGGCGCACGAACAGCGGGATGATCAGGTCGTTGGAGATCATGATCGACAGCGCCACGCTCTCCACGATGACCATGGCGGTTGCCGCCGACAGGCCGCCGATGAAGGCGGCCATGGCCAGGAAATCATGGCCGCTGAACAGCGGCAGCGACAGCACGTAGAGGTCGCTGCTCGTCCTTGTGCCGACCAGCGTCAGGCCGGCAAAGGCGATCGGCAGCACGAACAGGTTGATCGCCACGAGGTAGAGCGGAAACACCCATGTCGCGGTGCGCAGCTCCGCCTCGCTGCGGTTCTCGACGATGGTGACGTAGAACTGCCGCGGCAGAAGGATTATGGCGAAGCCGCTCAGGCAGGTCAGCACCAGCCAGGTGGCGAGCGACGTCGAATAGCCCATTGCCTGCCGCACCTGGCCATTCTCGGCCAGCCGGTCGAACATGTCGCCGGGGCCGCCGAAGATCAGGAAGGTGACCATCAGGCCGATCGCCAGGAAGGCGGCAAGCTTGACCACCGTCTCGACCGCCACCGCCAGCACCAGCCCGTCCTGATGTTCGGTGGCGTCGGCATGACGGGTGCCGAACAGGACCGCGAACAGCGCCAGCAGCATGGCGACGACCAGCGAAATGTCGCTGACGAAGGGATCGAAGGAGGGTGGCGAGCCCGTATAATGCTCGACCATCAGGCTGACCGAGCCGGAGATAGCCTTCAATTGCAGCGCGATATAGGGCACGGCGCCGATGGTGGCGATCAGCGTGGCGATCGCGGCCACGGTAAAGCTCTTGCCGTAACGCGCGCCGAGGAAGTCGGCGACCGAGGTGATCTTCTCGGTCTTGGCCAGCCGCACGATACGGTTGAGCAGCGGAAAGCCGAACACGAACACCAGCACCGGGCCGGTATAGATGCCGAGGAATTCGAGACCGCGTTCCGAGGAAAGGCCGACCGAGCCGAAGAAGGTCCAGGACGTGCAGTAGATGGCAAGGCTGAGCGCATAGATGAAGGGCCGTGCCCGACTTGGCCCAGATATCGCCGAGCGGCGGTCGCCCAGGCTGGCGATGGCGAACAGCAGCGTCACATAGGCAATCGCGATGATGACGATGAACAAGCCCTGCACGCCGGCAAAATCCTCCCTGTGCCGATTTTCACCTGGCCGGGCCAGACGCAATCACAGCTTGGGCGCCAAGTCCATCGCGGCTTTCGATGCATGCGGGCGATGATTTCCGGCTGTTGCCCCTGGGTAAGGAGAAAGCGGTTGGTTTCTTCCTTTAGCCGATGGTGCAACCCAAGGTTTTTGTTATGGTGTCGCAGGGCCGATGCCGGAGAGGTCTAAGTGGCAGCGCGGTCCCATGATAAGGAGGGTCGAATGCTGAAAGAGTTCCAGGAATTCATTTCCAAAGGCAATGTGATGGATCTGGCGGTCGGCGTCATCATCGGCGCTGCCTTCGGCAAGATCGTCGATTCCCTGGTCAACGACATCATCATGCCGATCGTCGGAGCGATCTTCGGCGGCTTGGACTTCAACAACTACTTCTTTGGGCTTTCTTCGGCCGTCAACGCCACCTCGCTGGCGGACGCCAAAAAGCAAGGCGCTGTTTTTGCCTATGGCAGCTTCATCACCGTGGTGCTGAATTTCATCATCCTCGCCTTCATCATCTTCCTCATGGTCAAGGCCGTGAACAACATGCGCAGGCGCCTGGAAAGAGAAAAGCCAGCGCCTGCCGCCGCGCCGCCCCCCGCCGACGTTGCGCTGCTCACCGAAATCCGCGATCTGCTGGCCAGGCGATAGACGGATACGGTTCTTCTGGACCAAAACCCCGGTCGTTCGCGGCCGGGGTTTTCTGTTTTCGTATCTGGTAAGCAGCGCCTACGAACGACCGAGACAACGGACCTGCCCAATGACCTTGATCCAGACCCTGCGCCCCGAGGCCCTGGCCGCGCCTGAAAGCGGTATCGTCGCCGTCGTCAATTACGGCCGCCTGCGCGAAGGCCTGATCCCGCTCTGGGCCGGCGAGGGCGACCTGCCGACGCCGTCCTTCATCACCGATGCCGCGTCGAAGGCATTGGCCGACGGCGAGACGTTCTACACCTGGCAGAGGGGCATTCCCGATCTCAGGCAGGCGCTGGCGCGCTACTACGCCAGGCATTTCGGCAAGACCTTCCCCGAGGAACAATTCATCGTCACCGGCTCCGGCATGCATGCCATCCAGCTGGCGCTCGACGCGCTTGCGGGCGCCGGCGACGAAGTGATCTACCTGTCGCCCGCCTGGCCGAATTTCGACGCCGCCGCCGCGATCGCGGGTGCCGTGCCGGTGCCGGTCACGCTCGATCACTCCGGAAATGGCTGGTCCTGCGACGTCGAGAAGATCGCTGCGGCGGTCACGCCGCGCACTAAGGCGTTGTTCATCAACACGCCGTCCAATCCGACCGGCTGGACCGCCGACCATGAGACCTTGCGGGCGATCCTCGATCTCGCCCGGGCCAAGGGCCTGTGGATCATCGCCGACGAGATCTATTCGCTGTTTCACTACGGCCATGGCCGCGCGCCGTCCTTCCTCGACATTGCCGAGGCCGAAGACCGCATCCTGTTCGTCAACAGTTTCTCCAAGAACTGGGCGATGACCGGCTGGCGGGTCGGCTGGATCAAGACGCATCCGAGCCTGCAGCAGGTGTTCGAGAACCTGATCCAGTATTCCAACTCGGGCGTCGCCCAGTTCATGCAGCGCGGCGCGGTCGCGGCGCTCGACGAGGGCGATGCCTTCGTCGCCGAACAGGTGGAGCGGGCACGGAAAGCCCGCGACTTGGTCTGCCGCATTCTCGGCGAAACCGGCAAGGCGCGCTTCACCGTGCCGCAAGGCGCCTTCTACCTGTTCTTCACGGTCGACGGCATCACCGATTCACGCAGCGCCGCCTTCGACATCGTCGACAAGGCCAATGTCGGCCTGGCACCCGGCACCGCCTTCGGCCCCGGTGGCGAAGCGTTCCTGCGGCTGTGCTTCCACCGCCGCCTCGATCAACTCGAGGAAGCGGCAAACCGGCTGGCAAGGTGGATGAAGACTGTTTGAGGTCGGTTGGGATTGATCGCCGGCAGGAGATGACAGCGTGCGCCGGCAGCCTGCCGACCGTCGCATTCTTCGGCTGATGTCGCGGCATGGCAACTGTGTTCATGCGAATGCTTTTTTATCACGGATGATGGCGTTGAGGACGACGAGGGGCTTCCTTGCAACGGCAATGATGGCGAGCTTCTTTGACCCTGATCGGGCTGCGATGGCACTGTAGAAAACTCGGAAGCGATCACAGGCTCGGATGGCGCCCAGCGCAGCCATGTAGAGGGCACGGCGCACGCGCGCTCGGCCACCCTGGATCTGGCTCCTGCGATTGAGCTTGCCGCTCTTGTTGTCGAAAGGGGCAAGGCCGGCGAGTGCCGCGATCGACTTGGGTGAACGCTGGCCGAGTTCGGGCAGGTGCGCCAGCAGAGATAACGCGGTGATCTTGGAGACACCAGGCACGGAGACCATCAGCGCGTTGTCGCGAGCAGTATCCTCGACTTGATGAATGGTTTCGGCGATCAGGCTCTCGAGCGCCTTAATGCGTGTGTTGAAGCTGGCGATCAGCTCTTCGAGTTCGGCGATGACAATCTCATCGAAGGCCTCGCTGCGAAGCTTCTTCAATCTTGCCCTGATATCGACCAGTTGGTCGCGGTGGCGGGCAAGCGATTGAAGATGTTCACTTTCTTCGTGCGGCGCCGGCTCGGCTTCAGGGTGATAGCGACGGCCGTAGCCGCTCAACATCCTGGCGTCGAGAGGATCGGTCTTGGCGCGCCGTGCCGTCGACTTCGCATAGTGGTGAGTGTGTGTCGGATTGTGCCGCGAGAACGCCACGCCTGCCTTGGCCAGCGCATGTCGCAGCAGCCGGTCATGGACCCCTGTTGCCTCCATGACGACAAAATCTCGGCCGGGGTGAAGGCCTGCCACATAGGCAGCGATCGCATCGGCTTGGTTGTCGATGCGCTGGCAACGGCTGCTTGCCTCATCAAAAAAATCGAGCCACTGCTTGGAGATGTCGCAGCCGACATAGTTCTGCATTATCATGTCCACGCCTCTTCCTGTGGTGCGAGGTCTGCTGCTAACAGCCCCGTGCAACTGTTCAGGTTGATGGTTCACCGGTGGGAAGGGACCGAGCCATGCCACGGCCTGTCCTCCAAAGGACGACCAGGATCCTGTCGGTCTCCTTCCCACCTCAACTATAGCATGGCAAAAACACACAGGATCCCTAGGGTCTGCGCCGTGTCGCTCCGCTCCTTGCTTCGCCCTAGGATGACGAAGCGATGGGTGTTTCGGCTAATGTCAAAGGTTTGCGATGGCCAATCTCCAATTTCCGAGATTAGCCGAAAAGCCTCGCTGCCTTCGTCATCCTAGGGCGTAGCAGTCGCGAAGCGACGTCGCGGAGACCCTAGGATCCATGCCGCGACATTTGAGAGTCGCGACGGTGAAGAACAATGAATACCGGGCACACACAGTGCCTCTATAAACGGGGCCTCTATAAACGGCTTCAACCGCCCGACTTGGGCACCAGCAGCGGAATGATCCGGTCGCTTTTGGCCACCGAAGGCCGTCCCGCCGAACCGTAGGGGATGCCGAGTGCGTCCCAGGTCTCGACGAGCGCGTCCTGCAGTTCGGCGATCAGCGCATCGGAATGGAATGGCGTCGGCGTGATGCGCAGCCGCTCCGTGCCGCGCGGCACGGTCGGGTAGTTGATCGGCTGGATGTAGATGCCGTGCACGCCGAGCAGGCGGTCGCTGGCCATCTTGCAGAGTTCCGGATCGCCAACCAGCAGCGGTACGATATGGGTTGGCGACTCCATCACCGGCAGGCCGGCCGCCGACAGGATCTGCTTGGTTCGGGTCGCCTGCTGCTGCTGGGCGTCGCGCTCGGCCTGTGAGCGCTTCAGGTGACGGATCGACGTGGTGGCCGCGGCGGCGATCGCCGGCGGCAGCGCGGTGGTGAAGATGAAGCCGGGCGCGTAGGAGCGAACCGCGTCGATGACGGCGCTCGTGCCGGTGATGTAGCCGCCCAGCGTGCCGAAGGCCTTGGCGAGCGTGCCCTCGATGATGTCGATGCGGTCGGCGAGGCCCTCACGCTCGGTGATGCCACCGCCGCGCGGCCCGTACATGCCCACTGCATGGACCTCGTCGATATAGGTCAAGGCATTGTAGCGCTCGGCGAGTTCGACGATCTCCTTGATCGGCGCGATGTCGCCGTCCATCGAATAGACGCTTTCGAAGACGATCAGCTTGGCGCGTTCGCGGCCCGCCGCCTGCAGCAGGCTTTCCAGATGCGCGACGTCGTTGTGGCGGAAGATCTTCTTCTCGGCGCCCGAGCGCCGCACGCCTTCGATCATCGAGGCATGGTTCAGCTCGTCCGAGATGATCAGGCAATTGGGCAAAAGCCGTGCGATGGTCGAGATCGAGGCCTCGTTGGAGACGAAGCCGGAGGTGAAGACCAAGGCGGCTTCCTTGCCGTGCAGGTCGGCCAGCTCATGCTCGAGTTCGACCAGCGGGTTGGACGTGCCGGAAATGTTGCGGGTGCCACCGGCGCCCGAACCCATCTTGCCGGCCGCGTTCTGGAACGCGGCGATGACGTCGGCGTGCTGGCCCATGCCGAGATAGTCGTTGGAGCACCAGACGGTGATTTCCTCGGCGCGGCCGTTGGAACGCCAGATGGCGCGCGGAAACCTGCCCGCGATGCGCTCGAGGTCGGCGAAGACGCGGTAGCGACGCTCGGCATGGAGCTGATCGATCGCTTCCTCGAAAAACCGCTGATAGTTCATATCGACTTCCCAATTTTGCGCGGGATCATAGTCATTGGCCTTTTGGTCGTCCACCGGGCCGATTTGGTCAAAATGCCACGCCCCGGACCTGTTCCTAACGACAGCGGATCGTGGCCTATTCCCAATTCATGGCACGCTCTTTGGTTCACTTTTGTTTCCGCACGATGCCACATCAAGTGAACGCTGGTTACCTCTCGTTTTAATGGGCAGACGGCAGACTTTCCAGTAAGGCGGTTGTTGAGACAGTTTCCGATAAATCTTGGGTAAGCGAGGATTGGATGACGGTTTTGGTGACAGGGGGCGCCGGCTATATCGGCAGCCATATGGTCTGGGAGTTGCTGGATGCGGGCGAGAGCGTCGTGGTTCTCGACCGCCTTTCCACCGGCTTCGAATGGGCGGTGGCGCCTGAGGCGAAGCTGGTCGTCGGCGATGTCGCCGACAAGGAATTGGTCGGCTCGATCATCCGGGAAAACAAGGTCGACGCCATCATCCATTTCGCCGGCTCGATCGTGGTGCCGGAATCGGTCGCCGACCCGCTCGCCTACTACGAGAACAACACCTCGAAGACCCGCACGCTGATTGAAACCGCGGTGCGCGAGGGCGTGCCGAATTTCATCTTTTCCTCGACAGCCGCCGTCTATGGCGGCGCCGGACTGGAGCCGGTGCGCGAGGATGCCCGCCTGGCGCCGGAATCGCCCTATGGGCTGTCCAAGCTGATGAGCGAGTGGATGCTGCGCGACGCAAGCCTTGCGCACGACATCCGCTACACGGCGCTGCGCTATTTCAATGTCGCCGGCGCCGATCCGAAGGGCCGCACCGGCCAGTCCACCCCGGGCGCCACCCATCTGATCAAGGTCGCCTGCGAAACCGCGCTCGGCAAGCGCCCGTTCATGCAGGTCTTCGGCACCGACTATCCGACGCCGGACGGCACCTGCATGCGCGACTACATCCATGTCAGCGATCTGGCCGCCGCGCATCGCCTGGCCTTGCAGAGGTTGCGCGACGGGGGGCAGAGCCTCGTCGCCAATTGCGGCTACAGCCACGGCTATTCGGTGCTCGAGGTCATCGACAGCGTGCGCCGCGCCTTCGGCCATGATTTCGAGGTCAGGATGGGCGACCGGCGTGCCGGCGACGCCGCCGCCGTGGTGGCCAATTCGGATCTTGCCCGCTCCGAACTCGGCTGGACCCCGCAGCGCGACGATCTCGACCAGATCGTCAACGACGCGCTCGCCTGGGAACGTATCCTGACCAGCAAGAACTCCTCGCGGGGCTAAGCCCGCGCTTCCCCAAGGGCTCGCAAGCCGCGCGGCGACGCGCTATGGAAGCATTCGCGATACGGTGCCGAGGCGCCGTGCCGCGAGGAGCTTTGGGGGATCGCATGAAGATAACGGTGCTTGGAGCCGGCGTCGTCGGCACGGCAGCCGCCTATTATCTGGCCGCGGACGGTCACGAGGTCACCGTGATCGAGCGCCATCCGGCGCCGGCGCGGGGCACCAGCCAGTCGAATGCCGGCCTGGTGTCTCCCGGGGATGCCACCGCCTGGGCCTCGCCCGCGGCACTTAAGACGTTCCTGCGCGGGCTCTACAATCATGATCTCGGCATCAAGGTCAGGCTTCGCTTCGATCCCTATTTCCTCGCCTGGAGCCTGCGCTTCCTGCGCCAGTGCACGGTGGCCCGCCTGCGCGCCAACAGCCAGGTCAAGCTGCGGCTCGCGCTCTATTCGCGCGACTGCATCAACGCCATCTCCGCCGAGACTGGCATCCATTACGACGAGCGCAAGAAGGGCATCCTGTATTTCTTCCGCTCGCAGCACAGCCTCGATACCGGCACCGACAATTATCGCTATCTGGCCGAGCATGGCCTGCCGATCGAGATCGTCGGCCGCGATCGGCTGGTCGAGCTTGAACCGGGTCTTGCCGGCGTCAAGGAAAAGATCGCCGGCGGCGTCTATTCGCCGATCGACCAGACCGGCGATTCCCGGCAGTTCGTGGAAAATCTGGCCGCCTATGCCGCCGAAAAGCTCGGCGTGAGGTTTTGCTACGGCACCACGGTCGAAGGCCTCGACATCGAAGGCGACCGGGTGCGCGCCGTGATGACCTCGGCCGGGCCGGTCACCGGCGATGCAGTGGTGATCTCGATGGGGCCGGAGAGCGGTCTGCTCGGCCGCCGCTATGGCATCGACCTGCCGGTCTATCCGGTGAAAGGTTACACGGCGACGATTCCGCTGGAGGACGAGAGCAAGGGCCCGACCATGGGCGGCGCCGACGAGGACCAACTGATGGCCTATTCGCGCCTTGGCAATCGATTGCGGTTGGCTTCGACCGCCGAATTCACCGGCTTCGACCGCAGCCACAAGCCCAGCGACTTCGCCACCATGTTCAGGACCGGCAAGGATCTGTTTCCTGGCGCCTTCGACGAGAAGAAAGCCGAGCTGTGGGCGGGTTTGCGGCCGATGATGCCGAACTCGGTGCCGGTCATCGGCCAGGCGAAATACCGCAACCTCTATCTCGACACCGGCCACGGCCATGTCGGCTGGACCATGGCCTGCGGCTCGGGCAAATTCCTCGCCGACCTCGTTGCCGGGCGCAAGCCGGAGATCGATCCCCAGGGACTGGTCTACGGGGGATAAAATGTCGGGACCGCAAGTCGCCATCGACCTTGGCCGCATCGAGCGCAACGCCCGCACCATCGTCGACCGCTGCGCGCTTTCTGGCATCAAGGTGTTCGGCGTTACCAAGGGCACATGCGGCATGCCGCAAGTGGCGCGCGCCATGCTGCGCGGTGGGGTGGCCGGCATTGCCGAATCGCGCTTCGAAAACATCCGCCGGCTGCGCGACAGCGGCATATCGGCGCCGATCATGCTGTTGCGCAGTCCGCCGATGGCGCGCGTCGAGGAGGTGGTGCGCACCGTCGAGGTCAGCCTGCAGTCGGAGCTGACCATCATCCGCGAGATCTCGCGCATCGCCGAGCGCATGGGCCGTGTCCATGACATCATGCTGATGATCGATCTCGGCGATCTCAGAGAAGGCATCTGGCCGAACGACCTCATCCCCACGGTCGAGCAGATTCTCGACATGAAGGGCGTGCGCATCGCCGGCATCGGCACCAATCTCGGCTGCTTCGGCGCCATCATGCCGACCCAGGAAAATCTCGGCCAGCTCGTCGCCCATGCCTACAAGACCGAGCGTCTGTCAGGAAAAAGCCTGGACTTGATCTCCGGCGGCGCCTCGTCGTCGCTGCCGCTGTTGCTCGACGGCAAATTGCCGGCCGGCATCAATAATCTCAGGGTCGGCGAGGCGATCCTGCAGGGCGGCGTCGAGACTTTTCGCGATGTGCCATGGGCCGAACTCGAACCCGATGCCTGTCGGCTGACCAGTGACGTCATCGAGGTCAAGCTGAAGCCGTCACGGCCGATAGGCACGTCGGGCTACGATGCGTTCGGCAATCAGCCGGTCTTTCCAGACGAAGGCGACAGGCTGCGCGCCATCGCCAATATCGGCCGCGAGGACGTGCTGGTCGAAGGGCTGACGCCGATCGCAAAGGGGATACGGGTGCTCGGCGCCTCCAGCGACCATCTGCTGCTCGATGTGCAGGACGCCGATCCGCCGCCGGCCATCGGCGACCGCGTCGCCTTCCGCATGAGCTATGGCGCCATGCTGCTGGCGATGACCTCGGAATATGTCGAAAAGGCCCCGATGCACGATGTCGCCGACTTTTCCGGCCGCAAGATGGTGCAGATCACGGCCGAGCCTGGGGCCGCCGGCATCCTGGCCAGGGAAGGCACCGGTGCTCGGCTGGAAGCGATGAATTTCGATGTCGTCGAACTGGCCGATATCGACCGGCCGCCCTCGGGCCTGATCCGGCTGACCGCTGGCGCCGACCGGCGCATCGCCCACAAGGCACTGACCGCGACCGCGCGCGCGACCCACTCCTTCGGCCTGATCTGGATCGATTCCATCGCCGCGCTCATGCCGGAAGAAGAGGAAGGCATCGATCTGCCGGAGGCGTCCGTGCTGGCGCGTACGCTTGGGCTCGACCACAAGGCGGGCGCGCTGCAGCCGCAGCTGTCGCCGGAAAACGTCGTCATCGTCGGGCTGCGCCATGCCGATCCGGCGGAAGCGCGGGTGCTGAAGGATTCGCGCGTCTCGGCCTTCACCATGACCGATATCGACGCCATGGGCATGCGCGACCTGATGCACGAGGCCATCCGTATCGCCACTTCCGGCACGCAAGGGTTTCATGTCAGCTATTCGCCCATGGCGACCGAATTTGCCGGCTGGGCGGCTGGTTCCGGCGGCCTCACCGTGCGCGAAACGCATCAGGCCATGGAGGCGATCGCGCTGTCCGGCGGGCTGCTGTCGATGGATGTCTCCGGCCTTAGTGCCGATCTGGAGCCCAGGATCGGCACCGAGACCATCAACTTCGTCATGTCGGCCTTCGGCAAGCGGATCCTCTGATTACCCAACTGCCTCGACCGCCGTCCGCCACGCGCGCGCATACTCCGCCCAGGCCGGATCGACTGGGGGCTCTTGTGTCTGGCCCTTGCCATGCGCGGCTCCCTGATCCGATGCCAGCAGAGCGGCCCCGATGCTGGTGCCGGTCGCGGCTTGCGATGCGATGACCGCACGGCCAGTGCTCGCGGCGAGCATCCGCGTGAACAATTGGTTGCGCGCAAAAGGTCCTTCGACGGTGGTCGGACCATCGCCGCCGATGAGGTCGAGGCAAGTGACGGTCATCAGCGCCAGGTAGAAGGAGATGGCGGCAAAGCGCTGGCCGGGAGGGACCGCCTCGCCCTTGCGCCATGCGGCCGCGTGATGCGGAAACGGCCCCGAGCCTTGCTGGGTCGAAGGCAAAAGCAAGGTCCTGCGCGCCAGCACGGCGACGACGTCGTTGTCGGTCCAGTCCTGCGCCGCGCCTTCGGTCAGCAGTGAGAATTCCCGGCCGCCCATGAAACGCGCCGAGGGCACGGGGTCGCCGAGCGCGTTGACATTGACCAGCGTATCCCTAGCCGGATCGAGCGTCACCGTCCTGCCGCCGACCGCCATCGACACCACCCAGGTGCCGGTCGAGACGACCGAGAAAGGCGGTTTGTCGGACAGGAGATGCGGCAGCAGCGAGGCGTTGGAATCGTGCAGGCCGCAAAAGACGGGCGTTTGAGGATCGAGCCCGGTGCGCTGCGCAAGCACGGGCAGGACCGAGCCAAGACGGTCCCTGGCAGGTCGCACGGGCGCCATCAGGCCGCGCCAACCAAGCCGGTCGACCAGCGCCGAAAAATCCGCTGTCCAGGGGTTCCACAGATCGGTGTGGCAGCCGAGCGATGTCACCTCATTGGCGGCGACGCCGGTCAGGCGCAGCGCCCAGTATTGTGGGTACATCAGCATCGCGGCGACCTTCGCGAACTCCGTCGGGAAGCTTTGCTGCTGCCAGAAGAATTGCGCGCCGAGATTGAGGCCGAGCGGCAGGCGCGGGGTGCCGGTCTCGGCGAAAGGCGGGCGGATCGCGTCGTAGTCCGCCGCGAGCCCGTCGGGTCCGTCGAATTCATAGTCGAGCACAGGCAGCACCAGCTCGCCCGTGGCGTCGACCAGCACGCCGGTCGCGCCATGGGTGGTGATCGAAATCGCGTCGATGCGCTGGTCGCGGTTGAGGTCGGCAAGGCTGTCGAGGATGAACGCCCACAGCGCGTCGACATCGTGATGCGGGTAGGGCGGCTGCCGCACCGGCGCGTTCGCCATGCGGCGCAGCGCCACCTCGCTCAATGTGGCGAGATCGACCAGCGCCACCTTGGCGTTGGTCTTGCCGATATCGATGACGGCGATGTGGCGGAGCGTGCTCATTCCATATGGAACACGGTTTCCAACGGCACAGCCACCGGCTCGTTGTCCGCCTTCGTCTCCATGACATCGGCCATGTGGGCCCACCAGCGCTGCATCACCGGATGGCTGGGCAGGTCGGCCATGCCGTGATCGTCGCGCCGCCACAGCACGCCGAACAGGATGTTGGTCTCTTCGTCGAGATGGATCGAATAGTCGGAGACACCGGCCTGTTTCAGCAGCGTCACCAGTTCGGACCAGATTTCGTCATGACGCTTCCTGTATTCGGCCTTCATGCCGGGTTTGAGCGTCATCTTGAATGCGTATTTCTCGGACATCAGGCCAGGCGTCTCCCGCGCAGCCGCCGCCAGACGATCGGCAGGGCGATGACGATGATCAGGAGCAGGCCGATGAAGATCGACATGACGATGCCGGGCACGTTGAGCAGGCCCAGACCAAATGTCACCAGCCCCATGATCAGGGCGGCAAGCACCACGCCGACAATGCTGCCGGCGCCGCCAAGGATCGAGACGCCGCCAAGCACCACCATGGTGATCACCTCGAGCTCGTAGCCCTGCGCGATCGACGGCCGCGTCGAGCCGAGCCGCGAGGTGATCAGCACCGAGGCGATGCCCGACATCAGCCCGGTCAGGCAAAACAGGATGAATTTTGTGCGGCCGACGCGCACGCCGGAAAACTGCGCCGCGATCGGATTGTTGCCGATGGCGAAGACACGGCGGCCGAAACTCGTGCGGTGCAGCACAAACCAGTAGACGACGGCCGCGATGAGAAAGAGCACCAGTTCGAACGACACCACCCACCAGACATAACCCTGGCCGAAGAAGGCGAAGCTTTCTGGATAGCCCTTGTAGGCCTGATCGCCGAGGATGATGAAGGCGATGCCACGAAACAGGCTCATCGTGCCGATGGTGACGACGATGGACGGCAGGCCGAGGCGTGTCACGAGGAGCCCGTTGAAGGCGCCGCAGCCGAGGCCGACGCCGATGCCGATCAAGACAAGCACCGGCGTGTCGGCGCCGGCCTGCACCGCCATCCCCATCATGGTCGAGGCAAGGGCGATGACGGCGGCCACCGACAGGTCGATCTCGCCGGAAATGATCAGCAACGCCATGGCAAAGGCGATCAGGCCCTTCTCGGTGAAATTGAAGGTCAGGTCCGACAGCGAATAAGGGTCGAGGAAATAGGGCGAGGCAAAGCTGTTGATGGCGAAGATGGCGATGGCCACCACGACCAGCAGCGCTTCCCAGGAAAAGATCGCCGACGAGAGCGGCTTGTCGAGCCGGTCGGGAATGTGGCGCGGGGCGGGAACGTCGGTCATGCCGCCTCCACTTTCCTCAGGATGATGCGGCCTTGCTGGCGCTCGCCGCGTGCATTGAGCACGACGGCCAGGATGATGGCGCTGCCCGAGATCGCCATCTGCCAGAAGGGCGAAATGTTGATGACCGGCAGCGCGTTGGAGATGATGCCGAGGAACAATGCGCCGAGCACCGCGCCGCCGACCGAACCGATGCCGCCGGCGATCGAGATGCCGCCGATGACGCACGCGGCGATGATGTTGAGCTCATAACCGTTGGCGACCTCGACCGAGGCGATGACGTAGCGCGAGATCCAGAGATAGCCGGCGAGGCCGCCGATCATGCCGGAGATGCAGAAGACGATGAATTTCGTGCGGCCGACATCGATCCCGGTATAGACAGATGCGGTCGGATTGACGCCGATGGCATAGATCGAGCGGCCGAGCGCGGTGCGCGTCATCAAGACGAAGAACAGCGCGATGACCAGCATGGCGATCCAGGACAGCACGGGAATGCCGAGCAAAGCGGCGCGCTGGAAGCCGATGAAGTCCGGGCTCATCTTGTCGGCATTGACCCAGGCGCCGCCCGAAATGACGAAAGTGGCGCCGCGATAGATGGTGAGCGTGCCCAGTGTCACCACGATCGATGGGATGTTGAGCCGCCACACCAGAAGACCGTTGATGGCGCCGAGCACCAGCCCGACGGCAAGCGCGATCACGATCAGCAGCGGGATCGGGATCGCCGGATGGGCGGCGTTCAGCATCGCCACCACCATGCCGGTGAAGCACAGGTTCGAGGCCATCGACAGGTCGATGGAGCGGGTCAGGATGACCACCATCTGGCCGAGCGCCAGGATCATCAGGATCGAGGTGTCGTTGAACACCTGGCGCAGATTGCCTGGGTCGGCGAAGGCCGGAAAGCGCGTCGAGATCAGCCCGATCAGCACGGCGACGGCGGCCAGCAGCCAGATTTCGCGGTATTTGAGCAAAGCCTTCATGCCGCGATCCCCGCTGCCGTCCGGACCAACGTCTCGGCGTCCAGTCCCTTATTGTCGTAGACCGCGGCGACGAGGCCCTCGCGCATGACGACGACGCGGTCGGACATGCCAAGAATTTCCGGCAGTTCCGACGACACCATGATCACCGAAAGGCCCTGGGCGACGAGTTCGGCCATGAAGCCGTGCACGGCGGCCTTGGAGCCGATGTCGATGCCCTTGGTCGGCTCATCCAGGATGATCACCTTGGGTGTCGTCGCCAGCCATTTCGCGATGACCACCTTCTGTTGGTTGCCGCCCGAAAGCGTGCCGACATCCTGGCTGAGCGAAGAGGCGCGCAAATCCAACCGCTCGGTGTAGGAGCGGGCTAGCGAAAACTCCTCCGCTAGCCGCAGCATGCCCGACTTGGAGGTGCGGGCGAGCGATGGCAGCGAAACATTCTGGAAGATCGGCAGGCCGATCACCACGCCTTGCTTGCCGCGCTCTTCCGGCACGTAGACGATGCCGGCCTCGACCGAATCCGCCGCCGATTTCGGCGCGATCGCCGTGCCTTCCAGCGTGATCGTGCCGCCTGATATGCGGGTGATGCCTGAAATCGCCTGCATCACCTCGCTGCGCCCGGCGCCGACCAGGCCGTAGAAGCCGAGGATCTCGCCTTTGTGCAGTTCGAAGCCGATGTCGTTGAACTCGGTCGGGTGCGACAGGCCGGAAACGGAGAGCACCGGGGCGCCGATCTCGGCCTTGCGCTGCGGAAAGATGTGGTCGACCGAACGGCCGACCATCATGCGCACGATCTGGCTCTGGCCGGCATCCCTGATCAGCCCTTCGCCGACCATCTCGCCGTCGCGAAACACGGTGTAGCGGTCGGCGATGCGGTAGATCTCGTCGAACTTGTGGCTGATGAACAGGATCGCCTTGCCCTGCTCCTTGAGGAACTCGATGAGCAGGAACAGCTCCTCGATCTCCTTCATCGAAAGGGCGGCCGTCGGCTCGTCCATGATGACGATCCGAGAGTCGATCGACATGGCGCGCGCGACGGCGACGAGATGCTTGTTGGCGATGCCGAGATCCCTGAGCCGTGCATCGGCGTCGATATGGCCGGCATGCATGGTGTCGAGAACTTCGCGCGCATTGTTGCGCATCGTGCGCCAGTCGATGGTGCCGAAGCGGCTGCGCGGCGCATGGCCGAGAAAAATGTTTTCGGCGACGCTGAGATCGTCGAACAGCACCGTTTCCTGATGGATGGCGGTGACGCCAATTCCGAAGGCGGCATGCGCGCTTGGCAAGGTGACGGCCTGGCCGTCGATGCTGATGGTGCCTGCGTCGGGCTGGTAGATGCCGGTCATGATCTTGACCAGCGTCGATTTGCCGGCGCCGTTCTCGCCGATCAGCGCGGTCACCTGGCCCGGATAGAGCGACAGGCTGACATTGTGCAGGGCGCGGACACCGGGAAAGCTTTTCGAGATGCCGGACAGCGTCAGGCGTGGAGCCGAGGCCGGAGGCCGCTCCTGCGTCTCGCTGTGTCGGGCCGTCGTGTCCATATCCGTATCAAGCCCTGAAACTAGAGCAATTCCAGGAAAAGCGTGTAACGGTTTTCCGTCCGGAATTGCGTGAAAACAAAGAGTTAGAGCGGGTCGGCGATTCCATCAAACGCTGAACCGCTCTAGGTCCGTTTGAAGTCGCGGCGGGACGTGAGCCCCGCCGCGTCAGCTTGAGAACTCGGAGATCAATAGATCTTGGAGAACTTCTCGATGTTGCTCTTGTCGAACTGGAAGGGCGGAGCCATCGCGGCCGAGTTGGTGTCGTCGAGCGTCACCTTGCCGACACGGCCGATCGACAGCGTCGCGCCGGGCTTGGCTTCTTCCTTCTTCACCGCCAGGTCATGGGCGAGGTAGACGGCGGAATAGCCGAGGTCGATCGGGTTCCAGAGAGCCACGGCCTGGCTGGCGCCGTTGTCGATGAACTTCTTGAACTCGGACGGCAGCGCCAGGCCGGTGACGTTGACCTTGCCGATCAGGTTCTCGTCGGTGACGACCTGGGCGGCGGCAACGACGCCGACGGTGGTCGGTGCGATGATCGCCTTGAGGTTCGGGTAGGACTTCAAGAGGCCCTTGGCCTCGTCGGTGCTCTTGGCCGAATCGTCATCGCCATAGACGGTGGCGACGAGCTTGATCTTGGGGAACTTCTCCGGCAGCACCTTCTTGGCCGCTTCGATCCAGGAATTCTGGTTGGTCGCGGTCGAGGAGGCCGACAGGATGGCGACGTCGCCGCCTTCCGGCAGATAGTCGGCGGCGAGCTTGATGATGGTCTCGCCGATCAGGCCGGTGTCGGACGGGTTGAGGTGAAGCTGGCGGCCTTCCTTGGCGACGCCCGAATCCCAGGAGATGACGGTGATGCCGCGCTCCATGGCCTTCTTCAGCACCGGCACCAGCGCGTCGGCGTCATTGGCGGAAATCGCAATGGCGCTGACCTTCTGCGCGATCAGCGAATTGACCACTTCGATCTGCGCCTCGGCGGTCGCCTTGGTCGGCCCGGTGTAGATGATATCGACGTCGCCGAGTTCCTTGGCGGCCTCTTCGGCCCCCTTGTTGGCGGCATCGAAGAAGCCGTTGCCGAGCGACTTCACCACCAGCGCGATCTTGACGTTTTCCGCGTAGGCGGCATTCACGAACATGGCGGCCGAGAATGCCGCGGTCACCATCAATTTCTTCAAGAAGCTCATCTGATATCCTCCCTTGAGCGTTGCATTTCCATCGCCGCCGCGGGCGTGAGTTGGTCTCAGGCCTGCAGTGAAGATTCTTCCTTCGTCGACTTGCGGGCGACGATCAGCGTCACTCCCGCGGTCTCCAGCATCTTGGCTTCGCGGTCCTCGATGCCGTCGTCGGTGATGACGGTGGCGATGCGCGAAAGACCGCACAGGATCAGGCTGGAGCGTTTGCGGAATTTCGAGGAATCGACCAGCACCACCAGTTCGTCGGCCTGGTCGATCAGCTTCTGCTCCGCCTGGATCAGCAGCGGGTCGCCTTCCATCAGGCCGAGCGGCCCCAGCCCTTGAGCACCCATGAACATGCGGCGTGCATAGAAATTGCGCGTCACGTCATTGTCGAAGGGCGACAGGATGATGTTCTGCTCGCGGTAGATCGTGCCGCCCGACAGCATCACCGTGTTCTTGGAGTGCTTGAGCAGGTGCTCGGCGATCGGGAACGAATTGGTGAAGATCGGCATGCGGCGCCCGGTCAGGAAATGCACCATCTGGAAGGTGGTGGTGCCGCCATTGATGATGATCGGCTCGCCGTCCTTGCACAGTTCGACCGCTTCTCGAGCGATGGCGCGCTTCTGCGAGGCATTGAGCGTTTCGTTGACGGAGAAGGGCCGACCGGCCAGCCCGATGAACTGCGGCGGCGAGATCGCCTCGGCGCCGCCGCGCACCCGGCGCAGGCGTTTCTGGACATGGAGAGCCGCGATATCGCGCCGGATCGTCGCCTCGGAGGACTCCGTCAGGTCGACCATCTCCTGCACCGTCACCACAGGTTTTTCCTGGACGGCGGACAGAATGATCCTGTGGCGCTCTTTTTCGTGCATGGTTCCTCCCTGCCTGGCCATCTAGGCACCCAAAACGAGCAGTGTCAATCATTTCCGATCATATAATTTCATTGTGCAGTGCAATATGATCGATGTTGATCGTTTGTGATTGACAAGCCGCCTGCTTGCGTAGACATTCCCGGCCAAATGGACCGCGCCTTTTCGCGTCCCCAGGGAGGATATCTATGCTCGACAAGCGCTCCGGCTCGCGCCTCGCCAATCTTTGGGATGATGCGAAAGTGCAGGGGATGAGTGGTCCCGAGCTGCTGGTCTATCGGTCGAACACGCTCGGCTCCGACAAGCGCGTCACCAATTATGGCGGCGGCAATACGTCGTCGAAGATCCGGCAGAAGGACCCGCTCACCGGCCAGGACGTGGAAGTACTATGGGTGAAGGGCTCGGGGGGCGACAGCGCCTCGATCAAGCTTGACGGCTTCGCCACGCTCTACATGGACAAGCTGCAGGCGCTGAAGGGCCTCTATCGCGGCGTCGAGCACGAAGACGAGATGGTGGGGTATCTGCCCCACTGCACCTTCAACCTCAATCCACGCGCGGCCTCGATCGACACGCCGCTGCACGCTTACGTGCCGAAGCCTTTCGTCGACCACATGCATCCCGATGCCATCATCGCCATCGCCGCCGCGAAGGATTCCAGGGCGCTGACCAAGGAAATCTTCGGCGATGCCATCGGCTGGCTGCCGTGGAAACGGCCGGGCTTCGAACTTGGCCTGTGGCTGGAGAAATTCTGCGTCGAACACCCTGCCGCCAAAGGCGTCATCCTCGAAAGCCATGGCCTGTTCACCTGGGGCGATACCCCGAAGCAATGCTATGAAACGACAATCGCGGTGATCAACCAGGCGATCGAGTGGTTCGAGCGCCGCTCCGAAGGCGTGGCGATCTTCGGTGGCGAGGTGGTGAAGTCGCTCGACGCCGCCGCACGTCGCGCGATTGCCGCCAAGCTGATGCCGAAAATCCGCGGCCTGATCTCGGAAAAGAGCCACAAGCTCGGTCATTTCGACGATTCGGCCGCCGTGCTCGAATTCGTCAACTCCAGGGATTTGCGCCCGCTGGCGGCACTCGGCACCTCGTGCCCGGACCATTTCCTGCGCACCAAGATCCGCCCGCTGGTGATCGAATTCGATCCGGCGAAGCCCGATGTCGACGCCGTCATCGCGCGTCTGGCCGACGACATTGCCGAATATCGCGTCGGCTACCAAGCCTATTACGATAGCTGCAAGCACCCGGATTCGCCCGCCATCCGCGACCCCAATGCCGTGGTCTACCTGATGCCCGGCGTCGGCATGTTCACCTTCGCCGGCGACAAGGCGACGGCGCGCATTTCGGGCGAATTCTACGTCAACGCCATCAACGTCATGCGCGGTGCCTCGACCGTGTCGTCCTATGTAGGCTTGCCCGCGCAGGAAGCGTTCGACATCGAATACTGGCTGCTCGAGGACCTGAAGCTGCAGCGCATGCCAAAGCCGAAGTCGCTCGCTGGCCAGATCGCGGTGGTCACCGGCGGCGCCGGCGGCATCGGTCGCGCCACGGCCAACCGGCTGTTGCGCGAAGGCGCCTGCGTCGTGCTGGCCGATATCGACGAGGCGGCGCTCGCCAGCGCCAATGAGGAACTGGCAAAGGCCTATGGCAAGGATTTCGTCCGCCCGGTGCTCATCAACGTCACCTCGGAGGATCAGGTCGTCGCCGGCTTCGCCGAGACTGCGGTCGAGTTCGGCGGCATCGACATCCTTGTCTCCAATGCGGGGCTCGCCTCCTCGGCGCCGATCGAGGAGACGACGCTGGCGCTGTGGAACAAGAACATGGACATCCTGTCGACCGGCTATTTCCTGGTCTCGCGCGAAGCGTTCCGGCTGTTCAGGGTACAGAAGATCGGCGGCAATGTCGTCTTCGTCGCCTCCAAGAACGGCCTTGCCGCATCGCCCAACGCATCAGCCTATTGCACTGCCAAGGCCGCCGAGATCCATCTCGCGCGCTGCCTGGCGCTGGAAGGGGCGGAAGCCCAGATCAGGGTCAATGTCGTCAATCCCGATGCTGTGCTGCGCGGCTCGAAAATCTGGACCGGCGAGTGGAAGGAACAGCGCGCCGCCGCCTACAAGATGTCGACCGACGATCTGGAAGAACATTACCGCTCGCGTTCGATGCTGAAGCGCTCCGTCTTCCCGGAAGACATCGCCGAGGCGATCTATTTCCTCGCCTCCGACATGTCGGCCAAATCGACCGGCAACATCATCAACGTCGACGCCGGCAACGCGCAGAGCTTTACGCGCTAAGCTTTCCTTCTCCCCGTTCTACGGGGAGAAGGTGCCCGAAGGGCGGATGAGGGGCGGCGCCAGCCGTGCGAGTACCGGGAGGAACAGCAGTGTCCGAATTGATCATCTCCGCCGACATCGTCGCCAGCAGTAACGCAGCGCGCGAGGCCGACCTCGAGCGTGACTATGCCTCGCTCGGCGAACGCCTCGACCGCCGAGGCATCGCCATCGACGCCATCCGCGACAAGGTCGAGAAATTCGCGGTGGCAATCCCCTCCTGGGGTGTCGGCACCGGGGGAACGCGCTTTGCCCGCTTTCCCGGCGCCGGCGAGCCGCGCGATGTCTTCGACAAGATCGAGGATTGCGCCGTCATCAAGCAGTTGACGCAGGCGACCCCGACCGTCTCCCTGCACATCCCGTGGGACAAGGCCGACCCGAACCGGCTGAAGCAGGCGGCCTCGCGCTTCGGCCTCGGTTTCGATGCCATGAATTCCAACACCTTTTTCGACGCGAAGGACCAGACATTCTCCTACAAGTTCGGGTCGCTGTCGCATGCCGATGCCGGCGCTCGCCGGCAAGCGGTCGAGCACAATCTCGAATGCATCGAAATCGGCAAGACGATCGGCTCAAAGGCATTGACGGTGTGGATCGGCGACGGTTCGAATTTCCCCGGCCAAGTCAATTTCGCCAAGGCGTTCGGGCGTTATCTCGACGCCATGCGGGAGGTCTATGCCGGCCTGCCGGCTGACTGGAAGCTGTTCACCGAACACAAGATGTACGAGCCGGCCTTCTATTCCACGGTGGTGCAGGACTGGGGCACCAACTACATCATATCGAAGGAATTGGGTGACAAGGCCTTCTGCCTCGTCGACCTCGGCCATCACGCGCCCAATGTCAACATCGAGATGATCGTTTCGCGGCTGATCCAGTTCAAGAAACTCGGCGGCTTCCATTTCAACGATTCGAAATATGGCGACGACGATCTCGACGCCGGTTCGATCGATCCCTACCGGCTGTTCCTGGTCTTCAACGAACTGGTCGACGCCGAACTGTCCGGTGCCGAGGGGTTCGACCCCGCCCACATGCTCGACCAGAGCCACAACGTCACCGATCCGATCGAGAGCCTGATGCTGTCGGCGGTCGAGGTGCAGCGCGCCTATGCGCAGGCGCTGCTGGTCGATCGCAAGGCGCTCGAAGGGTTTCAGGAGGGCAATGACGCGCTGATGGCGACGCAGACGCTGAAGGCGGCCTACCGCACCGATGTCGAACCGCTCCTGGCCATGGCGCGGCTAAAGACCGGCGGCGCCATCGATCCGGTCGCCGCCTACCGGGCGGCGGGCTACCGCGCCAAGGTCGCCGAAGAACGTCCGGCGGTCGCCGGCGGTGGCGGTGGAATCGTCTGAGGTCGAGCCACTCCCCCTCATCCGGCCGCTTCGCGGCCACCTTCTCCCCGAGGGGAGAAGAGGTCAGCGCCGGCGCAAGCTCCTCTCCCCTTGGGGAGAGGTCGGATTGCCCGAATTGCTCTTGCAATTCGACTCGGCAATCCGGGTGAGGGGGTCTCTCACGCGCTTATTCAATTGTTATTGGACGAACGCCTCCCGAAGGTCTTTCGTAGGCGTCCCCGCTTAGGAGTCCCGCCATGCATCTCACCCGCCGGACGCTCATTGCCGTCAGCCTTTCGATCACCTTCGCCTTCCCACCATCCGCCGCCGTCCTCGCCGCGTCGCCAGCCCCTGCCAAAGGCGAGAACGGCATGGTCGTCACGGCGCAGCATCTCGCCTCGGAAGTCGGCGTCGAGGTGTTGAAGAGAGGCGGCAATGCCGTCGATGCGGCGGTCGCCGTCGGCTATGCCTTGGCCGTCGTCTACCCCAATGCCGGCAACATCGGCGGCGGCGGCTTCATGACCATCCGCTTCAAGAACGGCAGATCGACCTTCCTCGATTTTCGCGAGCGCGCGCCGCTTGCCGCGACCAAGACCATGTATCTCGACAAGGACGGCAACCCGGTGAAGGGCGCCAGCCTCGACGGCTATCTGGCGGTCGGCGTGCCGGGCTCGGTCGCCGGTTTCGAAATCGCGCGCGAGAAATACGGCACCGTATCCAGACAGGATTTGATGGCGCCGGCGATCGCCTATGCCAGGGATGGCTTCGTCCTCAACCAGGGCGATGCGGCGTCATTCGCCGGCGGCGCCGACAGGCTGGCGAAGGATCCGGCGGCGGCGGCCATCTTCCTCAAACCCGACGGCAAGCCATACGGCATTGGCGAGAAGCTGGTTCAGCCCGACCTTGCCGCCTCCCTGTCGGCCATTTCCGAGAGAGGGCCCGATGCCTTCTACAAGGGCGCCATAGCCGACGCCATCGTCAAGGCAAGCGGCGCCAAGGGCGGCATCCTGGCCAAGGGCGATTTCGAGCAATATGCGGTGCGCGAACTGAAGCCCGTCACCTGCTCCTATCGCGGCTACGAGATTATCTCATCGCCGC
The DNA here is from genome assembly GCF_020165665.1 of Mesorhizobium sp. BH1-1-4. Lineage (NCBI taxonomy): Bacteria > Pseudomonadati > Pseudomonadota > Alphaproteobacteria > Hyphomicrobiales > Phyllobacteriaceae > Mesorhizobium > Mesorhizobium sp. BH1-1-4. The sequence continues at coordinate 465,327 of NZ_JAIUIN010000001.1, forward strand.
CACCGAGCTCCGGCGGCGTCATCATCTGCGAAATCCTCAACGTGCTGGAAGGCTATCCGCTTTCCTATCTCGGCGCCGGCTCGGCCGAGACGGTGCATGTCATGGTCGAGGCGATGCGCCACGCCTATGTCGATCGCAATTCGGCGCTCGGCGATCCCGATTTCGTCGACAATCCGGTTTCGAAGCTACTCGACAAGGGCTATGCCAAGGACATCCGCGACAAGATCGATCCATTCCGGGCCGGCGTATCGCAGGATCTGATGCCGAAGGGATTCGGCGAGTCGAAGGAGACCACGCATTATTCGATCATCGACAAGGAGGGTAATGCGGTCGCCGTCACCTACACGCTGAACGGTTCGTTCGGCGCCGGCGTGGTGGCGGACGGCACCGGCATCCTGCTCAACAACGAGATGGACGACTTCACCCAGAAGCCCGGCGTGCCCAACCTCTATGGCCTCGTCCAGGGCGAAGCCAACGCCATCCAGCCGAAGAAGACGCCGCTGTCCTCGATGAGCCCGACCGTCGTGGCCAAGGACGGCAGGCCGTTCATGGTCATCGGCAGCCCGGGCGGCTCGCGCATCATCACCATCACGCTGGAAGCGATCGTCAACGTCATCGACCACGGCATGAACATCCAGGAGGCGATCGACGCGCCGCGCATTCATCACCAATGGCTGCCCGACACCGTCTATATCGAGCCGTTCGGCCTGTCGCCGGACACCGAAAGGCTGCTGGCCGGCATGGGCTACCACCTCGATCTCGCCGACCAGAGCTGGGGCCAGGCGGCGGGCATTCTCGTCGGCGGCAAGAGCCTGGCCGAAATCGAGAAGGGCGGCGGCGCGCGTTACAATGGTGCCATCGACAGCCGCGCGGCATCGGGCGAGGCGCTCGGATACTGACAGGCGGCAAGCCCGTTCCCTGAGCGGCGAAGCCGGACTCCGCCTTTCGGGACCGGCAAGTGCCGTCAGGTCACCAGTGTGATGGTCGATGCAATCAGCATCAAGGCGGCAATGCCGACGAACAGCGCGTAGATGCGCGGCCGGTCGAGCAGAAGCGCATTGCCGGAAATCCAGGCCGACGTGGCGCCGCCGAGGGCGAAGAGGAAGCCGTTGCGATGGCCGAACGTCATCGACGCGGCCATCAGCCCGCCGATGATCAGGGCGCCGAACACGATGATCACGGCGACCGCGTATTTCTCGAAGTCGTTGCCGCCGCCCATGGCTGGACCGATTGCGTTCAGATTCGGCAGGTCGTCCGGATCGAAGGGGTTCGCCGACCCGTATTCGTCTTGACCCATGGATTCTCGCATCACTTGATCTCCGCTGACCGGCAACAAACCATCAACGCCTGCCGAGTGCAACCCGATCGCGCTGTGGCGGATGCGCCCGGCACCGCCTTCGGCCCGTTTTCGGCGATGGTTTGCTGACGGATTTCCGGAGCTGTTGCCGGTTCGCGTCACCTGCGTCCCTCGCATTTGTCGCCCGCGTCTCGTCTTAAAACTTGACTGGAAATATCCTGTTTACTAGTCAACCGGAATCGGTCCCCGAAGACCAGGTCCCGCAAACAGGCAAGCCAAGTTGAACACAGACCATCGACCCCGGCCAGGAGAGGCAAATCGCCCGCACGGCCTGATCACACGCCGCCGCGCGCTCGCGCTGTTCACCTTGCCTTTGGCCGGCATGGTGACGCCGCCAGCCAAGGCGAAGCCGCTGCGCATCGTCTGCCTCGATGACGGGCTGGCGGAGACCTTGCTGATGCTCGGCGTCACGCCGGTCGCCGTCGCCGACCGCGAAGTCTGGGAGAAGTGGGTCGTCGAGCCGAAGCTGCCGCCCGAGGTCGCCGATATCGGCACGATCCTGGAGCCCAATCTCGAATTCCTACAGCAGCTTCGTCCCGACGTCATCCTTTCCATCCCTTTTCTCGACGGCATCAGGCCGCTGCTCGAACGCGTCGCGCCGGTGACGACGATCGGCATCTATACGCCGGACGGTCAGCCCTATCAGCGGGCCGTCGAGGCGACCCGGCAACTGGCCAGGCTGGTCGGCAAGGAAAGCGAAGGCGAGGCGCTCATCGCGGCGACGGAGGCCCATTTCTCGACCGTCAAGCAGCAGCTGGAACCGCTTTCGGCACGGCCGGTCTATGTCGTCAGCTTCCTCGATCCGCGCAATGTGCGCGTCTATGGCGAAAAAAGCCTGTTCCAGGCGGTGTTCGACCGCATCGGCATGCGCAATGCCTGGACCGGCGAGACCAATTACTGGGGATTTGCGACCGTCGGCATCGACGGCCTGACGACGTCCGACGACGCACGCCTTGCCTATCTCGAACCCTTGCCCGAAGGGGCAACCGGTACACTGACCGAGAGCCCGGTCTGGAACGCCATGCCGTTCGTTCGCAACCGCTCGATCATGCGCCTGCCCGCGGTGCTGATGTTCGGCACGCTGCCCTCGGCGCGCCGCTTTGCCCGAATGCTGGCCGGGGCGCTGATGGCGGAGACCGCCCGTGGCTGAGCAGCAAGCACTCTTGCCCGACGACGCCAGCCTCATGCGCGGCCATGCCTCGTCGTCTCGCATGCCAGGCAAATATCCTCTGGGCGCGATCCTGCTCTGCGTCGTGCTTGTCTGCGCGGCCAGCGCCGCGACCCTCTCCAACATGAGCGTGCAATTGCCGGCGGCGCGTTGGTCGGATGCGCTCGCTAATCCCGATGTTGAAGATATCAGGCAGGTGCTCGTTCACTACGCCTTCCTGCCCAGGCTTGCCGTCAGCCTTCTCTGTGGCGCGGCGCTTGGTTTGGCCGGCGCGGTGCTGCAGCAGGTTCTGCGCAACCCGCTCGCCTCGCCGGAGACCGTCGGCGTTTCGGCCGGTGCCTATCTGGCGCTGGCGCTGGCGACGCTCCTGGCGCCCTCCCTGTTGGCCCACGGCCGCGAATGGGTGGCGCTTGCCGGCGCTTTCACGGCCCTTGCCGCGGTCCTGGCGCTCTCCTGGCACAAGGGCCTGTCGCCGCTTTCGGTCGTGCTCGCCGGGCTGGTCGTCACCCTTTATGCCGGCGCCATCGGTGCCGCGCTGGTGGTGCTTCGGCATGAATGGCTGGCCAGCCTGTTCCTCTGGGGCGCTGGTTCGCTCGGCCAGCAGGACTGGTCGGCGACGCTGTGGCTTCTGCCGCGCCTTGGCGGTGCCGCGCTGGCGATCGGCCTGATGGTGCGCCCGCTGACCTTGCTTGGCCTCGACGACGAAGGCGCGCGCAGCCTCGGCGTTCCGCTCGGTGTCTATCGCTTCGCCGGCCTGGCGGCGGCGGTCGCCCTGATCGCCTTCGTCGTTGCCGCCGTCGGCGTCATCGGCTTCGTCGGTCTCGCAGCCGCCACGCTCGCGCGCATCGGCGGCGCCCGCCGGCTTGGCCAGCAACTGGTGATGGCGCCGCTGATTGGCGCGGCACTGCTGTGGGCCGCCGATCAGGGGGTGCAACTGGCGACCGGGCCGCAGGGCGACCTGCTGCCGACCGGCGCGATGACCGCGCTTCTCGGCGCGCCGCTGCTGCTGTGGCTTCTGCCCCGACTCGCGCTTGGGACGGAAGCGCCGGCCCTGACCACCGAGCGGTTGCCCAGAACGACAAGGCCGGGCCTTGTGCTGGCGGCGATTGCTGGCGTCCTGCTTCTGATGCTCGTGCTGGCGCTGCTCTACGCGCCGGGGCCAGATGGCTGGACATTCGCGTCCGGCGATCAGCTGCAACCCTTGTTGTCCTGGCGGCTGCCCAGAGTGTCCGCGGCGCTTGCCGCCGGCGCGATGCTGGCGCTGGCCGGGCTGATGATGCAGCGGCTGACCGGCAATCCGATGGCCAGTCCCGAAGTGCTCGGCATCAGCGCTGGCGCGGCGCTTGGCATGATGGTGGCGCTGTTCGCGCTCACCGACGCCAGCCGACCGGTGCAGACCGTGGCCGCCACGATCGGCGCCTTCGCCGCCCTTCTGGCGACGCTGGCGATCGGCCACCGCGCCGCCTATGCGCCGGAGCGGCTGCTGCTTGCCGGCGTCGCTCTGACGGCCCTGTTCGACGCGCTGATCCTGGTGCTGACCGCCACCGGCGATCCGCGCGCCATGCTGCTGCTCAACTGGCTCACCGGTTCGACCTATGGCGTCGACGCGGGCTCGGCGCTTTTGACCTCGATGACTGCCTTTTGCCTGTTCCTGGCGACCCCACTCTTCATGCGCTGGCTGGACATGCTGCCACTCGGATCCGCCGCGCTTCAAAGTCTCGGCGTCAACCTCAAGGCAACACGGCTGCTGGTGCTCCTGATGGTCGCCGCGCTCACCGCCGCCTCGACGCTTGTCGTCGGGCCGCTGACCTTCATCGGCCTGATGGCGCCGCACCTGGCCCGACGCCTCGGCCTGTCACGCGCGCTGCCGCAAGCCATCGGCGCGGTGCTCGCCGGCGCGCTGATCATGGTCTGTGCCGACTGGATCGGCCGCACCGCCATCTTCCCGCGCCAGATCCCGGCCGGCCTCGTCGCGACGCTGATCGGCGGTCCCGTCCTGATGTGGCTGCTGCGCCGCCGCTGACGTTTGTCCCTGTGGAGATATTGATGTCCAAGTCGACGCCCGCTTTGATCGCCGACACCACTGCTCACGATTTCGTTCCGGCCTACGGTGGCGCCCCCTGGCGGGTCTTCATCCATGTGCCCTCCGGCCCGGCGCCCGAGACCGGCTGGCCGGTGCTCTACATGACCGACGGCAATGCCGTCATCGCAACGGCGGTTGACGCCATGCGCGCGCAGGCCTTCTATCCCGCCGGCACCAATGTCGGCTGGGGCGTCATCGTCGCCATCGGCTATCCCGTCGAGGGCGCCTACGACCCGCTGCGCCGCTCATGGGACCTGGGACCCCCACCGGGCAGAACCTACCCGCCCTTCTACGAAGGCACACCGGAAGTCAGGACCGGCGGGGCAGGGGAGTTCCTGGCCTTCATCGAGGATGAGCTGAAGCCTTGGGTCGCCAGCCGGGTCAGGATCGATGAGAATCGCCAGACGCTTTACGGCCATTCCTTTGGTGGCCTGTTCGCGCTCTACGCCCTGTTCACGCGCCCGCTTTCGTTCCGTACCTTCATCGCCGCCAGCCCGGCCATCTACTGGGAGGACCGCGCCATCGATCGCTTCCTGGAGCCATTCGAAATCGCCATACCAGAAGGATTGGAGGCTGACGTGATCCTGTCGGCCGGCGAATACGAGACCGAAAAGCTGGCGCCGTTCCAGATCGGCGCGGAAGACGAGGAAAAGCGCCTGCAGCAGAAGAAACTGATCCGCACCGACGAATTCGCGCGGGCGATGGCGGAACGTCTCGACGCGCTGCCGGGCCTGCGGGCGAGTTTCGAGCTGCACGCCGGCGAGAACCACATGTCGATCCTGCCGGTGACCGTCAATCGCGCGGTGCAGGCGGCGTTCGACGTGCGGTAGAATTTCTGTTCAGCGCGCCGGCAGCAGTTCGAACAGCTTGGCGCCGTTTTCCTGGCCGCGCTCGTCATAGCCGATAATGCCGAACCATCGGGCGACGTCGGGCCCCTGCAGCCAGCTGCGCGAGTGGATGGGAAGGTTCCCGGCAAGCGCCTGGATATGCCTGATGTGCCGCTTGCAGAAGCGCACGGTCGAGCCGCGAAAAAAATCCTCCTGCGCGGCAAACAGCGTATCGGCCGCGTCGCTGTTCTCATGCCAGGCAATGATCGCCACGGCCTTGTCGCCCTCGACCAGTGCGTGCGCCCGGCCTTCCTTCAGATTCATCATCAGATTGTCGTAGGCGATCTTGCTGTCCTTGCCGGCCGCCGCGTACTCGTCCGACATCCGTTTGGACAGGCCATGGAAGACATCCTCGAGATCCCCCAGCGTCGCTGCGCGTGCTCTCATTTCACCTCCTGCAGCCCCGGCAGGGAGTTTGCCCTAGGGTTGTGGGATCACCAAGCAAATTGAATCCGCAAGAAGGCGGATGAGAGCAAAGTCGTACCACCCACTGAAGCGGTCAGACCCGCTCCAGCGCGATGGCGATGCCTTGGCCGACGCCGATGCACATGGTGGCCAGCGCATAGCGTCCGCCGCGTTCGCGCAGCTCCAGTGCCGCCGTGCCGGAGATGCGGGCGCCGGACATGCCCAGGGGATGGCCGAGCGCGATGGCGCCGCCATTCGGGTTGACGTGCTCGGCATCCTCGGCGATGCCAAGCTGGCGCAGCACGGCGATGCCTTGCGAAGCGAAGGCTTCATTGAGCTCGATGACGTCGAATTGTTGCGGCGTCAGGCCAAGCCGCGCGCATAGCTTTTGCGTTGCCGGCGCCGGACCGATGCCCATGATGCGCGGCGCGACACCGGCGGCCGCGCCGCCGAGGATGCGGGCGATCGGCGTCAGCCCGTATGTCTTCACGGCCGCCTCCGAGGCAACGATCAGCGCCGCCGCGCCGTCATTGACCCCGGAAGCATTGCCGGCCGTCACCGTGCCGCCTTGCCGGAACGGCGTCGGCAATTTGCCGAGCGTCTCGACCGTGGTACCGGCGCGGGGATGCTCGTCCTTCGAGACGACGACTGCGTCGCCCTTGCGCTGCGGGATCGTCACCGGGGTGATCTCCTTCGCCAGCCGGCCATTGGCCTGTGCCGCGACCGCCTTGTCCTGGCTGCGTGCGGCGAAAGCATCCTGGTCCGCGCGGGAAACTGCGAAGTCTTCCGCCACGTTCTCGCCGGTCTCGGGCATGGAATCGACGCCGTACTGCTTCTTCATCAGCGGGTTGACGAAGCGCCAGCCGATGGTGGTGTCATAGATCTCCGCATTGCGGGAAAAAGCAGCGTCGGCCTTGGGCATGACGAAGGGCGCCCGGCTCATCGATTCGACGCCGCCCGCGATCATCAGCTCCGCTTCGCCGGCCTTGATCGCGCGCGCGGCGATGGTCAGCGCGTCCATGCCCGAGCCGCACAGCCGGTTGACGGTCGAACCCGGTATCTCCTTCGGCAGCCCGGCGAGCAGCAGCGCCATGCGCGCCACGTTGCGGTTGTCCTCGCCGGCCTGGTTGGCGCAACCATAGACGACGTCGTCGACCGCCTGCCAGTCGATGCCGGCATTGCGCTCGACCAATGCCCTTAGCGGTATCGCACCAAGATCGTCTGATCGTACCTGGGATAGCGAACCGCCGAAGCGGCCGATCGGCGTACGGATGTAGTCGCAGATATAGGCCTCGGCCATGTCAGGCTGCTTTCCCTTTTCCGGTCCCTTCATGCGCCGCCTTGGTGCGGGCCTGCAGGTCGCGCAATGTCTTCAGTTCGAGTTCGCTTGGTGCGGGCGTTTCGTCAAGCGCCTCGGCGAACCTGACCGTCCAGCCACAGCTCTCCTGCACCTGTTGAAGGGTGATGCCGGGATGCAGCGAGACGACAATGAATTCCTTGGTCAGCGGATCCGGCTTCCAGATGGCGAGATCGGTGATGAGAAGCGTCGGGCCTGATGTATCGATGCCCAGCCGCTTGCGATGATCGCCGCCCTCGCCATGGCCGAAGGAGGTGAAGAAATCGATCTTCTCGACCATGCCGCGCTTCGACTGCACCATGGTGATGTAGATCTCCTTCGACGAGGTCGCGATCTCCGGTGCGCCGCCGCCGCCGGGCAGCCTGGTCTTGGGATGAAAATAGTCGCCGATCACGGTGGTGTTGATGTTGCCGAACTTGTCGAGCTGGGCGGCACCCAAAAAGCCAATGGAAATACGGCCGCCCTGCAGCCAGTAGCGGAACATCTCCGGCACCGCGACGGTGGTGACCGCCGTCTCGCACAATTCGCCATCGCCGATCGACAGCGGCAGCACATCGGGCGCGGTACCGATCGTGCCGCTCTCGTAGATCAAGGTGATGTCGGGCGCGTGCGTCAGCCGGGCCACGTTGCAGGCGGCCGATGGCGCGCCGATGCCGACGAAGCAGACATCGTCGTTTTTCAACGCGCGGCTGGCGGCGATGGTCATCATCTCATTGGGGGTGAAGGCCAAGGGGCTATCATTGTCGCTCATGCCGCTCTCCTCAGATGCTCGATCCGGGCGGCGAAATCATCGGCGCTCTTCTCGATCACATTTGCCTGCATCCAGGCCTGGAATTTCTCGCGGTCGCCGGCGATCTCGTCCCATTCGAGATAAGCGGCATTGTCCCTGACATAGTAGCCATGCGCGTAGGATGGATGCGAACCGCCCGGCACGGCCGAGATCGCCGCGATGGTCCAGCGCGGCAGCACGGTCAAATTCGGGTGCAGATCGTCGAAACTGTCGACCACTTCCTCGACCGTCACCACCGCGCGTTTGGCGGCGAGCACCGCTTCCTTCTGGATGCCGATGATGCCTTCGACCAGCACATTGCCTTTTCTGTCAGCCTTCTGCGCATGGATGAAGGTGACGTCAGGCCGGATCGAAGGCACGGCCGCGAGCACCTCGCCGGTGAATGGGCAGGTGACTGATTTGATGTTCGGATTGACCGCCGCCAAACCGGCGCCGCGATAGCCGCGAAACACGGCGCAAGGCAGACCGGCGGCGCCCGCCTCATAGGCGTTGGCCATACCGGCATGGCTGTGCTCCTCGACCTCGATCGAGCGGGGAAAACCGTTTTCGATGGCGTCGCGGGCGCGCCGCAGCAAGCCGACGCCGGGATTGCCGACATAGGAGAAAACAATCTTCTTCGCCATGCCCATGCCGATCATCTGATCGTAGATCAGGTCGGGCGTCATGCGGATCAGGGTCAGGTCGCGAAACCCCTGGCGGATCGCCTCATGGGCGGCGGCTGTGGGGATCAGATGGGTGAAACCTTCGAAGGCCACCGTGTCGCCGTCATGCAAATTCTCCGCGACAGCCTCTTTCAGGGGCAGGAACTTGACCATTCCAATGGCTCCGCATATGCAAAAAAGTTCGTATTGCGAACATATGTTTTATATGCGATACTTCTACGTCGAGCTCTGCCGCCGAGTCAATCCGGTGGCATTGGATTTCCGGAGGCGGCATGGACGACGAGACCGTTTCGCGTGACCATGTCGGATCGTTCGGGCGTGGGCTTGGCGTGATGGAGATTCTGGCCCGGCATCCCGCCGGCATGACCCTGACGGAGATGGCCGAGGAAGCCGGCCTGACCCGCGCCGGCGCGCGGCGCTTCCTGCTGACCTTGGTCGCCACCGGCTACGCGACCCGGTCCGGCCGTGTATTTTCCTTGTCGCCCCGCCTGCTGACTGTCGCCCGCACCTGGCTGGGAGGCGCCTCGCTGTGGACCTTCGCGACGCCCATCATGCGCGCCGTGGCGGCGCAGTTGAACGAGGCTTGTTCGGCGGCGATCCTGTCGGGCGAGGATGTCGTCTATGTCGCCCGTATTCCCGGCCGCCGTATCGTCAGCATCTCGCTCGATGTCGGCACCAGGCTGCCCGCCTATTGCACCTCAATGGGAAGAATGCTGCTGGCAGGACTGACGTCAGGGGAATTGGAAGCATTTCTTGGCAAGGCGACGATCGATCGGCGGACGCCGAAAACGATTGTTGAGAGGTCGTTGCTCGCGAAGGCCATTGCCAACGCCAGAACGGACGGCTTCGCCATCGTCGACGAGGAACTGGAGCTTGGGCTGCGGTCGATCGCCGTACCGATCAACGACCGCGCCGGCCACATCGTCGCGGCCATCAATGTCTCGACCCAGTCGGCGCGCTTTTCGGTCGAGGCGATGGAGCGCGACATCCTGCCGGTGCTTCGAATGGCCAAGGCGCGGGTGGAGGAGTTCTTCGTCGTCTGACGCCGGGGATTTCCGGGATACTCTCGGAAAAGATCACACGTGCAAGCGTAGAGGCTTCGGCGTGGGGAATGGCGGGAGGGAAATGGTGCCCAGAGGCGAGGCACAGAAAATAGGCAGATTCAATGCCTTGCGGCGCGGCTGGACAGTTTCGCTTCCCACGCAATCATTGATCTTTTCGCAAAAGTGTCCAGCAGCTATCATGGCGCATGTCTGACCAGGTTCCGAACCAGAAGAGACCGAAGCTCATCGTCGTCGTCGCTTTCGATCGTGGCAATGATGGCGAGCTATTCCCTGCATTCGGCCCGGCCGATCAGCAGAGCGAGGAGCGCGCAATCCGCATTGCCAAAGATCTGGCAGGGAAGCACGTCGGCGTGCCTACGTTTGAAACGACCTCTTGGCCGTCGTCGTCCGTGATGATGGTTGCATAGCGAGTTGACATAGAAGTCTCCTTGTGGGGGCTCAGATGGAACATCGTTGCTGTCATCAAGTTTGGGCCTGAATTGCCTTGATTCAGAAAGTGAACCCGATGACAGACAATCTATCGCGCCGAGAGGAACAGAAGGGAACAGGCCGGGTCCTCAAGTGGGGAGTGGTCTTGGCCGGGGCCATTTTACTATGCCTGCTGGCAATTTTTGTGCTTACGCCCCTGTCAGGGGGCTCATGGCGGACAGCGCCGTTCAAGCGCGCTCCTGAGCAAAACCAGGGTGGGAATGCGCCAGCGGAAACCTCGCCGTCGCCGGGCGTCCACAAAGATCCCAATGGATATGCCAAAATGCCAGGTTCGCAGTAGCCCTCGAAGCCGCGACCCTCACGCAGCTCGATCCCCACGAAGTCAACAAAAAACCCGCCTGATTTGGCGGGTTCCCGGCGCAACACACCACTATGACGGCGCGCGGCTTGAACAGGCTGCAAGCTTCAGCCTACATCGTTGAGGATCGGACGGATGGCATCCTCCGGTTCTATTTCCGCCGCGGCAAAGCAAAGAAGATCCCGCTACCCGGCGTCCCCGGCACCGACGAATTCAACACAGTCTATTATCAGGCCCTGAAAGGCGAGATCAAAATTGGCGCTACAGGTCCAAAGCTTGCCGGCAAGGGAACTCTGCGTTGGCTGTGCGAGCAATACTATGCGTCGGCCGAGTTCAAGCACCTCGACCCGAAGACGCGCCAGGTTCGCCGGCTCATTCTCGAATCCTGCTGGGCTGAGACGACCAAGCCGGGCGGAACGAAGCTCTTCGAGGATATGCCCCTGCCAGCCTTTACGGCGAAGTCGGTGCGCGTGCTGCGCGACCGCAAGGCCGACCTGAAGGAAGCAGCCAACGGCCGCGTCAAGGCGCTGCGCCAGGTCTTCAAATGGGCATGCCTTCCCGAGATCGACCTTGTCACCGTCAACCCGGCCCGAGATATCGCCTATTTCAAAACAGGGTCGGAAGGCTTCCACTCCTGGACCATCGAAGAGGTCGAGCAGTTCGAGAAACGGCATCCGGTCGGCACCAAGGCCCGCCTTGCCCTCGACCTGCTGCTCTACACCCTTCAGCGCCGAAGCGATGTGGTGCTGTTCGGCAAGCAGCACGTGCGCAAGGGCGTTCTCCACTTCACCCAGTACAAGGGTCGAAACAAAAAACCGATCACGTTGGAAATCCCGATCCACCCCAGGCTGCAGTTCACCATCGACAACAGTCCCTGCGGGGATCTGACGTTTCTGGTGACCGAGTTCGGCCGTGGCTTCACTGGCAACGGCTTCGGCAACTGGTTTCGGAAGCGGTGCGACGAAGCCAACTTGCCGCAATGCAGCGCCCATGGCCTACGGAAGGCAGCATCAAGCCGCATGGCCGATCGCGGCGCCACCGAGCATCAGATCATGTCGATGACGGGGCATCAGACCTCAAAAGAGGTGACGCGCTACACCAAGGCAGCGCGCCAAAAGGTCATTGCCAAGAGCGCGGTCGGACTGCTTGCCGATAGGGAAGGTGCGGAGGAAACCGAGAACAAAAGTGTCCAGAAAAACGGGGTGGTGTAAATCGGCTGGACAAAACGGGGCAAAAAACCGTGCAAATCAGACGGCAAGGAAAGTGATGGTGCCCAGAGGCGGATTCGAACCACCGACACGCGGATTTTCAGTCCGCTGCTCTACCAACTGAGCTATCTGGGCCTGTTCCGGCTAACGAAAACTCGTGCTCCGGATTTCATGGCAGCGCCGTGGGCGCCCCTTGAAAGCGCGTGGGTTATAGCATGGGAATCCAGCCTGTCCAGCGCCTAGATGTGGATTTCCGGCAGGAAAAGAAATGCCGTGCGATCCGCTGCTTTCCGCGCCGCGGTCCGGCCTATCTGGCGCTTGCCAGCCCCTTGCGGAAATCGGAAGGGGTCATGCCGGCGAGCTTGCGGAAGGATTTGTTGAAGGCGCTGAGCGAGCCGAAGCCAGAGTCCATGGCGACGCGCAGCACATTGGCGTCCTGGTGCATCAGCAGCGCCTGCGCATAGCTCAGCCGCAACAGGTTGACATATTCGTTGAGCGTCATGCCGGTCGATTTCTTGAACAGGCTCATGGCGTATTTGGGGTGGATGTCGGCGGCCGCCGCTATGTTCACGCAATCGATGTCGTAGAGGAAATTCTCGGCGATGAAATCGCACATGCGCCCGACATTGCGCGACGATTGCTGGTCGAACGGGTTGCCCGCTTCCTGTCCGGCCGGGTTTTCCGGCACCAGCCTGTAAGGTTCGAACCGCACCCGCTCCAGCCGCAGCAGCAGCTCGTTGACGGCGTGCTCGGTCCTTGCCGCATCGCCCGAGCGGGCATAGCGGTTCCAGCGCGCAAAATTGTCGTTGTCGGATTGGTCGGTGGCGCTGGTCACCAGCGTTGCCCCGGTCATCAGCCGGTGGCGTATGTCGGCTGGCAGATGCAACCGGAAGAAATGCACCAGCGGCAGGTGCGCGCCGGCATAGATGGCGTCGTCGCTGAGATCGTCCATCTGATGCGGCAGGCCGCCCCAGAAAAAGCACATCTCCCCGGCCGAAAGCGAAATCTCATGCTCGTTCATGCGGTAGTGCACACTGCCGCGCACGATGAAATTCACCTCGACCTGGGCATGCCAATGTGGCTTGAGCATCACCAGCGGCGCGGTGTGAAACATCTGCAAGAGCAGCGGCAGCCCTTCCACGCTGCTGGCGCCTGGCTGGTAAAACGGCCGTTCCGGCATCTTACTTTCCGCCAATTCCGTATTCCCTTTGTCGGCGACAAGCCTTCCGCGCCGCCTAGTCTAGCCGGGCTCGCAGAGAGAGCAAATGAAATGGGAGGATTTCAATGCGCATCACACTGACATGCGCCGCGCTCGCGCTTGCCCTGGGCTCAGCCCCGGCCTTTGCGCAGTCCGGCGAAATCACCATCTGGAGCTGGAATGTCGCCGCTTCGTCGCTGAAGGCGACGGTTGCCGGCTTCAACAAGCTCCATCCCGACATCAAGGTCACGGTCCAGGATCTCGGCAATCAGCCGACCTACGACAAGTCGATCGCCGGCTGTGCCGCCGGTGGCGTCGGACTGCCCGACATCGTGACCATCGAGAACGGCGAGGCCGAGAATTACTGGAGCCAGTTCCCAGACTGCTTTGTCGACCTGCACACGCTGGGCTACAGCGCCGAGGACCAGAAGAAATTCCCCGATTTCAAACGCACCGAACTCGAGGTCGGCGACAAGGCCTATGCCATGCCGTGGGATTCCGGCCCGGTCGCCGCCTTCTATCGCCGCGACTTCTATGAGAAGGCCGGCGTCGATCCGGCATCGATCAAGACCTGGGACGATTTCATCGCCGCCGGCAAGAAGATCCAGGCCGCCAATCCGGGTGTCTCGATGACCAACGCCGATTTCAACGGCGACAGTGAATTCTTCCGCATGATCGCCAACGAACAGGGCTGCGCCTATTTCGCCGAGGACGGCCAGTCGATCACGGTCAACCAGCCCAAATGCGTCGACGCCATGACCAAGCTCAAGGAGATGAAGGACGCCGGCATCGTCACGTCCGCCGACTGGGGCACCAAGATCACCAACAACACCGCCGGAACCGTCGCCACCCAGGTCTATGGCGGCTGGTATGAAGGCACCATCCGCACCGAATCGGCGGGCGAAAACGGCAAATGGGGCGTCTATCTGATGCCGAGCCTGACCGCGGACGGCCCGCGCGCGGCCAATCTCGGCGGCTCCTCGCTCGCCATCACCTCGGCGTCGAAGAACAAGGAAGCGGCCTACGAATATTTGAAATACACGCTCGGCACCAATGAAGGCCAGATCACCATGCTGAAGGAGTTCGGCCTCGTCCCCTCGCTGGTCTCGGCGCTGAACGACCCCTATGTCAGCCAGGGCCTGCCCTACTGGGGCGGCCAGGCGGTGTGGAAGGATATTCTCGGCACCTTGCCCAAGGTGGTCCCGAGCCGCGGCACGCAGTTCCAGAGCGATGCCGAGATCATCGTCCGCGCGGTGCAGACCAAATATCTGGCCGGCGGCTATGCCGACGCCAAGGCGGCCCTCGACGATGCCGCCAGCCAGATCGCCGCGGCGACTGGACTACCGGTCAAGTAAAGCGCCGTCTTGCCTTCTCCCCTTGTGGGAGAAGGTGGCCGCGAAGCGGTGGGATGAGGGGTGTTCCAGCTCATCCGTCTCGGCGCTACGCGCCGATCCACCTTCTCCCACAAGGGGAGAAGGAGAAGCGAAAGGAGGAGAAAAGATGCGCAACCGCAATGCCACGGCCTATCGCTTTCTCACGCCCTATCTCCTGATCTTCGCCATCTTCTGGGTATGGCCGATCATCTCCTCGTTCATAATCTCCTTCCAGGCGACGCGCACCGTGCCCTGGCGCTTCGCGCCAGGCTTCAACTGGGGCCGGCTGATCGGCGATCCCGCCTTCTTCAACGCGCTGAAGAACACGCTGCTCATCCTGGTCATCCAGGTTCCGGTGATGATCGCGCTGGCCATGGTGATGGCGGTGCTGCTGAATTCGCCACTGCTCAAGGCGCGCGGCCTCTATCGCTTCGCCTTCTTCGCCCCGGTGGTGGTCGGCGAGGTCGCCTATTCCGCGGTGTTCCGGCTGATGTTCAGCCTCGATTTCGGCATCGTCAACAAGCTCCTGAACAGCATTGGCCTGCCCAAGATCGACTGGTTCTCGAATGTCACGCCGGCCATGGCGCTGATCATGATCGCGGTGACCTGGCGCTGGGCCGGTTACAACGCCATCATCCTGCTCGCCGGCATGCAATCCATCCCCGAGGATGTCTACGAGGCGGCGACGCTCGACCGGGTGAGCAAGCTCAAGCAGTTCTTCTACATCACGCTGCCGTTGCTGAAGCCGGTCATCGTCTTCTGCGCCGTGCTGTCGATCATCGGCACCATGCAATTGTTCACCGAGCCGTTCCTGATCACCGAACGCGGCGGGCCGGGCGGCGGCACCGAGACGCTCGGCCTGCTGCTTTACCGCCAGGGTTTCCGCTCGCTCAACTTCGGCTATGCCTCGGCCGTCGCCTACACCATGGCGGGGCTGGCGATCGCTATCACGCTGGTGCAACTGTGGCTGACGAGGGAACCGAAATGAGCTCGCTCGCATCGGCAAGACTGAAACGAAGCATCGCGTTGCATCTTTTTCTGACGCCGCTGGCGCTGATCTGGCTGTTTCCGCTGTGGATGATGGTGGTGTTCTCCACCATGCCCGACAACGGCATCTTCAGCCCCGGCATCGAGCTGTTGCCGCACGGCAATTTCATCGACAATTTCGACAATCTGCAGCGCGACACCGACTTCGTCGGCGCCATCGTCATCTCGGTCTGCGTGGCGGTGACCTACACCTTCCTGTCGGTGATGCTGACCTCGATGGCCGGCTGGGCGCTGGCGCGCTACCAGTTCGTCGGCAAAGGCGTGGTCGTCGCCATCATCCTCGGCACCATCACGCTGCCCTATGCGGTGGTGCTGATCCCGCAATTCATCATGGTGGCGCGCGACTTCAAGCTCGCCAACACCTGGGTGGCGCTGATCGTGCCGCCGCTGTTCAATTCGCTTGGCGTGCTGTTCATGCGCCAGAGTTTTTCGATGATGCCCGACGACCTGTTCGACGCCGCCCGCGTCGAGGGCGTCAAGGAGTGGCGCATCTTCGTCTTCATCGCCCTGCCGCTGGCGCGGCCGATGCTGGCCGCGCTCTGCATCATCCTGTTCCTCGCCTCCTGGAACAACTATCTGTGGCCGCTTTTGATCAACAGCCAGCCCGGTTCGATGACAGCACCCGTGGCGCTCGGTACGCTGATCGGCCTCACCAAGGTGTCGTGGGGCGGCATCATGGCGGGCGCGGTGATGCTGACCGTGCCGATGCTCATCGTTTTCGTGCTCCTGCAGCGTCATTTCATCGCCGGCATCGCCGCCGGCGCGGTCAAGTAAGAGGCAGCATGGCAAACGTCACGCTCACCAATGTCGCCAAGCGCTTCGGTGCCTTCGAAGTTGTCCACGGCGCCAACATCGACATCAGGGACGGGGAATTCGTCGTCTTCGTCGGCCCGTCAGGCTGCGGCAAGTCCACGCTACTGCGGATGATCGCCGGGCTCGAGGACATCAGCGGCGGCGAGATCGCCATCGGCGGCAAGGTGGTCAACGATGTCGAGCCGGCCGATCGCGGCATTGCCATGGTTTTCCAGTCCTACGCGCTCTATCCGCATATGAGCGTCGAACAGAACCTCTCCTTCGGACTGCGCATGACCGGCAATCCCAAGGCCGATACCGACCGGCGGGTGAAGCGGGCGGCCGAGATCCTGCGCATCAGCGAATTCATGGAGCGGCGGCCGAAAAAACTCTCCGGCGGCCAGCGCCAGCGTGTCGCCATCGGCCGCGCCATCGTGCGCGAGCCGCAAGTGTTCCTGTTCGACGAGCCGCTCTCCAATCTCGACGCCGAACTGCGCGTGCAGATGCGGGTCGAGATCTCGCGGCTGCACAAGGAACTCGGCACCACCATGATCTATGTCACGCACGACCAGACCGAGGCGATGACGCTCGCCGACCGGATCGTCGTGCTGCGCGCCGGGCATGTCGAGCAGATTGGCCGGCCGCTCGATCTCTATGACAATCCCGACAATATTTTCGTGGCCGGCTTTGTCGGTTCGCCGAAGATGAACTTCATCAAGGCCCACATTGTCGGGCGCGATGCAAAAGGGGTTCTGGTCGAGCTGGCGGGCGAGGAGAAAACCCGCATTGTGCAACCATTGGCAGGGCCCGCACCCGAAACCGGCAGCAAAGTCATCGTCGGCGTGCGGCCCGAGCATTTCGGCGGCGCCGGTGAAGGCGATGCCGATCTTACCGTCGCCATCGACGTCGTCGAGCATTTGGGCGGCACGAGCTTCCTTTATGCCAGGACGGCCCATGGCGAGGACGTGGTGATCCAGCGCGACGCGGCAAGGGTCCCCGAGACATCGGAGGTCACCGTTTCCATCCGCAAATCCTATTTGTTCGACGAAAAGGGGCTGCGGCTGCGCTGACCGGCCGCCCCTTTCCAAGCCCGCAAGGAGAATGACATGACTGTATCAACGCCCATTCGCTGGGGCATCCTCGGGCCGGGAGACATCGCCAGGGCCTTTGCCGGCGGCGTCGCCGGTTCGCGCACCGGGAAATTGGTCGCCATCGGAGCGCGCAATCCCGGCAAGCCGGGCCTTTCGGAAAAATTTCCCGGCGCCCGTATCATCGACGGCTACGACGCGCTGCTTGCCGATCCGGAGATCGACGCGGTCTACATTTCCATCCCTCATCCCGGCCACGCGCAATGGGCGATCAGGGCGGCGGAAGCCGGGAAGCATGTGCTGTGCGAAAAGCCGCTGGCGCTGACCGCCTTCGAGGCCGACGCCCTGATGCATGCCGCGCGCAAGGCCGGCACCTTTCTTGGCGAAGCCTTCATGTACCGGCTGCACCCGCAGACGTTGAAGCTGGTGGACCTGATCAAGTCCGGCGTCATCGGCGAGGTCAGGATGATCAAGTCGAGCTTCGGCTTCGCCATGCCCAATTTCATGCCGGAGCACCGGCTCTACGCCAATGACCTCGCCGGCGGCGGCATCCTCGATGTCGGCGGCTATCCCGTCTCGATGGTGCGGCTGATCGCGGGTGCCGCCGTCGGCGAGCCGTTCGCCGAACCGGACAAGGTGGCCGGCCTTGCTCATCTTGGCCAATCCGGCGTCGACGAATGGGCGTCCGCTGTCTTGCATTTTCCGGGTGGCATCGTCGCCGAGGTCTCCTGCAGCATCTCGCTCAACCAGGACAATGTCCTGCGTATCTTCGGCACGAAGGGGCGAATCGAGGTGCCGGACTTCTGGTTCGCCGGCGGCGACCGCAATGTCGGCCTCGGCCGGATCGATGTGATCGGCGCCGACGGCACACAAAAGACCATCAGCGTCAACGAAAAGCGCCATGTCTATTCCTTCGAGGTCGATGCCGCCGGCGATGCGATCCGCGCCGGGCGCCAGGAATTCGCCTGGCCGGGCATGGCCTGGTCCGACAGCCTCGGCACCTTGCGCGTGCTCGACAGATGGCGCGCCGCCGTGGGGCTGGAGTATGAGATCGAGAAGGCTTCCGAGCGCACCAGTACCATCTCAGGCCGGCCGTTGCGCTCTGACGGCACCGCGATCGGCAAGCGCGCCATTCCCGGCCTGGCAAAACCGGCATCGGTGGTGGCGCTGGGCTTCGAGGATTTCCGCACCTTTTCCTCCGGGTCGATCCTGCTCGACGCCTTCTTCGAGGCCGGCGGCAACCTGTTCGACACCGGCTATGTCTATGGCGGTGGCTACACCGAGATGCTCCTCGGCCAGTGGCTGAGGAACCGTGGCGTGCGCGAGCAGTCGGTTGTTATCGCCAAGGGCGCGCATACGCCGCTCTGCTATCCCGACGTTATCGCCAAGCAGCTAGCCCAGTCGCTCGACCGCCTGCAGACCGACCACGTCGATATCTATTTCATGCATCGCGACAATCCGGACGTGCCGGTCGGAGAGTTCGTCGACGCCATGGATCGTGAGGTGAAGGCCGGCCGCATCCGCGGACCGTTCGGCGGCTCGAACTGGACGATGCAGCGCATGGACGAGGCGATTGCCTATGCCGAGCGCACCGGCAAGCAGAAGCCCGGCGCGCTTTCCAACAATTTCTCGCTGGCCGAAATGCTGGAGCCGATCTGGGCCGGCTGCATCACCTCCTCCACCGACGACTGGAAGGCCTGGCTGACATCCAGGCAGATGCCGAACTTCGCCTGGTCGAGCCAGGGACGGGGCTTCTTCACCGACCGCGCCGGGCGCGACAGGCTGGACAGTGAGGAACTGGTGCGGGTCTGGTACTCCGAGCGCAATTTCGGTCGCCGTGACCGCGCTATCGAACTCGCCGCCAGGCTGCGCAAGAGCCCGATCCACATCGCGCTGGCCTATGTGCTCAACCAGCCCTTCCCATCGGTGCCGTTGATCGGGCCGCGCACGCTGGGCGAACTGGATGACAGTCTGCGGGCGCTCGATATCGCGCTTTCGCCAGCCGAACTCGAATGGCTGGACGGCGGCACTCTGCACGCGGCCTGATGGAACAAGGCTCGAAGCGGCGTCAGGTCTCGTCGTCCGACACCTTGGCGCCGCCCCTGGCCGGCGTTCGCAAGCTGGCATACATGCCGGTGGTGCGGAATTGGCTAGGCGTCGTGCCGTAGAGGCGGCGAAAGACCTTGGAAAAATAATTCGCATCCTCGAAGCCGCACAGGATGGCGACTTCCTTCACCGGCAGGAAGTCCGCTTTCGTCAAAAGCTTTGCCGCCCGTTGCAGCCGTTGCTGCAGCACGAACTCGGCGGGCGGCAAGCCTTCGCTCTCGGCGAAGCAGCGCGAGAAATGGGCCCGGCTCAGCCCGCTGATCTGGACGAGGTCCGCCACTGGCAGGGCTTTGTCGAGATTGGCGTTGATGTGATCGATGACCGGCTGCATGGCGCTCTGTTTTTCGGCAAAGGCGTGCGAGCCGAACACATCGTCATAGAGCGCCATGGCGGCTTCATAGGCGATCGCCGACGCGGCTCCCGGCGAAACGGCTCCCTTGATGAGGCGAAGGCTGCAATCGGCGAGATGATCGATCGTCGCCGGCTGCAGCCGAAAGACCGGTCCCGACACGTCGAGGATCGATTTGTGGACGCGCAACGCCTCCTCGCCGTTCATCGAGATCCAGAAATATTCCCAGCGCTCGTCCCTGGCCAGCCAATAGCGGTGGTTGTGCGGCACCAGCACCAGCAGCGTGTCGTTCTTCTGCAGGCGGTAATCGCGGTTCTCGTAGCGCAGCCGGCCGGTGCCGCTGATCGTATGTTGGAGCACGGTGAACGGCGTCTGGCCGCGCTTTCGCCCGTCCCAGTCATAGGTCACGTCCTCGCGCAGCTCATAGCCCGTGCTCGTCGGCATGGCATGCAGGCGCTGGCGACCGCGCGGCAGCGAGATCGTCCGCATCGACTGTCCGTTGGCGATCAAATCACGCAGCACAAAATTACCCCTAAAAGCATAATCCTTCTCTGGCCGCGCCCGCGAATAAGCGCATAATCCCGCCTCGAAGAACGCGAATACCCGCGATCGAGGAGCGGGCGGGAGGAAGGAAAGCCGGATTCCGGCTTGAATGGCTTGCACGCCAAGGCGTGTGGCCGTTTTCCTCCCTTGCTGCTCCTTGCCTAGCATTCGATTGGATCGAGGTGAAGGTGATGAGTTTCAAAATCGCTATTATCGGCGCCGGCAGCGTCGGTTTCACCAAGAAGCTGTTCACCGACATTCTCTGCGTGCCCGAATTCAAGGACATTGAATTCGCGCTGACCGACGTCAGCGAGCACAATCTGGGAATGATCAAGGCGATCCTCGACAGGATCGTCGAGGCGAACGGATTGCCGACCAGGGTGACCGCGACGACCGACCGCCGCAAGGCGCTCGAAGGCGCGCGCTATATCATCAGCTGCGTGCGGGTCGGCGGCCTCGAAGCCTATGCCGATGACATCCGCATTCCCCTGAAATACGGCATCGACCAATGCGTCGGCGACACGATCTGCGCCGGCGGCATCCTCTACGGCCAGCGCAACATTCCGGTGATCCTCGACTTCTGCAAGGATATTCGCGAGGTCGCCGACACCAACGCCAAATTCCTCAACTATGCCAACCCGATGGCGATGAACACCTGGGCGGCGATCGAATACGGCAAGGTCGACACGGTCGGCCTCTGCCATGGCGTCCAGCACGGCGCCGAGCAGATCGCCGCGGTGCTGGGCGCGAAATCCCCGCGGGAACTCGACTATGTCTGCTCCGGCATCAATCACCAGACCTGGTTCATCGATTTGCGGCTCAACGGCCGCAAGATCGACAAGGATGAACTGATTGCCGCATTCGAGGCGCATCCGGTCTATTCCCGGCAGGAAAAGTTGCGCATCGATGTGCTCAAGCGTTTCGGCGTCTATTCGACCGAAAGCAACGGCCATCTCTCCGAATATCTGCCCTGGTACCGCAAGCGTCCCGACGAGATCACGCGCTGGATCGACATGTCGGACTGGATCCATGGCGAGACCGGCGGCTACCTCCGCTATTCCACGGAAACCCGCAACTGGTTCGAGACGGAATATCCGCAATTCCTCGAAGCGGCCTCGAAGCCGATCGATCCGCAAAAGCGCTCCAACGAGCATGCCAGCCACATATTGGAGGCGCTGGAGACCAACCGCGTCTATCGCGGCCACTTCAATGTGAAGAACGACGGCGTGATCACCAACCTGCCGCGCGACGCCATCATCGAGTCGCCCGGCTTCGTCGACCGCTTCGGCATCAACATGGCCGCCGGCATCACGTTGCCGGAAGCCTGTGCCGCCACCTGCATGGCCTCGATCAACGTCCAGCGCATGTCGGTCCATGCCGCCATATCCGGCGACATCGATCTTCTGAAGCTTGCCGTGCTGCATGACCCCCTGGTCGGCGCCGTGTCGACGCCCGAGGAGGTCTGGCAGATGGTCGACGAAATGGTCGTCGCCCAGGCGCAATGGCTGCCGCAATACGCCCATGCGGTTCCGGCGGCCAAGGAGCGGCTGTCGAAATCCGCGGTCAAGACCCGCGAATGGGCGGGTGCGGCGCGGCGAAGCGTGCGCTCGATCGAGGAATTGCGCGCCGAAAAGGCCGCGCTGAAACAGGCCGTCTGAAACCGGGGCGGCGGGCGGATCCAGGGAGGCGGGTCCACCGCGGTCAGCCGTCCCGTGCAATTCCAGGAGAAATGTGAAGGCCCTCCGGAATTGCGCCGAGGCATGGGCAAGACGAGCAGCAGCAGACGTCTGAACACGAGGGAGGAGACCATGATGAACCTACGCAGCATTGGCATTGCCGCTGGACTGGCGCTGAGCGTCTCCGTTCCGGCACTCAACGCTCTCGCTTCAGAGCCGACCGTCCCGCCGGTGCCGGCGACGTTTCCAGCCGAAGGTAAGATCAAATACGTGGCGCGCGACTCCATCGTGGAGTTCAAGGCGCTGCCCGAGTATCACGAGCCGGATTGGGTGACGGAAAAATACGTCAAGCCCGGCAAGCTACCGCCGGTGAAGGACCGGCTGCCGAAGGAGCCGCTGGTCTTCAAGACCGCCAACATGCCGGACGGCGTCGGCGTCTATGGCGATACGATGCGCCATGTCATCGGTGGCCGGCCGGAAGGCTGGAACTACGGTGCGGGCCAGACGCAGGGGTGGGGCGGCATCGATATCGCCCTTTCCGAATGCCTGACGCGTACCGCGCCGCTGTTCCAGGTCGAGGCCAAGGACACCGAGCCGTTGCCGAACCTTGCCAAGAGCTGGGACTGGTCGGCGGACGGCCACAAGCTGACCATGCACCTGATCGAAGGCGCCAAATGGTCGGACGGCGTGGCCTTCAACGCCGACGACGTCATGTTCTACTGGGACGATGAGGTTGTCGATCCCAACGTCTCGCCGCTCAACGGCGCAACGCCGGAAACCTTCGGCGTCGGCACGACGCTGAAGAAGATCGACGACTACACCGTCGAGTGGACCTTCAAGGACGCCTTCCCGAAACAGTACCTCTACGCGATGGCCTACGGCACCTTCTGCCCCGGTCCCGCGCACATCTTGAAGCCGCGGCATCCGAAATATTCGAAGAACACCTACGAGCAGTTCAAGAACGCCTTCCCGCCGGAATATATGAACATGCCGGTCATGGGCGCCTGGGTGCCGGTCGAATACCGGCCGGACGACATCATCGTCATGCGCCGCAATCCCTATTATTGGAAGGTCGACGAGAAGGGCAATCAGCTGCCCTACCTCAACGAAGTCCAATACAAGCTGTCGACCTGGGCCGACCGCGATGTCCAGGCGGTGGCTGGCTCGGGCGACTTCTCCAATCTCGAGCAGCCGGAAAACTTCGTCGCCTCGCTGAAGCGCGCCGCGGAGGCGAACGCTCCGGCGCGCCTTGCCTTCGGCCCGCGCCTCATCGGCTACAATCTGCGCATGAATTTCTCGGCCAATGGCTGGGGCAATCCGGACGAGCGCGGCCAGGCGATCCGCGAGTTGAACCGCAACGAGGATTTCCGCAAAGGCGTCACCATGGCGCTCGATCGCAAGGCGCTGGGCGATGCGCTGGTCAAGGGACCGTTCACGGCCATCTATCCCGGCGGCTTCTCCTCCGGCACCAGCTTCTACGACCGCAACTCGACCGTTTACTATCCCTTCGACCTCGAGGGCGCCAAGGCTGAACTCGCCAAGGCTGGCCTCAAGGACACCGACGGCGACGGTTTCGTGAACTTCCCGGCCGGCACCGCCGGCGGCAAGAACGTCGAGATCGTGATGCTGGTCAACAACGACTACACCACCGACAAGAGCCTCGCCGAAGGGGTTGTCGCCCAGATGGAAAAACTCGGGCTGCGGGTCGTCATCAACGGGGTCAACGGCACCCAGCGAGACTCTACCCAGTATGCCGGCCGCTTCGACTGGCTGATCCGGCGCAACGAGACCGAACTGACCTCCGTCGTGCAGAACACCGAGCAGCTTGCTCCGGTCGGCCCGAAGACCAGTTGGAACCATCGGGCGCCGGAAAGCGGCCAGGTCGACCTGATGCCTTTCGAGAAGGACCTCGTCGATATCGTCAACAAGTTCGTCACCTCCGACGATAATGATCAGCGCGCTGCCTTGATGAAGCGGTTCCAGAAGATCTCGACGGAGCACGTCTACAATGTCGGCCTGACGGAATATCCCGGCGCCTTGATCGTCAACAAGCGCTTCTCCAACATCCCGCAGGGCACGCCGATCTTTATGTTCAACTGGGCCGAGGATTCGATCATCCGGGAAAGGGTCTTCGTCGCGGCGGACAAGCAGGCGAAATATGAATTGTTCCCACAAGAGCTTCCCGGCAAGCCTGGAGACAAGGGTCCGATGTAGTTCAAGGGCCCAATGCAAGTTTACCTCCCCTGACTGAGAGACCCGGCCGCGCCGCTGGCGGGCCCGGGGCAAACCAACCCACCGAGCGCACCCAAGGGAGCGCCCGGCGAGATGAGGAAGCGGACCGTCCATGCTGCGATTCCTGCTCATGCGCATAGCGTCGGCAATTCCGGTTCTCGCCATTTTGAGCCTCGTCACCTTTGCCATCATCCAGGCGCCGCCTGGCGACTATGCCGATTACATCCGCTCGCAGCTGATCAACCAGGGCGGCGCTTCCTTCGCCGAGGCCGACGCGCAGGCCCAGGCCTATCGCGTCGAACACGGCCTCGATAAGCCGCTGCCCGTCCAGTATCTCAACTGGATCGGCGGCATCGTCACCCGCGGCGATTTCGGCTACAGCCTCTATTACAACAAGCCGGTGGCCGACGTGGTCGGCGAGCGCCTGCCGCGCACGCTGCTGCTGGCGCTGGTCTGCCATCTGCTCGCCTCGGTGCTGGGCATCACCTTCGGCATCTGGGCGGCGACCCGGCAATACACCTGGATCGATACGACGCTGTCGGCCATCTCCTTCCTCGGCATGACGGTGCCGCGCTTCCTGATGGCGCTGATCATCGTCTATCTCCTGGTCTTCCGGTTCAACGTGTCGGAGATCGGCTCGTTCTTCTCGCCGCAATATGGCGGCGCGCCTTGGTCGTGGGCCAAGTTCGTGGACCTGGTCAAGCATGTCTGGCCGGTGGTGGCGATCGCCACCTTCGGCGGCCTCGCCTACAATATGCGCGTCATGCGCGGCAATCTGCTCGATACGCTCAACGCGCAATATGTCGAGACGGCCAGGGCCAAGGGCCTGACCGGGAGCGCCGTCGTCATGCGCCACGCCGTGCCCAACGCGCTGCATCCGCTCGTCATGTACCAGGGCGTGGTGCTGCCCTACATGCTGACCGGCGAGATCGAGACGGCCATCATCTTCGCGCTGCCGACCGTCGGCCCTGCCATCGTCGGCTCGATGGCGGTCGGCGACGTCTATGTCACCGCCACCTTCATGATGGTGCTGTCGGCGACGCTGATCGTCGGCAACATCATCGCCGACATGCTGCTGGTCCTGCTCGATCCGCGCGTGCGCCAGTTCGGGGAGGGCTAGATGCTGGCGCGCGACCCTTCACCACCACCCTTGCCGGCCGAGCGAGCCACAGTGGCGCCCGCGCGCGGCAATGAGAGCTACATGGCGCTTGTCTGGCGCCGGCTGAAGCGCTCGTGGACCGGCATGGCCGGTCTTTGGCTGGTCGTGCTGCTCCTTGTCATGGCCGTGTTCGCCGAATTCCTGGCGCCGATGGACCCGAAGGCGACCGATGTCGGCTTTGCGCCGCCGCAGCTGCCGTCCTTCCACGACAAGGATGGCAATTTCGTCGCGCGGCCGAGGGTCTATGCGCTGGCCGATTCGGCCGACCTCGATCCGGTCACCTTCCAGCCCATCGTCGGCCCCGACTACGATCATCCGAGGCTGCTCGGCTTCTTCGTCGAGGGCGCGCCCTACAGGCTCTTCGGGCTGATCCCGGCGAACCGGCACTTCTTCGCCTCGACCGACGGCCAGCCCGTGCACTTCCTCGGCACCGACAAATTCGGCCGCGACGTGCTGTCGCGCGCCATCCACGGCTCGCGTGTCTCGCTGATGATCGCGCTGACCGTCGTCTTCATCATCACCGTCATCGGCACCACCGTCGGCATGGTCTCAGGCTATTCCGGCGGCAGGTTCGATGTCTGGATGCAGCGCTTCGTGGAACTGGTGCTCGCCTTTCCGCAACTGCCGCTCTATCTGGCGCTGACGACACTGATCCCGGTCACCGCGCCGACCAATGTGTTCCTCGCCTTCGTCATCATCGTCATGTCGGCGCTCGGCTGGGCGCAGATGTCGCGCGAGGTGCGCGGCAAGACACTGGCGCTGGCGCGCATCGAATATGTGCGCGCCGCCATGGCGGTCGGCGCCACCGACCGGCGCATCATCCTGCAGCACATTCTCCCCAATGTGATGAGCCATGTGATCGTCGCCGTGACGCTGGCGATCCCGACGGTGGTGCTGCTCGAATCCTTCCTCGGGTTCCTCGGCTTCGCCGTCAAGCCGCCGTTGATTTCCTGGGGCCTGATGCTGCAGGACACGGCGACCTATTCGGTCATCGGCACTTATCCCTGGATCCTGTCGCCGGTCTGTTTCGTGCTCGTCACGGTCTTTGCCTTCAACGCGCTGGGCGACGGCCTGCGCGACGCCGTCGATCCGTATTGAGGGGACCGCGATGACCGTCTTACTCGCCGAGCCCTTCGCACCAGCCTTCCGCCTTGACCATGATGGGCGCAAGGGAGAGCCTGTCATCGACGCCCGCAACATCGAGGTCGCCTTCAAGGTCGAACACGGCACCGTCGAGGCGGTCAAGGACATCTCGTTCCAGCTCTACCGCGGCGAGACGATCGCAATCGTCGGCGAATCCGGTTCCGGCAAGTCGGTGACGGCGCGTACCGTCATGGGCCTGCTGTCGCGCCGCGCCACCGTGTCGCCGAAATCGAACATCTGTTACGACGGACAGGACATCCTGAAATTCCCCGAGAGCGCCCGGCGCAAGCTGCGCGGCAACCGCATCTCGATGATCTTCCAGGAGCCGATGAGCTCGCTCAACCCGATCTATACGGTGGGCAGCCAGATCGTCGAGGCGATCAGGGTGCATCGCAAGGTGAGCCGCAAGCAAGCCTGGGCGCGGGCGCTCGAGCTGCTGCGGCACGTGCAAATTCCCGAACCCGAGGCGCGGCTCAAGCAATATCCGCATCAGCTCTCGGGCGGGCAGCGGCAACGCGTGATGATCGCCATGGCGCTCGCCAACAATCCCGACGTGCTGATCGCCGACGAGCCGACCACCGCGCTCGACGTCACGGTGCAGGCGCAGATCCTCAACCTGATCCGCAATCTGCAGAAGGAACTGCGGATGGCGGTGATCCTGATCACCCACGATCTCACCGTGGTGCGCAAGTTTTCCGACTATGTCTATGTGATGCAGCATGGTGAAATGTGCGAGCACAACGTCACCGAACGGCTGTTCGCCGATCCGCGGCATCCCTACACCCAGCGGCTGCTCGCGTCCGAGCCGCGCGGCCGACCGCAACCGCTGCCCGAGAGCTCAGGCACCATCCTCGAAGCGAACGGCGTGCGCGTCTGCTTCATGCTGCGCCATGGCACGTTCCTGAAGCCGGACTGGCGTGAACTGGTTGCGGTCGATGATCTCGATCTCAAGCTTTGCCGCCACGAGACGCTGGGGCTGGTCGGCGAATCCGGTTCCGGCAAGACCACCTTCGGCCAGGCGTTGCTGCGGTTGACCGACGCCAAACGCGGCGAGATCCGCTTCGATGGCCAGCCGATCCATGGCCTGTCGCGGGCACGGATGCGGCCGCTGCGCTCGCGCATGCAGATCGTCTTCCAGGACCCGTTCTCCTCCCTCAACCCGCGCATGACGATCGGCCAGATCATCGAGGAAGGGCTGATCGTCAACAGTATCGGCGCGACGCGGCGCGAGCGGGTCGAGCGGGTGCGCGAGGCGCTGGTCAGCGCCGGCATGCCGGGCGATATCCTGTCGCGCTTCCCGCATGAATTCTCCGGTGGCCAGCGCCAGCGCATCGCGATTGCGCGAGCCATCGCGCTCGAACCCGAATTCATCCTGCTCGACGAGCCGACCTCGGCGCTGGACCTCTCCGTCCAGGCGCAGATCATCGATCTCTTGCGCAAGCTGCAGGACGAGCGCGGCCTGAGCTATCTCTTCATTTCGCATGACTTGAAGGTGGTGCGCGCGCTGTGCCACCGCGTCATCGTCATGCAGCACGGCAAGATCGTCGAGCAGGGACCCGTCGACGAGGTCCTCACCCATCCCAAGACCGCCTACACCGAACGGCT
The DNA here is from genome assembly GCF_020165665.1 of Mesorhizobium sp. BH1-1-4. NCBI lineage: Bacteria > Pseudomonadati > Pseudomonadota > Alphaproteobacteria > Hyphomicrobiales > Phyllobacteriaceae > Mesorhizobium > Mesorhizobium sp. BH1-1-4. Next base: position 493,406 of record NZ_JAIUIN010000001.1, read on the forward strand.
CGTCAGGGCCGCGTTCGACGTGGCCTGAACATTAGCCGGAGGTTAACGTGGCAAGACATCCAAGGATCACTTTCATCGGCGCCGGCTCGACCGTGTTCATGAAGAACATTGTCGGCGACGTGCTGCAGCGTCCGGCGCTTTCGGGCGCCACGATCGCGCTGATGGACATCAATCCGCAGCGGCTGGAAGAAAGTGCCGTCGTCGTCAACAAGCTGATCGCCACACTCGGCGTCAAGGCGAAGGCCGAGACCCATACCGACCAGCGCAAGGCACTCGCCGGCGCCGATTTCGTCGTCGTCGCCTTCCAGATCGGCGGTTACGAGCCCTGCACCGTGACGGATTTCGATGTGCCCAAGAAATACGGCCTGCGCCAGACCATCGCCGACACGCTCGGCGTCGGCGGCATCATGCGGGGCCTGAGGACCGTGCCGCATCTTTGGAAGATCTGCGAGGACATGCTCGCCGTCTGCCCGCGGGCGATCATGCTGCAATACGTCAACCCGATGGCGATCAACACCTGGGCCATATCGGAGAAATATCCCGAGATCAGGCAGGTCGGACTGTGCCATTCGGTGCAAGGCACGGCGATGGAGCTCGCGCACGACCTCGACCTTCCCTACGACCAGATCCGCTACCGCTCGGCCGGCATCAACCACATGGCCTTCTACCTGAAATTCGAGCATCGCCAGCCGGACGGATCCTACCGCGACCTCTATCCGGACCTCGTGCGCGCCTATCGCGAGGGCCGGGCACCCAAGGCCGGCTGGAATCCGCGCTGCCCCAACAAGGTGCGCTACGAGATGCTGACGCGGCTGGGCTATTTCGTCACCGAAAGCTCGGAGCATTTCGCCGAATATACGCCCTATTTCATCAAGGACGGCCGCCCCGATCTGATCGAGAAATACGGCATTCCGCTCGATGAATATCCCAAGCGCTGCATCGAGCAGATCGAGCGCTGGAAGGACCAGGCGCAGGCTTACCGCTCGGCCCAGCGTATCGAGGTCGAGGAGTCCAAGGAATATGCTTCCTCGATCATGAATTCGGTGTGGACCGGCGAGCCGTCGGTGATCTACGGCAATGTCCGCAACAATGGTTGCATCACCTCGCTGCCGCGCGATTGCGCCGCCGAAGTGCCATGCCTGGTCGACGCGTCCGGCATCCAGCCGACCTATATAGGCGACCTGCCGCCGCAACTGACGGCGCTGATCCGCACCAACATCAACGTCCAGGAACTGACGGTGCGGGCGCTGATGAGCGAAAACCGCGAACACATCTATCACGCCGCGATGATGGACCCGCACACGGCGGCCGAGCTTGATCTCGATCAGATCTGGTCACTGGTCGACGATCTCCTGGCCGCTCACGGCGACTGGCTGCCGGCCTGGGCGCGTGTGAAACGCAAGAACGAAGCCGCCTGACTGGCGGCGCTCGTCTCATTTAGGCTCGTCGACGTCCGGTTCTTCCTCATCGTCACGGGCCGAGATGACATAGGCGCCCTTCAGCCAGCGGTTGAGGTCGATGTCCTTGCACCGCGTCGAGCAGAACGGATAGGTCTCGCGCGCCGACGGCTTGCCGCATTCCGGGCACGGGCGCTTGGGCCGCAGGGGCGTGACCTTGTCGTCGAGGCTCATGGTCGCGCGGACGACCAGTTTTGATGGGTCTTGAAACCTTCGCCCGACAGCAGCGCCACCGTTTCATAGAGCGGCAGGCCGACAATGTTGGTGTAGGAGCCGACGAGCTTGACGACGAAGGCGCCGGCCAGGCCCTGGACGGCATAGCCGCCGGCCTTTCCGCGCCACTCGCCCGACGCGACATAGGCGTCGATCTCCTCGCGCGGCAGCCGCTTGAAACGCACCCGCGTCTCGACCAGCCGCTGGCGCAACTTGCCGCCCGGCGTGACCAGGCAGATGCCGGAATAGACCCGGTGCGAACGTCCGGACAACAACCCGAGGCAGTTGGCGGCGTCGTCCAGCGTCTCGGCCTTGGGCAGGATGCGCCGCCCGACGGCGACCACCGTGTCGGCCGCCAGCACGAAGCTCGGCGCATAGTCCGTCTCGGTCTTGAGCGACGCGAACGCCTTTTCGGCCTTTTCCTTCGACAGCCGCTTGGCCAGCGAGCGCGGATGCTCGGCACGCAGCGGCGTTTCGTCGATATCGGCTGGCAGGATGCGGTCCGGCTCGATACCGGCCTGCTGCAAGAGTTCGATGCGGCGGGGCGAACCCGAGGCAAGCACCAGCTTCTGCAAAATGCTCATCGCGTTCGGCCGGGCCTTGATCTTACTTGAAGCGGTAGGTGATGCGGCCCTTGGTCAGGTCGTATGGCGTCATCTCGACCAGAACCTTGTCGCCGGTCAGCACGCGGATGCGGTTCTTGCGCATGCGGCCGGCCGTATGGGCGATGATCTCGTGTTCGTTTTCGAGCTTGACCCTGAACATCGCGTTGGGCAACAATTCCGTGACGATACCCGGAAACTCGAGGACTTCTTCCTTCGGCATTCGATACCTTTGCTTGGATGGCAGTTCCGGCGTCTAGAGCATGATGCCGAAAAGTGTGAAGCGGTTTTCGGACGACATCATGCTCAACTTCCGACTCTGGCCGGAATTTCGGCGGAACCTATATGATAATCGTGCGCTTGTGAACACGCTTAATCCGTCGCATTTTTTGCTTCGGGAGGCAAAAAACGTCGGCTTATGCGCAACTTCAGCCGCTCGCGCACGTCGCGATAGCTGGCCATGATGTGTTCGCGCGTGCCGCCGGCATCGGTCGGGTCCGGCGTAGGCCAGTATTCCACCTCGACGGCGAGCGAGCGGGTGAGTTCGAGCGCGGCATGGTGCGCTTCCGGCGCCAGCGTCACGATCAGGTCGAAATAATCATCCTCGAGATCGTCCAATGTCCTGGGATGGCGCTCGCCCAGCGTGAGACCCTCCTCGGCAAGCACGGCATCGACGAACGGGTCGCGCTCGCCGGCGCGGACGCCGGCCGAGGCGACGAAAATCGAGGCGGGCAGCATCCGGCGCGCCAACTGCTCGGCCATCGGCGAGCGCACGGCATTCATGCCGCACAGGAACAGAATCGAACGGGGCAGGGCGCCGGGGGCCAGGATCAGCCCCGCCAGTGCAGCACGCAGACCAGCGTGAACAGCCGCCGCGCCGTGTCGAAGTCGATGTCGATCTTGCCGGAGAGCCGGTCCATCAGCGTCTGCGAGCCCTCATTGTGCAGGCCGCGGCGGCCCATGTCGATCGCCTCGATATGGCTCGGCGTCGAGGAGCGGATGGCGTCGTAATAGCTCTCGCAGATCATGTAGTAATCCTTGACGATGCGCCTGAGCGGCGTCAGCGACAGGATGTGGGTGACGACCGCGGCGCCGTCCTCGCGCGCCACGGCAAAGACCAGACGGGACTCGGCCAGCGACAGCTTCAACCGGTAGGGGCCCGTGCCGCTGTCGTTGACGGGCTGAAACCTGTTTTCCTCGATCAGGTCGAAGATCGCCACCGCCCGCTCATGCTCGACATCGGGCGTCGAACGGCCGATCGATTCATCGAGTTCGACATCGATCAGTTTTGCGCGGGTTTGATCGGAGCCCGTCATCTCGGCCTACATGTTCAGCCGGATGGTGACGGAGCGGCCATGCGCCTCAAGTCCTTCCGCCTGGGCAAGGGCGACGGCCGGTGGCGCCAGAGCGCGCAACTGCTCCGGTCCGAGCTTCAGGATAGAGGTGCGCTTGACGAAATCGAGGACCGAAAGGCCCGACGAGAAACGCGCCGAGCGTGCCGTCGGAAGCACGTGGTTGGAGCCGCCAACATAGTCGCCGATGGCTTCCGGCGTATGGCGGCCGAGAAAGACGGCGCCGGCATTGCGCATCCTGGCGAGGAAGCCCTCGGCATCGTCAATGGCCAGTTCGACATGCTCGGCCGCAATGCGGTCGACCAGCGGCAGCGACGCCTCGATGGTCGAAACAAGGATGACGGCGCCGAAGTCGCGCCAGCTCTGCGCCGCCGTCTCGCCGCGCGGCAAGGTCTGCAACTGACGTTCGACCGCCTGTTCGACCGCCTTGCTGAAGGCCGGATCGTCGGTGATCAGGATCGACTGCGCCGACACGTCATGTTCGGCTTGGGCGAGCAGGTCGGCGGCGATCCAGTCCGGATCGTTGTCGCCGTCCGCCACCACGAGCACTTCGGAAGGGCCGGCGATCATGTCGATGCCGACCGTGCCGAACACCTGCCGCTTGGCCGCGGCGACATAGGCATTGCCCGGACCGACGATCTTGGCGACGGGCCTGATCGTCTCGGTTCCGTGGGCAAGCGCCGCGATCGCTTGCGCGCCGCCGACGCGGTAGATTTCCGACACGCCGGCAATATCGGCGGCCACCAGCACCAGCGGGTTGATGACGCCACCAGGAGCCGGCACCACCATGACGATACGCTCGACGCCCGCCACTCTCGCCGGGATGGCGTTCATCAGCACGGAACTCGGATAGCTCGCCGTGCCGCCTGGCACATAGAGCCCGACCGCTTCGATCGCGGTCCAGCGCCAGCCGAGTTCAACGCCGGCCGCATCCGTGAAACGGTCGTCCTTGGGTCGCTGCCGCTCGTGATAGGCGCGGATGCGATCGCGCGCGAATTCGAGTGCTTCGATGGTGCTGGGATCGGCGGTCTTGTAGGCCTGGGCGACATCGTCCTCCGAGACGGCGATGCCGAGGCTGCCTAGGTCGGCACGGTCGAATGTCATCGTGTAGTCGATCAGTGCCGCGTCGCCCTCGGCGCGCACGCGCGCGATGATCCGCCGGACCGCGGTATCGACGTCCTCCGACACCTCCCGCTTGGTCGTCAGAAAGGCAGCAAAACGCTGCTCGAAATCGGCGTCGGACTGGGCAAGCGTGACGGCCATCGTATGCTCAAGCCTTATGCACGGGGCGCGACGTGGCTTCCCACGCACCGCCGATATCGGCAAGGCGGGCCTCGATGCATTCGACATCGAGCATGATGGTGCCGCCGCCTGAAAAAATCAGTTCGACGATGCCGGCCGGCTTGCTGATCTCGATGAAGCTGATCGCCAGCAGCGAGAGGATTTCGGCCGGCTTGTCGCGGGCGATGCCATTTGTCTTGGCGCCCAGCACGCGGTCGAAATGCAGCACGGCCTGCCGTCGCTCATTGTGTTGGCGAAACAGGCCGGATCTGGCTTCCCACACGAAACGGTTCATGGTCAGCACGAAACGCTTGGCCTTGGGCAGGAATTCGAGGTCACTGACTTTGAGCACAGCGTCCTGGACGTGAGCCGAAACAATGCTCAGATCCTGGTCGTCGAGCGCGATAAGCTTGAGGGCCATGCGGATTTCACACCTAAAGGTTGGCAATTCAGCCTTTCTGTTAGGCGGTCTTTCCGATCGGTGCAACCGCGACAGGGACCCCGCTGGAGGCAATTGCCTCAGGTTTTGCGCTGCCCCTCATCGCCCTGTTGGTCACTTCTCCCTCTATGGCGACGGGGAGAAGGACGCCTTCGCCGATGATTTTCGCCAAGCGACTGGAGATCGCTAGGCTGAAATGCGCTCGATCACCGCACCGCAATTGGAGAGCTTTTCCTCCAGCCGCTCGAAGCCGCGGTCGAGATGGTAGACACGGTTGACCGTGGTTTCGCCCTCGGCCGCGAGACCGGCGATGACCAGCGAGACGGAGGCGCGCAGATCGGTCGCCATGACCGGCGCGCCCTTCAGTTTGGCCACGCCGTCGATGATCGCGGTCTGGCCCGAAAGCGTGATGTGGGCGCCGAGCCGTGCCAGTTCCTGGACGTGCATGAAGCGGTTTTCGAAGATCGTCTCGGTGATGCGGGATTTGCCCTTGGCCATGGTCATCAGGCCCATGAACTGTGCCTGCAGGTCGGTCGGGAAGGCCGGGAAGGGCGCCGTCGTCACGTCGACTGGCGAAATCCCGGCGCCGTTGCGCTTCACGCGGATGCCGGAATTGGTCTGCGTGATCTCCGCGCCCGTCTGCGAAATCACGTCGAGCGCCGTCTGCAGCAGCTCCGGCCGTGCGCCTTCGAGCACGACGTCGCCGCCGGTCATCGCCACGGCCATGGCATAGGTGCCGGTCTCGATGCGGTCGGGGATGACACGCACGCGCGCCCCCGACAGAGCTTCGACGCCGTCGATGGTAATGGTCGGCGTGCCGGCGCCGGAAATCCGGGCGCCCATGGCGTTGAGGCATTCGGCGAGGTTGACGATTTCGGGCTCGCAGGCGGCGTTTTCCAGCACCGTCTCGCCCTTGGCCAGCGAGGCCGCCATCATCAGCACATGGGTGGCGCCGACCGAGACCTTGGGGAACACGTAGCGGTTGCCGATAAGCCGGCCGTTCTTCGTCTTGGCGATGACATAGCCGGTGTCGACGTCGAGATCTGCGCCCAGCGCCTGCAGGCCTTCGAGGAACAGGTCGACCGGCCGCGTGCCGATGGCGCAGCCGCCGGGCAGCGACACCTTGGCCTCGCCCATGCGGGCCAGCAGCGGCCCGATCACCCAGAACGAGGCACGCATCTTGGACACCAGTTCGTAAGGGGCTGTCGTGTCGACGATGTTGCGAGCGGAGAAATTGATGGTGCGCGAATAGCCCTCATTCTGCTTTTCGCGGCGGCCGTTGACCGAATAGTCGACGCCGTGATTGCCGAGGATGCGGATCAGCTGCTCGACATCCGCCAGATGCGGCACGTTTTCGAGTGTCAGCGTGTCGTCGGTCAGAAGCGAGGCGATCATCAGCGGCAAGGCGGCATTTTTCGCGCCCGAGATCGGAATGCTTCCGGCAAGCTTGTTGCCGCCGACGATTCTGATGCGATCCATTGGAGAATGTCCCTCTCGGCCAGAAAAAGGCCGGTTCAATCGTTTGAGTATCGGCCCGTCTAGACCATCGGGCAGTTTGGTTCAAGAAATTGGCTGGTTCAAGAAATAGGATTTCCGAGCATCCAGGCCAAGAGTGGCCGATTTGAGTTAATCTTTCTGTATTTCCTTTGCCGCGCCGAGCCCGTCGGGCCGCTTGTCGGCGTCGCCACTACGGCGCGAGCGCGACTGCGCCTTGCGCTTCTGCAGATTGGCGCGCAATTGCTCCGCGAGCCGGTTCTTGCGGATCGTTTCGCTGTTTTTCGGTGAATTCGTCTTGTCGCTCATCGTCTCCGCCCCGGCTGGCGACCAGCCACCCCGCCATTCAGGGATAGCCAACATTGTGGCGCCGCCATGTCAACAAAAGCTATCCGGCAAAGGCTTTCACACAAGCGCTGTTCTTGGCCTTGCGCTTGCCGGTTCGATATGGCAGAAGCCCCGCCATTGGCGGCTGCGGTAGCTCAGTGGTAGAGCACTCCCTTGGTAAGGGAGAGGTCGAGAGTTCAATCCTCTCTCGCAGCACCAGATCTCCCTGGCTTTGACGAATCGGCCCATTCTGGTTCCCTCGACATGCGTCGGATGTGCCCTGTTCGGCGGATCGGAGCAGGTCCGCAATTTGGCATCTCGCCATGCGCCTGAATGCGGTCGCCGTCTCGTGGCAATGGCCGCCTGATCGTTTTCGCGCGCCGACGGCTTGTCTGGCGCCCGGGTCGATGGCTAAATGATCGATCACAGGGGAAGGTAATATGGCACTTCACCTTTCGGCGGATGCCCCAGCGTCAGTCGCGGCCACGCCGCAAAAATATCTCTTTGGACCGTTCATCGACTTTTTCATGCTTGGCGGAAGCGCGCTTCTGATCCTGCCGGTCCTGTACTTTGTGCCTCTCAGGTACGAAGCTACCCTGACGCTGGCCATGTTCTTGCTGTCCCACCTCATAAACCAGCCGCACTTTGGTCATTCATACCAGATCTTCTACCGCGATTTCGCGCGCAAGATTCGCGGCGACGGCTACGGCCGGAATCTCCAGATCCGTTATGTCATTGCCGGCATCGTCGTCCCGTTGGCCATGATTGCCTTCTTTGCCTATGGCTCGCTGACGGGGAACGCCCGGCTGCTCGGCTACGCGACCAACGCGATGGGCTTTTTCGTGGGCTGGCACTACGTCAAGCAAGGCTACGGCATGCTGATGGTGGACGCCGTGCTGAAGCGCAAATTCTTCAGCGATCAGGACAAGAAGGTGTTGCTGTTCAACGGCTACGCCGTGTGGCTGTTCGCATGGCTCCAGACAAACGTGGTGATTGCCGAAAGGCAATTCTGGGGTCTGGATTATTACACGTTCGCGGTCCCGCCGTGGCTCACCACCATCGCCATGTCGATCGCGGCTGCTTCCTCGGCGGCTACCGCCGTGATGTTCATCAATCGCTGGCGCAAGCATGGTGGGGCGCTGCCCTACAATGGCGTCGTCGCCTATGTCGTGTCGCTCTATGCCTGGATCCTGTTCGTGACGTTGAACCCTCTCTGGCTGCTGGTGGTGCCGGCGCTCCATTCATTGCAGTACCTGGCCGTGGTCTGGCGCTACCAGACCAATGTCGAGCGCGACCGTCCGGACGCCGTCGAGGGGCCGGCATGGAAGATCCTGTCCATTCTTGGACCGCTGTACAGGCTGCGCGTGCTGGCGTTCATCGTCGTGGGCGGCATTCTTGGCGCGCTCGGCTTCTGGCTGGTGCCGATGGCGCTGATCGACCTGGTGCCTTACGACAAGGCGGTGCTCGGCTCGTCGCTTTTCCTCTTCATCGCCTGGATATTCATCAACGTTCATCACTATTTCCTGGACAATGTGATGTGGCGGCGCGGCAACCCGGAAGTCTCGAAATATCTGTTCCGCTGAGGCGATTGATTGAATTCACCGTGGGACGGCCCGTGCCGGGCTCCGACACGATTCGTTAACCAAGATGCTGTTCATCGACATGACGGGTTTTGGATGGATTCCCGTCTGCCTCGGGTCGAATCCATGCCTTCTCGGGTCGAGACCGCCAAGAAAGAAGGCTCCGCATCAGGGCGAAGACGTCAAATCGCCTGAAACAAAAACAATGTGCAAGGCATGAACGTGATTGAAAGCCAACAAAACGCGCCCGGCGCTTCCCATCGTTGGGCACGCTTGCCAGCCTTCCTGGTCGCATTCCTTTGCATGTGCGTCACCGAGGCGTTCGCCGAAACGCGGGCCCTGCGAATTCAGCATCTGCATACGGGCGAGAAGGCCGAGATCGTTTTCAAGCGCGATGGACGTTACGATCAGGCGGGCTTGAAGAAGATCAATTTCATGCTGCGCGACTGGCGTCGCAACGAGCCGACCAGGATGGATCCGCGCCTGCTCGACCTGGTCTGGCAGGCCTACCGCGCCAGCGGCTCGAACAGCTATATCCATGTGGTCAGCGCCTATCGTTCGCCGGCGACCAACGCCATGCTGCGCGGCCGCTCCAAAGGGGTGGCCCGGGAAAGCCAGCACATGGTCGGCCGCGCCATGGACTTCTTCCTGCCGGACGTGCCGCTGAAGAAATTGCGCGACATCGGCCTCAAGATGCAGGGCGGCGGCGTCGGCTATTATCCGACCTCCGGTTCGCCTTTCATCCACATGGACGTCGGCAATGTGCGGCATTGGCCGGGCATCAGCCGCCAGGAACTCGCCAGGGTCTTCCCGAACGGCAACACGCTGCATGTGCCGAGCGACGGCAAGCCGCTGCCTGGCTACGAGCAGGCGTTTGCCGCCTACAAATCGCGCAAGGCCGCCGGCACGCCCAACATCGAGCTGGCAAGCGCGGATGGCGGCCAGCGCAGGCAGGCGCGTGGCCTGCTGGCGACGCTGTTGGGCGGGCGCGGCGCGGATGAAGCCGATGACGCCGCTGAAGCGGCGCCCGCGCCACGCAAGCCGGCCAAGCCGGTTGAACCCAAATCCGTCGAACCAAAATCAGTTGAACACAGGACGACCGGACAGGGCATCGCCATTGTGGCGCCGGAGGTTGCCCAGCGGGCGGATATCCAGATGGCTTCCGACCGCCCGGCTGAAGAAACGCCCGCGAAGACGCCCGAAGCGATCGTCATGGCGCTGGCGCCTCGTGCGGTGCCGTTGCCCGCCTTCGCACCGCGTGCCGGGCTCGCGCCCAGCACTCCGACCCCGCAGCCCGAACCGCTCCAGGCGGCGAGCGCTGTCAACACGCGGGTCGAACAGGCGGCGCCCGGCGCCGAGAGTCTATCGGCCAAGGCGGGTGCTCCCGCGATCGCCGCGCCGGACATGGTGGCGCTCAACATTCCCTTGCCGACATGGCGGCCGGAGGGCCAGACAGGCTTGGCGCGTCAGGCGGAGGCCGCCAAATCCACCGATGCAATCGGTGCCTTGCTGGCCATGCATCATCCCGATGGCGGCCTCGATCGGCCGGCCGCTCAGCGCATTGCAGTCCCTGCATCGAAGTCAGAAGATCGTGTCAGGACCAGCCCCAAGGCCGACCGTGTCCAGCCACGTAACGATCCCAAGGCCACCGCCGTCATAGCGCCCCCGGCGTCGACCGGCCGGCCGGTTGCGGCTGCTCGTGGCATTGCCGGCGGAGCCGGATCGGCGGCGGCGCCCATCATTGCCGCCAATTTCATCCGCACCACGCCGGAGCAGGTTTATCTCGAGGGGTTCCGGCCCCGGGGGCAGACCTCCGATCACCGCCGCTTTACCGGCTCCGCGGTCAAGTTCCTGCCCATCGCCAGCTTCAAATAGGTCGCCTGTCCTGTTCTGTAAGATATTTTCCAAATTTGACAATCGGACATGAAATTGTAAGATAATCGTCTTCCCGTCAGCGAGAGGCGATGACCATGTCGATCCGCGAAGAACTGGCCAACACCACCTTGGCGTTCACATCGGCGGAAGAAAAAATCGTGCAGGTCCTGCTCGCCGACTATCCGATGTCCGGGCTGGGAACGGCGACCCGGCTGGCGCGGCGCGCGGGCGTCAGTGACCCGAGCGTGACACGGCTGATGACCAAGCTCGGCTATGTCGGTTTCGCGGATTTCCAGGCGCGGTTGCTCACGGAGGTGGAATCCCGGCTGCACTCGCCGCTTTTGATGATGGAGGCCAAGCGTCCCGGCGGCTCCAGCGAAGGCACCGCGCTCGCTTACTTCCATTCGGTTTCCGACAGTCTGGAGCGCACGCGCACGGCGGTGCCGCTGCAGGCCTATACGCGAGCCGTCAACCTGTTGCTCGAGACAAAGGGCCAGGTCGTGCTGCTGGGCGGTCGTTTCAGCCGGCATATCGCCTCCATGCTTGCTGGCTACCTCCTGCAGTTCCGCTCCGGCGTGCGCGACATCGGTTCGCTCAGCCCCGCCGATTTCGACCTGTTGATCGACCTTGGCAAGCGCGACCTTCTCGTCGTCTTCGACTACCGGCGCTACCAGTCGGATGTGGTGAGCTTTGCGCAGCAGGCGCATGAACGCGGCGTTTCCGTCCTGCTATTCACCGATGTGTGGCTTTCGCCGATCGCTGACATCGCCGACCTGACCATGGTCGCGGCGATCGACGCCAACTCGCCCTTCGACACGCTGGCGACCGCCGTGGCCCAGATGGAGACCGTTTTCGCCCATGCGCTGGAAGGCCATGGCGGCGCGGTGCGCAAGCGCATCGAGGATATCGAGAAGATACGCAGCGCCAATGCCGTTACCCTCGATGCCGCTCTGTCGCCGTCCGATACCGGAACCGCCAAACCAAGAACCCCGAGGAAATAGCGTCGAAACGCCCAAGGCGGCGATGCGAGAAAGGAATAGCAATGGCTGACACCCAGACGATCATCGATGCCGTGCAGGCTGAAATCGAGGCCGACCGCGACTGGCTGATCGGCCTGGTCCGCGACATGGTCCGCATCCCGTCGGTCAATCCCAAATTCGAAGCCAATCCGGCGATCAACCGCGAGGCGGACGTCCAGGCGCTGCTCGAACCGATCCTCAAGCAGGATGGCTTCCGCACCGAGCAGTGGGACGCCTTGCCTGGCCGGCCCAATCTGGTCGGCGAATGGGCCGGAAACGAGGAGCGCAGCCTGATCCTGTGCGGCCATATCGACGTGGTGCCGGTCGGCGAGATGAAGGATTGGTCGGTCGACCCCTTCGGTGGCGAGGTCACCGATGGCCGTCTCTATGGCCGTGGCGCGGTCGACATGAAGGGCGGCGTCGCGGCTTGTGTCGCCGCAGCGCACGCGATCCGCAAGGCGGGCATCACGCTGCAGGGGCGGCTGGCGATCCACTCCGTCGTCGACGAGGAGGCCGGCGGCTTCGGCGCCATGGACGCAGTCAGGAAAGGCAAGCTCGCCAAGGCGGTGCTGGTCGCCGAGCCGACCTGGGGCGATGTCCTGCCGGTCGAGGGCGGGCTCGAATGGGCGCGGGTGACGATCCGTGGTCGCAATGCGCATTCGGCGCTGCGTTACAATGAAATCTATCCGCAGAGACACGACAAGGACCGGCTGAAGCCGGGCGTCAACGCGATCGAGATCGCAGCCCGCTTCATCGCCGCCGTTCGCCAATACGAGCTGGACCGGACGCGGGCGAAATCCCACCCGCTGCTGCCAGTCGGCATGAACACGATCAACATCGGTGTCATGCATGGCGGAACGGGCCTCGGCGAGCACGGCCTGCCGACGGTGATGACCAATCCGGCCATCATTCCCGATGTCGCGGTGCTCGACCTCGACATGAAATTCCTGCCCGATGAAACCTCGGCCGAATACCGCCGCGACTTCGAGACGTTTGTCCATCATTTCGCTCAGGCCGACGCCTGGCTGCGCGACAATCCGCCTGTCATCCAGTGGGAGCTCGGCGGGCTGCATTTCCCGCCCATGAACACCCCGGTCGATCATCCTCTGGTGACGTCGCTGATGCAGCGAAAGGCCGCCATCGGCAAGGCGCCGAAGACAAGCGGCTTCGTCGCCGTCTGCGATGCCGCGCATTATGCCGGCGCCGGCGTCGACGGCGTCATCTTCGGCCCATCGGGCGACGGTTTCCATGGCGCCAACGAATATGTCGAGGTGGAATCGGTGATAGAGACCGCCAAGGTGATCGCCGCTTCAGTGATCGACTGGTGCGGCGTGCGCTGAGCGACGTAATTTTTCCGGCGGTCAGGCCGGGCGTTTGATCCGCCCGGCGACAACATTCCATGCCGACTTGATCATGCCGGCCAGTCCGCTCGGATAGGCCAGCATCACGCCGATGATCAGCACCGCCGTGATGATCGGACGCCATGCGCCGAAATCGGCCATCCACTCGGCGAAGATCGTCAGCACGAACGAGGCGATGATGGCGCCGTAGATCGTGCTGGTGCCGCCCAGCAGCACCATCGACAGGATGATGGTCGCCAGACTCATGCCGAACACGTCGATCGAGGCATTGCGCTGGTAGGCGGCGTAGAAGGCGCCGGCGATGCCGGTGAAGAAGGCGCTTGCCGAGAGCGTCAGCATGCGCTGGCGCACGATCGAGACGCCGCGGCTGATGGCGTATTCCTCATTGTCGCGCAGCGCCACGATGCTGGCGCCGGTGCGCGAACGCACGAACACGCGCAGGAACAGCGTGCTCGCCACCAGCAGCGCCAGCGCGATGTAGAAATAGGCGAATTTGGCGTCGCGGACCATGTTGTGGTCGAACCAGTAGAGGCCGGGAATGCGCACCAGCCCTTGCGTGCCGCCGGTAATGTCGGATTGGCTGAGGATCACCTGCATGATGAGCTGCGCGAAGCCGAAGGTGACCAGGATGATGTAGATGCCCTTCAGCCGCAGGATCGGGATGGTCACCACGATCGCTGCAAGCGTGGCGATGACGCCGCTGGCAAGAAGCGCGATCCAGGGGTCGAGCCCGGCCAGTATGGTGAGCAGGCTGTAGGCGTAGACGCCGATGCCGAACAGCGCCAGATGGCCGAAATTGAAGACGCCGCCATAGCCGAGGCTGAGGTCCCAGTTCGAGGCGACGATGGCGTAGATGAAGGCCATGATCAGGATGTGGCGGGCATAGGTGTCGCCAAAGAAAAGCGGCAGCAGCGCCAGCAGGGCGAAGCCGAGGACGAAACCGACGGCCTCGTGCTTCCACGGCGTGCGGCCGGGCGCGATCGGGGTTGTCGTCGCGGTGCGGATCGGGGAAATCGTCGAAATCGTGTCGGTCATGCGAGGCCTCGCGAGCGGCTGGCGAAAATGCCCTCGGGGCGCACCATCAGGGTCAGGATCAGCACGCCGAATAGCAGCGCCGGCGTCCAGTAGAGACCGAAATAATAGCTGCAGGCGGCCTCGAAGAAGCCGATCAGATAGGCGGCGAAGATCGGGCCCGATATGCTCGATATGCCGCCGAAGACGACCACGATCAGCGCCTTGAGCAGCGGGTCCGAGCCCATGACCGGCGACATGAAGCGATAGCCGCCCATGAAGATGCCGGCGAGCCCCGCCAGCGAGGCGGCGATGGCGAAGGCCAGGCCATAGAGCGCGGTGACGTTGAGACCAACCAGATGGCTCGCATCCTCGTTCTGCGCCACGGCGCGCAATGCCAGTCCGAGCCGCGTGCGGTTGAGGAACATCCACAGCGCAGCCAGGATCAGCGGCGTGATGACGATGATGGCGATCTGGTGCAACGAAACGCCGACACCGCCGATGGTGGTGTTGCCGTCGATGAGCGCCGGGATCTGCTTGGAGCGCGGCCCCCAGATGGTGAGCGCGCCGTTCTCGATCAGCGATCCGGCGGCAAGCGTGGTGATGACGACGACCAGCACGATGTTGGGCCGGCCGATCAGCGGCCGCACGACGCTCGCCTGCAGGATCCAGCCGACGCCGGCCATGACGACGACGGCTATGGGAAAGGCTACCGCCGCCGGCAGGCCGAGTTCAACCAGCTGCCAGGCGATGTAGGCCCCCAGCATCATGAACACGCCATGGCTGAAGTTGAACACGCCGATCGTCGTCCAGACCAGGGCCAGCCCGACCGCCATCATGGCGTAGAGCGAGCCCTGGAACAGACCGCCGAACAGGATTTCCGCCAATGCGCTCATCTTAGAATCCTAGTGGCCAAAATACATCGACATGATCTCGCCGTGGTCGAGGCTTTCGCCCGGCTTGATCTCGGTTGCCACCGCGCCGTGATTGACGAGGTAGAGTTGCTGCGTCAGCTCCAGCAGGAATTCGATGTCCTGCTCGACGACGATGAGCGGCACGCCGCCGCGCGAAATGTCCATGACGGAGGCGCAGAGCTCGTCCTTGATCTTGGGCGCCAGCCCAAGCGTCGGCTCGTCGAGGATCAGCAGGCGCGGATGGCTCATCAGTGCGGTACCGATCGACACCATCTGGCGCTCGCCGCCCGACAGCGTGCGCACGCGCTGGCGCCAGCGTTCGGCGAGTTTGGGGAACAGCTTGACCACCTTCTCGCGGTTCTCCGCCTCATGCGGGCGGGCGCGCGGCGAATAGGCGCCCAGCGCCATGCAGTCGGCGATGGAGAGGTCGGGAAACAGCCGGTTGCCCTGCGGCACATGGATCAGGCCGGTGCCGACGATGGCCCGGGCGCTGAGCCCCGATATGTCCTGTCCGTCGAATTGGATGCGGCCGCTTTTGGGCTGCAGCAGCCCGGAGATGGCGCGCAACAAGGTCGTCTTGCCATGGCCGTTCGGCCCGAACAGGCCGACATTGCCGAAGCGCCCGGCCTCCAGCGAAATGTCGTGCAGCACGGTGACGCGGCCATAGCCGGCGGTGATGCCTTCGACGGTGAGAATAGGGCTCACGCCACCGTCCTCCGGGTTCCGAGATAGGCCTCGATGACGCGCGGGTCGGCGATCACGCTCTCCGGCTCGCCGGCGGCAAGCACGCGGCCATTGTTGAGCACCAGCAGATGCCGCGACAGGCTCATCAGGAAGGTCAGCACATGTTCGATCAGGAGAATGGTGATGCCGCGCTCTGCGGTGCGGCGGATCAGACCGATCGACGTCTCGATCTCGGGCTTGGTCAGGCTCGACGCCGGCTCATCGAGCAAAAGCATGCGGGGCTGCATGGCGATCGCGGTGGCAAGCATCAGGCATTTGCGTTCGAAGACCGAAAGCTCGCCGGCCAGCCGCCCGAACGACGCTGATCCCAGACCGACGAATTCCAGCGCCTCGGCAGCGCCGTCACGGGCCGCCGCGGCCGTCTTCTCTTGCTTGCCATAGCTCGCGCCGATCAGCGCGTTCTCGAACACGGTCAGCCCGTCGAAACTGGTCTCGCGCTGAAAGGTGCGAGCAAGGCCAAGGCGCGCGATGGCATGCCCCGGCTTGCCGTTGATGGCGGTCCCGTCAAAGCGGATGTTGCCCCTGTCCGGCCCGAACGGGATGCCGGTGATGATGTTGAACAGCGTGCTCTTGCCGCTGCCGTTCGGGCCGGCGATACCGAAGATTTCGCCGGCCTCGACCTTGAACGACACGCCATCGACGGCCTTCAGCGAACCGAAGGCCTTCGACACGTCGTCCAGTTCAAGCAATGCCATTAGCCTATTGCATCCACGGCTGCGGCTTGAAGGCGCCGGTGGCGTATTTCTCCGGCGAGATCAACGTGCGCTGGCCATCCCAGATCTGGAAGAAGGTGATCGGGATATAATCGTCGCCCTGGGTGGCGAGGTGCGTGGCCGGGTCGAATTTCAGCCGGCCTTCCGCAACCTGCTTGTCGGTCTCCGACAGCGCCTTCATGATCGCCGCATGGTCGGATGCGCCGCCGACTTTCTTGACCGCGTCGAAATAGACATTGGTCATTTCGTAGAGGCCGACGCCGTAGGTGCCGCTCTCGACGCCGTATTTCGCCTTGAACTTGGCCGCTACCTCGTCGGCACGCGGGTTCTTAGGTGTGGTCAGCGCGCCGCCGAGAAGATTGTAGATGACGCCGTTCGACTTCTTGCCGGTCAGTTCGACGAATTCCGGAACGCTCGGCGCATATTGCAGGAAGACCAGGCTCTTGGTCGGCTGCTCGAGGAACTGGTTCAGGAACGATGCCGAATTGCCCGGCAGATAGTCGGTGTTGATGATGACGTCGGGAACGTTCTCGCGCACCTTGGCGAGGATCGAACGCCAGTCGGTGACCTCGCCGAACGGCACGATCTCGTCGACGGTGATGGTCCAGCCCTTCTCCTTGAAGGTCTTCTTCATGCCTTCCGAGATGGTCTTCGAATAGGCATTGTCGGAGGAGATGATGGCGACCTTCTTGGTCGGCAAGGTGATCTTGCCGTCCGCCGCGAGCTTCTCGACGAACAGGGTGACGTCGGTGTTGTAGGCGTCGAAGGACGGCGTCAGCGACCAGCAGCACATGTATTTGTCGGGGTTCGGGGCGATGATGTCCCTGGTCTGCTGCGAGGTGGCCGCCAGCATGTAGGGCATCTCGGCCTCGGCCATGTTGTCGATCTCGAAATTGGTCAGGCTGGCGTAGCCGGTGAGCATGAACTGCACACCAGGATCGCCGAGCAGGCGCTCGACCGCGCTGGTGACGTTGCCGGCCGACTGATCCTTGACGTCGCCGACCACCAGTTCGAACGTGTTGCCGGCAACGCCGCCGGCCGCGTTTGCCTCGTCGATCGCCATCTGCACGCCGCGCTGGAACTCCTGGCCGTCGGCCGCGGCCGGGCCGGTGATCGGCGCCAGCAGGCCGATCTTGACGACATCGGCGAAAGCGGGGGCGCTTGCCGTGGCGAACGCCGCGATGAGAGCCGTGCTCATCAGCATGTGGCGGATTCTGTTGCCTGCGGATTTGGATTTCATCGTGCCGTTCCCTGTTTTCCTCCCGTTCATCGGGAGTTGGATAATTGACAATCTACGCATAATTGTTCTTATTTGAAAAGGATTTTTCAACGCAACCTGACCGGGAAGACGGTTCCCGCAAAGGTATAGAAGCCATGGCAGCTTTGCTGCGCATCTGCACTAAAACAAGGCAATTCCAGACGGAGCGGACCATGACGACCTCGCAGAAGACCCTTGAAACCAGCCACGGCAAGATCGCCGTTCGCGAGACCGACGGCAAAGGCACCGCCGTGCTGCTGATCCACGGCAATTCGTCGTCAAGCGCGGTCTTCCGCAACCAGCTCGAGAGCCCGCTGGGCGACCGCTACCACATGATCGCTCCCGATCTGCCCGGCCACGGCGCATCCGGCGACGCCATCGATCCCGATCGCTCCTACAGCATGGAAGGCTACGCCGATGCGATGACCGAAGTGTTGGGATTGCTCGGGGTCGGCAAGGCCATCGTCTTCGGCTGGTCGCTCGGCGGCCATATCGGGCTGGAGATGATCGACCGTTATCCCGGCCTGCTTGGCCTGATGATCACGGGCACCCCGCCGGTATCGCCAAAGGAGGTCGGCAACGGTTTCAAGCAGAGTCCTCATATGCACCTTGCCGGGCAGGAAACCTTCAGCGCCGACGATGTCGAGGCCTATGCGCGCAGCACCTGCGGCGTGCCGTTCGAGCCGTTCCTGATCGACACGGTGGCGCGCACCGACGGGCGGGCGCGGCGCCTGATGTTCGAGAAATTCGCCGCCGGCACCGGCCGCAACCAGCGCGAGATCGTCGCCGGCAAGACGCCGCCGATCGGCGTGCTCAACGGCATCGACGAACCGTTCGTCAACACCGATTTCGTCGCGGCGGTCAAGTTTTCCAATTTGTGGGAAGGCAAGTCGCATCTGCTTGACAAATCGGGCCACGCGCCGTTCTGGGATTCACCCGACCGCTTCAACCCGATCTTCGCCCGCTTCCTGGCGAGCGTGGATCCGGCATAGACCCGCCACAAGGCCACCGATCGGCGGCCATCGTCCAGAATGCGTCCCGGCACGGGCACTGCTGGCCGCGTTGCACTGACGGCGAGGGGCCGTCGCGACCGGCAGCGTTGGCAAACGCATGCCAGTCCGGCTATTACGGCAAAGCTGCGCAGGACAGTCAGCTTTTCCGTTGGAGTGCGACATGACCGTATTTACCCGCCGCGGACTGCTCAAGACTGCCGCGGTTGCCGGTGCGAGCGGCGTCGGGCTCGCCGCCATGGGCCGGCTGGGCGGCTTCGCCGCGACGCCTGAGCCGATAGAGCTGCGAACGGCGAAAATCGCGGCCAAGCTGATGGACGGTGGCCAGACCAACAATGTGCTGACCTATGGCAATGCCGGGATGCCGCCGGTGATCAGGATGAAGAAAGGCGAACCCTTCGCCGCGCGCCTGGTCAACGCCATAGACGATCCGACGACCATCCACTGGCACGGCATCCGCGTGCCGAACAAGATGGATGGCGTGCCGTTCCTGGTGCAGCCCTATGTCTATACCGGCGACCATTTCGACTACGCCTTCACCCCGCCGGACGCCGGCACCTTCTGGTACCATCCGCACTGCAATACGCTTGAGCAGATGGGCCACGGCCTGACCGGCGTGATCGTGGTCGAAAACCCGAAAGATCCGAAATTCGATGCCGAAGTGGTCCTCAACCTGCGCGACTGGCGCCTTGGCGACGACGCCCAGTTCATCGACCAGTTCCGGCCGCGCGATGCGGCGAGAACCGGCACTTACGGCACGGTGCGCACCGCCAACTGGCTAGACCAGCCGCGATACGATGCGCCGGCCGGCGGGCTGGCGCGTCTGCGCGTCGCCATTACTGACGTCACCCGCATCTATGCCTTTCGCGTCGACGGGGCCGAAGCAATGGTGATGGCGCTGGACGGCAATCCGGTGCCGCAACGCTTTTCGCCCGACGCCTTGCTGCTTGGGCCCGGGCAACGCATGGAACTCGCCATCCGCATGCCGGACGAGGAGGGCGCGATCGTCAGCCTGCGCGACGTCAGGGGCACCAAGCCCAAGGTGCTCGCGACGCTGCGCGCCACAGGCAATTCGCTGAAGCGGGATAGTCGCGACCTAGCACCGCTGGAGGTCAATCCGGTGGCCGAGGTCGATCTCAGCACTGCCCAGCATATTTCACTGGCGCTAAGCGCTACAGCCGAAAACATCCCCAGCGACGGCATCTGCGGTTCGCTCGGCTACAGTTTCTGGGCCATCAACAAAGTGCCGTGGCCAGGCGATACGCCGGACCCGACGGCGCCTTTGGCCGAACTGAAGCTCGGCAGGAGTTACATCATCGACATGGAGAACCTGACGCCGCAATCGCACCCGATGCATCTGCACGGCATGAGCTTCAAGGTGCTGTCGTCATCGACGCGTCCGGTGCAGCCGTTGATTTCGGACACCTACCTTATCCAGCCGAACGAGAAGGTGAGCCTGGGCTTCGTCGCCGACAATCCCGGTGACTGGCTGCTGCATTGCCACATCATCGAGCACCAGAAATCGGGCATGACGAGCTACGTCAGGGTGGTCTGAGTCACCCTCGGCAAGGCCGCGTCGTCCGCGACCTACTTGCGCAGCTGCGCCTCGATCTCGTCAAGCACCTTGTCCTTGCCGATGCCGGTGAGGAAGGCGAGGCCCTTGATGACCGGCTTGGTCACCGAAGCCGAGATCGGGGTCGTGGAGACGATGAAGTCGACACTGTCGGCCAGCCCCGGCACTTCGGTCGCCTTGGCCTGTTGCGCGTTGAAGGTAAGGCCGCGCTTCTTCATCGCCTCGGTGACGGCAACGTTGACCGCCGTCGAGGTGGCGATGCCGGTGCCGCAGGCAAAGAGAATTGTTTTCTGTTTGGACATTTGCTGCTCCTCCTTGGGTTATCAGCCGAGCACGGCACGCACGTCGTCGAGGTTCCTGGCCGACCTCAAGCCGTCCAATGCATCGGGGTTCTGGATGGTGGCCATGACGGACTGCAGCGCTTCAATCTGCTTGTCCTTGTCATTGATGGCAAGCAGGAAGACGAAGCCGACCGGCAGCTTCTCGTCGGGATCTTCCATGTTGGCGAAGATCACCGGCTTTATCAGCGTGCCCATCGCGATGCCGGGCTTCAGCACATGCTCGGGATCGGTGTGCGGCACCGCGACATTGTCGGCGCGTTCCAGCGGCAGTCCCGTCGGGATGGTCATTTCGCGGCGCACCACCGCGTCGGCATAGGAGCTTTTGACATAGCCGAGAGCCTCGAGCCGGCCGGCGAGGATGCGGATGATCTCCTCATTGGTCGAGGCATCCGATCCGAGCACGATGGCATCGGGATCCAGAAGCTGCATGAGGCTGTCGGACATGTTCTGCTCCGTTATGAATCGTGCGCCCGCGAAGGGCGCACGATCGTTTCAAATTGAGGCGCGATGAAGGGTCAGGCCGTGCCTTCGGCAGGCTCGTCCTCGGCGCCCGCCGCCCGCTCCCAGCCAAGCGTATTGCGGCGATAGAGCACGAACAGGGCAGCTATGACCACCGCGATGAGGATGATGCCAGCAAGCCCAAGCCCTTGGATCGCCTCGATGATCACGTAGGGAACCCACAGGAAGCCGTCGACCACCGAGGTGATCTGCAGCGCATCCGCCGGCAGCTTGAAGCCCGATGCGACGGCCGCGCTGGTGAACAATGGAGCCAGCGCGTTGGCGACATAGAAACCGATCGCCAAGGTCACCGTGCCAATCACCACCATGCGGAACACATTGCCTTTGACCAGCGGCGCGGTCATGGCGACGATGAACGGGATGACCGCCAGGTCGGCGAACAGGATGACGCGGTTGCCCGGCAGGATCACCGACAGGATGATCGCGATCGGCACCAGGATCAGCGACGACGAGATCGCGGCGGGATGGCCGATCAGGATCGCCGAATCGAGGCCGACGAGAAGCTCGCGGTCGCCGGTGCGCTTGCGCACGAATTCCTGCGCCGCGTCGGAAACCGGAAGCAGGCCTTCCATCAGGATCTTGACCATACGCGGCAACAGCAGCATGACCGCCGCCAGCGTCATGCCGGTGCCCAGCACCTTGGCCAGTACCGTGCCGAGATCGCCGGCATTGTAGAAGGCGATGGCGCCGAGCACGAGGCCGATGATCAGGCCGAGCACGACCGGTTCACCGAACACGCCGAAGCGGCGTTCGATGGTTTCGGTGTTGATGTTGATGCGGTTGATGCCGGGAATGCGGTCCATGATCCAGTTCAGGATGATGGCGATCGGCAGGATCTGCGCCGAGGCGAGGTGCGGCACCGAGATGCCGGGCACGCCGTAGAACTGCTGCACCGCGCGCGCCGACCAGTCGGCGAAAAGCAGCGACAGCGCTGCAACGAGCGCCGCGATCGCAATGCCGTAGGCCAGATTGTCGGTGGCGGCAACGACAAGCGAACCGACGAAGGCGAAGTGCCAGAAATTCCAGACGTCGACATTGAGCGTGCGTGTCATGCGCGTCAAAAGCAGCACGATGTTGACCAGAATGCCGACCGGGATGACCCAAAGCCCGACCGACGAGCCGAAGGCGATCGCCGCCGCCGAAGGCCAGCCGACATCGATGATGTCGCGATGGATGCCGGTGTTGGTGACAATGGCCTTGGCCACGTCG
The DNA here is from genome assembly GCF_020165665.1 of Mesorhizobium sp. BH1-1-4. Taxonomy (NCBI): domain Bacteria; kingdom Pseudomonadati; phylum Pseudomonadota; class Alphaproteobacteria; order Hyphomicrobiales; family Phyllobacteriaceae; genus Mesorhizobium; species Mesorhizobium sp. BH1-1-4. Next base: position 515,698 of record NZ_JAIUIN010000001.1, read on the forward strand.
CCGATCGACGTGAACATCAGGCCAAGCACGAGGTTGATACCGATGAAGGCGACGCCGATGGTCACGGCGGCGCGAAAGGCCTTGCTGACCTTGGCGCCCAAAACCACGGCAATGATGAAAATGACGATCGGCAGCAGGACTGTCGCGCCGAGCGTGTCGATGGCCCCCTTGAGGCCAGCAAGTAGAGTATCCATTCTTCCTCCCCTGGAGCCGCGGGCTCTGCCCGAAGATGCTCCGTTGATCTCGTCAACGCCTTTGCCGCCTTGGCGCAAAGGCCTCCCCTACCTAACGAGAGGCGGAATGCTCGTCCGAACAGGCTGTCGGAATGAACATTTGCCTTTGTTAGCAAACGAATGTTTTATTGGGGCTGTTCACGGCAATGTCAATTGGCAACCCTTTGGGCCAATAATTCGCGGCGAATGCAGCTTTTCCCGGCGTTTCCGTTGGAAATCGCCGGCCGCGAGCGGTTTCATTGGCACAGCGGACCCGTCCCTGCTAATTCGGCCCCAAATCAAGAAGCTGTGGACATCCCCTGCATGACCAATGTGGCCTTGACCGGACTTGCCCGCGATCTCGCCAGACGCGCGGCCGAGGGCCGCCCCGTGCGCATCGGCGTCATCGGCTCCGGCGAGATGGGCACCGACCTTGTCACGCAAGGCATGCTGATGCCGGGCATCGCGGTCTGCGCAGTCTCGACGCGCCGCCCGCACACCGCGCGCGACGCCATCCGTATCGCCTATGGTGACGAAGGGATGGCGGTCGAGGCCGACGCCGCGTCGACAGTCACCGCGGCGATAGAGGCGGGAAAAATAGCCATCACCTCGAATGAGATGCTGGTCACCAATCCACTGATCGACGTCGTCATCGACGCCACGGGAAAACCCGGCGTCGCCGCCGATTTCGACCTCATGGCGATGGAGCATGGCAAGCATCTGGTCATGATGAATGTCGAGGCCGACGTCACCATCGGCTGCTACCTCAAACAGCAGGCCGACCGGCTCGGCGTCGTCTATTCGGTCGGCGCCGGCGACGAGCCGTCGAGTTGCATGGAACTGATCGAGTTCGCGTCCGCCCTCGGCCTGACCATCGTCTCGGCCGGCAAGGGCAAGAACAACCCGCTCAACCACGATGCCGTGCCCGACGACTATCGCGAGGAAGCGATCCGCCGCAACATGAACCCGCGCATGCTGGTCGAGTTCGTCGACGGCTCCAAGACCATGGTCGAGATGTGCGCCATCGCCAACGCCACCGGACTGGTGCCCGACGTGCCCGGCATGCATGGTCCGAAGGCCGACCGCGACGACCTCGTCAAGGTGTTGATCCCGCGCCAAGACGGCGGCCTCCTGCTGAAGAAGGGTGTCGTCGACTACACCATCGGCAAGGGTGTCGCGCCCGGCGTCTTCGTCATCGTCGAGGCGACGCATCCACGCATTATCGAGCGCATGGACGACCTGCATATCGGCCACGGCCCTTATTACAGCCTGTTCCGGCCCTACCATTTGACGTCGCTGGAAGTGCCGCTCACCGCAGCCCGCATCGTGCTGTTCGGCAAGCCCGACATGGTGCCGCTGCCGAGGCCGGTCGCCGAGGTCTGCGCGGTCGCCAAGCGCGATCTCGTGGCCGGCGAGACCTTCGATGCGGTCGGCGAGACGTGTTATCGCTCCTGGACCATGACCGTCGGCGAAGCCCGCGCCCAGCGCGCCGTCCCGGTCGGCCTGCTCGAGGGCGGCAAGGTGTTGAAGCCGGTCAGGAAAGGCGATTTGCTGACGGCCGACAATGCCGCGCCCGACCAGACGACCAGGCTGTTCGCCTTGCGCAAGCTGCAGGATGAGCTTCTGTACGGGGCCTAAAATTGCATTTGGCAGGCCGGCCTCTCTGGTCTTGTCATGACAAGTTCACTATATTGTAGTGACAACGGCCCGGAGGCTTCCAAAATGAATCTCCAGATCAGAGACCCGCGCGCCCGTGATCTCGCCCGGCAGCTTGCCGAAAAGCGAAAGATTTCAATGACGGAGGCGGTGATCGAAGCGCTCGAATCCGAGCTTGAACGCGAACGCGAACAGGTTCCGCTGGCTGAGCGACTGGCCGCCATCGCGAACGACCTGAAGGCCAAAGGCGGAAGCGGCGGCAGGGATTTGACCAAGGATGAGATCGACGAGATGTGGGGACATTCCTGATGTTCATCGACACCTCGGTGGTGATCGCCGTCCTCGCCGGAGAGGAAGACGCCGCCGAATGGAGCCGCCGGATCGGGCAGGCCTCGATACGGGTAACATCTCCGCTGGTCGTGCTTGAAGCTGCGATGCGGCTTTCATCGAAGTTGGTGGTGGAGCCGCTCTTCGCTGAAAAGGCGATAGAAGATTTCCTGCGCGAGGCCGCAATCGAGGTGCTTCCGATCGAAAGCGGTGATGCCAAGCTCGCGATCCAGGCCTTTTCGGACTATGGCAAAGGTCGCGGCCATCCGGCTCAGCTCAATCTCGCCGACTGCCTGTCATATGCATCGGCAAAAAGCCGTGGAATGCCTTTGCTCTACAAAGGCGAAGACTTTTCCCATACCGATCTGGCTTGAGCTCTGCTTCCCCGACCCTATGGTCTAGAACTCAGCCGCGCTGACGCGGACTCCACGGCGAACAGGGGCGCGTCGGTTTCCTGCTGTCATGACGTCTCACGAAGCGGCGCGGTTCATTTTCCCAGTTCGATCGACCTTAGCCGCGCCGCTTCCACCGCTTGCGTGAGCAGGTTGGTCAGCCGGTCCTCGCCCATCAGCACGCCAAGCGCGGCCGCCGTCGTGCCGTTGGGGCTGGTCACCTGCTGGCGTAGCACGCCCGGATCCTCACGGCTTTCCGCCGCAAGCGACGCGGCGCCGTAGACGGTCTGCATGGCAAGCAGCTTGGCGGTCGCCGCCGGCAGGCCGGCCTTCTCGGCGGCCACGGTCAGCGCCTCGATGAAATGGAAGATGTAGGCCGGCCCCGATCCGGACACGGCGGTCACCGCGTCCATCAGGCCTTCGTCGTCGATGGTGGTCACTTCGCCGCTCGCCGATAAAAGATCCGCGACGAGGCGCTTGGCGTCGTCGGAAACGAGGGGGTTGGAATAGACCACCATCATGCCCTTGCCGATGGCGGCGGGTGTGTTGGGCATGCAGCGCACGATCGGCGCGCGGTTGCCGAGGATCGCCTCGAAGGTGGCGGAGGGTGTGCCGGCGGCAATGCTGACAAATGTGGTGCGGCCGTCGCCGAAGCGCTTGTAGGCGGCGGTGACGTCACGGATCACCTGCGGCTTCACGGCGATGACGACGAGGTCTGGCACGGCGTCCGCCGGTATGGCTCCGGCTTCCGCCGCCGTGTCGCAGCCCAGGGCCGCCGCGCGCTGGCGCAGGTCTTCATTGGGCTCGACCACGAAGACCGCCGAGGGTGCAAGCTTGCCGGATTTCAGCCAGCCCGAGAGCATGGCGTAACCCATATTGCCGCAGCCGGCGAGAACAAGCCTGGTCGTCATCGAGAGCCCCCCAAGGAAAGGCCATGACATAGACGCTCGCGGATCGGCGGGGAAGCCCTCTCAGGATCGCTGCACGGGCGCGCGCACCGCGATCGGCCGCAGCGACACTTGCCTGAGGCCCAGCACGCCGAAGACGAAGAACAGCCAGACCGGATCGCCGCGATGGAAGAAGAAGCTTTCGAGAAAGGCGTTGAGGGCGGTGAACAGCACCACCATCATGAAGAAATCGCCGAGAAAGATGTTTTCCTTGCGCAGCGGAATGCGCATGTAGTCGCGCAGCGGCGCGATGAGGAAAGTGTAGACGGCGACGCAAAGGGCAGGGATGCCCATCAGCACGGCGATGTCGAGATAACCGTCATGGCCATGCACGATGGTCCTGATGTCCCACGGGCGGTCGAAGGGCTGGTCCTGGTTGAACAGCAGCGGCGTGCCCCAGAAGCTCTCATAACCGTAGCCGGTCCACGGTTTCTTCGCCAGCATCGAGCCGGCGAACTCCCACAGCGTGGTGCGGCCGGTGTAGGTCATGTCGGGAAAATAGATCGCCGCCAGATGTTTGACCGGCGGCAGGAAGACGATGCCCAGCGTGCCGACCGCCGTGGCGATGACCGCCAGCGCAAACAGGATCGGCGTGCCGAGCCGCATGCCCATCAGGCTCGGGAACATCACGATCAGGATCGAGAACGGCACCAGCCCGGCGGTGGTCTTGGAGCCGGTGTGCAGCATGAAGATCATCGCCGCGCAGAAGATACCAGCGCCCCACCAGCGCTGACCGCGCCGATAGAGATAGAGGCCGGCGAAACTGAAGCAGGCCATGATAGGTCCGGCGATGTTCTTGTGGGTGAACACGCCGCGCCACAGGCCGGCATGTTCGGGCTCCTGCGAGTCGGCCGTGTGCATCGCCTCGTGCGGAAAGGCGATGAGGCCGAAATAGGACAGGCCCATCACCACGACGGCGGTGAAGACGATGACCCTTGAAAAGGACTCGGCGTCGCGGGGCAGCGCCAGGATCGTTGCCATCGTCAGGATGCCGATCATGGTGAAGGACGCAGCGCGCATTGCCGAGGGCGGATCGGTCGCCAGCACCACCGACAGGAAGAAGAAGCCGAGCATCAGTATCCAGGACGGGCTGAGCAGCGAGCGCACGACGCGCGGATCGGCGAAAGCCGTCAGCGCGAAGATCGAAACAGCGCCGAGCGAGCCGAAGCCGAGCTGGTTGACGATGTCGCCGCCGTCGCCGGTGAGTTCGGCGCCGGCCGGCTGGAACGGGCGGAAGGACACCATGATGACGGTGAACAGCAGCGCGGCGATCGCGGTCGCCACGCCGTCGCGCGTGAATGCGGCGCTGAGCGGGGGGCGATCAGTTTTTCTCAGGCTGGCGGTATTGCTCATTGGCATATCCGAATTCGGCCAGCACGCGGCCAAGCGCCACATGGATGGGATAGAGCGCGATCGCCGGCGATCCGGTCCGCGCCAGCCGCATGATGCCGCGAAGCGGCGAGGCGGCAAGCAGCGCCAGGCTCTTGGCGAACACCTTGGCACCGCCGAAGGGCGTGCCGGCGCGCTTCTTCTTTTCCACCAGTGTCGAGATGACACCGTTGCGCAGGCTGCGGGCGCGGATCCAGTCGCCCTCGACGCGCCGGGCCGGAACCGTCTCCCGCACCTTGGCTTCGGCGCACCAGCCCAGCACGAAGCCCTTTTGCGCCGACCGGCTGAGAAAGTCGGCGTCGCCGCCGCCCATGAAATTGAATCTGAGATCGAGGAACGGCGGCCCCATGGCGGTCAACACGTCGCGCCCGACCAGAAGATTGCCGGACGAATAGAGCGCGGGCACCCGCCCGGTCTCCCGGTAGGGCGGCGCGAAGACAGGATGGCCGGCCCATTTCACATGGGCGGGATCGGCAAAGACGGGCACTTGCGGGCCGCCAACGATATCGGCGCCGAGCGTTTCGGCAGTGCCGCACATCCGCTCCAGCCATTGCGGATCGGCGAGTTCATCATCGTCGATGACCAGCAGATGCCGGAAGTTCGGGAAATGCAGGATCGCCGTCTGCCAGCCGGCATTATAGGCGCTGCAATTGCCGCGCTCGTGCGCGATGATGACCATGCCCGGTATCTCGCCGCGTTCGAACAGCGGCAGCGCCGCCTTGGCGCCCTCCCGCGCCTCGGCTTCGTTTTCCATGACGATGACGGCAAAGCGCCTGCCGGTTTGTTGCGCGCGCAGCGATGCCAGCGTCTCCAGCACCTGTTGCGGCCGCTTGAAGGTCGGCAAGGTGACGATCGCTTCGACGGCCTCCACGTCGAGCCGGGGAGACCGTCCCGCGATCGATACCGAACCGTCCAATGGCAAAGGGATCATCCGTGTCCAGCCGCGTCGTGAGTCGCGTTCTGGTAGCACCACGGTGATAAGGTTTCGTTAATCACCTTGCACGGAGAAGCCTGCCAGGCATGGGCTTTGGCACGTTGGTCGTGCTCGCTTAATCAAGGGTTCACCGCGCTTTGCTACCGGCTACACCACAGGATAGTGAGATGCATCTGCTGTTCGCCACATCGATCGTGCCCGACGGTGCTCTTGCCTCGGGCTACGAGATCGCCAACGCCGCGGTCATCGCCGCCTTGCGGCGCGCCGGCGCGCGCGTGACGGTGATCGGCTTCACCTGGCCCGGGAAAGTCGCGATGGATCCCGAAAATACTGTGGTGCTTGGTGAAATCGACGTGCGCACCGAAAGTGCTTCCCCGCTGCAAAAGCTCGCCTGGCTCGGCAAGGCAGTATTTTCGGGCCTCACCTTCGCGTCGGTCAAGTTGCGTGCGGTGTCCGAGCACGATGTTCAGTCCGCCATCGAACGAGCCGGTCCGTTCGACGGCTATGTGCTGAATTCCGTGCAGTTCGCCGGCGCTTTCGAAAAGCTCTTCGGGGACCGGCCCTCGATCTTCGTCGCCCACAATGTCGAGCATCTCTCGGCCCGCGAGAACGCCGTTGCCGCCGACGGCATTTTCCAGCGCCTGCTGTTCCGGCGCGAGGCAAGGCTGCTCAAGCTGGTGGAAGAGCGCCTCTGCAGGCGTGCGCGCTTCGTCTTCACGTTGGCCGAGGAGGATCGCGTGGCACTCGGTGTCGCCTCGGATGACCGTTCGGCTGTGCTGCCGCTGGTCACCGGCGCCACGGCGCCAATCCCCAAAGGCCGACGTCCGATCGACTGCGACGCGGCCCTGATCGGCACCTGGACCTGGCAGCCGAACCGCATCGGCCTCGACTGGTTCCTGGGCAAGGTGGTGCCGCATCTCAAGCCTGGTTTCCGTATCCGCATCGCGGGCCACATGCCTTCCGGCGTCACCTCGGCGCATCCGGGGGTCGAGTTCGTCGGCCGTGTCCCGGACGCCAGGGCTTTCGTCCGTGGCGCGGCCGTCATCCCGCTGATCAGCACCGCGGGCAGCGGCGTGCAGCTGAAGACCATCGAGACATTCGAGCTTGGTCTGCCCTCGGTCGCAACCAGCCGCTCGCTGCGCGGCATCGACCATCGCCCCGTCAATTGCGTGGTCACCGATGACCCGGCCAGCTTCGCCCGGTCACTGGAGGCAGCCGCGGCCGATATCCACGATGTCGATGGCGGCGCCTTCCATTGCCAGCAGGTCAAGGCGCTCGATGCCGCGGTGCGTGTCGGCCTCGAAAAAATCGGCGCTGTCCGGCAGGAGGTGTTCGCATGAACATGCACGCCGCCCGCGCCGCGTTCGGGCTCGACAGTCTGAAAATGATCCTCGGCATCCCGGTGCTCGCCATCCGGTGGAACGATGCGATCGCCCTGCTTAATCGCCTGCTAGCCGAGAAGCGCTTCACCAAGGTGAGCTTCCTCAACGCCCACAATGCCAACATCGCCTATACCGACCCGGTCTTCGCCGAGGCGCTCGACGATTTCCTCATCCTGCCGGACGGCATCGGCGTCGATCTCGCCGCGAAGCTTCTCTACGGGGCGCCGTTTCCCGACAATCTCAACGGCACCGATTTCGTGCCGGCCTTCCTGCAGGCCTCCAAGAGGCGGCTGACCGTGGGGTTGCTCGGTGCGACGCGTGTCAACGCCGAAGCAGCGTCGGCGAAGCTGGCGGCACTTGCCGTACAGCACGATTTCGTGGTCATTCACGATGGCTATTTCTCCGCCGAACAGGAGCCGGAGATCATCGACCGGATCGCAAAACTGCGGCCTGACATGCTGCTGGTCGCGATGGGCGTGCCGCGCCAGGAGCTGTGGATCGAGCGCCATATCGACGAACGCCACTGCACGCTGCCGGTCGCGGTCGGCGCGTTGCTCGATTTCCTGAGCGGCTCGGTGCCGCGCGCCCCGCTATGGATGCGCCGGCTGAGGCTGGAATGGCTGTTCAGGCTGGCGGTCGAGCCCGGCCGGCTCTGGCGTCGCTATGTGGTCGGCAATCCCGTGTTCCTGTGGCGCGTCGTCAAGCAGAAATGGTCGCGGGGTGCCGAGACCGTCACGGATGCTCCCGGAGAGTTTCGTTGAACAAGCGCTTCGTCCCAGACCCGCTGGCTGGCCCTGGCGTGTTGGCGAAAACGCCGACGGCAGCGGTGGTGACGGCAAGCTACGCCCCGGATTTCGAACGCTGCCGCCTGCTGTGCGAAACGCTCGACCGGCACGTCTCCGGTGCCGCGCACCACTACATTCTGGTCGAACATCGCGACCTCGCGCTTTTCCGTCAGTTGGAGACCAGCCGCCGCTCGGTCGTCAATGAACGGGACCTCTTGCCGCGCTGGCTGCGCGCCTTCGACGATCCGCTCAGCCTGTTTCGCCGGCGCGTCTGGCTCAGCCTGAAGACCCAGCCGCTGCGCGGCTGGCATGTGCAGCAACTGCGCCGGATCGCTATTGCGGCGCACGCCGCGGAAGACGTCCTGATCTTCTGCGATTCCGACGTCGCTTTCCTGAAGGCGTTCGATTGCGGTGCCTTCTGGCACGATGGGAAGGCGCGCCTGTTCCGTCGCGATGGCGTGCTCGCCGATGACGGCCACGACGAGCACCGCCTGTGGTCGCGCAATGCCGGTGCGGCACTCGGCATCGACCCGTCCCGGACATCGGCCCATGATTACATCTCGACGCTGATCGCCTGGCGTCGGGACACGGTGCTTGCCATGTGCGGCCGGATTGAAGAGATCCATGGCCGGGACTGGGTCGAGGTCATAGGCTCGGCGCGCAAATTCTCCGAATGCATGATCTACGGCCGCTATGTCGATGATCTGCTGGACGGAGCCGGCCACTTCCACGGTTCGGAGGAATTCTGCCGCGTCCACTGGACGGGCGAGGCGCTGTCGGACGACGAGTTCCGCCGCTTCGTCGCCGGCATGGCGCCGGAGCAGGTGGCGATCGGCATGCAGTCCTTCATCGGTACCGATATCGGCCGCATCCGCCGCCTGATCGGGCTTGATCGCTGACTTGTTCTAGATTGCCTTCGCCGGTCTGCGCAGCGCCGAATAGGTCAGCAGCATCGACGCGAGATAAAGCAGCAGGAAGACGATGTTGAGCGACAGCACCAGATCGGATGTATCGGTAATGGTCGTCAGCACATAGGTCAGCAGCAGCGCCTTGAGCGCGGCGAGCAGGCCGAGATTGAGCGCCCGCACCAGCGTCTGGCCGCGCGCGAACAGAAGCTCGGCCTGGTATTCGACCAGATTGCGCAATCCCGGAACGCAGATCGCCAGCGCCACCAGGGGCGCGGCTTCCGAGACATTCTTGCCAAGCGCGTTGGGGAAGAAATGCAGCACGATGCCAAGCGCCGCGAGCGCCGCCGTCGAGACCGCGAACACACCGCCCTCGATGCCGCTCTTGACCGCCAGCCGCGACAGGAGTTCGGGAGCCCGCATCATGCGCTGCACGAGCATCATCGAGAAGGTGCGGATCGGGATCGCCGTCAGGTCGACCAGCCGCATGATGATGGCATAGATGCCGGCCAGATGCGGGCCGCCGATCGCCAGCACCAGCAGCTTGTCGAATTCCGATTGCAGGTAGAACAACACCTCGGCGCCGGCGACATAGATCGAATCGGCGAGCCGCCGCAGATAGAGCTCGATGCGCAGCCGCAGCCTCTGGCGCGGATAGAACCAGCCGAAGGCGAGCAGCAGCGAGGCGGTGTTGGCGCCGATATAGAACCAGGACCACGCCCAGATGCTGTGCTGTGCCGAGAACATGAAAAGCACCGCGCCGAGCGCCCTCAGCGCGGTTGCCAGGATCGCCAGCACGGCGGCACGGCCGAATTTGCCCAGTCCGTTGTTGACGATCAGCGCCACTTCCACCGGCCGCCACAGCAACGCCTCGGCAAAGACGATCGCCGTAAATACCGACAGCGGCACGGTGCCGGCGAAGAAGAGCAGGTAGACGCCGAAGGAGGCGGCGGCCAAGAGCGGCAGCGAGGCGACGCCGAGCAGCATGAAACCCGCGGTGAAGGTGCCGATCAGATTGGGGCGGATGGTGGCGGTGCGATAGAGTGCCGAAATGAAACCGAAGGCCAGGATCCGCGACAGCATGACGCCGGCCGCCGAGGCGGTGGCGAACATGCCGAATTCAGCGATCGAGAGCGTGTTGGCGAGCGCGATGAAATAGGCGAGTGAAAACACCAGTCGCCCACCGGCGCCGCTGATGGCTGAAAAATAGTCGCGCACCAGCCCCCGTCGTTCGGCCAGGAAGGTGCCGATCCGCGCGAAGGTCCGCCTTTGCGGTATGTCGCTGGCCTCAGTCATAGGTCAAGGAAATGCATAGGCTGGAAAGTTTAACGCGCCGTTCTGAAGCTTTCGATTGTGTTTAAAATTATTGCAATCATAGCGTGAATTCCAGCTATAGCCCGCCGGAAATTAACCTTTTGTTTCCTATGCCTGTTTAGCGTGGCTTAACGAATGGCCGACCGCCGCTGCCAAGCGGCCCAGAGTAAAGCTCAACGACATGGTCGACAGGGAAAACCGTGAGGACTGGAAGCGCGAGCGCTCCTTGCTGGCGCTTGGCCAGGCCGTGCGCGGCGAGGATGAAGCCTCGCTGGTGTCGATAGGAGACCCCTCATGGCGCGAGGATGCCGCCACGCGCCACCGGCTGGCCCGTTCCCGGCGCGAGACGCGGGCAAATCCGGCGGCCGCTGCCCCCGAACATAACCGTCCTGGCGAAGAGCATGTCGCGAACGAAGCCGGCGGCGGCTGGCGCCCGCGACATGAGGACGCCGTTGCTGATTTGCCGCCAGTCGCGTCGCGCGCAAGAGTGGACAATGCGGATCGTTCCAGCGGCGAACGGCCTCGTGATGCATCAGGCTCCGGCCCCGCGACCCAAGCGGGCGCATCCTCCGGCGATGGCGGGGACGACCAGCAATGGAAGCCGCTGATCGATCCGATGCTGGTCGTTCGCGGTGTTGCCAGGTCGAAGCTGCTGATCGTTGCGACCACGATACTGGGCGCCGGGCTCGGCATTGCCATCGCCCTGTCCATGCCGAAGAAATACGAAGCCACGACCGAACTGATCATCGAGCCCGGCGACTTGAAGCTCTCCGACCGTGATCTCACCCAACCGGTGGGGCAGCCCGATGCCGCGTTGGCGGTCGTCGAAACCCGGATCAAGATGCTAACGTCGGGCACCGTTCTCGACCAGGTGGTCAAGAACCTCAATCTCGTCAACGATCCGGAGTTCAATGGCCAGGGTTCGGGCGGTCTCGGCGTCGTGTCGCTTATCCGCTCGATCGTGTCACGCAACGATGGGCCGGGCGGCGTCGACGAGGTTCGCCGCCAGGCGCTGGCTGTCGGCAATCTGGCCAAGAGCCTGTCGGTCGAACGCACCGGGAAGACCTTTGTCATCTCCGTCAGCGCCGTAACCCAGAATGGCGAGAAGTCGGCCCTCATCGCCAATACGACGAGGACCGTTTTCCAGCAAGAGGCGGCCAAATACCAGTCCGACATGGCTGGACGCGCGACGAACGAATTGACCTCCAAGCTCGATGATCTGCGCAAGGGCGTCGAGGCGGCCGAACGCAAGGTCGAGGATTTCAGGGCCACGCACGGTCTCGTCGACGCGCAAGGCCATCTGATCAGCGACGATCAGATGCTGAAGCTCAACGAGCAGCTCTCCGTTGCCCGCGCCCGCACGCTGGAACTCAATGCCCGGGCGGCGTCGGCGCGTTCAGTGGACGTCAATTCCGTTCTGACCGGCACCTTGCCGGAGGAGATCAACTCCAACACCATGAGCGATCTGCGCTCGCAATATGCGACGCTGAAGCAGGAGGCCGATCGCGCCGCGGTCAGGCTGGGGCCGCGCCATCCCGAACTCCAGGCTCTCGATGCCCAGATTGCCGGCGCGCGTGAGCGCATCGCGGGGGAATTGCGCCGCATTGCCTCTTCGCTGCAGGTCGACCTGAAGCGCGCGGTCCAACTCGAGCAAGACCTCGCTTCCCGACTGGCTCAGGCCAAGGTCCAAAGCGGCGACGTCAACAGCGACCTGGTCGCCCTGCGCGAACTGGAGCGTGAGGCCACCGCCAAGCGTTCCGTCTACGAACAATATCTTTTGCGCGCCAAGGAGACCGGTGAACAGACCGGCATCAACACGACCAACATCAACGTGATCACCTCCGCTCAAGCCCCACTTGAGCCAAATGGACCCTCGCGGGCCTTGGTGGCACTGGCCGGCCTGCTGCTTGGCTTTGGCGCCGGTATCGGTCTCGGCGCCTTGCGCGGGACCTATGACAGCCTGCGCGAAACGGCAAGCTCGCGCTCACGCCGCGAGCGCAAGCTGGGTGAGCGCAAGGCGGATGCGCGCAACGAAAGTGAAAGCAGGGCGCCTCTCGTGGAGCAGTCATTCCGGCCGGAGCCTCCGCCCGCGCCAGCAATGCCGGCAGCGCCGGTGCCGCCGCCGCCCCCCGCCCCGCCGCCGGTCGCGCGGGCCGAGGCAGCGCCCGCCGAAGGCTCCGGCAGGATCGGCACGCTCATGGCGAGACTGCGCAAGACCGTGTCCCGCAAGCCGTCGACCGAAGCCGACGACGACATGTCCAGCGAGTTCGCCGCCTTTGCCGACAACGGACGGTTGGCCAACGCGCCGATATTCCCAGCCTATCCGGAGTCCGGTTTCGCGCCTCGGCAGGCGCAGGCGGCCGGCCCGGACTATTCGCGGTCATCTTCCCAGCCAGGCCCCGATGCCGGCTACGGGCGGCAGATGGCCTCGCCGTCGCCCCTTTTGCCGCAACAGGGGCTGTATCCAGCTCCGCCCTTGTCCTCTCCCTATGCGCAGCCGCTGGGCTATCCCCCGGCGCAGCCATGGTCGCAGGCGGGCCACCCCTACATGGCGGGCCCTTATGCGGCGCCGATGCCGTACCCGCCACAGCCCGCTCCTACGCAGCCATCGGCCCATACAACCGCCCCGCATACGAGGCCGGACCAGGCCGAGGAGGGTGGCGAGCAATCATCGGTCGACGAGATCCGCGCCAGCCTGCGCGAATTCCGCGAAGCGGTCCGCGAACTCACCGAGAGCCGCACCCGTCGCCGCTACTTCTGAGCCACCACATACGCTGCGGAGGCCGAACAAAACCGTGCCGGTTTCGCGTAAACGGCATGGGACGGCGCTTTGGCGGGATTGCGAGCTTGAATTTTCGTGACAATGCCGCGCTGCAGAGTGCCACCGCCGCATTGTGTTGTCGGAAGCGGCGTTGGGCGAAACGATGTTGAGGGTTGGTTCATGGCCGAAGTGATTGACGGAAAGAGCGTTGCCGAAGACGTGGTGCGAACGGTCAAGACCTTGACCGCCGAGCTGGTCGCCAAGGGCAATGCCAAGCCCGGCTTGGCCGTGGTCATCGTCGGCGAGGATCCGGCGAGCCAGGTCTATGTCGCTTCCAAATCCCGCACCGCCAAGGAGTGCGGCTTTCATTCGCTTCAGCACACGCTGCCGGCCGAGACGTCCGAAGCGGCACTGCTCGAGCTCATCGCCGCGCTCAACGCCGACCCTGAAATCAACGGTATCCTGGTCCAGCTTCCGCTGCCCGCCCATGTCGATGCCGGCAAGATCATCCAGGCTATCGCGCCGCAGAAAGATGTCGACGGCTTTCATTTCATCAATGTCGGCAAGCTCGGCACCGGTGAACTCGACACGGCCTTCGTTCCCTGCACGCCCGCCGGCTCGATGCTTTTGATCGAGCGCGTGCGCGGCAAGGACCTGTCCGGCCTCAACGCCGTCGTCGTCGGCCGCTCCAACATCGTTGGCAAACCGATGGCCAATCTGCTGCTTGCCGCCAATTGCACCGTCACCATCGCCCACAGCCGCACCAGGGACCTGCCGGCGCTTGCCCGCACCGCCGACATCCTCGTCGCCGCCGTCGGCAGGCCCGAGATGGTCAAGGGCGATTGGGTGAAGCCCGGCGCCACCGTCATCGACGTCGGCATCAACCGCATTCCCGCACCCGAGAAGGGCGAGGGCAAGTCGCGCCTGGTCGGCGACGTCGCCTATGCCGAGGCGGCAAAGGTGGCGGGTGCCATCACCCCGGTGCCTGGCGGTGTCGGGCCGATGACCATTGCCATGCTGATGGCCAATACGTTAGCTTCGGCCTACCTTGCGGCCGGATTGAAGCGGCCCTCCTTCTGAGCCCGGGTTGACCCTGAAAGCCGCAGCTTTGCCGAACCCCACCATTTCCCCGGAACGGCCGGTCACGAGTGATCCCGTTCAGGGCGGACGGCAGTTCGCCTTCCTGCTGGTCGACAAGTTTTCCATGTTCTCGCTGGCCGCGGCGATCGACACGTTCCGGTCGGCGAACCGCCTGCTTGGCCGCGATTTCTATGGCTGGACGACGGTGTCGGCCGATGGTGACCCGGTGATGGCTTCCAACGGCCTGCCGCTCAAGATCGACTATGCCGTCGCCGACCTGCCGCCGGTCGACATCCTCTTCGTCTCGGTCGGCCTGACGACGGAATTTCCGGGCAAGAGCAAGGTTCTGGCGGCCTTGCGCAGCTGGGGCCGGCGCGGCAACGCGCTCGGCGCGCTGTCGGTCGGATCCTACCTCTTGGCCGAGGCCGGCCAGCTCGAAGGCTATCGCTGCACCATCCATTGGGAAAACCGCGCCGGCTTCGTCGAGCGCTTTCCCGACATCAACTGCACCGGCAATGTCTTCGAGATCGACCGCAAGCGCTACACCTGCGCCGGCGGCACCACGTCGATCGACCTGATGCTGGAGATCGTGCGCGGCGATTTCGGTTCCAACCTCGCCAATGGCGTCGCCAACCAGTTCCAGCACGAGCGCATCCGCTCCGCGGGAGACCGCCAGCGCGTCGGTCCGGAGCGCGACCTGACCGGCAAGTCGGAGAAGCTCAGGCGCATCGTCGAACTGATGGCCGACCATCTCGACGAGCCGCTGTCGGCGGTACAGCTCGCCAAGTCGGCGGGCCTTTCGGTGCGCCAGGTGGAGCGGCTGTTCCTGCGCCATCTCAACGTCACGCCCGGCCGCTACTATATGCGCCTGCGGCTGGAGCGGGCGCGCGAATTGCTGCGCCAGACCAACATGCCGATCCTCGACGTGGCGATCGCGACCGGCTTCACCTCGCATTCCTATTTTGCCCAGAGCTATCGACTGCAGTTTGGCCGCCCGCCCTCGGAAGAACGCCGCACCACATACTGAGTGATTTGCTGGATCGGGCATGCCGGCGCCATGCCTGCGGGCTTGTGTCCCGACGCCACGTCAAATAGCTTTCACGTGCCGACGAGGGGGCTAACTCAGGAGATTTCGATGGCGGGACTTGCACGGAGCGTCGCTGCGGCGATCCTCCTTTTGTCGATGACGACATTCGGCTTTGCCGCCAACAAGGTCATCATCATCCTCGACGCGTCGGGATCGATGTGGGCGCAGATCGACGGCAAGCCCAAGCTGGAAATCGCCCGTGAATCGCTGAGGACCGTGCTCCAGTCGGTTCCCGGCGACGACGAGATCGGCTTCATGGCCTACGGCCATCGCGAAAAGGGCAGCTGTGACGACATCCAGCTCATCGTGCCGCCCCAGGCTGGCTCGGCAAGTGCCATCTCGGCGGCCGCCGACAGCCTGAAATTCCTTGGCAAGACGCCGTTGACGGCGGCCGTCAAGCAGGCGGCCGAAGCGCTGAAATACACCGAGGACAAGGCGACCGTCGTCCTCATCACGGATGGGCTCGAGACCTGTGGTGGCGACCCCTGTGCGCTGGGCAAGGAACTCAAGGCATCCGGCGTCGACTTCACCGCCGACGTCGTCGGCTTCGGCCTGACCGCCGATGAAGGCAAGCAGATCTCGTGCCTCGCCGAAAACACCGGCGGCAAGTACATCCAGGCCTCAGACGAGAAGGCGCTGCAGGCAGCGCTGGTCGAGACCGTCGCGGCGCCGGCGCCAGCCCCTGCGCCAGCCCCAGAACCGGCGCCCGCGCCTGTGCCGAAAGCAGCCGAGGTCGACTACAATCTCATCCCGCAAGCGTTCTTGAAGGAGGGCGGCGAGGCGCCGAAATCCGACGTCTACTATGAAGTCTTCAAGGACGACGCCAAGGGTGTCGGTGGAGACAATGTCAACTACGGCTATAGTGGCATCAAGTTCCACGTTCCCGCTGGCAACTACATCGTCGTCGCCAGCAGCGGCGGCGCGAAGGTCGAGCAGAAGGTTTCGCTGACGGCCGACAAGGCAACGGAGCTGTCGCTCAACCTCAACGCGGCGGAGATATCCATTCATGCGCGCCCGGCGCCCGGCGCCGAGGTCGACCGCAACGCGCAGATCAGCATCGCCTATCCCGGCGGGACGTCGGACGCCAACTACGGCGAAGTCAAATTCGTCGTGCCGGTCGGCGAGACCAAGATCACCGTGAAGCTTGGGGCCGGCGAGGCGAGCGAGACGATGCAGCTTGTTGCCGGCCAGATCGTCGACAAGGACATTATCGTCGGCGTTGGCAAGGCCAAGGCCAACGCCTTCTACGCCCAGGGCGGGGAAAAGGCGGAAACGGACGTTTCCTGGAAGGTGTACAAGGCGGCCAAGAAGCTCGACGGCAGCCGTGACCAGGTCACCTACGCCTACGGCGCCGACAGCCAGTTCGACCTGCCGCCGGGTGACTACGTGATGGGCGTCGACGTGCAGGCCGTGTCCACCGAGCAGCCTTTCAGCGTGACGGTCGGACAGATGACCGATGTCAACGTGACGCTGAACGCGGGCGTCCTGGCCGTCGACGCGCCAGGCGCGGAAGGCTTCAAGATCTATGAGGCGAAGAAGAACATCCAGGGCGAGCGCAAGCAGGTGACCTACGGCTATGGGGACAAGATGCAGACCACGCTGGCGGCGGGCGACTATGTGCTGGTGACCAACTTCACCACCGACAAGGCCGACAAGGAAACGCCCTTCACGATAAAGGCCGGCGAGCGGAACGAGCTGAAGGTCGAGTAATATTGAGCTGAGACGCCGAAAAGGGCGGCCCCGAACCGCCCTTTTTCATGCCGGACAGAATGCGTCAGGCGGTGCCGAAGGCGCTGGCGCCGTGGTCGGCTCGGCCCACCAGCTGCCGCAAGCCCGCGAAAAGCTCGCGGCCGAAGCCGAACTCATTGCCGATGAGGTCGGCATCCGCGGTACGGCGCAGCGCGAACTCGGTTCCTGGCACCAGCACCTCCAGCGTGCCGGCATCGGCATCGAGGCGGATGACGTCGCCGTCATGAATCCGCGCGATCGGTCCTTCCTCGACCGCTTCCGGCGTCACATGGATCGCCGCCGGCACCTTGCCGGAGGCGCCCGACATGCGCCCGTCCGTGACCAGCGCCACGCGCTGGCCGCGGTCCTGCAGAATGCCGAGCACGGTGGTCAGCTTGTGCAATTCCGGCATGCCGTTGGCCTTCGGTCCCTGGAAGCGGATGACGGCGATGAAGTCGCCGGTCAGCGTGCCCGCCTTGAACGCATCGTTCAGGCCCTGCTGGCTGTCGAATACCTTGGCCGGCGCCTCGATGATGCGTCGCTCCGGCTTGACGGCGGAGGTCTTGATGACCGCGTGGCCAAGATTGCCTGACAGCACCTTGAGGCCGCCAGTCGGCTGGAATGCCTTGTTGAACGGCGCCAGCACCTTTTCGTCGCCACTGGTGCGCGGCGAGGCCTCGCGCACCACGCTGCCGTCGGCGCCGAGCTTTGCCTCGACCGCATAGGGCCGCAAGCCTTCGCCCCACACCGTCTGCACGTCCTCATGCAGGACGCCTTCGTCGAGCAGTTCGCGGATCAAGAAGCCGAGCCCGCCCGCGGCGTGGAAATGGTTCACGTCGGCAAGCCCGTTCGGATAGACGCGCGCCAGCAGCGGCACGGCTTCCGAGAGATCGGAAATATCCTGCCAGGTCAGCGTGATACCGGCCGCCGCCGCCATGGCGATCAGGTGGATGGTGTGGTTGGTCGAGCCGCCGGTGGCATGCAGGCCGACGACGCCGTTGACGAACGAACGTTCGTCGATCATCCGCCCGACCGGCGTATAGGCATTGCCGAGCGCGGTGATCGCCAGCGCCCGCTTCGTCGCTTCGCGGGTCAAGGCGTCGCGCAATGGCGTGCCTGGATTGACGAAGGACGCGCCCGGCGTGTGCAGGCCCATGATTTCCATCAGCATCTGGTTGGAGTTCGCCGTCCCGTAGAAGGTGCAGGTGCCGGGCCCATGATACGACTTGGACTCGGCTTCCAGGAGTTCGGCCCGTCCTGCCTTGCCCTCGGCATAGAGCTGGCGGACCTTGGCCTTCTCATCATTGGGCAGGCCTGTCGTCATCGGCCCAGCCGGAACGAAAATCGCCGGCAGATGACCGAAGGTGAGCGCGGCGATCGCCAGCCCCGGCACAATCTTGTCGCAGACGCCGAGATAGACGGCGGCGTCGAACATGTTGTGCGACAGGCCGATCGCGGCCGCCATGGCGATGACGTCGCGAGAGAACAGCGACAGCTCCATGCCGGGCTGGCCTTGCGTCACGCCATCGCACATCGCCGGCACGCCGCCGGCGACCTGGGCGAGGCCGCCCGCCTCGCGCGCGGCCTCCTTGATCAGGGCCGGGTAGGTCTCGAAGGGCTGATGCGCCGACAGCATGTCGTTGTAGGAGGTGATGATGCCGAGATTGGGCACCTTGTCGGCGCCGAGCGCCAGCTTTTCCGAGGGGCTGCAGACCGCAAAGCCGTGAGCAAGGTTGCCGCAGGACAGCACCGACCGGTTGGCGGTCTGGTTCGACGCTTCGGCGATACGGCCGAGGTAGCGCTCGCGGCCCGCTTTGGAGCGCTGGCGGATCCGCTCGGTGATGGCTTCGATATCGCGTCTTGCGGTCATGGCATCAGGTCCTTTCAGGCGAGGTCCCGGAAACATCCTCCCGCAATTGCCGGGACCACTTGTAAACTCGAAATCAGGGCGCCCAGAAAACCTCCACGGGCCTGGGCGATGCGTCGAGCACGGCGCGGATAGGCTTGCGCGGTCCGGGCGCGACGGCGTTGTCGAAGGCGGTGCGCTTGTCTTCACCCTCTATGTGCAAGGCGAGGAAACCCGCATCGATGATGCGGGCGAGCGTCAGGGTCAGGCGAGGCTCTCCGGCGCTAGCCGCATGGACGGGCAGGATGATCCTGTCGGAGGCCGGGTCGAGCAGCTTCGGCAGACCGTCGGCATCGGGAAAGAACGAGGCGGTGTGGCCGTCAGGCCCCATGCCGAGGATCACGACATCGAGCGGCCAGGGCAGGGATCGCAGTGCCGCATCGTCGGATGCCGCGGCATCCTCGATGCCGGTGGCTTCGTGGTAGAGCGGAACGAAACGGGCGGCCTTCGCTGCGTTCTGCAATAGGTTTGCGGCAACCAGCCCGGCATTGGATCGCGGCGAGGCGGCCGGCACGAAACGTTCGTCGACCAGCGTCACGATGACCTTGTCCCAGGCAATCGGCGTCGTCGACAGCGCGGCGAAAAATTTCGCCGGCGTCGTGCCGCCGGAGACAGCCAGCAACGCCGTGCCGCGCCGGTCGATCGCGCTCGTTAGGCAATCGGCCACCTTTGCAGCCAGCGCCGAGGCCAGTTGCGGCCGGTCGGGGAAGGCATTCCAGTTATAGCTGGCGCTGTTCAATTGCTCTCGTGCCATGTCCGCCCGTCACGTTCGATCAGCGCTATCGAGGCCGACGGGCCCCATGTGCCTGCCGTATAACCCTGTGCTTCCTGCTTGGCGCCTTCCCAGGCATTCTGGATCGGATCGATCCATTTCCACGCCGCCTCCACTTCGTCGCGGCGCATGAACAGCGTCTGGTTGCCCCGGATGACATCCATGATCAGCCGTTCATAGGCGTCGGGCGCGCGGCCGTCGAAAGACTGCGCGAAGCTCATGTCGAGCGAGATCTGGCGCAGCCGCATGCCGCCCGGGCCTGGATCCTTGATCATGATGAACTGCTTGACGCCTTCATCAGGTTGCAGCCGGATGACCAGCTGGTTGGCGAAGATCGGCCCGGCGCCGCTGTCGCCGAAGATCGAATGCGGAATCGGCTTGAACTCGATGACGATTTCCGAAACCCGAGTCGCCAGCCGCTTTCCGGTCCTGAGGTAAAACGGAACGCCAGCCCAGCGCCAAGTGCCGATCTCGGCCTTGATGGCGACGAAGGTCTCGGTGTTGCTGTCCTTGCCGAGTTCCTCGACATAGCCCTTCACCGGTCCGCCGGCCGACGCTCCGGCGCGGTATTGGCCGCGCACGGTGTGCTTCGGCGCCTCGTTGCCGTTGATGCGCTTCAGCGCCCGCAGCACTTTCAGCTTCTCGTCGCGCACGGCGTCGGCGTCCATCGACGACGGCGCCTCCATGGCGACGAGGCAAAGCAGCTGCAGCATGTGGTTCTGCACCATGTCGCGCAGCGCGCCGGCCTTGTCGTAATAGGTGACGCGATCTTCCAGGCCCACCGTTTCGGCGACGGTGATCTGCACGTGGTCGATATGGGCGGAGTTCCACAGCGGCTCGTACAGTGCATTGGCAAAGCGCAGCGCCATCAGGTTCTGCACCGTCTCCTTGCCGAGATAATGGTCGATGCGGAAGATCTGGCTTTCGTGGAAGTCGTCGCCGACAAGGTCGTTGAGCGCCTGCGCCGAGGCTAGGTCGCGGCCGATCGGCTTCTCCAGCACGATGCGCGAATTCGGCGTGATCAGATTGTGCTCTTTGAGCTTGTGCGAGATGTCGCCGAACAGCGCCGGCGCCACGGCCAGGTAGAAGGCGCGGATGCTGTCGCTTTCGCCGATCACCTTCTTCAGCTTGTCGAAACCCGCGCCGCTCGTCGCATCGGCCGAGACGTAGGAAAGCCGGGCGAGGAAGGTCTTCAACTCCTTGGCGTCGATGTCGGCCGGTTTGACATGCTCCGAGATCGCCTGCTTGGCGAAGGCCTGGAATTCCTCGTCGCTCATTTTCGAGCGCGACGTGCCGATGATGCGCGTCGGCTCGGAGAATTGATGGTCACGCTGGCGGTAGTAGAGCGACGGCAGGAGCTTGCGTTCCGACAGGTCGCCGGTGCCACCGAAGATGATGAAGTCGAAAGGGTCGACGGGGATGATCTGGCTGGTCATGGTCTGTCCGCTTTGACGCCGGTCGCGAGTACGCGGCTGATATATTCTAATCGATTTAAATTTTCCAGTGCCATGGTGTCACATCGAGCACCAATCGCTGGATATTGATTGGGTCCCACATGTGCGCTTGACACTGGCGCCAGCCGGAGGCTTGTCGGTGAACGAGGACTCCGGAAGCTTTCGCACCTGCAGCATAGAACGTGAATGTGACGAAAGCTAAGGGAGAATCGGCGCTGCATCTGTCGCGGCACCGGCTGGGCCTTCAGCCCTCTCGTGCGAGCCGCGCGATGAACCCAAGGAGCGGTAAACGTATGCGTCTTGAGAACAAGGTTGCCGTCATCACCGGTGCGGCATCGGGCTTTGGCGAAGGCATGGCCAAGCGCTTCGCGCAAGAAGGTGCCAAGGTTGTTGTCGCCGATCTCAATGCCAAGGGGGCGGAACGCGTCGCCGGCGAAATCGGCGATGCGGCGATCTGGACACAGACCGATGTTTCGCTGCGCTCCGAGTTCGACGAGATGATCTATGCGGCCAAAACCGCCTTCGGCCGCATCGACATCATGGTCAACAATGCCGGCTTCACCCATCGCAATGGCGACATGCTCAAGGTCGACGAGGAAACCTTCGATCTGATCACGTCGGTCAACATGAAGGCGATCTACCATGCCGCGCTTGCCGTCGTACCGATCATGGAGCGGCAGGGCGGCGGCGTCATCCTGACCACGGCGTCCACCGCGGGCCTGCGGCCTCGGCCCGGCCTCACCTGGTACAATGCCTCGAAGGGCTGGGCCATTACCGCCACCAAGTCGATGGCGGTGGAACTCGCGCCGAAGAACATTCGCGTCAACTGTCTGTGCCCGGTCGCCGGAGAAACCGGCATGCTGGAGAAATTCATGGGCGCCGACACGCCTCAGATTCGCGAGGCATTTCGTGCCTCGATCCCGCTCGGGCGGCTGTCGACGCCGCTCGACATCGCCAACGCCGCACTCTGGCTGGCCTCTGACGAGGCCGCCTTCATCACCGGGGTAGCGCTGGAGGTCGATGGCGGACGCTGCGTTTGAAGCGCATCGGCCGCACCGACAGCGTTTCTGACCGGGTTTGACATAGGGTTCCCATGGCCTAGTGTTCAAAGGGTCAAGGGGGTGATGGCCTGATGGGCGCGGGATTGGGTAAGCTACGCGAAGGACTGCGGCGTCGCACCAGGGTTTATAGAGCCAGGCGCGCCCGGGCAAATAGCAAGGCGACCTTCATCGGCGTCACCGGCAGTTCGGGAAAATCTACGGTGACGGCGCTGCTCGGGCACATATTGGCCGCCCATCGGCCGACCTATGCGCGTTTCCTCGCCAACACCATGCAGTCGTTGGTCGGCACGCTCTACAAACGCATGCGGCAAGCCGGCGAGGTCGACTATGTTGTTTTCGAAGCTGGGGCTTTTGGCGTCGATACGATCCGGCCGATGGCGCAGATGCTGCAGCCACATGTGGCGGTCGTCACCATGGTTCGCCTCGAGCATGTAGCCAGTTTCAGGACCCTGGAAAACGTCGCTGTCGAAAAACGTGCCTTGGTCGAGGCGCTGCGGCCGGATGGCCTCGCGGTCCTCAATGCCGACGACCCCCATGTGGCCGACATGGCTGCCGGCGCCAGGTGCCGTGTCGTTACTTTCGGCATTGCCGCAGGAGCCGACTATCGTGTGACCGATATTCATGCCGCTTATCCCGATCGGCTGGCGCTGTCGATCGATTGGCGCGGAGGCCGGCTCCAACTCGAAACGCCATTTCCCGCCGAACATTTCTGGCTGCCGACCACCGCCGCCGTCGCGACGGCGCTGGAACTCGGCGTTCCCTGGGATAAGGTTGCCGCCCAGGTGGTGACTTTCCAGCCATTGGCAAATCGCTGCGCCGTGATTGTCACCGATGGCGGTCCACAATTCATCGTCGATGCCGCCAAGGCGCCCTGGCACTCCATCAACCTCGCCCTGGAAATGATGACCAAGGCCACCGCCGTTCGAAAGCGCATCGTCCTTGGCCAGATTTCGGACTATGTCGGCTCGACCAGGAAATACGACCAGGCCTATCGAACCGCGCGGGAAATCGCGGATCAGGTCATCTATACCGGCGACAATGCACATCGCTCGCGGGCGAGCCAGGCTGATCGCGATGGCGGCCGGTTTGTCGAGCTTCGCACGCCGAAGGACGTCTCGGACCATATCAAGCGAACGGCGGTGCCGGGCGAATTGATCCTCATCAAAAGCTCTTCAAACCTTCACCTGGAGCGCATCGCGCTCGCCTGGAAGCATGAGGTCAAATGCTGGGTTCCTGTCTGCGGCAAGCGGGAGGGCTGCGATACTTGCGGTCTGTACGAAGTGCCCTTTGAGCAACATCGCGACCACGTCAGGCAACGCAGGCGCGACAGAAGATGGCAGCGGCTGCGGCGGGTGTTCGGTGGCCGGTCGTCATAAGCCCGCCTCGGCGCACCCTGGCGCGGAGGCCCGCTACGCGCCGGTCTTGATGTAGCTCTTGTAGATCCAGCCGGTCTTGCCGTTGTAGACGATCTGGCACCACTGCTTGCAACTCATCACCTGCACCGAGGTTCTGGCCGGCACCGTGCCGATGGCGGCCGCATTCTTCTTCGGCCCGCTCCGCATGGTCACTGCCCGCAGGACACGCCCGTTGCCGGCCGCCCCCACTTTGCGTGGTTTTGCCTTGGCCTGGCCATCGTCATCCTGGCTGGCCGCCGGCTGCTCATCCGGCGCTTGCGGCTGTACAGCCGGGATAGCTGCGGTCTGCGCGCCATCGGGTTTGCCGCCATTCGCCGCCGCCTGGGGGGCGGCAACCTTGGCAAGTTCGGACTCGGCATCGCTGTTTGCCGACGGTTGTGCGAATGCGGCCGCGGTCGCCGGCTTGCCCTGGGCCTGCTCTGCCTGGGGCGTCCCCTGGTCGGGCGAAGCCGATGCGGCTTTCGCCTGTGAGCCGGTCCAGCGAGGATCATTGGCCGCGAGTGCCGGAATGGCGGCCTGGGCGGCAGCCATGGTCGGTGAAACCTGGCTGGGCTTGTGCTCCACCAGCGGTGTCACGGCGGCAACCGCCACCGTGGTGCTAGAGGTGGAAACTTTCGTCGTCTTCACCGGAATCGTCGGAATGCTTTGCTCCGGATTGGCGGCTGCCTGCCTCTCGCTGGCTGGCAATGCCAGCCACAGCGCCACCGCGGCAACGCCAAGCAAGGCGGCGGTGCCGACCGCGGCAATGACCAGATGCGAGTTCGAACGCACGCCCTGCCAAAATGACGGGCGCATGTCATAGCCGAACTGCATGGCAAAGCGCCGACGTTCCGGAGCACCGAAACTGAAGGGCTCTATCACTTTTGCCACCTCCATGAGCGGGCCGGTGTTCTTTCGATCAAATGTCGCAAATCATGCGTTCGATCGGCACCGGTCCCAAAACGCGGGCAGGCCCGCAACAATCCCCGAACAATTCGCCCAGATGCGGACCCTTCGCCCGCGATTGTGGCATCAGTACGCCATAACCGGGGATTCTGCGCCTTTGGCGGCAATTCCGCAATGCGTCCCCCGGGCAACAAATGTTACATGGATATTACAATATTACAGGAGATCGTGATCGCATGGGATACCGGCAATCCGGGCCAGACTGAAGCATGTCGCGTATAAACGGACCAAGGCAACGCGTTTTAGGGTCTTTGTGTTGATGCATGTCGTCTCTCACTTTTGGGAGACACGCATCAGATCCTGTCCCTGAGCGCAAACCAGTTGAGCGCCAGGAAAAGCAGCGGCGCGCGGAAACGGCGGCCGCCAGGAAAGGGCGGAATTTTCAGGTCCTCGATCAGTTTCAGCCGGTCGCGGTTGCCGGTGACGGTTTCGGCATAGAGCTTGCCGAAGAAGTTCGACAGCATGACGCCGTGACCGGAATAGCCGCCGGCCGAGATCACATTGGGCATCACTTCACGCACGAACGGCTTCCTCGGCACCGTGATGCCGACATAACCGCCCCAGCCATGGGTGATCTCGACATCGCTCAGCGCCGGATAGAGTTCCGCGATCTGGCGGCGAATGTGGATGTGGATATCCTTGGGATCGTTGACGCCATAGACCTCGCGTCCGCCGAACAACAGCCGGCCATCCCTGGATTTGCGGAAATAGCGCACGACGAAGCGGGAATCGTCGACCGATTCGCCCCCCGGCAACACGTTCGAATCCGATCCCAGCGGCACTGTCGCGCCGATGAAGGATCCGATCGGCATGATGTGCGCGGCACTCACCGGCTCGAGCGTGCCGCCATAGGCGTTGACCGCGATCAGGCATTTTTGCGCCGAGATCGTCCCTCGTGGGGTGGAAACCCTGACCTTGCCGCCGGCGGAAATGATGCCGGTCGATGGCGTTCCTTCGAACAAATGCGCGCCCGCCTGTGCCGCCACCCGCGCCGTGCCGATCACCAGTTTCATCGGATGGATGTGGCCGGTGCCAATGTCGCGCGTGCCGCCGAAATAGGCGCTCGAGCCCAGCCGCTCGGCCGTCTCCGCCTTGTCCATGAAAGAAAGATGCGGGTAGGAGAAGCGGTTGGCCATGATCTCGGCATGCGCTTTGTAGTCGTCGACATAGCGCGGCTTGTGCGCGACCGAGAGCTGACCCGGTGCGTAGTCGATGTCGATCTGGTTGGTGGCGGCGAATTCGAGCAGATGTGCCTTCGCCTCCTCGGCAAGATCGAACAGCGCCTTGGCGCGATAGAGGCCGTATTCGGCTTCCAAATCCTCCGCCCAGGCGCGCTGTCCGGTACCAAGCTGGCCGCCATTGCGCCCGGAAGCACCGTCGCCGAAGCGATGCGCCTCGATCAGCACCACGGCCGCTCCAGCCTTGGCCAAATGAACCGCTGCCGACAGACCGGTAAACCCGCCGCCGATGATAACGACGTCGCAGGTCCGATCGCCATCGAGCGCCGAGTACTCAGGCCTTGCCCCGGCCGTATCCTCATACCAGGAACGGCCGGGAGAGATGGGTGATTGATAAGTCATGATACTCATAGGGGAGTAGGGGAGTAGGGGAGTAGGGGAGTAGGGGAGTAGGGACAGCTAGTCGGCTGCAAGCTTACGGATTAGGAGTCGAAGGAGCTTTCCTACACTTTCGGTACTTGCCAACAAGGAGGTCGCCGTCGTTCGCGGCGCGATACCGACACGCTCGGCGATGAGAAGCTGAGTCTCCAGTTCTTTTAATGAGCCTTGAGCAATCCGGAGAAATTGCTGATAGGAACCTCGCACCTCTCTCCCATAGCCTTCAGCTATGTTAGCCGGAACCGAGGTTGCGGCTCGCAGCACTTGGCTGGTCAGTCCGTAAAGCTCCTCCTTGGGCCAGGATCTAGTCGCGCCGTAAACCGCCACCGCAAGATCCATTGCTTGTTGCCAGACTACCAGATCCTTGTAGGAGCCCGTTCTCTCCGTCATTTTTCCCCTACTCCCCTACTCCCCTATACATTCAGCAACAAATATTCCCGCTCCCACGGGCTGATCACTTCCATGAAGGTCTCGAACTCCGCCCGTTTGATCGCCGCGTAGGTGGCGGCGAAGGACTTGCCCAGCAGCGCGCAGAGTTCCTCGTCGCCCTCGAACAGGTCGACGGCTTCGAGCAGGCCGCGCGGCAGGTCGATCTCGTCCGCGTTGGCGGTCGTCAGCACCGGCGGCTCGGCCTTGACCTTTTTGGTGATGCCGATCAGCCCGCAGGCGAGCGAGGCCGCCACGGCCAGATAGGGATTGGCGTCGGAGGACGGGATGCGGTTTTCGACGCGCCGCGCCGCGGGGTCGGAACGCGGCACTCGGAACGCCGTGGTGCGGTTGTCGTAGCCCCATTTGTTGTTGACGGGGGCAGACGCCGCCTGCGTCAGCCGCCGGTAGGAGTTGACGTAGGGCGCGAACATCACCAGCGCGTTCGGCACGTGCTTTTGCATGCCGCCGATGAAATGGAAGAAATCCTCGGTCTCCGAACCGTCCTCGGCCGAAAAGATGTTCCTGCCCGTCTTCTTGTCGACGATCGACTGGTGGATATGCATGGCCGAACCCGGCTGGCCCTGGATCGGCTTGGCCATGAAGGTGGCGTAAATCTCATGCTTGAGCGCGGCTTCACGAATGGTGCGCTTGAACATGAACACCTGGTCGGCGAGCTCGATCGGGTCGCCATGGCGCAGATTGATCTCGAGCTGGCCGGCGCCTTCTTCGTGGATCAGCGTGTCGATCTCCAGCCCCTGGCTTTCGGAGAAATGGTAGATGTCGTCGATCAGTTCGTCGAACTCATTGACGCCGGCGATCGAATAGCCGGCGCCGCCGCCGATAGCGCGTCCCGAGCGCCCAACGGGGGGGGTCAACGGATAGTCCGGATCCGGATTCTTGCGCACGAGGTAGAACTCGATCTCGGGCGCCACCACCGGCTTCAGCCCAAGCTTGTCGTAGGCGGCAACGACGCGCTTTAGCACATTGCGGGGCGTGAACTCGACCGAGCGGCCGTCCTGATGGACGAGGTCGCAGATGACGGCAGCCGTCGGGTCTTCTTCCCACGGCACCACCGTCAGCGTCGAAAGGTCCGGCATCAGCTTGAGGTCGCCGTCGTCTTCGGGATAGTGGAAGCCGTTGCCGTCTTCGGGATAGCCGCCCGAGATCGTCGTCATGAAGACGGCCGAGGGCAGCGCCAGTGAGGTGTTGGAGGTGAATTTCTTCGACGGCATCATCTTGCCGCGCGCCACGCCGGCCTGATCAGGTGTGATGCATTCGATATCCTCGATGCCGCGCCATTCCAGCCAATCGCTGACTTCCTTCCAGTTCTTCACACCACGCAGGTTTTTCACGAAGGCAGGCGTGCGCGCCCGTCCTCCGCGGCTCGACGGACGGACTTCCTTTTTTGCAGGCGGCATCATTCACCAGATTGGGTTGCGGATTTCGGAGTATAGCCGTGCCGCGCGATGGAAGGGAAGGGGAGCCGCCGTCGGGTAGGGGGTCAGTTTGAAATCGGTGGCGGACCCGCCCCGTCTCGACCGGGGGCCTCCAGCACATATGACTGGCGCTCTTCCCCTGAGCTACGGGCCGCCAACCGGGATATATCAGACTGTCCGCTTTTTGTAAGGCCGCGCACCAGAGGCTTTTCGGCTTCCTTCGCTTCGATCAGCGCAACGATGTCGCTGATCTTCCAAAGCTTGTCTGTCACGCCAGCGGCCATCGCCGGGGTCGGAATTTCAAACTGACCCACTACTCGCCGCCGGCAATTGCCGGTGCAGGTTGAAAACCGCCTGCCGGTCGGCTTAGGTTCGATGTCCTTCCGCACTCGAGAAGCCGGCGATGCGAACCAGCAGCGAACTGACCACGATCGGCTTCGATGCCGACGACACACTTTGGCAGAACGAACAGTTCTTCCGCATGACGGAAAAGCGTTTTGCCGCCATGCTGGCCGATCATGGCGAGGAGGCGCAGATCTCGGCGCGACTGCTGGAGGCCGAACGGCGCAACCTTGCGATCTATGGCTTCGGCATCAAGGGGTTTACGCTCTCGATGATCGAAACCGCGATCGAGGTCACCGAAGGGCGCGTGCCGGCCTCGGTCATATCAGGGATTCTCGATGCCGGCCGCGAGATGCTGGGCCACCCGATCGAGCCCCTGCCGCATGCGCGCGAGACGGTCGAGAAACTCGCCGGCACTTTCCGCCTCGTACTGATCACCAAGGGCGATCTGTTCGATCAGGAACGCAAGCTGGCCGGGTCCGGCCTGGGTGACCTGTTCGACGCGGTCGAGATCGTCAGCGACAAGACTGCCGCGACCTATGCGCGCCTCTTCAGCCGCCATGGCGATGGTCCGGCAAGCAGCATGATGGTCGGCAATTCGCTGAAGTCGGACGTGGTCCCCGCCATCGAGGCCGGCGGCTGGGGCGTCCATGTGCCGCACGAACTGACCTGGGTGCTCGAACATGTCGAGGCGCCGGTCGCCGAGCCGCGTTTTCGCCAGATACCGCATCTCGGCCAATTGCCTGACCTGATTGAGAGCATCGCGAAGCCGGGCTGATCGCCACTTCCATTATTTGCTTTCATGGATAATTTCGGAGAGAAAATCGTTGCACGACTTTCCCGGAATTGCCTCAGCGGCTGATCAGGCGATCGATCACCGGTTGCAGCCGTTCGGGCGTGATCGGCTTGGCCACCACCGCATCGATGACATTGGACAAGCCAAGGCTCTCCGGCGTGCCGTTCTTGGTTGAAAGCAGGATCACGGGAGGAAGCGATTTGCCCGAAGCCCGGCGCAATGTTTCGATGCCGGAAATCAGATTGTCGCAGTCCTTGTTGTCGGGGCCGCCATCGAGCACAATCGCGCCAGGCACCAGCGTCCGCAAGGTTTTCGCCGCTATGTCAGGCGGTTCCGAGATTGGCCTGAGTCCGGACCGCTCGACAATCTTCGATACCACCACCCGGTTGACCGGCGATTTCCCGACAACCAGCACCCGCGAGGGATCGCGGATCGTCTCGATGCTTGAATCCCGGGTCCCCAGATTCACGTGCTTTGCGGTCTCGCCCTCGCTCTTCACTGGGCACCCAAGTCGGCCAAGAAGTTCGCCCCTATTTCAATGCAGAGTTGAATCCGGCGGACAATTGGCGTGAGATCGGACCCCATGTCAAGGCGAAATAAAAGACGCTCGCGGGCGTCTTCCACAACAGTGGATTCAAGCAACAGTACTGTACTGCTCTGTCCATGGCTCCGGTGCGTAAAAATAAAATTCACCTGCGCATACATTGCGCAGGTGAAAGGACCGCGTGGACGATTTCCGGTCAGCCATGGCTCTGCTGGGTGACGATTACCGGGATCAGCAGATCGCCCCAATTGCCGTCACCGCCATGATGCCTTGCCGAGCGGACCAGTTCCACCGAGACGCCCGCCTCGACCGCCTTCATCACCGACTGGTTCAGCCTGTGCAGATCGTTGGCCAACATGCGGATCGTCGCCTGCTGGTCGACGCTCATCGTGGTCGATTGCTCTTCCGCCCGTTCCTTGACACGGCTTATCGATGCCATTGGTCTTCTCCTATGTCCTTGCCCTCAAGGGGCGTTCCTCTGTTGGTCGTCTTCTTTGCGGACTCACTCCGCTGCTGGCTTGAACTGCGCGTGCTCGGTCGATTCATGCATGGCGGTGGTCGACGATTTGCCGCCGGTGATCGCCATCGAGACGGCGTCGAAATAGCCGGTGCCGACCTCACGCTGGTGCTTGGTCGCGGTATAGCCATTGGCTTCCGCCGCGAATTCCGCTTCCTGCAACTCGGAATAGGCCGCCATCTGCCGCGCCTTGTAGCCGCGGGCGAGTTCGAACATGCCGTAGTTGAGCTGGTGGAAACCGGCCAGCGTAATGAACTGGAACTTGTAGCCCATGGCGCCCAGTTCCCGTTGGAATTTGGCGATCGTTGCGTCGTCGAGGTTCTTCTTCCAGTTGAACGATGGCGAGCAATTATAGGCGAGCAGCTTGCCCGGATGGTGCCGGCGCACGCCCTCGGCGAATTTCTTGGCCTGCGCCAGGTCGGGCTTGGATGTCTCGCACCAGATCAGGTCGGCGTGGGGCGCATAGGCAATGGCCCGCGCGATGCAGGGCTCGATGCCGTTCCTGACCTGGTAGAAGCCTTCCACAGTACGTCCGGCATCGTAGTCGACGAAGGGCTGGTCGCGCTCATCGATGTCGGAGGTCAGCAGCTTTGCCGCTTCCGCGTCGGTGCGCGCCACGACCAGTGTGGGCGTACCCATCACGTCGGCCGCGAGCCGCGCCGCGTTGAGATTGCGGATATGTGCGGCGGTCGGGATCAGCACCTTGCCGCCGAGATGGCCGCACTTCTTCTCCGACGCCAGCTGGTCCTCATAGTGGACGCCGGCGGCACCCGCCTCGATAAACGCCTTCATGATCTCGAAGGCATTGAGCGGACCACCGAAGCCGGCTTCGGCGTCGGCGACGATCGGCGCGAACCAGGTCTCGACCGAAAGCCCATTGCCTTCGGAGGTCTCGATCTGGTCGGCGCGCTGCAGCGTGCGGTTGATGCGCTTGACCAGTTCGGGCGCCGCATTAGCTGGATAGAGCGATTGGTCCGGATACATAGCCGAGGCGGTGTTGGCGTCGGCGGCAACCTGCCAGCCCGACAGGTAGATCGCCTTCAGCCCGGCACGCACCTGCTGCATCGCCTGGTTGCCGGACATGGCGCCCAATGCGTTGACGAAGTCCTCCTCGTGGATGAGTTTCCACAGCCGGTTGGCCCCCATTTCGGCAAGGCTCTGCCTGATCTGCACCGAACCGCGCAGCCGCTTCACGTCTTCCGGCGAATAGGGGCGTTCGATGCCGTCGAAGCGACCTTCAGGCGCCGAGGGGACGAGGTTGTAAAAATCAGTCATTTCTCACTCCGATGGGTTCTTTACGATGTCCGCACGCCAAATTGTCGGGGCGCTTCTATGTGACGGAATTTACATTGCGGCGCGAAATGAACCAGAAAAATCAGGGAAAACGCGGGAAGATAAGGGAAAATCTGTGTTGTGTTTGACAGGCAACGGCGGTAAATTTGTAACTGTTGTCAAAATCAGTGGTCGAAACGGGGGCGCTCGAAGCTGTAAATCGTGTCAAGGAACACCGATGGCTGATCAGAAGATTTTCGCCGGGCCGCGTATTCGCCGCATCCGCAACGCCAAGGGCCTGACCCAGACGGCGATGGCCGAGGGGCTCGGCATCTCGCCGTCCTACCTCAACCTGATCGAGCGCAACCAGCGGCCGTTGACGGTGCAGCTGATCTTGAAACTGGCCTCCGTCTACAAGGTCGATCCGCATGAGCTCCAGGGCGAGGCAAGGGGTTCGGTCGCCGCCTTGAAGGAGGTGTTTACCGATCCGTTGCTGGTCGGCGAACTGCCGGGAGACCAGGAACTGATCGAGCTTGCCGAGGCAGCGCCCAATGCGTCGGCCGCCGTGATAAAACTGTTCCGCGCCTATCGCGAGCAGGCCGAGCGGCTGTCCGACCTCAACGAGCTTCTGGCGCGCGAGGGACGCGCCACCGCGCTTTCCGGCGCCCGCCTGCCGGTTGACGAGGTGCACGAGATTTTCGAGCGGCGGCCGAACCATTTTTCCTCGCTCGAGGAAGAGGCCGAGGCATTCACCTCGCTGCTCGAACCCGGCGATGACCTGCTCGGCGCCTTGAAAGCCTGGCTGAAGCGCGAATACGGCATCGTGGTCAAGGTTCTGCCGGTCGCCACCATGCCGAACTGGCGCCGGCGCTACGACCGCCACTCGCAGCGCCTGTTCCTGTCGGAGCGCCTGTCGCCGTTCGACCAGTTGCGCGAAGTGGCGATGGAAGCCTGCCTGATCCGCATGACGGTCGCTGTCGCTGGCGAGATCCAGGCGCTGCGGTTGGCCACTGACGAAGCGCGCCGCCTTGCCCGCTTCGAACTCGGCCGTTATGCCGCTCATGCGCTGATGATGCCCTATCAGCCCTTTCACGCGGCGGCCGTTCGCTCACGCTACGACATCGACGTCCTGCG
Source organism: Mesorhizobium sp. BH1-1-4 (assembly GCF_020165665.1). Classification (NCBI taxonomy): domain Bacteria; kingdom Pseudomonadati; phylum Pseudomonadota; class Alphaproteobacteria; order Hyphomicrobiales; family Phyllobacteriaceae; genus Mesorhizobium; species Mesorhizobium sp. BH1-1-4. The sequence continues at coordinate 548,236 of NZ_JAIUIN010000001.1, forward strand.
CTCGCGCTTTGGCGTTTCCTTCGAACAGGCGGCAAACCGGCTGACCATGCTGCAACGGCAAGGTGCCGCCGGCGTGCCCTTCTTCATGCTGGAGGTCGACAATGCCGGAAACCGCTTCCGCAAGGCCGGCAGCCAGGGCTTTCCGCAAAGCCGGTTTGGCGGCGGCTGTCCCAAGCTTCCCGTGCACGTCGCCTTTACCCAGCCCGGCCAGATCTTCGTCGAGGCCGTGGAAATGCCCGACGGCGCCGAGTTCCTGTGCATCGCCCGAACGCTGGAGGGGCCGCAGGGCGCATTCGCCGAGCGCCCGCGCCGCACCGCGCTGCTGCTTGGCTGCGACATCGGCTTTCGCGACGACATCGTCTATGGCGCGGCCCTGCCCGGCACGGCAATCGGCGCAAAGGTAGGGGCGGGCATCACGGCGACGCCAGTCGGCCCCGCATGCCGGCTTTGCGAGCGTGTCGGCTGCCTGGCGCGCGCCGAGCCGCCGGTGACGCGCCCCCTCGGCCTCGACGAGATGGTCACCGGCCTGAGTGCCTTCGACTTTCAATAAGGTCGCCGCCGGTGGCGGGCAGGGGTGGTCAGCTTCTTCTTTGGTTACGTAAACAACAAGCCGCCACGTCAAACATTGCGAACAAGAATATTGATTGAGCATTGGCAGTAAGATATCAAACCTCTGGCTGCGGATCGGTGGGGGTATTGATGGGCAGGACGGTTCTTTGGGTTGGTCTGGGCCTTGCTCTGGCGATCTCGCCTGCATTTGCAGAAAAATCCTCGGGGTTCTTCAACTCCTATGAAGGATACAATGATGCCGGAAAGGCATTCTTGGATAAGATTGATCCAAAGACAGGCGCGGTCGACCTTGCCGAAGGTGTGCATCTCAATCTCGGAGATAAGTTCTATTTTCTGAGCAAGAAAGATACGCTCTCGGTCCTGACCGAGGCTTGGGGCAATCCACCCACTTCGGCTTCCGATGCCGTCGGCATGATCTTTCCAGCCAAATACGATCCCCTCGCCGACGGGAATTGGGGGATAGAATTGCGGTGGGAAAAGATAGGCTATGTCGATGATGGTGATGCCGCATCCATCGATTATGGCGACCTGCTGCGCAGCATGCAGGCGGACACCCTGTCGGGCAATGACCAAAGGGTGAAGGACGGCTTTCCGCCCATTACGCTGATTGGTTGGGCATCACCGCCAGTCTATGATGCGGCAAACAAGCGTTTGCACTGGGCCAAGGAATTGCAATTCGGAAACGATAGCGTTCACACGCTCAACTACGACGTCCGTTTTCTCGGCAGGGAAGGCGTCTTTGTAATGAGCTACATCGCAACGGTGGAGCAGTTGCCGGAGATAAGGCAGAGCCTGGATGAAGTCCTTGGCCTCGCAGTCTTCAATGACGGAAAAAAGTACACGGATTTCATACCTGGCGCCGACACGGTTGCAGCAGTCGGCATTGGCGGCCTGATAGCCGGAAAACTGGCGGCAAAGGCAGGTCTTATCGCCGTGGCGCTGATTGCGCTGAAAAAATTTGGCCTGATCCTGCTGATCCCCTTGGCGGGTCTCTGGCGCCTCATTCGCGGTAAGAAGAGCACTTCGTAAGGTTGCCAGAGCCTTACAGTGCGCCAAACGGAGCACCGCACTGGATCATCCCCGGTCAGCGTCTTTGCGTTACGCGAACGAAGCATATTTTTGTCGTCCCTTGCGCATCGTCCCGTCCACAAAAGCCCGACAGTCGCGCCCATGACAGACACAGCATCATCGCCGGGCCTTGTAGCGTCAACCACCTCGGCGCGCGAGGAACGCGTCGGCATGCTGCTGGTCTTCCTGTCGGCGCTGATGTGGAGTTTCGGCGGCACCATCGCCCGCTTCGTCAGCGTTGGTGACAGCTGGACCGTTATCTTCTGGCGCTCCGTCTGGGCCGCCGTCTTCCTGCTCTGCTTCATGGCCTGGCGCGACGGCTGGCGCGGCATGGTGAAGTCATTCCGGGACATGGGCCTGCCAGGCATCGCGGTAGGATCCTGCTTCGCCATTGCGTCGACCTCGTTCGTCGTGGCGCTTGCCTACACCACCGTCGCCAACATCCTCCTGATGCAGGCTGGCGTGCCGTTGCTGGCGGCCCTGTTTTCCTGGGCGCTGTTTCGCGAAAGAGTGACCGTCGCGACCTGGGTGGCGATCGCCGCCGTCATCGCCGGCGTCGCCATCATGGTGTCGGAATCGCTTGACGGCGCCGTCTCGCCCATAGGCGACGGACTGGCGCTGCTGATCGCGTTCATGTTCTCGATCGCCACCGTCATCACAAGGCGCTTCTCCAGCGTGCGCATGACGCCGGCGACTTGTCTGGGCACGATTTTGGCGGCGGGCTTCGCTGCCTCGCAGGTATCGACCTTCACGGTCTCGGCCGGCGACATGGGCTTTCTCTTCGTCTTCGGCGTGGTCAATCTCGGCCTTGGCCTTGCTTTCTTCGCCACCGGCGCGCGCCTGATCCCGGCGGCGATCGCCGCGCTGCTCGGCACGTTCGAGCCGATCCTGGGGCCGATATGGGTCTGGCTCATCCATTCCGAGGTGCCGTCCGCGCGCACCATCATCGGCGGCGCGGTGGTGGTCACGGCGCTGCTTGTCCATATTGGGCTCGAATTCAAGCGCCAGGCGCGGCCGCAGCGGGCTGGGGTCACCGGAGTGCCTTCGCCGAATTGATGACGGCGCCGAAGCTTTGCCCATTGACAATGTCGTTGCCGCCCGGGCAGGCTGGGAATACGGCAACAACAAGACAGGCGTATCTTGCCAAGTCTCCCCGGCGGCTCGATCGAGACCGGCCCACATTCTTGTATCTCTGTCCGCGCGGCGGCGAAAGCTTCTGACGGCACCGCAATTCCTTCCCGCCCGGGACGACTGGGTGGCCATGGGCGGCAGGCCGAATGGCGCTTGTCGGCCGCTGGGAAGCTCAATAGTTTGAAGCAAATGCCCGGCCGCGCGACGATGTCGCGACGCGCCGGCGATGGAACACTCACCAAAGGAGAATAGCATGATCCGCAAAGCGCTCTGGCTTTCGGCGACTTCGGTATTTCTGGCGCTTTTGACGCCCGCCGGTCACGCCGAGGACCGCGTCGTCAACGTCTTCAACTGGTCGGACTATATCGACAGTTCGATCATCGATGATTTCACCAAGAAGACCGGCATCAAGGTCGTCTACGACACCTTCGATTCCAACGAAATCCTGGAAACCAAACTGCTCGCCGGCGGCAGCGGCTACGACGTCGTCGTGCCGAGCGGCAATTTCCTCGCCCGCCAGATTCAGGCCGGTGTGTTCCAGAAGCTCGACAAGTCGAAACTGCCGAACCTCTCCAACATGTGGGATACGGTTACGGAGCGCACCGCCAAATACGACCCCGGCAATGAATACTCGGTCAACTACATGTGGGGCACGGTCGGCATCGGCTACAACGTCAAGAAGGTGCAGGCAGCGCTCGGCACCGACAAGATCGACAGCTGGGATACCTTCTTCAATCCCGACAGCCTGGCCAAGTTGAAGGATTGCGGCGTCTATGTGCTGGATTCTCCCTCCGACATCCTGCCGGCGACGCTGAAATATCTCGGCCTGGACCCCAACAGCACCTCGCCCGACGATATCGCCAAGGCCGAGGCAGCCCTTCTCAAGATCCGTCCCTACATCCGCAAGTTCCACTCATCCGAATACATCAACGCACTCGCCAATGGTGACATCTGCCTGGCGATCGGCTGGTCGGGTGACGTGTTCCAGGCGCGCAACCGCGCGGTCGAGGCCAAGCAAGGCGTGGAGATCGGCTACTCCGTGCCCAAGGAAGGCGCCCAGATGTGGTTCGATCAGATGGCGATCCCGGCCGACGCGCCGCATGTCGCCGAGGCACTCGAATTCATCAACTACATGATGACCCCGGAAGTGATCGCCAAATCGTCGAACTATGTGCTCTACGCCAACGGCAACAAGGCCTCGCAGCAATTCGTCGACAAGGCGCTGCTGGACGACCCGTCGGTCTATCCGGATGCCGCGACCTTGGCGAAGCTCTACACCGTCCAGCCGTACGATCCCAAGACCCAGCGCATCGTCACCCGCAGCTGGACCAAGATCGTCACCGGCCAATAGGCAATTCGATGCGGCCCCGGCAGCCAACTGCCGGGGTCGATTTCTTCTGGGGAATAAAAAACACGGAGTGGGGATATGAAATCGCTTGGCAGCATCCGCAGGGATTTCGCGCCATGGAACGACCCGAACGCCAAGCCCTACATCCAGTTCGACAGCGTCACCAAGAAGTTCGGTGACTTCACCGCCGTCAACAATTTGTCGCTGACCATTTTCGAGCGCGAATTCTTCGCCCTGCTCGGCGCCTCGGGTTGTGGAAAGTCGACGCTGCTCAGGATGCTTGCCGGCTTCGAGGAGCCGACCTCGGGCCGTATCCTGCTCGATGGCCAGGATCTGCGCGGCATTCCGCCCTATCGGCGGCCGGTCAACATGATGTTCCAGTCCTATGCCCTGTTCCCGCATATGACGGTCGAGAACAACATCGCCTTCGGCCTCAAGCAGGAAGGCATGCCGAAGTCCGATATCGAAAAGCGCGTCGCCGAGATGCTGAAGCTGGTCAAGCTCGAGCAGTTCGCCAAGCGCAAGCCGCACCAGCTATCCGGCGGCCAGCGCCAGCGCGTCGCGCTTGCCCGCTCCGTCGCCAAGCGGCCGAAGGTGCTGCTGCTCGACGAGCCGCTGGGCGCGCTCGACAAGAAACTGCGCGAGGAAACCCAGTTCGAACTGATGGATCTGCAGCAGGAACTCGGCCTGACCTTCGTCGTCGTCACCCACGACCAGGAAGAGGCCATGACCATGGCCGATCGCATCGCCATCATGGACAAGGGCGAGGTCATGCAGGTGGCGACGCCGGCGGAAGTCTATGAAGCGCCGGCGTCGCGCTTCGTCGCCCATTTCGTCGGCAACGTGAACATGTTCGAGGGCAAGGTCGCCGAGCGGGCGGCAAACACCACGCGCATCACCGGCGCGACAGGCGCCCAGATCGTTGTTGAAAACAGCACCGAGTCAAAGGCCGGTTCCGACATCGTCTTCGCGATCAGGCCGGAGAAGATCAAGGTGTCGTCCAAGAAGCCGACGGACGCCGTCAATGCGCTGGAGGGCGAAGTCTACGACGTCGCCTATCTCGGCGACATGACTGTCTACCACATCAGGCTGGACGACGGGCAGATCATCAGGGCAAGCGCGCTCAACGCGGCGCGCGTCACCGAGGATCCGCTGACCTGGAACGACCGCGCCTGGGTGTCTTTTCGGCCCGACGCCGGCGTCGTGCTGGCACGGTAGGGGGCTGGCATGTCCAACATCGCCGTCACCGATGCCGCCGCGGTACCGACTGTCGCCAAGCCGTTCCTGACGCGCCTGGGCACCGGCTTCTTCAACCGGCTCGTCATCATCGTCCCCTATCTCTGGCTGCTGTTCTTCTTCCTCATCCCCTTCGTCATCGTCTTCAAGATCTCGCTGTCGCAGACGGCCATCGCCATGCCGCCCTATACGCCGGTGCTCGATTTCAGGGACGGCGTTTCCGGCTTCTTCGCCGGCTTTCGCGACCTCAACTTCGACAATTATGTCTGGCTGACGCAGGACGCCCTCTATTTCAAGGCCTACATCACCAGCGTCGTCATTGCCGCCATTTCGACGGTGCTGACGCTGATCGTCGGTTACCCCATCGCCTATGGCATGGCGCGGGCGCCGGCGACGATCCGCCCGACCTTGCTGATGCTGGTCATCCTGCCGTTCTGGACGTCGTTCCTGATCCGCGTCTATGCCTGGATCGGTATCCTCAAGCCAGAGGGCCTGCTCAACCAGCTGCTTCTGTCATTGCACCTCATCAACCAGCCGCTGGTCATCCTCAACACCTATACGGCCATCTTCATCGGCATCGTCTATTCTTACCTGCCGTTCATGGTGCTGCCGCTCTATTCGTCGCTGGAAAAGATGGACTATTCCCTGATCGAGGCGGCCAAGGATCTCGGCTGCCCGCCGACATCAGCCTTCTGGAAGATCACTTTCCCGCTGTCGCTGCCGGGCGTCATCGCCGGCTGCCTGCTGGTGTTCATCCCCGCCGTCGGCGAGTTCGTCATTCCCGATTTGCTCGGCGGCTCGCAGACGCTGATGATCGGCAAGACCCTCTGGAACGAGTTCTTCGCCAATCGTGACTGGCCGGTGTCATCGGCCGTCGCCGTCATCCTGCTTCTGTTGCTGACCGTGCCGATCATGCTCTTCCAGCAAGCCCAGGCTAAGGCACAGGAGCAGGGCAAATGAACAGCTGGAGCCGCTTCAACGTCACCTCGATCGTGCTCGGTTTTGCCTTCCTCTATCTGCCGATCGTGCTGCTCGTCGTCTTCTCCTTCAACGAGTCCAAGCTGGTCACCGTCTGGGGCGGCTTCTCGACCAAGTGGTACGTGTCGCTGTTCCACAATCAGGGTCTGATGGACGCCACCTGGGTCACGGCGCGCGTCGGTGTCATTTCGGCGACAGTGGCGACCGTGCTCGGCACGCTGGCGGCACTCACCCTGACACGCTACACGCGCTTCAGGGGCAGGGTGCTGTTTTCGGGCATGGTCTTCGCGCCGCTGGTCATGCCGGAAGTCATCACCGGCCTGTCGTTGCTGCTGCTCTTCGTTGCCGTCGGTCTCGACCGCGGTTTCCTTACCGTGACGCTCGCCCACATCACGCTCACAATGTGCTTCGTGGCGGTCGTCGTGCAGTCGCGCCTGGTGTCGTTCGATCGTTCGCTGGAGGAGGCGGCCATGGATCTCGGCGCAACGCCGGCCAAGACCTTTTTCCAGATCACCCTGCCGGTCATCCTGCCGGCGATCGTGTCCGGATGGATGCTGGCCTTCACGCTGTCGCTCGACGATCTGGTCATCGCCAGCTTCACCTCCGGCCCCGGTGCCACGACGCTGCCGATGAAAATCTACAGCCAGGTCCGTCTCGGCGTGACGCCGGAGATCAATGCCGCCTGCACCATCCTGATCGCCGTCGTCGCGGTCGGCGTCATCGTCGCTTCGATCGCCAACAAGCGCCGCGAGGTGCAGCGCCAACTCGACGAACGGGCAGCACAGCGCGGGTAAGGGGACGAAAGTCGAGGCGCAGGCATGTCACCCAGAGTGAGCCAGGCTTTGGGAGAACGAATGGCGTCAGAACAGGACGTTAGCCGGTTTCAAGGAAACGGTGAGCGAGCCGTATTCCTTGACCTGCTTTATTCCCCCGAAACGCCACGGCTTATCGGTGAAATGAACGGCGTGCTCCACGTTCCGCCGACGAAAAACGACGACTGGTTGGGTCCTTGCTGGCCGCTCTTTTGTGCCGCCGCCTGATCCGGCTGGATGACGCCGCCCGACAGCGCCAGTCCGCGCCCTGCGTAGGAAGCGATGCCGGAAAGCCAGATCTTGTATTTCGCCGAATTGGCCTCGGCCTTGTCCAGCCGCGCCACGCCCCTCGAAATGGTTGCCTTGACCTCGGCGCCATCGATGGGCAGCGTCCCGTCCGAGACGTCGTCGAGCGCGAAGAAGCCGCCCTGTTCGGTATGCTTGAGAAAGGCCGGCAGGTTGAACTTGCTGAGCGCGCCAGGGCCGAAGGTCGCCGAGACGGAGCCGTCGGCATTTTCAAAGATCGAATCCCAGGTTCTGCCCGGCCCCTTCAGGATGACCGAGACGGTGCTGGTGCCGACCGGCACCAGCCGGGTCATCCCCGCCGCCGTGGCGAACGCGCCGCCATCGACATCGGAAGCCAGCAGCCGGATCTCGACCTGGGTGCCCTCGGGCTTGCGGTCGAAACGGAGGCTGGTCTGGATGTTGCCGCCAAAGGCCGAGGCGTCGGAGATGTCGAAGACGGAGAGACCGTCCTTGACCTGTGCGGTGGCGGCAACGTCGGCAAGCTGAATGCTGCCCGCCGTGGCATGCGCCGCCGACAGCCTGAGATCGAGATTGACCCGGTCGGCGAAACTCGTGTCGACCTGACCTGGCTCGCCGCTGCTTGCCGGCCCCAGCGGCGTGAAGGCGGACAGGAACGACCTGAGGTCGAGCGTGTCGAAGGCAAGCGTGCCCGAGATCACCGGCTGCGTCTCGCCGAGCGACACGTCCAGCGCGCCCATGCCCGGATTGTTGTCCAGCGCCAGCGCGGTGTTTTCGAATTTGACACGGCCCGCGGACGCCGTGACCTTGCTCGAAATGCTGACCGAGCCGATCGCGGCACTCGGCGCGATGCCGGCCTGTGACCATTCCAGCACGCGGCGCAGCGAGGGGGCGGCGAACTTCACCTGGCCGTCGAAATAGCCATTCTCGGACATGCTGGCCGTGCCGTCGAAGGAGAAGGTGGCGGGCGCGGCCTTGAAGGACAAAGTGAGCGGCGCCATGCCTCCGGCAAACAGCACCAGCGGTCTCTGCGAGGCGGCGTCCAGGGTCACGCTTTCGCCACGCCAGATCCCGGTCGCGGACAGCGTCGCATTGCTGTTCATCGCCGCCCATGTGGCCTGGCCGCTAAGGCTGCTCAGGATCTCCTCGTCCTTGCCGTTGACGGAAGCCACCATGCGGCCGTCCCTGAACTCCACGGTGCCGAAAGTGTCCGTCGGCAGCTTGTCGAGGTCGGGCTTGGCGGGGTCGGCTCTGACCACGCTGCGGGCCGTATCTATGGAGCGCGCGATGCGGCCGCCCGTCGGCGCGGTGGGCAGGAACAGGCCGTCCGCCGTGCGCTGGACCCGGATCGTCGGCCGCACCAGCCGTGCCGTGGAGAACACCACATCGCCCTGCAATGCCGCCATGGCCGAGAGGTCGACCTCGACCCGTTCGGCCTCGACGACCGGCGGCGCGTCGGCGTCGGTCCATTTCGACAGCGTCACATCGGTCAGGATGGCGCGGAATTTCGGCCACACCTCGATGCGCGGCGACCCCTCGATGGCAACCCGAAAGCCGCTCCAGGCGCTCAACTCCCAGGCGATGCGGTCGCGCACGATCCGCGTCGAGGCGATCAGCGGCAGGGCCGCGACCACCAGAGCGATGACGATCACGGCAGCGCCGATCGCCCATACTCCGCGGCGGATCAAGGATGATGGCATATAGCCCCGTATGCTTCCATTCCGACAAAAAAGACCGTTCGGCGGGTTTTACCCCCTGTCGTCACTACGACTTCAGGTCGTCACTACGACTTCAGGTCGTCACTACGACTTAGGGCTGACGCATTTCAAGTCTTTATGGCCCGGCGATGGCATTTGCGCACACCTGGCCGCATCGGCCCAACAAAATCTTGCTCTGCTGCGCTGCGATATGCATAAGCGATGACGACCGTGGGAGGATCGATCATGGCTGGCGAAGTACCGCTCTGGACGCCGACACAAGACCAGATTGATGCATCGCCCCTGACCGCCTTCATGAAGGTCGCGGCAGCGAATACCGGCAGCCCGTTCTCATCCTATGCCGATCTTCACCGCTGGTCGGTCGAGAACCGGGAGGCGTTCTGGGATCAGGTCTGGGATTTCTGCGGCCTTGAAGGCGACAAGGGTGAACGCCTGCTGATCGACGGCGAGAAGATGCCGGGTGCCTCCTTCTTCCCCGATGCATCGTTGAATTTCGCCGAGAACCTTCTGAAAAAGACCGGCGCCGGCGAGGCAATCGTCTTTCGCGGCGAGGACAAGGTCGAAAGGCGGCTGTCGTGGAACGAACTGCATGGCCTGGTCTCGCGGCTGCAGCAGCTTTTCCTGTCGCTCAAGGTGAAGAAGGGCGACCGTATCGCGGCGATGATGCCCAACATGCCCGAAGCCGTCGCCGCCATGCTGGCCGCGGCCTCGATCGGCGCGGTGTGGTCGTCCTGCTCTCCCGATTTCGGCGAGCAGGGCGTGCTCGACCGGTTCGGCCAGATCGAACCTGTCATCTTCATCGCGCCGGACGGCTATTGGTACAATGGCAAGGCCATCGAGGTTGCCGACAAGGTCAAGGCGGTCGCGGCCAAGCTCGGCAGTGTCCGCAAGGTGCTGCTCGTCGACTATCTCGGCACCTCCGCCGACGTCGCCGACACCATCGACAAGGCGGTGGCGCTGGAAGAGGCGCTGTCGCCCTTCGCCGTCAAACCAGTGACCTTCGAGCGGCTGCCATTTTCGCATCCGCTCTACATCCTGTTTTCGTCCGGAACCACCGGCATTCCCAAATGCATCGTCCATTCCGCCGGCGGCACGCTGATCCAGCATGTCAAGGAACACCGGCTGCATGCCGGCCTCGGCGATGGCGATCGCTTCTTCTATTTCACCACTTGCGGCTGGATGATGTGGAACTGGCTCGTATCGGGCCTGGCGTCGGGCGCCACGCTGCTGCTTTATGACGGCTCGCCCTTCTATCCCGACGGCAATGTGCTGTTCGATTTCGCCGATGCCGAGAAGATGACCTTCTTCGGCACCTCGGCCAAGTTCATCGATTCCGTGCGCAAGGCCGGGCTCAAGCCGATGCGCAACCATGATCTGTCGACGGTGCGCGCCATCTCCTCCACCGGGTCGCCGCTTTCGCCCGAGGATTTCCGCTTCGTCTATGAGGGCATCAAGAAGGACGTCCACCTGGCCTCGGTATCCGGCGGCACCGACATCGTTTCCTGCTTCGTGCTCGGCGTGCCAACCCAGCCGGTCTGGACCGGCGAGATCCAGGGACCCGGCCTCGGCCTCGCCGTCGATGTCTGGGACGATGACGGCAAGCCGGTCAGGCAGGAGAAGGGCGAACTGGTCTGCACCAAGGCCTTTCCGTCCATGCCGATCGGCTTCTGGAACGATGCCGACGGCAAGAAATACCAGGCGGCCTATTTCGAGCGTTTCGACAATGTCTGGTGCCATGGCGATTTCGCCGAATGGACCGGCCATGGCGGCATGATCATCCACGGCCGCTCCGACGCAACGCTCAACCCGGGCGGCGTGCGCATCGGTACCGCCGAGATCTACAACCAGGTCGAGCAGATGCCCGAAATCCTGGAGGCGCTGTGCATCGGCCAGGATTTCGACAATGACGTGCGTGTCGTCCTGTTCGTGCGGCTGGCGGCGGGTGTCAAGCTCGACGAGGACCTGGAGAAACGCATCCGCGCCAAGATCCGCACCGGTGCCAGCCCGCGCCACGTGCCGGCCAGGATTGTCGCCGTGTCCGACATCCCTCGCACCAAGTCGGGCAAGATCACCGAGCTCGCGGTGCGCGACGTCGTGCACGGCCGCGCCATCAAGAACAAGGAGGCGCTGGCCAACCCGGAAGCGCTGGAGCTGTTCCGCGACCTGCCACAACTCGCGCAGTGACGCGGCCGGCATGGTTAACGAAATCTGTCGCGCGAATTTACCTAGATTTCACGAGTGGTACACATTCGTAAATTTTTTGGCGACCCGGTAAGGAGTTGTTAAGGCCCGGCGTCGATAGTCGCATGTAACTTGAGGGAGAAATCCCGTTCCTCGGCCCCGAGGATCTGAATTCAGCTCAAGCCCCCGTTGTGACAGCAATCCCATCTCCTAAGGCGTCCTTTGGACGCCTTTTCTTTTACCGGCGCGGGCGGCTTCATCGGTGATTTGGCTCGCGGAAGGAGCTGAGGCCGTTCAGTTTTTACGGCCATTTGCGCCCCCAGAGACGGCGTCGCGTTGCTGCAGAAAGCGGGCGTCGGCCCGAACGTCGATGAAGGAATGATTGACCTGACTGATCCGAAAACGGAAGGGACCGTGTAGGCGATGAACCTAGTGGGCGAATGCGTCGGCGACGAAGTCGCGCCGCTGCCTCGCCGGTCAACCGCTGCGCTCCCTCTTCCGACAGGACGAGAGCGACGGCGTCGAACAGGACGGAGGGACCGCCGTCGATCATATGCCGGGCCTCGATCCAGCTTAGATCATAGCCTCGACCGCCGGACTTGGGAGCGATTACCTCCATGGTGGTGGCGGTGTTGCCGTCGCTGCGGCGTGGTGTGCGGGCAGGGATGAGCCCGCCGCTTTTCAGCGGCGGGCCAAGGATCAAGGGCGATTGGCGTAGCGCCCGCGGTCGCTTTCGATCTCATCGGGCGTATAGGCCTTGGCGTCGCTGTCGAAACCGGTCCAGCCGTCGGCCTCGTATGCGCTGCGGCGGTCTTCCAGATTGACCGCGTTGGCCTGTCCGAGGATCCGCTGGGCCTGGCCGACGAGTTGATCGTCGACCCTGGCGGTCACCAGCGTGCCGCCGCGACGCACGCCCTCCGCATAGACATGGGCATCCTCCTCCGGCACGCCGGACTCGGTCAGCGCACCGACGATACCGCCGGCAGCCCCACCGATGACGGCGCCTCCCACGGCACCGACGGCTGTGGCGGCCAGCCAGCCGGCGGCCACCACCGGCCCGACGCCGGGAATGGCCATGATGCCGAGCCCGGCCAGAAGGCCACCCGCTCCGCCTAGGACGGCACCCACACCGGCCCCGCCGGCGGCATCCTCGGCTGTGTTGGAACGATCGCCGTCGTACCATTCGCTCGAATTGTTGGCGACGATGCTGATATCGGCTTCTGGCACGCCGCTTGCTTCCAACTCGCCGACCGCATCGGAAGCGTCATCGTAATTGTCGAAAAGTCCGGTCACGGTTTTCATGGTCGATATCTCCAGATTCTCTGTTCAGTTGGTGCCGGCAACGACGTTGCCCTGGTAGTCGAGCGCGACGGCCGTCTTCTTGCCGTCCTTGGTCGCCTGGCCGCGCCAGATGCCCTGATCGTCCTTGTTCAATGCCGACACGTCCGAAAAGCCGGCATCCTGGATGCGGCTCTTGGCCTGATCCTCGGTGAAGCTGTTCGCGCCCGGCACGGGGGCGGACGGATTTGCGGTATCGGTCGTGGTGACGGCGGGGGTCGTCGAACTCGTCGCCGAAGACTTGTCGTCCATCGTGGCGGCGATCTTCTCGATCATGTCCTGATGCATCTTGAGCGTCGGCAAGGTCTCCTGCGCAAACGTCTTCAACTGCGCGTTGTCGCCGTCCTTGGCATAGCCGTCGAACAGCTTGACCGCATCGGCATGCGCATCGCGTTGCATCCGCACATAAGATGTGTCGACCGGATCCTTGGCGCTTTGCAGGGCGTCGAGATCGCTCTTGTGCTTGGCGTCCGTTGCCGTCGGCACCTTCAGCTTCTGCTCGCCGGCTATCGTCTCGAGTTTGGCATTGGCCGCGCCATGATCAGCGACCATCTTCTGGGCGAAGTCCTTGACGCCTTGATCCTGCGCCCTGCCTTCGGCGATCTTGCTCGATTCGACCTCGAACATCCCGCCGGCCGCCGCCTTGTCGACAAAGTCCTGCGCCGTGTCCGCGGCGAAGACGGGCATGGCAAAGGTGATGGCTGTGGCCGCGCCGAGCGCGGCCAATACCAGTCGATTTCTCATGAATAGATCCTCATTGGCACACAATGTGCTGCGAGGCTAACCAGCGCCTGAGAGCTTTGTTCCGGAGGCCGAACGATTTTGCCGGAGGGTCGGGGCTTCGGCGGCAGCCAAAATCACCACGCGGAAACTATCGGCTTGCGGCACGCTGCCGCTAAGGCTCACCCTACTCGGCGAGCACCCGCGTCGACGGGAAAGCGACTTCGACCAGCGTGCCTTCGCCGGGCGTCGAGTTGATGGTGAAGCGGGCGCGATTGGCTTCCACCATCGCCTTGGTCAGCGGCAGGCCAAGGCCGGTGCCGTCGCCGCGTCCGCGCTTCAGCGCATTGATCTGCTTGAACGGCTTCAGCGCCTGCTCGATCTCGGCCGGACTCATGCCGATGCCGGTGTCGCGCACCCGCATGACCACGTCGCCCGAGGTCTCATAGGCGGTCGACACGATCACCTGGCCGCCGGCCTGGGTGTAGCGGACGGCGTTGGACAGGATGTTGAGCGCGATCTGGCGCACGCTGCGCAAATCCGCCACCACTTCCGGCAGCCGCGAGGCGAAGCTGGAGCGGATGATGACGCGTTCGCGGTTGGCCTGGGGTTGCATCATCGCCACGGTTTCGGCCAGCGTATCGTTGAGCGACACCGCCTCATAGGCCATTTCCTGCTGGCCGGCCTCGATCTTCGAGATGTCGAGCAGGTCGTTGACCAGGTCGAGCACATGGTTGCCCGAGCGGTTGATGTCGCGCAGATAGTCGCGGTAGCGGTCATTGGCCACCGGCCCGAACTTCTCGTCGACCATCAGTTCGGAAAAGCCGATGATGGCATTGAGCGGCGTGCGGATTTCGTGGCTGATGCGGGCGAGGAAATCGGTCTTCTGCGAGGAAGCGCGTTCGGCCACCGCGCGCGCCTGGGTGAGATCCTCCTCGGCCCGCTTCCACTGCGTGATATCACGCACCACGGCGCAGAAGCCACTGTCATTGGGCAGCCGGCCGATGGTCATGAACAGCGGGATGAAGCGCCCCTGCGCCTCGCGGCCGATCACCTCGCGGCCATCATTCAGGACGCTCGCCACGCCAGGTTCCGACAGGCCGGTGAGATAGTCGCGCGCCGCGCGCTGGCTCTCTATGGCAAACAGCGAGGCGAACGGCTTGCCGGTCACCTCGTCGCTGTCGAAACCGAACAGGGCCTCGGCCGGGCGGCTGATCGAACGGATGGTGCCGTCGCTGCCGATCAGCACGACCCCGTCGGTGGCGGTGTCGATGATGGTGCGCATCTCGGCGATGCGGGCCTTGAGTTCGGAAATGTCGGGCTGCGTCGGCCCCTCGCCGACCGCATGAAGGGCCACTGGCGCGTCGTCCTCGCCGGAACGGCGGACGACCAGCATCAGCGCCTTGCCGTCGCGCCACGGCACGGAGCGCAGGATGGCGTCGATCGGGAATTCCTGTCCGTCGCGCGTTTTCAGCCGCAGCGTCCGGTCGCTGCCGTCGGAGGCGCCGTCATCGGCATAAGGATCGGCGAACAACGCGCCGAGGCCGCCCGCGTCCTCCAGATCCTTCAGCGTCTCGTACCCCGTCAGGTCGAGGAACTCCTCATTGGCATAGTGCAACTGGTCGCCCGAATGGATGATCAGCGGCACCGGCAGCTTGCCGAGCAGCGACGTATCGGGCGCCTTGCTCTCGTCACCCACGGAAAAGGCCGACGGCACGAAACCCCCGGTCTTGAGCGGCGGTACCTGCAGGCGCGGCTGGATGGGCGTCTCGGCCGTGTCACCCGCGCTGGCAGTCTCGTCGGAGGGCGCGGCGGCTTGCTCATCCGAGGCGGCAGAAGTCTCGGCAGGCGCGGCGATGCGGCCGTCGATCTCTGCCCTGTCCTCGCCGCCGGACCAGTCCTCATTGTCCTCGGCATCGCGGAAATCGGCCGCCGTCATGCTGTCATCGTCGTCGACGGCGTCATGCGCGGCGCCCGCGGCCGCCGGTTGCTCGCCGCCATCGGCGGGCGTGGCGGTTTCCGGTTTCGCCGCTGACGGCTCGGAAGCGGCCGGTTGATCATTGTCGGCGACGGAACCGGGTTCGTCGCTGTCGTCGGCGTAGTCGAGCAGCGAGCCCTTGACGGGCGGCAAGGCATCGGCGGGTTGGTCGCGAGCGACGTCGCCGGGATGAGCGCCGTCCAGCAGCGCCAGATCCGCTTCATCCCCGGCATCGCTATCGGCAGCCTGCGCCGCCAGCGGGTCCTCGTCCTGCTTGGCCTGGGCTTCGCCGGTCTCTTGCGGCTCGTCGCGCTGGATGGCATCGGGCGTGGGCACGGCCTCGCCGGCCGGCTCCACGGGAGCCTCGGTCTTCCCGGTCGGAGCTTCGATGGCTGTTTGCGCCACCCGCTCAGTCGGTATCTCGATCGCCGGCCCTGTCGGGCTTTCAATGCCCGGCTTTTCCGCTTCCGGCTCGGCTGGGGAACTGTCCTTCTTCAGCCGCTCGCCAATCTCGCGGAACGCGCTGCGTTCCAGCGTCGACAGCCCCTTGTCGTTGGCCGGCTGCCGGTGTTCGGCCAGCCGGATCACCTTGTCGGCAAAGCGCCGCTCCGGTTTCGGGACGATGGTCAGCGCCGGCACTTCGCCCTTGAACGGATCCGATGCCTTAGACTCTTCGGCCTTCGGCTCTTCCGGCGCCGTCTCCACGGCTTCCGGTTTCGGTGCCGCCGGCATCTCGCCATTGGGCACCAGTGCCATGCCGATCGCTTCCGGATCGACGACCGCGTCCCCGGTACGCGCGACGCCGAAGCCGCGAAAACCCTCGAAGGCACGGCTGCGGCCATAGACCGGCAGTGCCGCCAGGTCGACCGGGATCTTCAGGTCGGTGCCGACGACCGGCCACAGCACTGAGCGGCCGGACCAGGTGTCGCGCCGCTCCAGCAGGCCGGCGATCTCGCCGGACGCATCAAGGCCGAAGGCCGCGGCGACATCCCTGAAGCGCCGGCCGATCACGTCGGCGGCCGGATGGCCGACAATATCGGCGAATTCCGGTGACAGCGCGCTGAACTTGCCCTCGGCGTCGGTCCGCCAGACAAAGCGCACCGGTGCCGCCGAGCGGTCTATCGTCCGGGTGGCCACGGTTGCGGCCGGGGCCGCGGGCGAGGTGGCCTGGTCCTGCTTCACGCCGTCCGCCGAAGCCGCTGTGCCGACCGCTTCGGCCTGGCTTGTCGATTCCTGCGCGGTTGGCGCGTCGTCTTCTCCGGCGTTGAAATACCAATGATCGTGCTGGCCCGGCGTGCCCGCCGCCAGCCGATCATTGTCGGCGGCAACCGGTGTCGCCCCGCTCGGCTCCTCGATCTCCCGCATTGCCCGTTCCGGCGTATCGTCGGCCACGGGCTCGGAAGGGGCGGTCTCCTGTGCGGGCTCGGCTGCGGCAGGCGGCTGTTCGACCGCCTCTGTCCGCGCGACATTCGCCGTCGGCTGATTGTCCTGCGGAGACTCGGATTCCGCTGTGGCGGTTTCCACCGTCCGAACGCTTTCCTCGGCGGAGCTTTCCGTTGCCGCGGGCGAGTGGCCCGCCGGAGCCGCGTTGTCCTCGAGTTGATCCTCGTCGATTACCACCAGCAGATGCCGCTCCGGCGTCAGCCGGGCGAGGCCGGCCGGGTAGGAGGTCCTGCCGCCCGGAACGAGGCGCTTGACGATGCGCTCGCCCTCGGCCGCGACGTCGGCCACCAGGGCCGCCAGTGTCGCGGGCTGGATGCCGAGCGCCGGAAACCCATCCGATGCGGCTTCGACATTTCCCTTGGCGTCGATGAAGGCGATGAAATGGCCGTCTTCGGTAAAGCCGCTGATCGCCCGGCTGGCGATCTCGGCGGCACTGCGCGAGCCGGTCTGCCCCGCCGGCACCGCCAGCATGATGGCGTTGTCGCCATCGGGCAGGGTCACGGCACTGGCAAGGAAGCCGACGGCGCGGCTGGTCATGCCGGTTGCGAGGCGCACCAAGATCGAGCGATCGCCGCCGATCTGGGGAAAACCGCTGGTCGCCATGATCTGGCGGCGCGCGATCAGCGGCAGCCGCGCCGAAGCGCCGATGATTGCTTCGATATCGGGATAGCCGAACATGGCGGCGCCCGGTCCATTGGCCCAGATCACCTGCTCGAGGTCCACCGACAGGATCGCGATCGCGTCGCCGGCGGCAAAGCGCTGGCGCACCGCGTCGAGCACGGCGACGTCGAGGAAGGAATATTCGGACGGCATGCGCTTGGCGAACCTCACGGAGCGGCGAAATTTGCAGTTAACGCTTTGTTAATAAAAGCCGCAGCCACGAAGGTCCACAAGCCAGAACGTTCAAAGGCTGAATTCTGGCCGTTTGGTTAACGGCCAAAAAGATTTTTGTGCAGTGCAACAAGGATATTGCAATGCACAAAATTTGCCTTTATATTGCCATCATACATGAACGAGACGGCTTTCTGTCAAAGCCGCTGCCGCTGAAAAGGATGGAAAATGTCCAGGACCAAGACCGCCGAGACGATCGGCAACGTTGAATTCCCGAGCTTCGACGCTTCCAAGGCCACCGACCAGATGCGCGCTTTCGCCGAAAAGGGCGTTGAGCAGTCGAAAGAGGCCTATGCCAAGCTCAAAACCGGCGCCGAGGAGACCCAGAAGGCTCTGGAGTCGACCTACGAAACCGCCAAGACTGTTTCCAGCGACCTGTCGCTCAAGACCATTGCCGCGCTGCGTGCCAATGCCGAGGCCGGCTTCTCGCATCTCGAAGCCCTGATCGGCGCCAAGTCGCTGTCGGAAGTCGTCGAGCTGCAGACCGCCTTCCTGCGCAAGCGCGTCGAACTGACCGTAGAGCAGGCCAAGGACTTCCAGGCTGTTGCCTCCAAGGCGGCCGAGGACGTCTCGAAGCCGATCAAGACCGCCTTCGAGAAGGCGATCAAGGAAATCAAGGCTGCCTAATATCTGCGCATCGCCGGCGGATGCAACAAAGGTCGCATTTTGTCGGACAAATAGATGTGAGATAGTGTCGGTCAAGTGAATACCCGGCGGGTGGAACCTCCTCCCTCCACCTCCGGGGTGACCAGCCAGCACCTCCTCCCGCTGGCTCGTAACAGGAAAAGGCCGGCACCTCCTCCCGCCGGCCTTTTTCTTTGCCCGGCGAAAGGTGCCCCGTTGTGGGGAAGCGACCTTTGCCTCGCAAAACTCTTGAATTAGAATCCATAAGCCCGTAAGGACGCATCGCCGAACGACAGAGCGGATCGCGGAGAATGAACCTTCCACCTCGATCCCGCTACCAACGTTGAGACGTGCCGTTGTAGCTCAGATGGTTAGAGCGCCGGATTGTGGATCCGGAGGTCGCTGGTTCGATCCCAGCCAACGGTACCATTGGCTTTCCCATAAGCCGTTGAATTTCTTATAGAATTTTCGGGCCAAGCCGATTGTGATACAAATGGTGTGTCAGAGGCCTGGGAAGACGACGCGAAGAGCATGATCCTGACCGCTTCCTGCAACTGAGGGGGGATCATTTCCACTACTACTGCAGGGTGCCCAGAGAGATCAGGGATCTCGACGAGCGTAGCGTGTTCGTTCGCCGCGCCCTCGACACCACTGATCGTATAAGGGCGCGCACCGCCAGAGATCTCCACGAGGCTGCTGACAATGCCTTGTGGGCGCCGTTGATGCTGGGGGAAAATCGCACCGCGGCGAGGCGTTCTTCCTTCGCTCGGTGATCTTGCAGAGCGCGTTCCAAGTGCTCGTAGAGCGCGAGCCATGCCTCACCATCGTCGCCTCGTGCCACGATGATCTCCGCGACGCGGTCGAGCGCGCGTTCAATCCGCTGTGCCGTGATTGGTCGAGGCGTGAGCGAGTATCGCCTCACGGCTTCGCCGTTCTGCAAGGCCATGAATGCAACATATAAGTAGGCGGACTCTCCTGCTGCAGTGGAGGCCTGCGTTCAGCTCGGGCTGGAATCTGCGGCTGCGACCTGAAAATGGGAAACACTCTCTGCTCGTCGGGGGCTGGTAGCGGGAGACCGCTACATCGCAATACCCACTATTGGGGGAGCGTTCTTTTCCTATCGGCGGCATGCCGCGTGACAGCCATGGTAAGCAAGCCCCACGAGTCGAAAATTACGATATGTTGGAATGAATGAACAGCGTCATGGCCCAGGTAAACAAGGTAGCCGCTCCATGCCAGTCCAGGCTCTGTCGTTCAAAGATTAGCCAAAGGATTGCGTAGGCCAACAAGATCAGGAATGCCGCGGGGCGGGAGGTCCATGTGCCGATCGAGTTGAGCACGCCGGTGACGGGATGGTTGGCCATCCCAAAGAACTCGGTGAGCCTGGTTCCCCACTGCGGTACATTGCGCCGTAGGAGCCAGCCACGTGAGACAGACCAATTCGCGGCATGATGATTCGGCGATCCTGCGCAGCTACAACGCTGGCCACTCGATTGCCGGGCGCGCAACCATCAGCCAGAAAATGGCGAGGACCGCGCCGAAAGCCGGGAAGCCGAAGACAAACCAGCGTCTGAACAGCTGATTGTAGCGCTCGGGCGGGGCTTGGTTGGACAGGGCAGCCTGTGTCGCCAGATTTCGCATCTCGATCTGCATCCACACGACAGGCAGCCAGAAAACGCCGGTTACGATGTAAAGCGCAATCGAGAGAATGATCCAGCCTTCGGACAGCGAATACCCCGCAACCCAAGCAAGGCCTAGTCCGGTCAGGGGTTGTACGACAACGGCCGTAGCCGTGAACAGGAAATCAGCCAGGACGACAATGCGGGCGACGGCGGCGATCGTCGCGGCGTTTCCGGTCCGGTGTGCCATAAGCATGAAAAACGCAATGCCGGCGCCAGTCCCGAGCAGCACAGCCGCACCGATGACGTGAAGGTATTTGAGCACAAAGTACATCATCAGCGTTCCTCCAGAATGGCCAGCGCTGCAAAATGCAAAACGAGGGTCGGGAAGATCTTCAACAGCGGCCCGAGTGGCTCATACCAAAGATCCGGCCGCAAAATGCTCCCGGCGACCGCATAGAAAAGCGATACCGTGATTGCGCCTAAAAGACCAAGCCGGCTGGTTGGGCGCCAAGCGATAAGCGTCCCCACGACGATGTCAGCCAGTGCCCCGGCGACGACCGCCGGTTCGGCCAATGCGCCGGCAGCAGTGCCAATCAGCAAGTCAACTCCGCTGCGCCAGCCGACGGTGAGGGAAATGATACCGGTCAGAATCCAGAAGAGCGGCAAAACGACAAACAGCGCCGGCTTGACGAAGTAAAGACCGGCGAACCATCGCTCCTGCACCGTCGCAGGATTTAGACGTAGTGCAGCTGGGAGACTGGACGGTTGAATGCCGGTCGCCGTCATCCACGGCCGGGGATCACCGACAGCGCCACGCGTGATCTCTTTTGCAGCATTGGTGCGCATCGGCGGGCGCCAGCCTAGCTGAGCCGCGGCATCCCCCAGCCTGTACAAGATAGCTGCGGTCCAATTGGGCAAGATGAACTCGCGAGCACGGTTCCATCCGAACCAGCGGCGATAGCAACCGACGACCTCGCTCATCGAGAGCGCCACGGGCCCAGCAAGTTCCAGCGTGAGGCGCGATGGGCTGCCGGGTTTGAGGAAAAAGAGAACGGTGGAGATCACGTCATCGAGCTGAACGACCTGGAGACGGCCCGTGTCGGGCATCAACGGCAAGAGCGGCAAAGCCGCGAGGCCCCGAAAAAGCGCACTTGCGCCGAAAGCCGGCCTTCCCAGCACCACTGAAGGGCGCAGGATTACCCACTCAAGCCTACGCGCCATCAATGCTTCATCGCCGGCAAGCTTGCTGGCGGAAAAGGCGGACGGCTGCTGGCAATCGACCCCGATGGCGGAAAAGTGAATGACCTTGTTCACACCTGCCTGCTCACATGCGATGAAGAGAGCAGAGGCGCCGGTCATATGAACATGCCGGGTGTTTTCCCGGGCGCTATCCTGCAGAACCCCGGCACAGTTTACGACGGCGTCCACACCGGCCAGATAGGGCGTCCAATCTTTAGGTCGCAAGGCTCGCGCCATATCCAGTGAAATGGCTCGGGTCTCAGTATGGATGCCGGTATCTGGATGGTGAAGCACGCGAATCACCTCATGTCCCTCACCAGTCAGGAGCGCGCAAAGCGCCTTCCCAATCAGACCTGAGGCGCCGGTCACGAGAATTCTCATTCCTTGCTCCCACCGTTCGCCGGCGCGTGCGCCCTCATAAACCCTGCCACCGCGCCTGAGAGAACTTGATCGAAGCCGAAGCCAGCAGTGTGACGCCGGGTGGAACAAGCTCCAGGCGACAACGCAGCGAAGAGTTTTCCGGCGGTAGAATGCGTTCGCATCTACAGGTCAACTTCATCGACATTTCGTCGCCGGCTCGGCGCAATCGCGCAGATCGTTGTGAATGTGAGTTGCAGCCGTGGCGGCATGTCCGAACGCAACGGCAATTTGATTGAGCCCCTCGGCCACGTCACCGATGGCATAGAGTCCTGGCGTTGAAGTCTCAAGGTGCCGGTTGACCATGACATAGCCCTCTTCGTCACAGACAGCTCCAAGCGCAACCGCGAGTTCGGAGCGTACGTCGCAGCCCATCGAAGGGTACACCACATCGATGTTGCGCATCGGGGCACCATCGGCCATGACGACATCGAAGCCAGTTCCTCTAGGGACCAAGTCATCGACAGCGTCCCAGATTTCTACTCCGCCTGCCAATGCGACATCGCGGGCAGCCTCGGAAACATCATCCGGGTAGTTGGCGAGCAAGGCAACTGGACTGCCATATTCCTTCAGGAACAGAGCCTCCCTGACGGCGAGATGCTCCGGGCCAACGACGCCGATGCGGCTACCCCTGGCCTCATACGCATCGCAAACCGGGCATAGTCTGACAATGCCATCCGCGATCGCCTGCTGCAGTCCTTTAATCGAAGGGGCCTTGTCCACAATGCCCGTTGCCAGAATTACGCGCCTTGCTTGGATCATCCCGCAGGCCGTCGTCAGAAGAAAATATCCCTCGCGTTTTTCGGCGTGAGCTACGTAATCGTCGGCGACGCTCGCCCCGTATAGGCGTGCTTGGGCTCGTAGCCGGCCGAGCAGTTCTTCCCCGTTGATGCCCTCGGGGAAGCCCGGACAGTTATGGGATTTTGGAATGAGCTTGGCGCGCGCATCCCCCGCGTCGAATGAGATCACCGAACGCAGAAACCTGGCTAAATACGTGGCCGCGGCGAGCCCTGCAGGGCCCCCCCCGACGATAGCAACGTCAAAAATTTGTGAGCCGGAAGAACGTGGCATAGCGCCCAACCCGCGCAAAACAACCTTGTTCCACGTGTCGAATGACACGCGATAAGAGCGAACCTCGAACCGAGACATAAAGAGAAAGGCCACTGCCAAGTCTCCGAAACGTCGTAGCTGCCACCCGTGAATACAGCGCCACAGGGAAAGTGAAACCATCATGGAACTTCGGATCACCGCCGGGCTTAATCTGGCGAAAGGGTCTGAGATGAGCGTGACGAGAGAGTTTTTTGAAAATTGGCTACAGGAGAATGTCGGCACACTTCCTGGCCGAGAGGAAGTCAGCGTTGCGGTGCTCGCCCAACAATTCGAAGAAGATGCCGAGGTGGCTGGTTACGGGCGCGAGGTAAGGGAGGACGAACTCGGAAACATCGAGGATGCTATCGAGCAAGCGATCAAGAACGGCGGGCGCGGGGTGGAGAGCCAGAGATCCGAAGGGGACGATCTGGTGCCTGTAATGGACGCGCTGGAGGTCGATGATCCCAAGAGCGGACCGTAGGCTCTAACAACCGCCTTCCGTTCGCCTGACCAATCCCGCGGGCAGTGGCATAGCGAGGCCCGTCTCGTAATGGGCGCCAGGTCAATTCCGAGTCAGTTCCAGGCACCGTAGAGGAACATTCCTGCCGCCAAGACGTTAGGTGAGTTCCTTCACACCGGTGCGCTCCGTGCTAACTGCGAACCTCCCAGGCGAATGGCTGACCCGGCACGAACAGGGCCACATCTCGCGGCGGACGGCTCTTGCAGGTATTGGCTGTTGGCTGTTGGCTGTCTCCTCGGAAGCCGAGGCACAGCCGCAGCCGCGCGTGCGGTTTGGCGTGCTGGGATATGGCACCGCTGCTTGGGAAGTCGACGTCATGCGGCGGCACGCGTTGGACACCGCACACGGAGTATCAATCGAGGCGCAGCGGCTTGCTGGTGCCGAAGCGGGCAAGACCGCATTGCTGGCGGGCAGTGTCGACGTTATCGTTTCGGATTGGGTGTGGGTTATGCGCCAGCGGAGCGAAGGCGCCGATCTGGTCTTCTATCCCTATTCTCGTGCCGTCGGCGCACTGGAACTGCCACAAGGTTCGCCCATCCGAACTGTTGCGGACCTCAAGGGCAAAAGGCTTGGGATCGCGGGTGGTCCGCTGGACAAAAACTGGATTCTGTTGCGCGCGCTCGGCCTCCGTCAGGTGAAGCGCGATCTTGCTGAAGAGGTGCATCCGGTGTTCGGCGCGCCGCCTTTGTTGGAGCAGGAATTCCTGGCGCGGCGACTGGATGGCCTGCTGACATTCTGGAATTTCGCCGCCCGTCTCGAGACAGGGGGAGCAAGGCCTCTGCTCAGCGTCGCGCAGATGCTGCAGGGGCTTGGCGTATCCGCCGAATTGCCGATGCTCGGCTACGTCTTCCATGAAAGCTGGGCCCGAGCCAACCCGATTGCCCTCACGCGATTCACGAACGCCACTGCGGCTGCAAAGTCGCTGCTCGCGTCCTCGGACGATGAATGGGGGGTACTAACGCCCCAGTTGGGCACGGCCGATCCTCACCTCCAGGCAGCACTGCGCGACGCTTATCGAGCCGGAATCCCTCGTCGCTTCGGCAAAGGCGAACGTGATGGCGCAGCCCGGTTGTTTGCAATCCTGGCCGAACTGGGCGGCGAGGATATGGTCGGCAAGGCAACGAGCTTGGATCCCGGTGTTTTCTGGGCCATACCGGCTTGAGCTGGCGATCATGACCGAGGTCTCAGCCATTACCACCAACATTCAGCGTTGGCAGTCCGCTGCGGCATTGCTTGCCATGGTGCTTACCTGGCAGATCGCGGCATCGATTGCCGCCGATAGGCTGTTTCCCGGTCCGGTCCAGGTTGTTTCGGTTCTCTTGCACGAAGCGGTTCGGGGCGAGCTGCTATACCACCTCGGCATCTCGCTCGCGCGCGTTGCCGCAAGCCTTGGGGCGGCAATCCTGATCGGCGCGGTCCTTGGCTACGCGGCAGGCCGCTCGCGCCGGGCCGACGTCTGGATGAGGCCTTGGATCGTGTTGCTCCTCAACATGCCGGCGCTGATCACCGTCATCCTGATCTATATCTGGCTGGGCCTTGCCGACACGGCGCTTGTCCTGGCCGTCGCGCTCAACAAGATCCCCAACGTTGTGGTGACTATCCGTGAAGGCGCCGGCCGGCTGGACAAGGACTTTGCCGAAATGGCCGAGCTCTATCGTTTCGGCCGCGCCGCGATGCTGCGGTATGTCGTGCTGCCCCAACTGGCGCCTTTCTTCCTGGTCTCCCTGCGCAACGGGCTGGCACTGACGTGGAAGATCGTGCTGCTCGCCGAACTGCTCGGCCGCTCCAACGGCGTCGGGTTCCAGCTGCAGGTCTATTTCCAGGACTTCGACGTCACCCATATCCTTGCCTACGCCATCAGTTTCGGCGTCGTGATGCTTGCCATAGAGTATGGGTTGCTTGTGCCGTTGGAACGCCATCTGCTCACATGGCGACGCTGATGCTCAGGATCAGAATCGAGGAGAAGACTTTCCCGGGTGACGACGGCCAACGCCGGACGATCTTTTGTCCGCTGTCGCTCGATATAGCCGACGGGCAGGTCTGCGTCCTGACCGGGCCGTCCGGTGTCGGCAAGTCGACGCTGTTGTCGATCGTTTCTGGGGTCGACGATGAATTCTCGGGCAGCGTGAGCGGCCGTGCGCTTCCAGTAGGCATGCTTTTCCAGACGCCGAGGCTGCTGCCGTGGCTCACCGCCTTGCGCAATGTCGAACTCGCCGTCCCCGGCCACGCGCCCGATGCCGCCCGGTGGCTCGCCGCCGTCGGCTTGAAAGGTCATGAGCAGGATTATCCGCAACGTCTCTCGGGCGGCATGGCGCGGCGCGTAGCGCTCGCCCGGGCGCTCGCCGTCGAGCCCGCGCTCCTGCTCCTTGACGAGCCGTTCGCATCACTCGACGAGGCGACGGCGCAAGCCATGCGCCGCCTGCTGCAGGATAGTTTCGCCAAGCGGCGCCCCACCACGCTGCTGGTCACCCACGATCTCGCATCCGCCTCGTCGCTGGGCGACCGGGTCATCGTTCTGGAAGGATCGCCGGCGCGCATCGTGCGCGACGTCGAAATTTCACGTCGCGATGAAGCGGGATCGGCGCGCTTTAGGCTGGGAAATTCGACACAATGAGACTGATTCTGGCCCTTCTTTATCTTTTGTTGATCGCCGGCCTTGGCGCCGCCGAGGAACAAACGATGGTGATCGGCTATATCGGCCAACAGCGCAAACCCGCTCTGCCCCTGGGACCCCTTGACGAAGCCGTCGCCGATGACGGCCTGCAAGGCGCGAGGCTCGGTATTGCCGACGACGACAGCACCGGCCGGTTTCTTGGGCAGAAATTTCGGCTGGAGGAAAGGATCCTGGCACCCGCTGAAGCTCCGGCCGACGCTGTAAGGCAATTCGCCGATGCCGGCATCGCCTTTGTCATTGCCGATCTCGATGCCGGTCAGCTTCTGCAGGCCAGTGCCGCGCCCGGGGCTGAGCGGATGACGTTGCTCAACAGCCGAGCGCCGGACGATGCGCTGCGCCAGCAGAATTGCCGCAGGAATGTTCTGCACACGATCCCGAGCCGCGCCATGCTCGCCGACGGATTGGCGCAATATCTCGTCTGGAAACGCTGGCGGCGTTGGTTCCTGCTCGTGGGACCACATCCGCAGGATCAGGCCATGGCGGCGGCCTTTCGACGGGCGGCGGCTCGCTTCGGAGCCGAGATCACGACCGACCAGCCATGGACCTTCAGGCCAGCCAATGGACGCGCCGACACCGGGCATGTCACGCTGCAGACCGAAATACCGGCGGTCACGCAGGTCAGCGACTATGATGTTCTCGTGGTCGCCGATGAAGCGGATGAATTCGGCGCCTATCTGGAGGGGCGCACTGCTCTGCCGAGGATCGTCGCCGGTACCCAAGGGCTGGTCGCCACAGGCTGGAGCGCGGTCAGCGAGGAGTGGGGCGCCACGCAACTCCAGGATCGTTTCCACAGGCAGGCCGGGCGCTGGATGCTGCCCAGCGACTACGCCGCCTGGCTCGCTGTGCGCAGTATCGGCGAAGCGGCGACGCGGCTGCACAGTCTCGATACCGCGGCAATCGGCAAATATATACGCGGCGACGCGTTTCTTCTCGCTGGCTTCAAGGGGCAGGGGCTCACTTTCCGTGCCTGGGACGGACAGATGCGCCAGCCCATTTTGATCGCCGGGCCGCGCCTGCTGATCTCCAGCTCGCCGCAACCGGGCTTCCTGCATCAGCGCACGCCGCTCGACACGCTGGGCATCGACCTGGAGGAGAGCACATGCAAGTTCTAATGGCGTTGTTGCTGGCGGCGTTCGCTCTTGCTGTTCCCGCCGCCGCGGAGACCATTTACGTGTCCAATGAGCAGGACAACACCGTCGCGGTCGTCGATGGCGCGACGATGACTTTGCTGGCGACGGTCGACGTCGGCCGACGTCCGCGCGGACTGGCGCTCTCGACCGACAACAAGATGCTGTTCGTCGCGGAAGGCGACGACAACCGCATCGACGTGGTCGACGTCACAAAGCGCCAGCTGGTCGGGCAGTTGCCGTCGGGAGCCGATCCGGAATTCTTCGCGGTCCATCCGGACGGCAAGCGGCTGTTCGTCGCCAACGAGAACGACAATCTGGTGTCGGTGGTGGACATCGCTGCCGCCAAGGTCATCGGCACGGTCGATGTCGGTGTCGAACCGGAAGGGATGGCGGCCAGCGCCGATGGCCGCTATGTCGCCTGCACGTCGGAGACCACCAGCATGGTCCACCTGATCGACGCAGGCACGCTCGAACTCGTAGACAACCTGCTGGTCGACACCAGACCGCGCGCGACTTTGTTCTCGCCGGACGGCAAGCAGTTGTGGGTCTCGTCGGAGATCCGGGGCACCGTGACCGTCTTCGACACGGCGACACACGCCCAAACCGGCAAGATCGAGTTCGCGGTGCCGGGTATCCGACGCGAGGGCGTGCAGGCGGTTGGCATGGAGATGTCCCGCGACGGCGCGACCGCCTATGTGGCGCTTGGACCGGCCAACAGGGTGGCTGAAGTCGATGTGAAAACACTGGCGGTCCGTCGGCTCTATCTTGTTGGCCAACGACCCTGGCACGTTGCGCTGTCCGCGGACCAAAAGCGTCTGGTGAGCGCCAACGGCAATTCCGGCGACATATCCTTTATCGATCTCGAGAACCAGGAGGTTGTGAAATCGCTGCCGGTAGGCCGCGGGCCATGGGGCGTTGTGATCGGCCCATGAACGCCTTGTCGGTCGAGCACCTCAGCCACAGCTTCGGAAGTCGACGGGTTCTGGATGACGTGTCATTTTCGGTGCCGGAGGGCGGAATGTGCATTCTGCTCGGCCGCAATGGCGCCGGCAAGACGACATTGTTGTCGCTTGTTACAGGTCTCTATCACGCCCACACCGGGTCAGTCCTTGTCTTCGGCCATGCGATGAAGTCTAGCCCATCAACCGCGCTTGCCGAGATGGGTGTCGTCTTCCAGCAGCCGACGCTTGATCTCGACCTGACAGCTGGCGAGAACCTGCGCTATCACGCCGCCCTGCATGGGCTCCCCAAAAGTTTGAGCAAGGAACGTTCCGGCGAGGAGCTCAGCCGGCTCGAAGTGGCCGACAGGATTGATGATCCTGTTCGCGCCCTGTCGGGCGGCCAGCGGAGGCGTGTCGAGATCGCACGGGCGTTGATGCACCGGCCGCGTCTTTTGCTACTCGACGAGCCGACCACCGGCCTCGATGTGCCGGGCCGGCGCGCGCTTGAGCGGCATGTGCGCGACCTCTGCCGCGACGGTGGCATTGCCGTGCTTTGGGCCACGCACTTCCTCGAGGAAGTGGCCCCCACCGACAATGTCGTGGTTCTGCATGAGGGAAGTGTGCGTTGGGGCGGCCGCGCCGACCGCATGGCCGCCGCTGTCGGAGTGGCCAATACGGCCGAGGCGTTCGCGTCCTTGACGAGGTCGCCATGAAGATGCATCACGCCTGCCGGGCACTCACGGGCATCCTGCGACGGGAAATGCTGCGCACGCTCAGGCAGCGCGGCCGTCTGTTCTCGGCGATCGTGCGGCCGCTGGTCTGGCTGGCGATCTTCGCTGCCGGCTTCCGCTCCGTGCTGGGCCTGTCGATCACGCCGCCCTACCAGACCTACGTGCTTTACGAAGTCTATGTCGTGCCCGGCCTGGCGGCCATGATGCTGCTCTTCCACGCCATGGCGAGCTCCCTGGCCATGGTCTACGACCGCGAGATGGGCAGCATGCGCCTGTTGCTGACGGCGCCGTTGCCGCGCTGGTACCTGCTAGCCGCGCGACTGCTCGCCAGCGTCATTGTCGGCCTGCCGCTGGTCTATCTGTTCCTGGTTATCGCGCGCTATTGGGACGTGCGGCCGCCGGCTCTCGGTTATGTTGCGGTGTTTCCGGCGCTCTTGCTGTCGGGACTGATGCTTGGTGCCTTCGGATTGCTGGTATCGTCGGTCTCGACGCAGATGGAGAACTTCGCCGGCGTGATGAATTTCGTCATCTTCCCGATGTTCTTTGCCTCGACGGCGCTCTATCCGCTCTGGCGTCTCGCCGAGGCGGGGCCGGTCCTGGCAACGATCGCCGCTTGGAATCCTTTCAGCTCGGCGGTCGAGTTGATCCGCTTTGCGCTGTATCTGCGGTTCGATGCCGCCTCGGCCCTGGTCGTACTCATCTGTCTCCTAGCGTTCTTCCTGGCAGCCGTGGTCGGCTATGACCCCGGTCGCGGCCTGTGGTCACGACGCCCCGGAAGCTAATCACTTGAGGGCGTAGAGGTAGGCAGCGATATCGCGCGCCTGCTGCTCCGTAATCCCGGTCGATGGCATGGCCGTGCGCGGATTGATCTCCCTGGCCGATCGTATCCAGCGGACCAGGTTCTCCGGATTGTTGGCCAGGAAGCCGCCGATTATGACACGGTCGGCAAGGCTGGCGTCGAGGCGAGGGCCCACTTGCCCCTGCGCGCCCGGCACACCCGTTATCGTATGACAGCCGGAGCAGCCATTCGCGGTCATGATCGGCAGGGCGCGCGCTACCTCACCGCCCGTGGACGCCTCCGCCTCGTGCCGGATGCGCGCGGCCCGATCGGACCACCAGGTCAACCCGGCCACGACGGTGATGAGCAGCACCAGCGCGGCGCTGGCGGCGGCAAGCAGTTTAGACAGGCCCGAGCGCATGCGCCGCCACCCTCCTTCCACTCGTCTTGATCCACAGCCCGGCCAGCAGCAATGCTGCCCCGCCGTAGATCAACCCGGCCGGCACCCACATCACCAGCCCGGCAAGTTGCTGATCTTCCAGCGGGCTCAAATTCCACAGCGCCGCACCGATGGCATTCTCCGGGTACCAGAGCCGTGGCGAAACCAACAGGAGAACGCCGAGCAGGCCGGTATGCAGCGAGGTGACGAAGAGATGCATAACCGCGCCGCCATAGTTCTGCTGACGGCCGGAGCGCGGCAAGATCACCCACCAGAACAGCAGGCCGGTTCCAAGAAAGCTCGCGTGCTGGGCATAGTGCAGCACGCCGCGCTCCAGTGCTGCCACGAACAGGGCCGGAATGTGCCACATCCATATGGCGATGCCATGCATAATGGTCGCGCTTAGCGGCCGGGTAGCGAAAGCCCAGGCCGCGTTCAACCATCCGGCGTGCCCGGCAATTCCCAGAACGCGGCGGAACCGGGCGGGGAGACCCCACATCAAGGCCGCGGCCGGGCAGGCAGCGACCAGCAGCGGCGCAGCCACGGCCATCAGCAGTTCATGCTCGATCATGTGGGCCGCGAACACCTGCTCGCCGAGCGCATGAATGGGACTGACCAATGCGGCCGTCAACACGCCCCATCCGGCGGTGAACAGCAGCGCCTGACGCAGCCGCAATGTCCTGCCGCGGCCGCTGCGCCGCCAAAGCCGGCTCGCGCCCACGACATAGATGAGACCGAGAACGGCAAGCGGCAGCGTGATGGGGAGCGCGAGCGTCCACCCGGCTTCTGGCGCGCCGGCACCATAGCAGATCGAGGTTGAGAACAGCGCGTCGAGGTTCATCGCAAGCACTTGTCCAGGATAAGCGCGGCGCTGCCTTGCATGACGATAACAAGTGCGAACAGCAGCGCCGACAGCAGGCCGAGATTGGCGACGAACCGCTCGGTGTCGCGCGTACGCTCCGGTTTGAAGGCCGCGCCTCCTTCACGCTTCGCCCGCCAGGACAGCGCCCCGCCTAGCAGCGAAAACAAGACGAGCAGCAGCGCCAAGGGGAGCACCACCGGCACCTGGTGGTTGCATTGCCAGGGAACCAGCGCATAGTTCAGCTGCGTCGAGAGTGCCCAAGCTAGCGGGCCTGACAGTAGGCCACCCCAAGACGTTCCAAAACGCAACGCACGCATCTCAGCCTAGCCTCGGCATCCAGTAGATGAGCAGATAGATCGGAATCCAGGTCAGGACCACGAAGTCCCAGTAGAAGACATTGTCGCCGACATCGCCGAAGCGCCGGCCGCTATAGCCGTGACGCGTGAACATCAGCACCGTCAGCACGATGGTGTCGCCGACATCGGTTATGAGATGCGTGGTGTGCAGCCCGAGCAGCACCCAGAGCATGGATCCATAGGCATTGGTGTCCCAATAGATGTTGAGAGCCGGGAATTCGAACCAGCGCACCACGAGCGGAGCGATGCCGAACAGCGACATGACGATCATGCCGATCCGCACCGGCAGCATGGCACACCGCTCGGCATAGCGATGGAGGATGTGGTTCGGCACAAGGCTGACGATGAGCAAGATGGTGACGATCGTTCCTGGCCAATGGTTGGGCTCCGGTGCGCTTAGACGCCAGTTGGGCCACAGGGTCGCGAGATAGAGATAAGCGCCGGCCGCCAGCGCGAAGCCCGTGCCTTCCAGCGCCATGAAGCCGAGTGTGCCCCACCAGGTCGGGCTGCGCGCGCCATGTCCAAAGGTCGGCAGGTCGGAAATATCGGCGGCGGGGCGCTGCTTCATTCTTCGTCCTCCGGATCGCCCTTGGGCCAAAACCATCCGATCAGCGTGATGGCGATCGGAGCGGCGCCCCATACAACCGCCCATGGCGTGAAGATCGAATAGACAAATGTCGCGCCGACGGAGATCGCCGCCAGCAGCGGCCAGATGGAGGGTGCCGCCGATTTCTCGCGAATGTCTGGATGGGCTTCCGCCACGGTCGAGATGAGGAGCTCGCGCGCATCGACCCGCAGCCCGGTCGCCACGGGCAGCGCCTCGCGCTCAGCCCAGAGCGGCTCGACATGCGTGGCGATCGGAATACGCGCGAAATTATAGCTCGGCGGCGGCGAAGACGTCGCCCATTCCAAGGTTCCGGCATTCCAGGGATTGTTCCCGGCTGGTGCGCCTTTCAGCGCGCCATGCGCAAGATTGAAAATGAACAGGACGAAGCTCAGGAAGAAGAGCACAGCCCCGGCCGAGATGAAAAGGTTGATATTTCCCCAGCCAAGCTCGGCCGGATAGGTGTAGACCCTTCGCGGCATGCCCCACAACCCGACGAGATGCATCGGGAAAAACGTCGCGTTGAATCCGATGAAAGCCAGCCAGAAGTGCCAGCGTCCGAGACGCTCGCTCATCATCCGGCCGCTGATCTTGGGGAACCAGAAATAGGCCGCGCCCAGGAGCGGGAAGACAGAGCCGCCGATCAGCACGTAATGGAAATGGGCGACGACGAAATAGGTGTCGTGTACCTGGAGGTCGAGGGGTACCGAGGCGAGCATGACGCCGGTGAGGCCGCCGATGACGAAGATGAAGAAGAAGCCGAACACGAACAGCAGCGGCGTTCGGACCACTGGTCTGCCGTCCCACAGGGTCGCCAGCCAGCAGAAGATCTGCACGCCGTTGGGAATGGCGATCATCATGCTGGACGCTGTGAAGAAGCTGGCGCCAAGCTTCGGCAATCCCGTGGCGAACATGTGGTGGACCCACAGCCCGAACGACAGGAAGCCGACCGCGACCAGCGACAGGACAAGCCCGAGATGACCGAATGTCGGTCGCCTGGCAAAAACGGGAATGATCGAGGACACCATGCCCGTAGCGGGCAGGAAGATGATGTAGACTTCCGGGTGGCCGAAGAACCAGAAGAGATGTTGGAACAGCAGAACATCCCCACCTTCCGCCGGGTTGAAGATGTGCGTGCCGACCAGCCGGTCGAGGATCAGGAAGGTGGAAGTGATCATCACCGCCGGCATTGCGAAGACGACGACGAAGGAGGTAACCAGCATTGCCCAGACGTAGAGCGGGATCTTGTCCAGCGACATGCCAGGGGCTCGCTGCTTGAACACCGTGACGATCGTCGCCACCGCGACGGCCAGCGAGGATACTTCAGTATAAGTGATCATCTGCGCCCAGACGTCGGCCCGCTTGCCCGGCGCGAATTCGGGGCCGGACAGCGGCACGTAAGCAAACCAGCCGACATCGGGCGCCATGTTGAGCGCGAAAGATACCCAGGCGAAAACGCCACCTGAAACGTAGATCCAGTACCCGAACGCGTTCAGGCGAGGGAACGCGATATTGCGGGTGCCGACCATCAGCGGCACGAGATAAATTCCTGTTGCTTGGACGATGGGCACGGCGAACAGAAACATCATAGTAACGCCGTGCATCGTGAACAGTTGGTTGTAGAGGTCCGGCCCGATCAGGCCGCGCTGTGGACCTGAGAGCTGGATACGCATGGCGATGGCATTGAGCCCGCCCAGGCACAGAAATACGAAGGCCGTGATCAGATAGCGCCGTGCGATCACCTTGTGATCGACGCTGGACAGCGCTCCGACGATGCCGGGGGGCGTGCGCCAGGTGCGTTCCAGCCAGCGATGCAGGCGGGCATCGTCCATCCCCGTATCGCGCGGTCCGTCGCGTTCTGGAGCAATGTCGCCCTTGGACGCTGTATCCGGTTTCGAGATATCGCGGTCGCCTGTCATATCGGCGCTGCTCATTTCAGGCCCTCGAGATAGGCGACGATGGCGTTGAGCTCGTCGCCGTCAAGATCGACCACCGGCATATGGGATCCGGGCTTGACGCCTTGCGGGTCGGCTATCCAGGCGGCGAGATTGCCGCGGCTCATCGTCAGTGTTCCGGCCGCCAGGGTCTTCCTGCTGGCTATATGGGTGAGATCGGGGGCGACCGTTCCTCCCGCGGGCGTGCCGCCTATTCTGTGGCACATCACGCAGGGGCGCCTCAGAAACAGATCTTCGCCGGCTTTGGCCTCGTCACCTGCCGGGGCCACGGCCGGCTGCAACTGGTCGTTCCACCAGGCATCGAACTTTGCACGCGGCTCGGCGATGATGAAGGTGCCCATATTCGCATGCTGCGCGCCGCAGAACTCGGCGCATTGACCCCGGTAGACGCCGGGCTTGTCGGCCTTGATGTCGAGCACGTTAATGTGGCCGGGGATGAGGTCGAGCTTGCCGGAAAGGCTGGGGATCCAGAACGAATGGATGACGTCGGTCGAGGTCAAAAGAAGCCGGACCGGCTCGCCGGCAGGGATATGGATCTCGTTTGCCGTGGTCAAGATGCGGCTTGGCGTTGCATCCTCGTAGCGCACCTCCCACCACCATTGATGGCCCGTGACCCGAATGGTCAGCGAGGCATCCGAGCCAATCGCGGCGAGCGTCCTGTTGGCGAAGAAGCTCAGCAAGGTCAATCCGATCAGAATGGCGGCGGTCACCGCGACGGCGGTCAGAACCACGCGCAGCTTCCGTCCTTCGGCGCCGGCGTCGATCGCGAGCGGTTCCGCCTGCGCGCGCGACCGCATCATCAGCGGCGCGGCGAGGGCGATCATCACCAGCACCCACACCACCGCGCAGAGGCCGGTGAAGAACCAAATCAGCCATGCCTGCTCGCTCGCCGCGGGACCTTTCGGGTCGAGGACCGATTGCCAGCCCGCGCACCCCTGGAGCAACAGAGCACCAGCGGTGGCGAACGCCATCGACACGGGGCGCTTCACGGCGACTTCCCCAGCGTGGCGGCATCTGGCATGCGGTTTTCCGACGGATGCACCATCATGTCGTCATTGCGTTGCGGCGCGGCGGAAGACGGCGCGTTGCCGCTGAGCGAGCGAACGTAAGCCGCAAGCTCCCAGATCTGGTCGTCGGGGATCTTGTTGCGGAAACTCGGCATCCCATTCGGCCGACCGTCGCGGATCGTAGCATGGATGCTTTCCATCGAGCTGCCATAGATCCACTTCTCGTCCATCAGCGCCGGCCCCATGCCACCCCCACCGTTGGCATGGCAGCCCGAGCAGTTGAACCAGCTGAACAGGCGCTTGCCCTCGCTCATATGGAAGGCGTTGGCCTCGAAACTCGCCGCCTTGTTGTCGGTGTGAAAGGGTCTTTCGCCGCCGGGCTCGAGCGTGGTCACAGGCGTCGGCTGCTCGCCGGATCCAAGCGCCGATTGCGGCCGCGTGTCTCGCTCCTCGCGCTGGCAGGCAGCGAGGACCAGCGTCGCCGAAACCAGCACGGCAACCCGGCGTATCATCGTGCCTTGCTCCCGGAAGCGTCGAGGCGAGGAACGCTATATTGCGCCAGCACGGCGTCGATCTCGGCCCTGTGCCTGGCCAGCGCTGCGTTCACCTCGCCGCGCAAGGCTTCGTCCTCGCGCCGTACGCCCATGGAAATATCGTAGACCATCGGCAGCAACGGCCCGTCTATGGCTGGCCTGACCGGCGTAATGCGGAGCGGCACCTTCTGCCTGGCGGCAAAATAGCCGGCAAGCGGTCCCCAAACGACCGCGAGGTCGATCTGACCTGCGGCCACCGCTTCGACGATGCGCGCCGGAGGATTGGGTGCGGAATAGTCGCCATAGACCGGATAGCCGACGAGACGGCCGACGACGCCGCGGCGGCCAAGCGCCTGGACGGGCGGGGAATTGGCGCCGTCATCGCCGATAAGCTGCACGCCGATCCGCATGCCGCGCAGGCGCGGATCGTTGAAAGAACTGATGTCCGGACCGTCCTGTCGCGTGACGAAAACGTATGACGACCTGTAGTAGGGCGTGGTGGTGCGCAGCATTTCGAGATTGGCCGGGGTGCCGGGAACAAGATCGCACAATCCCGCCTTCAGGGTGTTGCGCACGAAGCCGCGACGCTGGGCCCACCACGTGTAGGACAACTTTGCGCCGAGCTCGCCCGCCACGATTTGCGCGATTTTGTTCTCGAACCCCTGACCGGCCGCGTTCGAAAACGGCATGTTGTTGGGATCAGCGCATACCCTGAGCTCGCGTCCATCGGCTGCTCTCGCCGCATCCAGCGAACCCCGCATGCCGATGCCGATCGCAAGCAGCACGAGGGCCCAGCGTCCCAGCTTCACGACCGTCGCAAATCTATCGAGGCAGCCGAAACACATAGAGCGTGCCTCCCGCCGTTGTCGCGTTCTTCAGATCCTTCATCGCGTTCACGAAGCCCAGTGCCGCCGTTGCATCGCGTGGGTCTAGGTCGCCCGAGACGATCGCGCCGGCCCAGCCGCCCACGCCCGAGAGGATGGCGACATATTGGTGCCCGTCGGGTCCGCGATAGGTGATGGGCTGGCCAATGATCCCCGACGAGGTCTTGAACTGCCACAGCAGATCGCCGGTCCTGGCGCTCACCGCCTTGAACCAGCCTTCCATCGTGCCATAGAAGACGACGTCGCCGGCGGTCACCACCGCGCCGCTCCACACCGGGAAATTCTCCTTGAGGCTCCAGGCGGGTTTCTCCGCCGCGACATCCCAGGCGGTGAAGGCGCCACGATTGCCGCCGGGCCCGGGGATCATGCGGACGTTCATCCCCACATAGGGCGTGCCGGCTATGTAGTTCACCTCGACGCCTTCTTCATCCATGCAAAGATTGTTGTGCGGGATGTAGAGCAGGCCGGTCTTCGGCGAGAACGCGGATGGCTGCCAGTCCTTGAGGCCTGATGCCGTCGGACAGATATCGCGAACGACCTTGCCGGTTCCGGTCTTCTTGTCAGGGTTTTCGATCAGTCGACCCGTCTTGAGATCAACACCTTTGCTGGAGTTGACGGGGCCGAAGGGTTTTGCCGACAGGACTTCGCCTGTGGTCCGGTCGAGGATGTACAGATAGCCATTGCGCTCCGGCCGGACCAGCACCTTGCGCGGCTTGCCCTGCCAGGTCATGTCGAGCAGGATCTGCTCGTTGATGCCGTCATAGTCGTGGAGGTCATGCGGGCTCCACTGATAAAACCATTTCGCCGCCCCGGTGTCGGGATCGCGTGCGAAAATGCCAGACGTCCATTTGTTGTCGCCCGGCCGCAAATCCGGGTTCCATGGTCCGGGATTGCCGGTGCCGTGGAAGATCAAGTTCAGATCGGGATCATAGGAAATCCAGCCCCACATGTTGCCGCCGCCGATCTTCCAGGCTTCCGGCGGCCACGTGGTGACGCCAAGATCCTTGCCCTTGTCCATGTCGTAATGCGGCTTGAAAGTCGGCCCTATCAGCACGTCCTTGTCCGGCCCGGTGCCGTAGGCGGTCCAGACGACATGACCGTCGCCGGCGTCAAGCGCCTTGACCCAGCCGCGAACGCCCATCTCGCCGCCGGAATTGCCGACCAGCACTTTGCCCTTCACCACAAGCGGCGCCATGGTGATGGTCTCGCCTATATTGATGTTGCCGATATGCGTGTTCCAGATCGGCTTGCCCGTGTTCGCATCGAGAGCAATCGTGTGGCCGTCCAGCGTGTTGAAGAAAACGCGTCCATCGGCGAAGGCCGCCCCTCGGTTAACGACGTCGCAGCAGGCCACCCCCTGTGCCGCCGGCTCGGGATTGGGCTCGTACTTCCACTTCATCGGGGCGCCTGGCCTGGAGAGATCGAGCGCATATACGATGTTGGGGAAGGGCGTTACGATATACATGGTGTTGCCGACGACCAGCGGCGCCGCTTCTTGCCCCTTGTTCACACCTGTCGAGAACGTGAACGCGACCTGCAGGTTCTTGACGTTGCCGTCATTGATCTCGGAGAGTTCGCTGAAGCGCGTCGACGCGTAGTTCTTGGCCGGCATCGTCCATTGGCCGTCATCGGGTGGCGAGGCTGCGGCGGGCGGTACGATCGCTCCTGTCTGAGGGGGCTCCGAGGCAGCGCCCAGAAGCGGCAGGCAGGCGAGCAGCATCACCAAAGGGATAACGCCAAAGGAATTCCCGGCTGTCCATTTGCGGGTATGTCGTTGCGCGTCAACGCGCGTTAATGCCAACTGCGGCAAAGCTTTCATTTATTGATCGAGCCTCCCACGCCGGCACCGAGTTCGGCCGCGATGTCGGCTTCTGTTCCGGCACAAAGCGGATGGCCCCAGCCCGAAGCGCTTTTGCCGCCGGGGTCCAGATCGTAGACAATCGCGTCCTTGCGATTTGGATTGACGCCTGCCGGGACCTTGTCGAAGCCGAGCGCCGCGCGGATACGCCAGGCGACATTGTGATCGGCGCATGAGGAATCGCCTGAAACGCCGAGGCCGCCGACGATGCTATTGCCGTCGTAGAGGGCGAGCCCGCCCCCAAACACCACGACACCTCCGACCGGCTTGCCGACCAGCGGATCGCTCACGCTCCCGAAAGTTTTGGGATCGCCCGCATAGGCCGCAGCCTGGTTGACCGGATTGGTCGCCTGCAGGCCGAATAGTGGCCCGCCCGGCTGCGCCCCCGCATAGAGATTGGCCGTCGACAGGGCCATCTGAGCCAGGCTGAGACCGTTGGCCGTGTTGGCTTTCTCCGCTGCGATGAGGCGGCTCCCAGGCCATTGCGAGTCGGCCGTGGGCCCACTGAACGCAACCGCGCAGACGGTGCCGTCACGAGCAACGATGGCTGCCCATTCGTTAGTTTCAAAGCCGCCATTGGCTGGGCCGCCGCTTGCCTTCACGTTGGCCTTGAGTACAGCAAGCAGCCTGTCGTGATCGGCCGGGCAGGGCTGCTGCGCCATGGCCTTATCCTGGTGGAAGAGGCCACCGATCAGCAACAGCAGAGCAAAGACAGGTACGAAAAGCTGAGAGCGGTACATTGTCCCGGGCATCCGTTCACATGACAAGAAGACCCCCGCCAGATGGAGAGTGCGAGGATATGTCGTATGCGTTGGTGTCTA
Source organism: Mesorhizobium sp. BH1-1-4 (assembly GCF_020165665.1). NCBI lineage: Bacteria > Pseudomonadati > Pseudomonadota > Alphaproteobacteria > Hyphomicrobiales > Phyllobacteriaceae > Mesorhizobium > Mesorhizobium sp. BH1-1-4. The sequence continues at coordinate 586,996 of NZ_JAIUIN010000001.1, forward strand.
ACTCGCGTAATGCTTCTATGTTCCTGCTTTGAAAAATTCGTGCAGCTGGAGTTGAAGCCTGGGGTTCCATAACGGCTGGAACCCATGTCCCTGCGCCACGGTCGCGACGAGTACTTGATGCTTGAAACGCGACCGGGATCGCGCAGACGCACTCGCCTCTCCCTGAGAGTGCTGTTGCCGTTGTCACAACCCTTCATGCCGCTGGCGGCATTCGCTACGGGCATGTTGGCAGCGCGACCGAGAATGTCGCCGAGGTAACTCGTGAGGCCGACGTGCTGTACGAGGAGGAGAGCCGCCGGAATGTCCGGCGAAATTTCCCGGACAAGTCTCTTCAGCGCGTCGACGCCCCCCCGCCGAGGCTCCGATTGCGACAATGCACCGGTTCTCGCAACCGTGAGCACGGACCTTCTCCGGCTGTCCCGCATGTTCCGACAGCGGTAGCGGTGCGGCGGTGGCCATGTGCTTCACCCACGTTCAGCAAAGATTTCTTCGCGAGCACTCCGGCCAGGCCGCCGCTGCCGGTCGGATGCCCTGCTTTCGTCATCAGCTTCCTGACCCGTCGCCGAACCTAGGTGTCCGGCAACGACGTTCTACTCCGAACTAACGCTTACGTGCGCGTTTGACGGCAGCCTCTGCCACGGCCGGGGCCTCCTCAATGCTTGCCGCGCCGCCAAAATCCGCGTTCTTGGTTCGGCCAGCTCCCGGGCCCGCACCTAGATCAGCGCCTGTGGTCGGATCGGAAGTCGGATCGGAAAGAGTACGGTCGGCCATCTTGGCCACCACCTTCATGTCTTTGGCCCCCAGCTTGACCGTTGCCAGGCCGTCTCCGCCGTCGACGGGCATCACCTCTTCAAGGTCATCGATGCGGTCCCACTCTTCGCCGGAATTCCAGGGGCCAGTGACATCGCCGTCGCCCTGGGAGGTGTTGACGTACATGCTGGCGTACTTCTCTACGCCTGGCAGCTTGCCTGACGGGAAATTGTTTTCGATCGCGTAGAGCGCTTTCTCAAACGATTTCTGGTGAGCGATCTCGCGCGTCATCAGGAAGCCGAGCGCGTCCTTGATGCCCGGGTCGTCGGTGATGTTGATGAGGCGTTCGTAAACGATCTTGGCGCGCGCTTCGGCTGCGATATTCGATCGCAGATCCACCGTAGGTTCGCCGCGCGAGTCGACATAGGCCGCAGTCCAGGGAACGCCGGCCGAATCGCACAGCGCGGGAGCGCCGCCGAACAGAATCGATTCCTTGGCTGTCGTACCGCTGGCGCCGATCATCAGGTAGAGGTCCGCCTCTTTCATTTGACCCTCGGCAAGTTGTGCCTTGAGCCCTTTGTTCAGCATGGTGACTATCGATCCTACCACTTCGAGGTGGCTGAGTTCTTCGGTCGCGATGTCAAGCAGCATGTCGCGACGGCCGAGATCATCTTCGCCAAGGCCTTGGGTGAAATATCGCATCGCCGCGGCAAGCTCACCATCGGCGCCGCCGAACTGTTCCATGATCATACAGGCCAGGCGGGGATTCGGCTCCGAGACGCGAACGGTGTATTGCAGGCGCTTGTTGTGCATGAACATGGACATTTCTCCGGTTAGACCGCCCGAACCTCACCGCAATATGATTGTTCCATCCGGCGCCCGAGTTCGCTTGCCACCACTATCTCACATGCCTGCCGCAACGATGGACCGCTCGAGGGCCCCGTACGACAAACGTGTTAAGCGTGCGATATTTGGACCGTGGCCTGAACTTTGAAAGATGGGCTCTCAGCTGCTCGGCGGCATACTCCGGTTGCTGCCATCGTTTTCGAGCAGCATGCCGGTCGCTTGGCGTCGGGTTGTTAAGGGCCGGGTCTGATGCCAGCTCTTATCCGGTGCCGAGCCGATGGATCCGGATGGCACCAGCGACGTAGCATCCCTATATCAACGGAGGCCCACTCACGAGAGCCGACCGGCCCCTCACTTCAGAGCCAGCTCGTCATGACCTCACCGTCGCGATCCGCTTCAGGCGAGAGACAAAACCTCGTTTGCCACCCGACGGCTTATTTTGGCAGAAACTCCGGGCATTGAGTCTCGCGCACAACGCGGATCAATGCCTCGCCCCGCACGATTGCACGACAAGACCCGTATTCATGCCCTGACCGCCGGCCGGGTTGTGAGTGGCATTATCACCCCATCACCTGGGCAACTTATGCCGTCCCCTGCCTCGCCTCCGCGCTGGACTAACCCGATATCGGCGGCGTATTGCCGTTTCGGCGGGAAGTCGCGGCGCTGGCGGAATAAATCGTGCAGCGAATGCTTGGATGTACGGCGCGGCGTGTGACCTGCGCGCGCCAGGACACGCCGTGTTCAGTCGGCCGGACGGTCCGCGACCGAACGCCGTCCATCGATCCACAAGGCAAGCAAGGTGCAGGCCGCGCCCGAGAGCAGGTAGGCGCCCGCCGCGATGAGGCCGAAATTGCCGGCCAAGAGCAGCGCCGCGAGCGGCGCGAAGCCGGCGCCGAACATCCAGGCAAGATCCGAGGTTATCGCCGAGCCGGTATAGCGATGCTGCCGCGAAAAGCTCGATGCGACGACGCCCGACGACTGCCCGAAGCTCAGCCCCAGCAGGATGAAGCCCAGCACCATGAACAGGGCTTCACCGACGGTGCCGCCATCCAGAAGCTGCGGGGCAAAGCCGCTGAACGTCGCGATGGCGATCGCCGAACCGATGAGCAGTGCGCGGCGTCCGATGCGATCGGCAAGCGGACCCGACGCGACGATGGCCGCGATGCCGAACAGCGCGCTCACCGCCTCGATCGCCAGGAAGCGTGCCGGGCCTTCATTGGTGAACAGGAACACCCAGGAGAGCGGAAACACCGTCACCATATGGAACAGGGCGAAACTCGCCAGCGGCGCGAAGGCGCCGATGACGACATTGCGGCCTTCGGCCCTGAGCGTGTCCCTGATGCGCGTCGGCTGCAGGTCGCCGCTCTCGTATAGTTTCGAGAATTCGGGCGTCACCACGATGCGCAGCCTCGCGAACAAGGCCACGACATTGATGGCGAAGGCGACGAAGAAGGGATAGCGCCAGCCCCAGGAAAAGAAGTCGTCGGCCGAAAGATTGGCGACGAAGAAGGCGAAGAGCGAACTCGCGACGATAAGGCCGATCGGGGCGCCCAGCTGCGGGATCATGGCGTAGAAGCCGCGCCGGTTCCGCGGCGCGTTCAGCGCCAGCAGCGAGGGCAGGCCGTCCCATGTTCCGCCAAGCGCCAGCCCCTGTCCGATGCGGGCCAGCGCCAGCAGCCAGATCGCGATGGCACCGATCTCGCCATAGGCGGGAAGGAACGCGATGGCGACGGTCGAGGTGCCGAGCAGGAACAGCGCGATCGTCAGCTTCGCGCCGCGGCCATAGGCGCGATCGACGGCCATGAACAGGACGGAGCCGAAGGGACGGGCTATGAAGGCCAGCGCAAAGATGGCGAAGGAGTAGAGCGTTCCGGCGAGCGGATCATGCGTCGGAAACACCAGCTTGGGGAACACGATGACGGACGCGATCGCGTAGACGAAGAAGTCGAAGAATTCCGACGTCCTGCCCACGATCACGCCGACCGCTATATCGCCCGCGCTGACCTGGCCATGATGCGAGCCGATCAGCTCGCTGTTCGTTTCGGCAGTCGAAGTCTGAGCCATCTTGTCCGTCGCCACCGCGTCGCATGAAATACCCGGGACGCATTTGTAGCAATCCCATTGTGCGCTGCACACTGCGCCAGACCCGGCCCGGCTGGGCATTGGACAAATTGTCCAATGTCACCGCGCCGTCGCCGGCAGTAGCCCTTTGTCGATACCGCACTGCAACATCGCAACGCGTTGTGGCGGTCCATCGAGGGCAGCGTCTGATGAAACGATCTGGAGCCTTGCTTCTGCTTCCGCTGGCCGGGCTGTTGAGCGGCTGCGATATGGTCGTTCTCGCGCCGGCGGGCGATGTAGCGGCCCAGCAGCGCGATCTGCTCGTGGTCTCGACCCTGCTGATGCTGCTCATCATCGTGCCGGTCATGGCGCTGACCATTTTCTTTGCCTGGCGCTACCGGCAATCCAACGCTTCGGCGACCTACGCGCCGGACTGGGATCATTCGACGAAACTGGAACTGGTGATCTGGGCGGCGCCGCTGCTCATCATCATATGCCTCGGCGCGCTGACCTGGCTCGGCACGCATTTGCTCGACCCATACCGCCGCATCGATCGCATCGAACCCGGCCAGCCCGTCACTCAGGACCACAAGCCGCTCCGGGTCGAGGTCGTGGCGCTCGACTGGAAATGGCTGTTCATCTATCCGGATTATGGCATCGCCTCGGTCAACGAACTGGCGGCGCCGGTCAACCAGCCGATCGACTTCCGCATCACCTCGTCAGCGGTGATGAATTCCTTCTACATTCCAGCCCTTGCCGGCCAGATCTATGCCATGCCCGCGATGGAGACGAAGCTCCATGCCGTCATCAACCGGGAGGGCACCTATAGCGGCTTCTCCGCCAATTACAGCGGCGCCGGCTTTTCGGGCATGCGCTTCGCCTTCCACGGCCTGTCCGGCCAGGCTTTCGACGGATGGGTGGCGCAGACCAGGACCGCGTCGGCGAAACTTGACCGCGACAGCTATCTCGAACTCGAAAAGCCGAGCGAGAACGAACCGGTCCGCCACTATGCCTCCGTCGATCCCGATCTCTATGGCGCCATCCTCAATCTGTGCGTCGAGCGCGGCAAGATGTGCATGAACGAAATGATGTCGATCGACGCCAAGGGCGGTCTCGGCCTTGCGGGTGTCCGCAACACCCTGCCGCTGCAATACGACAAGCTTGCCCGGCGTGGCGCGGTGTTCGGAAACGATCCCTCCTATGTCGCCAGCATCTGCACGGCGGAAGAGGCTGCTGCCGTCTCTCGTGCGGCCCGCGATGCCTGGCCGAGCTATTGGCCTGCGAAGAACCTGTCGCCGCTGCGCGGGGCGGGGCTGCTCCGGCCAGGGACAGACAGCCGCAGTGCCGAAGCGGATACGCCGCCGCTTGGCCTGTTGCGGCGTGAATTGTGAGAGACAGCCGATGCCCGACACGCTGACCAGATTTATTTTCGGCCGCCTCACCTTGGAGTCGCTGCCGCTGCACGAGCCGATCGTGGTGGCCACCTTCATCGCGGTGGCGCTCGGCGGCATCGCGCTGCTTGGCGTCATCACCTATTTCAAGCTCTGGACCTATCTGTGGCGCGAGTGGTTCACCAGCGTCGACCACAAGAAGATCGGCATCATGTACATGGTGCTCGGCCTCGTCATGCTTTTGCGCGGCTTTTCGGACGCCATCATGATGCGCCTGCAGCAGGCCATCGCCTTCAACGGCTCCGAAGGCTACCTGAACTCACATCACTACGACCAGATCTTCACCGCGCATGGCGTGATCATGATCTTCTTCGTGGCTATGCCTTTCGTCACCGGGCTGATGAACTTCGTCGTGCCGCTGCAGATCGGCGCGCGCGACGTGTCCTTCCCGTTCCTCAACAATTTCTCGTTCTGGATGACGGTCGGCGGCGCCATCCTGGTCATGGCCTCGCTGTTCGTCGGCGAATTCGCCCGCACCGGCTGGCTCGCCTATCCGCCGCTCTCCGGCATCGGCTACAGTCCCGACGTCGGCGTCGATTATTACATCTGGGCGCTGCAGGTGGCGGGTGTCGGCACGACGCTCTCGGGCATCAACCTGATCTGCACCATAATCAAGATGCGCGCGCCCGGCATGACGATGATGCGCATGCCCGTCTTCACCTGGACGTCGCTGTGCACCAACGTGCTTATCGTCGCGTCCTTTCCGGTGCTGACGGCGGTGCTCGCCATGCTGTCGCTCGACCGCTATGTCGGCACCAACTTCTTCACCAACGATTTCGGCGGCAATCCGATGATGTATGTGAACCTCATCTGGATATGGGGTCACCCTGAGGTCTACATCCTCATCCTGCCGCTGTTCGGGGTCTTTTCCGAGGTCACCTCGACCTTTTCCGGCAAGCGCCTGTTCGGCTACACCTCGATGGTCTACGCCACGGTGGTCATCACCATCCTGTCGTATCTCGTCTGGCTGCACCACTTCTTCACCATGGGCTCCGGCGCCAGCGTCAACTCCTTCTTCGGCATCACCACGATGATCATCTCGATCCCGACGGGGGCCAAGATATTCAACTGGCTGTTCACGATGTATCGGGGCCGCATCCGTTTCGAGCTGCCGATGATGTGGACGGTGGCCTTCATGCTGACCTTCACCGTCGGCGGCATGACCGGCGTGCTGCTTGCCGTGCCGCCGGCGGATTTCGTGCTGCACAACAGCCTGTTCCTGATCGCGCACTTCCACAACGTCATCATCGGCGGCGTGCTGTTCGGCCTGTTCGCCGGCATCGCCTACTGGTGGCCGAAGGCCTTCGGCTTCAAGCTCGATCCGTTCTGGGGCAAGGTCTCGTTCTGGTGCTGGGTGGTCGGCTTCTGGTTCGCCTTCATGCCGCTCTACGTCCTCGGCCTGATGGGTGTGACGCGCCGCATGCGGGTTTTCGATGACCCCTCGCTGCAGATATGGTTCGTCATCGCCGCCTTCGGCGCGGTGCTGATCGCCTTCGGCATAGCGGCTTTCCTGATCCAGATATTCGTCTCGATCCGCAGGCGCGAGGCGCTCGCCGATCCGACCGGCGACCCCTGGGACGGGCGCACGCTCGAATGGTCGACGTCCTCGCCGCCGCCCGCCTACAACTTCGCATTCATGCCGGTCATTCGAGACAATGACGCCTGGTTCGATATGAAGCAGGCCGGCTACGTCAGGCCGCTTGCCGGCTTCAAACCGATCCATATGCCCAGAAACACCGGTACCGGCATGATCCTCGCCGCCTTCAGCGTCGCGCTCGGCTTCGGCATGATCTGGTACATCTGGTGGCTGGCGGCGTTGAGCTTCGTGTGCCTCATCGCCACCGCGATCGGTCACACCTTCAATTATAACAGAGACTTCCACATTTCGGCGGCCGAGGTCACGCGGACGGAGGAGGCGAGGACGACCCTCCTCGCCGTCCGGGGTTAGGGTTTGAGCATGGCATCGACAGCAATCACGGCCGGCACCGAACCGGTCTTTCACCTGGAAGAAGAGCATGCGCACGCCGAAGGCGGCTCCACAATGCTCGGTTTCTGGCTCTATTTGATGAGCGATTGCCTGATCTTCGCCATGCTGTTCGCGGCCTATGGCGTGCTCGGGGGCAACTATGCGGCCGGGCCGGCGCCCAAGGATCTGTTCGACCTCGATCTGGTGGCGGTCAACACCGCCATGCTGCTCTTCTCCTCGATCACCTATGGCTTCGCCATGCTGACCATGGACAAGGGCCGCGTGGCGGCGACGCAAGGCTGGCTTGCCGTGACCGGCCTGTTCGGCCTGGCTTTCCTGTCCATCGAACTCTACGAGTTTTCCCACATGATCCATGAAGGCGCGACGCCGCAGCGCAGCGCCTTCCTGTCGTCCTTCTTCACCTTGGTCGGAACGCACGGCCTGCACGTCACCTTCGGCCTCGTCTGGCTGGTGACGCTGATGACGCAGGTCGCAAGATTTGGCCTCATCGAGGCCAACCGCCGCCGGCTGATGTGCCTCTCGATGTTCTGGCACTTCCTCGACGTCGTCTGGATCGGCGTCTTCACCTTCGTCTATCTGATGGGGATGTTGCGATGAGCGCTCATGATCATGCCGAGGGTCACGCAGACGTCCATGGTGGAGCGGCACATGGATCGTTCCGGGGCTATCTGACGGGCTTCCTTCTGTCGGTGATCCTGACCGCCATCCCATTCTGGCTGGTCATGACCGGCGCCATCGACGACAAGCAGGTCGCGGCCCTCGTTATCATGGCCTTCGCGGTCGTGCAGATCGTCGTCCATATGGTCTTCTTCCTGCATATGAACACCGCCTCGGAAGGCGGATGGTCGATGCTGGCGCTGATCTTCACGCTGATTCTGGTCGTCATCGTGCTGACGGGTTCGCTCTGGGTGATGTATCATCTCAACGCCAACATGATGCCGGGACTACACGACATGCGCGAGATGCCATGAACCTGACGTCGGGCTCGGGGAGGACCATTGCCGAGGCGGTCGGACAGGCCGGCATCGCTCGGCGCCCCGCGCGGCAGGAGAGCGCAGGCAGGTCGTCCGCGTCGCGCATCTTCCTGGTGCTGCTCGGGCTCCTCGGCGCGCTGGTGTTTGTCGGGCTCGGCATATGGCAGTTGGAAAGACGGGTCTGGAAGCTCGACCTGATCGCGCGTGTCGACCAGCGCATCCATGCCCCGGTTGTCGACGTACCCGGTCCGGAGAACTGGAAAGCCATCAACGCGGCCGGTCATGAATACAGCCATGTGCGATTGGCCGGGCGGTTCCTCGGCGGTGCCAACACGCTGGTGCAGGCGGTGACGGAGCTTGGCGGCGGCTACTGGGTGCTGACGCCGATGCAAACCGACCGCGGCTTCGTCGTGCTGGTCAATCGCGGCTTCATCCCGCCGGAACGCAAGGCGGAATTTGAGCGGGAGAGCGGCGGCTTGGCCGCGCCGGCCGTCATCGACGGGTTGTTGCGCATCACCGAGCCTGGCGGCGGCTTCCTGCGCAACAACGATGCCGCGGGCAATCGCTGGTATTCGCGAGACGTTGCCGCTATCGCAACCGCCCGTGGCCTGGCAAAGGCCGCTCCCTATTTCGTCGATGCGGAAGCATCAGGCACCGATAGCTGGCCGCGCGGCGGGCTGACGGTCGTGACTTTCCGAAACACCCACCTGGTCTATGCTTTGACCTGGTTCACGCTCGCCGCGATGCTCGCCATTGCCTTGGCCAGGTCGATGATCGGCCGCCGTCGGCGGCCAGCAAGATGAGCCTGCCCACGCAAACGTTTCGCCATGACATGTCCCTGGGCGCCGCATCCCTTGCTGGCAACAACGGCGCGGCACCCAATCCCGAAGCGACGAACAGGAAGAACCTGTTATTGCTCATCCAATTGCGTTGGCTGGCGGTGGCGGGCCAGGTGCTCACCATCCTGGCGACGCAATACTGGTTCGCCATTCCGCTGCCTCTGGCGGAGATGGCCGGCGTGGTGCTTTTCCTGGTCGGCTTGAACATCTTCAGCCTGCTGGTCCTGGGCGGCATAAAGCCGATCACCAACACCCAGCTCTTCGTCGCGCTCATCTTCGACATGGCGGCATTGACGACACAGCTTTACCTGAGCGGCGGCGCGTCCAATCCGTTCGTGTCGCTCTATCTCCTGCAGATCACGCTCGGCGCGGCGCTGCTGACGCCACGGTCGACCTGGATCCTGGTGGCGGCGGCCTCGGCCTGCTTCGTCTTCCTCATCTTCCTCTTCCAGCCGATCGCCATCCCGCATCATGGCAGCGATCTCCTGTCCCTGCATATCAGGGGCATGTTCATCTGCTTCGTGCTGGCGGCCGGGCTGATCGTGATCTTCATGACGCGCATCAACCGCAATCTGCGTGAGCGCGACGCCTATCTTGCCGATCTGCGCCAGCGTTCGGCCGAGGAGGACCACATCGTGCGCATGGGCCTGCTGGCTTCCGGCGCCGCGCACGAACTCGGCACGCCGCTTGCCACCATATCCGTCATCCTGTCCGACTGGCGCCAGATGCGCAGCCTTTCGCGCAACCGCGAACTGGCGGCCGATGTGGCCGAAATGCAGGCCCAGATCGAGCGCTGCAAGCACATCGTGTCCGGGATACTGATGTCTTCCGGCCAGGCCAGGGGCGAGGGAACGATACGCACGACCATCCGCGGTTTCCTCGACGATCTGGTCGAGGAATGGCGCACCAGTCGCCAACCCTTCAGGCTGGAATACAACAACGATTTCGACCCGGACGAGCAGATCGTGTCCGACACGGCGCTCAAGCAGGTCATCTTCAACGTGTTCGACAATGCCCAGGAAGCATCGCAGCATTGGGTCGGCGTCACCGCCGAGCGGCAGGGCGACAAGCTGGTGATCTCCGTGCGCGATCGCGGGCCGGGTTTCGACGAAGGTATTCTGGCGGCGCTCGGCCAACCCTATATGTCGAGCAAGGGGCGGCCTGGCGGCGGCCTTGGTCTTTTCCTCGTCGTCAACGTGATGCGGAAACTGGGAGGCGATTTTTCGGCGCGCAACATGGAGCAGGGCGCCTGTGTTACGCTTTCGCTGCCGCTTGCGGCGCTGACCGATGGAGATGACCATGAGGCCTGATCGATCGCTGTTCATCGTCGAGGATGACGTAACCTTCGCCAAAACGCTGAAGCGTTCCTTCGAAAAACGCGACTACGACGTCATGGTCTGTCACGACAGGGAGGAACTGCTCCGTGCCCTCGAAACAGCCGTTCCGGCCTATGCCGTCGTCGATCTCAAGCTCGGGGCCGGCGGCTCCGGGCTGGAGTGCGTCAAGTTGCTCGGCGCCCGCGATGCTTCGATCAGGATCGTCGTGCTGACCGGGTTTGCCAGCATCGCCACGGCTGTCGAGGCGATCAAGCTCGGCGCCAGCCATTACCTGGCCAAACCCGCCAACACCGATGATATCGAAGCCGCCTTCGGCAGGGCCGAGGGCGATGTTTCGGTGCCTCTTTCCTCGCGTCCCACCTCGATCAAGAATCTGGAATGGGAGCGCATCCACGAAACGTTGGTCGAAACCGGCTTCAACATCTCCGAAACGGCGCGCCGCCTTGGCCTGCATCGGCGCACCTTGGCCCGCAAGCTCGAGAAGCGTGTCGTGAGATAGCGGGAATTCGAATCGAGCCGCGGTCTTCTTCGCGGCGTCTTACCATCGTTCCTCGGTCTCACGGTGCGGCAGGTCTATTCCGCAGCAGACCCAGCCAAGGCGCTGGCTCGATCCATAATTGTAACGAGGCTGCAATGGCGCCGGATCATCGAATGTGCCGACATGCAGCGCGATTTCATGGGGCGATGCGTCATAGGCGAGGCTGAGCGGCGAACCGCAACTTGAGCAGAATCCCCTCAAGGCGATCGGCGACGATCTGCGATAGGCCGGTTCGGCGGCGGTCCAGGCCAGGCTCTGGGACGGTACCCACGCCAGAACCGCGAACGCGCTCCCCGTTGCTCGCCGACACATGTCGCAGTGACAATAGTGGACCCTTGGCTCGCTATCGACAGTGAAGCGACTCCGACCGCAGAGACAACCGCCACTTAGCGTCATCCCGGTGACATCCCTGGAATAGCGCGGCCCGATAGTCCCGACAGTCTCATGCCAGCCCTCCCTTCAACGCAGCCGAAACGTCAACCAGCTGCGTCGGTTCCAGCGAACGGCCAGGAACGAGTTCCTTGATCCCACGTTCCAAGTCCGGGATGGGAATGCGAGAGGTCACGATGAACTACCGTTGGTCGGAAATGCCCTGATGTCCATGCCGGGACTGGCATATGGCCCGCTGGGGCAGCGATGCATGCATGTCTGCGTGGATATGCAGAAGCTGTTTGCCGAGCCGTCGCCTTGGGCGACGCCTTGGATAACCCGTGTCCTCCCGCGGATCGAGAAGCTTGTGGAAAGGCGGGCGGAACAGACGGTCTTCACGCGCTTCCTGCCTGCGCAAAGACCAGGGCAGGGCGTTGGTACATGGAAGCGCTATTATGAGCGCTGGGCTTCGATGGCCATCGACAACATCGGGCCGGACATGGTCGAATTGTTGCCGCCACTGGCCGCTTACTGCCCACCCGCATCAGTTATCGACAAGCACATCTATTCCCCCTGGTTTGAAGGTCGCCTCAGGGCTTTTTTGATGGAGCGCGAGATCGACACGCTGGTCGTCACGGGAGGCGAAACCGACGTGTGCGTCCTGGCCACCGTGCTCGGCGCCATCGATTTCGGCTATCGCGTGGTTCTCGTCACCGACGCCCTGTGCAGTTCTTCCGACGCGACGCATGACGCGCTGCTTACCGTCTATCACCAGCGTTTCGCACAGCAGGTCGAGACGGTCGATATGGAAACGGTTCTCTCGAACTGGGCTTGAAACGCCGGCCCCGGGTGCAGCACCAGCCTTCCCTGCGGGGCTCGTAGTGCTTATCTGTCACCAATCGCGGACACTGGAGCAGGCAAAGGCGTGGCGCAACGATCGGGCAGTGCGGATCTTCCCCTTCACGGCGGACGCGTGCCGAAATGGCTGGGCGACCGCATGACCCGCCTTGGCGCCGTCATGTGCGAGGCGATCATCCATCACTATGGCCGCAACGAATTGCTGCGGCGCCTGGCGCATCCGTTCTGGTTCCAGTCCTTCGGCGCCGTCATGGGCATGGACTGGCATTCGTCAGGCATCACCACCAGCGTCGTCGGTGCCTTGAAACGCGGCCTCACGCCGCTGTCGGGCGAACTCGGCATCCATGTCTGCGGTGGTCGTGGCGCGCATTCGCGCAAGACCCCGCACGAGCTCGCGGCAATAGGCGAGCGCATTGGCTTCGACGGAGCGCGCCTGGCCACCGCCAGCCGGCTTGTCGCCAAGGTGGACAGCGCCGCCGTCCAGGACGGTTTCGACCTCTATCTGCATGGCTTCATCGTCACCGATGACGGCGACTGGGTGGTGGTGCAGCAAGGCATGAATGGCGACAGCAAGGTGGCGCGTCGCTACCATTGGCTGTCCGAGGGTTTGAAGAGTTTCGTCGACCAGCCGCATGCGGCCATCGAGGGCGCCAACCAGGGCGAGATCGTCAACCTGACCGACCGGCGCGCCGAAGCCTCGCGCCGGGGGCAGCTGGATCTTCTGCAGGATCTCGGGCCGGACCGTATCCTGCGGGAACTCGCCGCTCTGGAACCCGGTGCCGCGCCGGCTCCGGCGCAGCCGCTGCTGCCGCATCTGGTCATGCCGGCCCACCACGATGTCCGCGAGAGCGATGTCGTGATGCATCGCCTGCACGGCAACATGGCAGCCGCCGCCGAGCGGGGCCCAGCCGATTTTGCCGAGCTTCTCCTGGTCCCCGGAGTCGGCGCCCGCACGGTGCGCGCCCTGGCCCTCGTCGCCGAAGTGGTGCATGGCGCGCCGTGCCGGTTTTCGGACCCCGGCCGTTTCTCGCTGGCGCATGGCGGCAAGGACAGGCATCCGTTCCCTGTTCCGCTCAAGGTCTATGACGAGACGATCGGCGTGCTGAAATCCGCCGTGCAGAAAGCAAGGCTTGGTCGCGAAGAGGAAATCGGCGCCTTGAGACGGCTCGACGATCAGTCGCGCCAAGTCGAGCGATACGTCACCGGCCCCAGCCTCAAGGAAATCGTCGCCGGCGAGTTCGACCAGTCGCATCTGTTGGGTGGCCGTAGCGTCTTTGGCTGGGAACCGGCACCGGACAAGATGCCCGCCGAGCACAACAAGAAGGCATGACGGTCCGCTGACGGCGATCACGCCACGCGACGGTACCTGTGGTGGTCCTTGATGAATTTATTGAAGAAGCGGCCTTTCGAAGGGGCGCGCATGAACGCCGCATAGGTGGCCGGGGCGACTTCCTCATAGTCGTAGCGGTTGCCGTGCGGCACGAACCAGACCGAGAGGATCCTGCTCGCGGGATCGTATTGCGTGTTTCGAATGACGGTCGACGGCATGGTGGCACCTGACGGCTCAGCCGAATAAACCCGCCAGGCATGGTCCGGTTCCGTACCGCCCGAAGTCGCTACCTGTCGCGTGGATTGCCGAACTTCGCGTCGCGCTGCCTCGAATATCGATCGATTCGCGGCAGCTCGTCGGCAAAGTCGACCCAAGGCAGCCTGAGGTCCCAATAGGCGTGCGCCTGGGGCCGCAGCCCTTCGGGTTTGTCGAAGAAACCGATCGTAAGATAAAGCTCGTCAGGCAAGCCTTCGTCGCTATAGCCTATCGAACTCCCGCAATCGGAGCAGAAAGTGCGGACAACGCCCGGTGTCCTGGAAAAGGCCTTTGGCGTGCCCCTCAAAAGGCGGAACTGGCTCGGCCGATATCCGACCCAGATGGTCAGTGGACCGCCGATCGCCTTGCGGCAATCATCATCGTGATCATAGCATATCCAGAAGGGCTCACCGTCCATGGCGGCTGCAATCGCCCCGCAAAAGCAGGCCCCCGTTTCAACGCGCGGCATCCGGTACTCCAAGGCAAGACCATGTCCGACGGCATCCGACGGAGCCGCCCTTTCCTAAACTTTCACGCCGCTCCGGCGTTCCGTTGCGCCGTTGGCGACGTGTCAGGAGGCAAGCGCGGTTCCTATATTGCCTTGTGGTCCGGCCCTCACCATCTAGGCACAATGTCGCCGCTCAAACCGAAAACCGCCGGCCGTGTGGCCCAGCACGATCTCTTCGGCGCCGTTCAGGATGATCTGCCGGAGGGTTTCGCCTACCAGCCGGAACTGATCACGCCGCAAGAGGAAATCGAACTCGCCCGGCATCTTGAGGAACTGCCCTTCAAGGCCTTCGACTTCCATGGCCATCTGGCGAACCGGCGTGTCGCCGGTTTTGGCCTTCGCTACGATTATGACCGGCGAGAAGTGGTCGAGGCGCCGCCGATACCTGATTTTCTTTTGCCCTTGCGCGAAAAGGTCGCGGCTTTTGCGGGCCGGCCCGCCGAAACTTTTGCGCAGGTCCTGATCAATGAGTACCGGCCCGGCGCCGGTATCGGCTGGCACCGCGACAAGCCCCATTTCGAGGACGTCGCGGGCGTTTCCCTGCTGGCGCCCTGCGATTTTCGCCTTCGGCGCAAGAACGGGTCTAAATGGGAACGTCGGACCATCACCGTCGAGCCGAGATCGGCCTATCTCATGACAGGGCCGTCGCGGTCGCAATGGGAGCACAGCATCCCGCCGCTCGCCGAGCACCGCTACTCGATCACCTTGCGGACATTGCGGCCTCACAATCCCTGAGCATGCGCTGAGGTTTGCACCGGGAAGCTTTCCGCATGATCTGGACATCAGTGCTCAACCCGACCCGCGTGCAGCGGGGCGGGTTGAACGATCTTGTGCTTTAACCCTTGTTAGTGGACAATAATTTAGCGGAAGCGCTACGCACTCTTCCGTGGAATTGCCCTAGGTCAGTACCAGCACGATCTTGTATGTATCCGGATCCACGATGACGATCCGGCCGTCGGCGAGGACGAAATACTCGTATGCCTCGTAAGCCGGGACGAGCTTCACGATGCGAGCCGGCAAGCGATGCAGCCTGACCTTATGACGCGGAACTTCGATGCCGACGGAGACGTCGAAGTCGATGTTGGTCACCGGTTCGACCTTGGTTTCCCTGATCACATGGGTGATCTCGGTCTTCTGTTCGACCGTCACATTGTTGATGGACGCGGTCGAGGTCTTGTCCTGCGTCGAGGTTTTGCCCTGAGCCTGCTGGTCGGTCTGGACCTTGGTCTTGTCCCGGGCCTGCTGGTCGGTGGTGGCGCCGGCCTTGCCCTGGGCCTGCTGGTCGGTCTGGACCTTGGTCTTGTCCTGGGCCTGCTGATCAGTGCTGGTGCCGGCCTTGCCCTGCGCCTGCTGGTCGGTCTTGGTGCCAGCCTTGCCCTGTGCCTGCTGATCGGTTTGGACCTTGGTCTTGTCCTGGGCCTGCTGGTCGGTCTTGGTGCCAGCCTTGCCCTGGGCCTGCTGGTCGGTCTGGACCTTGGCCTTACCCTGGGCTTGCTGGTCCGTAGCGGCGCCGGCCTTACCCTGGGCCTGCTCGTCGGTCTTCATCTTGGCCTTGCCCTGAGCCTGCTGGTCAGTCTGGGACTTGGTACCCTCTGCCTGGCTCTTCATCTTCGAACCGCTCTGGCAGTTGGTCGCCCCGGAAGCGCAATTGGTGTCCGCTCCCGATTGGCTTTCGGCGGGCTGCTGCGTCTGAGCCATCGCCGCCCCGCAGCCGAGTCCGATCGCCAGCATGCTGGTCATGAGAACATGTTTCATAGGAAATCTCCTTCGGAGAGTTCGTCCCTTCAAGGGGAAGAACTTCGACCAAAAAAGATTGTTCCGAACTGGATGCGTTGATGTCACCACGCCCGATGGAGCAGAGACCCGGACTTCATGGCCCTATTTCACGCCGATGCCGGCGGTGAGGCCGCCATCAATCTTGTAGTCGGCGCCTGTGCAGAAGCCGGCCTTCGACGAGCACAGGAAAGCGATGAGTTCCGCCACTTCCTCCGGTTCGCCTATGCGGCCTAGCGGATGGGCCGCGCCGAAGCGCCTATAGGCTTTTTCGACATCGGCGTCGCTGCCGCCGGCGCCACGCGCGGCCTTTTCGAGGATCGGTGTACGGATCGAACCCGGGCTGACCGAATTCACCCTTATGCCTGATCTCGCGTAGTCGAGCGCCAGCGACCGCGTCAGCGTATGGATGGCGCCTTTGGTCGTGGCATAGGCGGCGACGTTCTGCTGGCAGGCGAAGCCCTGCACCGAAGCAACGTTGACGATGGCGCCGCCGCCGCGTTTGATCATCTCCGGAATGCCGAAATGGGCGGTCAGATAGATCGAGCCGACATTGACCGTCATCGCCCGGTTCCAGGTGTCCCAGTCGGTCGTCGTCGCGGTCCCGTAGGGATGGACCGCGGCGGAATTGACAATGACATCAATGCCGCCGAATTTCGCGACACCGGCCGCGACAGCATCGCGAACCTGCTCGGGAACGGAGACGTCAACCGTCTGCACGAGCGCATCCGCTCCGGATTTGGCGAGGCTCTCCTGCATGGCGGCATTGGCTGCCCGGTCGATGCCGCAGGCGATGATCGCAGCACCCCCAGCCGCCAGGCGTTTGGCGGTTGCCAGGCCGATACCGGTCGTCCCGGTCACCAATGCAACCTTGCCGTCAAAATCCTTCATCGCGGAAGCTCCTTCATTCGCCATCGAAACCAGCTCTCAGTTTGACACTCATCGTGGTCAAACAATAGGTTGCCGGTCTCTTGTAAGAAGGAAAAGCGGCAATGGAACAGTGCTGGCGCTGGTACGGACCTGACGACCCGGTGACACTCGATCATGTCAAGCAGGCCGGCGCCACCGGCGTGGTTTCAGCCCTTCACCAGATCTATGACGGCAGGGCCTGGCCTGAAGCCGATGTGCTCGAACGCAAGAGGACCATCGAGGCGGCTGGGCTGACCTGGTCGGTTGTCGAGAGCATCCCGGTCCACAATTCCTTCAAGATCGGCGCGCCGGAGCGCGAGCGCTATGCCGGCTATTATCGCGACAGCATCCGCGCGCTCGCCAAGGCCGGCATCCAGACCATCTGCTACAATTTCATGCCAGTGGTGGACTGGACCCGCACCGATCTGGCCTACCGGCTGCCGACGACCGGTTATGCCTTGCGTTTCGACGCCATCGACTTCGCCGCCTATGATCTCTTCGTGCTGCGGCGCAAGAACGGCGCGGCCAGCTACGCGCCGGCGCGCATCGCCGAGGCCGAGCAGCGGCTGAAGGTGCTGACGCCGGAGCGGATCGACGAGATCGAGCGCAACCTGATTGCCGGCCTGCCGGCAACCGAGCGCAAATATGACCGCGACAGTTTTCGCGAAGCCCTGGCGGAATACGATGCGATCGGGCCAAAGGAATTGCGCGACAACCTGGCCTGGTTCCTGCGCGAGATCATTCCGGCGGCTGAAGAGGAAGGGGTGCGCATGTGCATCCATCCCGACGATCCGCCGTTCTCGCTCTATGGCCTGCCACGCGTCGTTTCGACGGCCGAGGATGCGCGTTTCATCCTCGATGCCGTCGACAGCCCCGCTAATGGACTGACCTTCTGCACCGGCTCCTATGGCACGCGCGCCGACAACGACATTGTCGCCATGGTCAAGGAATTCGCCGACCGTATCCATTTCGTCCATCTGCGCAACATCACCATCGAGGCGGACGGCTCGTTCTATGAGGCCGAGCATCTCGAAGGCGGCACGGACATGGCGCATGTCATCCTTGCCTTGATGCAGGAAGAGAAGCGCCGCCGCGAGCAGGGGCGGGCCGACTGGCAAATCCCGATGCGGCCCGACCATGGCCATCTGCTCGCCGACGACATCGGCAAGAAGAAGATCAACCCCGGCTATTCGCTCATCGGCCGGCTGAAGGGCCTTGCCGAATTGCGCGGCATCATGCGTGCGGTGGAGCGATTCGGATTGGCCTGAAGCCGTGAAGCAAGCTGCCTATCGCTGCCGTGACCTGGGTCTCGAAGTCTGCGTGCGGCGACGAGAAGCTGCCCGATGGTGGTCAACAGTTTGATCGAGCTGGCACGCTGGATTTCGAGGCTGGCCGTGTAGTGCTCGTCGACACATCATGGCTGGCCAGCCTCCCATGAAAGCGGGCGACTTCGCGCCCCCGGGCATGAGCGAAGGGCAATGCTTATGGAAAAGGACATCCTTTGACGACCTTCCCTTTCACTGAAGCCAGTCCGATCCAGTTTCAGGCTCCGCTGCCGATGACGTCGGATGTGGTGATTGTCGGCGGTGGCGTCATCGGCGTCACCACGGCGCTGTTCCTGGCCCGGCGCAACATATCCGTGACATTGCTGGAAAAGGGCCGCATCGCCGCCGAGCAATCCTCGCGCAATTGGGGCTGGATCCGCCAGCAGGGCCGCGATGCGGACGAATTGCCCATCGTCATCGAGGCACAGCGTCTCTGGCGCCAACTGGCCGAGGAGTGCGGCGAGGACATCGGCCTGACACGGACGGGCGTGACCTATCTTGCGCGCACCGACAAGGAAATGGCCGATTTCGCCAAGTTCCTGAAGATCGCACAGGCGCATGGCGTCGACACGCGCCTCCTCGATCAAGGCGAGACCGCCAGGCTGATCCCGGCCATGTCACGCCCCTTCAAGGGCGCCATGACCACGCCGTCGGACATGCGCGCCGAGCCCTGGGTCGCCGTGCCGGCCCTTGCCCGCCTGGCCGCGCGTGCGGGTGTCACCATCATCGAGAACTGCGCGGCACGCATGCTCGACATCTCCGCCGGACGCATCAGTGGTGTCTGGACCGAGAAAGGCCGCATCGCGACGTCGAGCGTGCTTGTCGCCAGCGGCGCCTGGACATCGCTGTTCCTGCGCGCGCACGGCGTCTCGATCCCGCAGCTCAGCGTTCGCACGACCGTCGCGGCGACGGCGCCGATGCCGGAAATCCATGCCGGTGCCGCCGCCGACGAGCGCATCGCCTTCCGGCGCAGAAAGGATGGCGGGTACACGCTTGCCGCGGGAGGCAGCCACCTGCTCTATGTCGGGCCGGATGCATTGCGCCACGCACCGAAATATCTGCCCGCCTTGAAGGCAAATCCCTTTGGCACACGCTACCTGCCGGCGGCGCCGCGCGCATTTCCGGACAGCTGGTCAACGCCGCGCAAATGGGACGCCGACAAGGAAAGCCCGTTCGAAAGGATGCGCGTTCTCAATCCCGCCCCCGAGGCCAAGGCTCTTCGCGCCATCGACCGTGGGTTCAAAGGGCTGTTCCGGCAATTCGCCGCAGTGCCGCTCAAGGCCAGTTGGGCGGGCATGATCGATGCGATGCCGGATGTCGTGCCCGTGGTCGATCGCGCCGCCGCGGTTCCGGGTCTCGTTATCGCGACGGGAATGAGCGGCCATGGCTTCGGCATAGGCCCTGGCTTTGGCCGCCTCCTGTCCGACTTGATCCAGGGCAACGAGACGGGACACAAGCTTCACAGGTTCCGCCTATCCCGGTTCAGCGACGGCAGCCCAATCCTGATGGGGCCATCGCTTTAGCGAGATTGCCCTGCCGCCGGTTGGGAGGGCAGGTCGGGTCGGGAGGCCTAATGCAGGGGCCATGTAAATGGCCGCGATCTTTCGATCGAGGCGCTACTGCAAACCGGCGTGCTGCCGGGCATGAAGGCGGCCTTTCCCGTGATCGGCGTCGATTGCGGCCCGACCCGCGCGGATGGCGCTGGCGGGTGCCGATGCCGAGCATCGCATGCGCGCCGTTCTCGCTAGCCCGGCGATCAAGAAGTGGCTGGCGTGAGCCGCGGCTTCGTTGCCCATCATGCGAGCGCGGCGCTGATGGCGAGAAGCGCGGCTTGCCGACCTACACGATGGTCGCGGCGTCACGTCCGCGCCGGCTGAGATGCCTCCGCTTCATGCGCGGGCAGCGCCGCCACCAGCCGGTCCGCCCATTCCTCGATGCCGGAGCGGTTCGCCAGCAGATCCTGCCTTATCTCGACAAGCACGGCTGGGATGCCGCGATCATCGCCATGGATGGGCACGGCGTAATCGGCGTCGCGGCTGATCACATAGGGCACGTTGGCTTCGACATTGAGTGACGCGTCGGTACGCAGGCCCGAAAGGATCGCCGCGGCGAGATCGGCCGCATGGTCATGCAACACGCCCGCATGCCATGGCCTGGCGACACCGAGGAACACGGGCGTGAAGGAGTGGATGGTCACGATCCGTGTCGGCCTGGCCTCGGCCATCCGACGGTCGAGAAATGCCGCCACCCGGTCATGGAACGGCGAAAACATGATTTGCGCGCGTCGGTTTCGTTCCGCCGCGCCGATGCCGGCATTGCCGGGAATATCGGTATCTTCCGACAGCACCGGGATGCTGCCCGGGCTGCCCAGCGGCCGGTTGAGATCGATCAGCAGCCGGGAATAGCCGCTCAGGAACGCCGCCGCATCGAGCCGGGCCGACAGCAGGCGCGTCACCTCCGCGGCACCGATATCCCAGGCGATGTGGCGTTGCAGATGCTTGGCATCGAGCCCGAGCTGGCCATACTCGGCCGGCATGTGGTTGGACGCATGCTCGCACAACAGCACGATGTCGCAGCGGCCGTGCTCGTTGAGAACCTCGACGGCGTCGGGCCAATCTTTTTCAGTCCGCGCGGTCATCAATAAAGCGTCCGGTAGAGATCGCAGATGGCAGCGGGATCAAGGCCGGCCAGGCGGTCGGCTTCATGCCGCTTCAACCCGACGAAGGTCTCGATGAAGATCGGCGCGAACCAGCCCGTGACGGTGTTGTCGGCCAGCAGTGCGTCCAGCGCCGCCGGTAAGGTCTCGGGCAGCCGCACCAGACCGAGCCTTGCCCGTTCCTCCTCGCTCATCAGCGTCGGGTCGCCGGTGACCAGCGGCGGCGAGGGCAGGTCCGCCTTCAGTCCCTCCAGCCCGGCGTGGATGATCGCCGCCAGCGACAGATAAGGATTGCCGGTGGCGTCGGCCGCCCGATACTCGACATTGTACTGCCGTGCCGGATCGCGCCCGCCGATCGTCACCGTCGGACAGATGCGCAGCGATGCCTCGCGGTCGCGGTCCGCGAGCCAGGTGTAGGACGAACTCCAGCTATGCGGCTTCAGCCGGTAGAAGGACGACACGCTCGACGCCGTCATGGCGGTGATCGCCGGCAGGTGACGCAGCACGCCGGCGCAGAAGGCGCCGGCCTTGGTGGACAGGCAGCCGGGTTGCGCCGCATCGTAGGTCACCGGCTTGCCGTCTTGATCGACGAAGCTGAAATGGATGTGCACGCCATTGCCGACGGCATCGGGGGCGATCTTGGGCGCGAAGCTCGCGCGCCAGCCCACATTGCGCGCCACTTCGCGCGTGATCTCGCGGATGGCGACGGCACGGTCGGCTGCGGTGAGCGCATCGGCCGGCTCGTGCGTCACTTCGAACTGTTCACTGCCGAATTCGGCGATGACGACTTCAGGGCTGACGCCGGCCTCTTCGAGCGCGGCCATCAGATTGGGGGCGAACGGATCGGTGCGGCGCAGCGCGGCGAAGGACATCGAATGCGCCGGCGCGAAACCGCCGTC
The DNA here is from genome assembly GCF_020165665.1 of Mesorhizobium sp. BH1-1-4. Lineage (NCBI taxonomy): Bacteria > Pseudomonadati > Pseudomonadota > Alphaproteobacteria > Hyphomicrobiales > Phyllobacteriaceae > Mesorhizobium > Mesorhizobium sp. BH1-1-4. The sequence goes on from NZ_JAIUIN010000001.1 coordinate 608,661, forward strand.
GGCAATGTGGAATTCGTGCTCGAAAGCGGCGATGACGGAAAGGCCGGTGGCCGCCTTCAGTTCCGCCAGCGCATCCCGCAGCATGGTGCGCGTGCAGCCGAGCCAGGGGCTGCCGTCGAGCTCGACGATGTCGCCTGCCACCATGTCGAACGGCGTCGCCGATCCCGTCCGTTCGGTGCGGAAGCGCGCCTTGAGGTTGGGGATCAGCCGCAGGTCGCCGGACGAGCCCCAAGGATTGGGATCGACGATCGAATTGAACGGCGTCATCGACAGATTGGCCTGCAGCCAGCCGACACCGGTCGTGGCGGTCTTCTGCAGCCTGCTTTCGACGACGAAGCGGCCCCGTGTGATGGCGGCGAGATCCGTGGTGACGACGGCGACGAGGGGCTCAACGGCAGATGTCATGCAATTTTTCCCAAAGCGTTGAAGCGGTCGACGACGGTATCGGTGTCCGTGACCCAGCAATAACCGCCGAAGGCCTTCAGCGCGATCTCGTGGCGCTCCTGGGTGATGGTGGCGCAGGCATCCGACACGCAGGTGACGAGGTAGCCGCGGTCGGCGCCGTCGCGCACCGTCATGTCGACGCACTGGTCGGTCAGCACGCCGACCACGACGAGGTAGCGGATGCCGAGGTTCTTCAGGAGATAGTCGACATTGGTCGAGTTGAAGATGCCCGACGAGGTCTTCGGTAGCATGATCTCGTCGCCGACCGGCGCCAGCGAAGCCACCGGCAGGCCTTCGGGAAGGCTGGGCGCGACATGAATCGGCGTCAGCTTGTGGTCGAGCGAGCGGTCGCGGCCGTCTTCGGTCAGGCTCTGGATGATGGTGTGCAGCACTTCCACGCCATTGGCCCGCGCCGCCGCCAGCAGGCGCTCCTGGTTGGGGATCGTCCGCGAGGCTGTCTGCCGATAGAAATAATGATCGGGGCCGCGCTCCGGATGCGAGGGGTCGGCACCCGGCTCCAGCCAGATACGCTGCATGTCGACCAGCAGCAGCGCCGTCTCGCCGGCACGGAAGGCTTCGTCTCGCTTGGGTAGGGCCTGTTTGGATGAGGCTTGGCTCATGCTTTGTCGTCCTGCTTTGCTGCTTTGGGTCCGGGTGTCTTGCGTGGGCCAACTGTCTGTCGTGCGCCGTTCCCATCCGGATCGTTGTCGAGCGTCACCGCATTGGCGTGTCGTACTTTCTCGATCCGCTCGATGCGAGCCCGTGCCTCGTCGTCTAGTGTTGAAACGATATGGGCGGTCAGCGCCTCCATCTGTGCGATCGCCGGCGCCAGCGTGTCGTAGGGCGAGGCGACTTCGAGCGGGCTGACGATGGTGACTTCGGCGAGATCGGCTATCGGCGACAGCCACTGGTCGGTGAAGAGAAGAATGCGCACGTCGAGTGCCGAGGCCTGGCGTGCGTAGGCCATCACGTCGAGCTGGTAGCGGCGATAGTCGAAGACGATGAGCACGTCGCGGCGGCCGAGGTCGGCCAGCGTGTCGAACGCCTGGGGAGAGAGCACGCCGAGATCGCGGACCCCGGAGCGGAATTGCCCGAGATATCCGGCCAGCATGCCGGCGATATGGCGGCTGAACCGGCCGCCAACCAGCACGATCTCGCCCTTGGCCTCCATCAACAGGCGCGCGGCCCGCTCGTAGGTCTGGACCGGTGTCGCGGCGGTGGCTTTCTGCAGGGCCGCGGTGACGGAATCGAGATAGGCGAGCACCGCGCTGTCGCTGGAGCCGCTTTGGCGCTTTGCCTCCATCATCAGCAGCGGCGAATGCAGCCGGGCCTCGACCTCGGCGAGCAGCTTTGCCTGGAAGTCCGGAAACCCTTCATAGCCGAGTTTGACCACCAGCCGGACCACGGTCGGATCGCTGACGCCAGCGCGCCGGGCAAGCGACGAGGCGGTGCCGAGGCCTGAGGTCGGATAGTCCGTCAACAGCAGCCGGACGATCTTCTCTTCCGACGGTGTCAGCGCCAGATCCCCGCGCATCAGAACATCGCGTATCGCCATTGGCCTCCCCGAAAAGCGTGTTGGGCTCTCAGCCTCGTTGTGTCGAGTTTATTACAGGGATTTTAAATCGGGTCAAGAATGAAGAGATGTTGACATAGTTGGAAGAGTAGCCTTAGCTTGTCGGAAAGCAGCCAAGGGACCGCTGGCGCATGCGCGAGCTCGACCCCGGCGGCATGGAGCGGCGCATACCTCACATCCTCGGCTTCGACCTGCCGATCGAACGCCACGAAGCCAAGTTCAAGATGGGGCAGGATGAGCGCCGCTACGACACTTCGGGCGCGATCGACGCGCTGGAGCAACACGATCCGGCGCTCGTCGCGATGATGAAGGCGCACAACGCGCATCGCCAGGACTGACCGGCGCGGCAATGCGGGCAAGGACCAAGACATGATTCCCAATCTCAACATCGTGCCGTTCGTCAGCGTCGACCATATGATGAAGCTTGTGCTGAAAATCGGCGTCGAGCGGTTCCTGGTCGAACTCGCCTTCTATATCGAGGACGATTTCCGCCGCTGGGAACTGTTCGACAAGACGCCGCGCGTTGCTTCGCACAGCGCCGAGGGCGTCATCGAGCTGATGCCGACCAGTGACGGCGAGGTCTACGGCTTCAAATACGTCAACGGCCATCCCAAGAACATGCGCGAGGGCCGCCAGACCGTGACCGCTTTCGGCATGCTGGCCGACGTCCACAACGGCTATCCCGTATTGCTGTCCGAGATGACCATCCTGACGGCGCTGCGCACGGCTGCCATGTCGGCCCTTGCGGCAAAACACCTGGCGCCGGCCGGTTCCCGCTGCATGGCGCTGATCGGCAACGGCGCCCAGGCAGAGTTCCAGGCGCTGGCGTTCAAGGCACTGCTCGGCGTCGACAGGCTGCGGCTTTACGACATCGACGGTTCGGCGACACAGAAATGTATTCGCAACCTTGCCGGGCTCGGCTTCGAGATGGTCGCCTGCACCACCGCGCAGCAGGCTGTCGAGGGGGCCGACATCATCACCACCGTGACCGCCGACAAGCAGTACGCCACCATCCTCACCGACAACATGGTCGGCCCGGGCGTGCACATCAACGCCGTCGGCGGCGACTGTCCGGGCAAGACGGAACTGCACCGCGACATCCTGCTACGCTCCGACATCTTCGTCGAATACCCGCCGCAGACGCGTATAGAAGGCGAGATTCAGCAGCTTGCGCCGGATTATGAGGTGACCGAGCTGTGGCAGGTGCTCACCGGCGCCGTCACAGGCCGCCGCGATGCCGGCCAGATCACGCTCTTCGATTCCGTCGGCTTCGCCATCGAGGATTTTTCGGCGTTGCGTTATGTCAGGGACCAGCTGACCTCGACCGGCCTCTATCAGGAACTCGACATGCTGGCCGACCCCGACGAGCCGCGCGACCTCTTCGGCATGCTGCTCAGGGCAGCCCAATAGGCCGGAGGCCGCGCGCCTGCCGGTGGTTCATATCTGCCGAATGATCGCGGTCATTGTCAGCTTGCCGGCGCGCGTGGAAAAATTGTTCGTCGCGGCCGCTTCGAAGGGCCGATCGTTTCTTTCTTGGCAATCTGGAGTCGATGAGACTTGCGGGCATTGCTGGCGGTTGTGACCGCCGAAAAGTGCACGCATGTCCAACAGGCCTGGTTCGCGGATGGACACACATCCGCAAGAAACCGGGAAAGGAGCCTGATATGCCCAGAATAGTACCCGTGCTCGATTTGAGCCGCTTTGAACAAGGCGCGTCGGAACGTCGGACGTTTCTGACGGACCTGCGCTCCGCCTCGCGCGACATCGGCTTTTTCTATCTGGCCGGACACGGGATCTCCTGGGCGGAAATCAGCGAGGTGCTCACCGCGTCCCGCCGCTTCTTTGCCTTGGCCGAGGCCGACAAGCTGGCGATCGAAATGGTCAGGTCGTCGCAATTCCGCGGCTATACCCGCGCCGGCGGCGAACTGACCAAGGGCAAGGCGGACTGGCGGGAGCAGCTCGATATCGGCGTCGAGCGCCAGCCCATAGCGCAAGGCCCCGGAATTCCGGCCTGGACGCGGCTGCAGGGGCCGAACCAGTGGCCGGCTGCGTTGCCGGAACTCAAACCCGTCCTGCTGGCATGGCAGGCCAAGGCAACGGCGGTGGCTATCCGGTTGTTGAAAGCCTTCGCGCTGTCGCTCGACCAGCCCGAGGATGGCTTCGACCCGATTTACCGCGGAGAGCCCAACCACCGTATGAAGATCGTGCGCTATCCCGGCCGCGAGGCGACAGACGGCGACCAGGGCGTCGGCGCGCACAAGGATGGCGGATTCCTGACGCTGTTGCTCCAGGACGACAGTAAGGGGTTGCAGGTCGACTATGACGGAAGCTGGGTGGATGTGGACCCCATTCCCGGGACGCTGGTCGTCAATATCGGCGAATTGCTGGAGCTGGCCTCGAACGGCTATTTGCGTGCGACCGTGCATCGCGTCGTGACGCCGCCTCCCGGCATCGAACGCATCTCGGTGCCGTTCTTCTTCAGCGCCAAACTCGATGCGACGATACCGCTGCTTGAACTCCCCGATGAATTGGCGGCGCAGGCGCGCGGACCGGCCAGCGAACCGGACAATCCGCTGTTTCGCGATGTCGGAACCAATGTGCTGAAAAGCCGGCTGCGCTCGCACCCCGATGTCGCGCGACGTCATTATGCGGACCTGCTTGAGCCGCAGACCCGGGCTGGCTGAGTCTTTTGGGAGGGAAAGGACAGGATTTTCGCCGTCCTGCCTGATCTTTAGAAAATCGTTCGTCGTATCTGTCCGAGAATCGGCCCAAAAGAGAAAAATCCGTTCGGTGTTTTCCTCCCATTTCACTGAGCGGTGTTCCCCTCTGAAGGTTGTGACCTTCTTTTTTGGCCGGGCCGCTTTCGCGCCCGGCCATTTTTCTTGCCGCCGAGCGCGTTGCCGGCGCCGCTCTGATCCGGCAAGCTTCAAATGGGGGCGGCGCCAGTCTTTGGCTGCAATCATTGGAAGAAGGAGAGATCCCATGACATCCAACGTTGCCGTCATTGCGGGGGCGGGCTCGGGATTGAGCGCCGCGCTCGCGCGTCTTCTCGCCAGGGAAGGCTTCCAAATCGTCCTGGCCGCCCGCAACATCGAGAAGCTCAGGGCATTGCAGGCGCAGACAGGCGCGCAAGCCGTGGCGACGGATGTCTCGGACCCGACGTCGGTGGAGCAGCTGTTTGATGTCGCCGACAAGGCCGGTCCGCTTTCCCTGGTGGTTTTCAATGCCAGCGGCCGCGCTCGCGGTCCGATAACAGAGCTTGATCCCGAGGCGGTCCGCCAGGCGCTGCTGGTCGGCGCCTATGGCGGGTTCCTGGTGGCCCAGCAGGCGGCCCGCCGGATGCTGGCCCTGGGCTCGGGATCGATCCTGTTCACCGGCGCGACGGCAAGCGTGAAGGGGTTCGCCGGCTCCGCCGGCTTTGCCATGCCCAAATTCGGATTGCGCGGGCTGGCGCAATCCATGGCCCGTGAACTGGCGCCCAAGAACATTCACGTCGCGCATTTCATCATCGACGGCGCCATTGCCTCGGCCGCGTCCGACCATGACGCCGAGCCGCTGGATCGCCGGCTGTCGCCGGACGCGATCGCGGAGGCCTATCTTGCCATCCATCGCCAGCAACGCAGCGCCTGGACCTGGGAAATGGAGCTCAGGCCCTGGGTCGAGACCTTCTGACCTCTGGTGATCGATGTGACTTTCGCATGGCTCGTATGCACGACATCGAGGAGAGTCGACATCGCATGAGGATATCACTATATACCGGCGGCTTCGCGGGCTCACGCCTTGAAGCGCAACGTCACAAGGCGGCTGTAGCGACAGCCATTGAGATTAAGAAACGGACTGGAAGCCGTAACAGGTAGAAGCAATTGCTCGGAGCGGGCCGATCCCGCCAACGGTACAGTCCTTCAGAATCAGAAAATGTTCTTTACCCCTCGATTTCCTTCGGCTCTGTGGACCCTGGACGGCATTGACTTGCCGGCTGGCCGCGACTCGGCTGGAATGGGAGCATGCATCCTTTGCGGGATGCCGACGTTTGTGATTACCAACCGGCTTTGCCGCCAGGGAAAAGCAGTATGAGTGAACATGCGATCGAGTTCTTGCGGGGTTGGATCGGCGAAAAGGTCCATTGCCAGTCCCACGCCAGAATCGAGAAGCAGGCCGAGACATTGGCCCGCGAATGCGCCGCCAAGGCGGCCGAGGTCGGCATACCGCTGGAGGACATCCAGGAGGAAGTCGGCGATATCCAGGAATTGATCGCTTCCCGGCTCGAGGAAGCGGCCGAGGCCGACGAAAACCAGCAGGCTTCCAGCAAGGCCGCGGAATAGATTTTCAGGGCAAACCCTGTCTGAATGCGCGGGCCTTTCGGCCCGCGTTTTCGTCTCAGCCGAATTTTTCTTTCAGCCACGCCTTCGGCAGCGCCGGCACGAAGTTGCCGTCGCGGCCGATCATGTCTTCATTGGCGACCAGAGCGTTGAGGATCGATTCCTCCACGGTCCGGATCACGGCGTCGAAGAACGGATCGATGTCCGTATCGGGAATGAAATCGGCACTGGCGATCCGACCCGACGGGGCCAGCGCCGCGGCGGGATTGGCTGTCGAGAAGGCGAGGAATATGTCGCCCGAGCTGTGATAGCCGAAGCCGCCGGTCATGGCGACGCCGAGCGGCACACGGCGTGCCAGCCGCTTCATCTGATGCGGCAGGAACGGCGCATCGGTGGCGATGACGGCGATGATCGAGCCCTTTTCCGCGCGCGCCGTGGCTTCGCGGATCGCTGGTTCGGTGAGTTCGGGATCGGCGCGCCTGCCACGAATTGTGAAATTGTGCCGCTTGCCGAAATTCGACTGCACGAAGGCGCCGACCGTGTAGGCGCGCCCTTGCCATGCGACGATGCGCGAGGCCGTGCCAGAGCCTGCCTTGAAGCCGAAGGTGATCATGCCTGTGCCGCCGCCGACACTGCCTTCCTCGACCGCTCCGCCGGCCGCGCCGTCAAGCGCCTCGGCGACATGCTCCGATGTCAGATGATGCCCGTTGATGTCGTTGAGGAACCCGTCATAGGTCTCCGCCGCCACCGGTAGCCCCCAGGCGCTGTCGAGCGCGGCCGGCAGCACCCGGTTCATCCATCGCAGCGTGCCGTCGCGCGAAACACCGCAGGAATGCGTGTTGGTGATGGTGATCGGGAAGTTGAAAGCGCCGGTTTCCTCGATGATGTGCGAGCCGGTCAGCTCGCCATTGCCGTTCTGGCTGAAGATGCCGGCAAAGACTGGCGTCGCCAGCTCGGCGCGCGGCCTGGGCAGGATGGCGGTGACGCCGGTGCGCACTGGTCCCTTGCCGACGACAAGCGGACCATCGCCTGATATCAGCGTCGCATAGCCGACCGCGACGCCGGGCACGTCGGTGATCGCGTTGAACGGCCCGGGCGTTCCGTCGAAGCCGATGCCGAAATGTCGTGCGCGCGGCTTGCCGGATGGCGTTGCCAGATGGTGCGGATTGTCGGTCATGCTCTTAGAACAAGGATCCCTGATTGCCGGGTTCTCTAGCCTTGGCCGCGGTCCTGGCGGCGGGCTTTGGCCGCGCCGCGCCGCTGGTTGCCACCGCATCGGCCGTGCCGTCGGCGAACTCCAGCGAAAGCGCCATCCCCGACGCCACGTCCGCGGCCTGCTTGATGACGGCGCCGTCGGCATCCTTCACCAGCACGAAGCCGCGCGCCAGGACGGCCTTGTGCGACAGTGTCGCCATCAGCCGCTCGGCCTGGACGATGCGGCCGCGCAACCGTTCCAACCTGAGCAGCATCGCTTGGCCGCCGCGTCTCGTCAAAGCCGTTAGCAGATCCCTCTGGACACGTTGCCGCCGGGCTGTCGGCTCGATCGTGATGCGGCCCTGCAGCAAAGCCAACTGCTGTCTGTGCCGCTGCAATGACGCCTTGGCGCATTTTGGCAACTGATCCGCGGCACGATTGAGCTCCGCGCGCCGGGTTCTCGCCAGAGTGCGCAGAGCCCCCTGCGCCCGCAAAAGATTACGGTCATTGGTGCGCCGTGCCTCGGCAATCCGTTGCGAAAGCATTGTCGGGGTCAATTTTACGGCGAAGAATCGTGCCCGCTTGCGCTCGGTGGAGACCATCAGGCCACGTCCGAGCCTCGATGTCGCCTCGTCGAGGCGCCGGCGCGGCAGCGCCAGCAATTGATCGGGCGAGGGCAGCGCGCGCGCCGCCGCACGGGCGGCCTGCCGCTTGCGTTCGAAATTGCGCAGGACGGCTGCCTTGAGCCGCGCGCCGAGGCTGGCCAGAGTCGCTTCGAGGTCGGCTTTGACCGGCACGGCGATTTCGGCCGCGCCTGTCGGCGTCGGCGCCCGTACATCGGCGACAAGGTCGATCAGCGTCCAGTCGGTCTCGTGGCCGACCGCCGAAATCACCGGAATGCCGGAGGCGGCGACGGCACGGGCGAGTGCCTCGTCGTTGAAGCCCCACAAATCCTCCAGGCTGCCGCCGCCGCGCGCCACGATGAGCAGATCGGGGCGCTGGATGGGGTTGTCCCATGCCAGCGCGTTGAAGCCGGTGACGGCATTGGTCACTTCCGCGCTCGCCGTGTCGCCCTGTACGCGAACCGGCCAGACCAGCACATGCAGCGGAAAGCGGTCCTTGATGCGGTGGATGATGTCGCGGATGACCGACCCGGTCGGCGAGGTGACGACGCCGATGACGCGCGGCATGAACGGCAGCCGGCGTTTGCGGCCGGCATCGAAAAGCCCTTCCGCCTGCAGCCGGCGCTTGCGCTCTTCCAGCAACGCCATCAGCGCGCCGGCGCCCGCCGGCTCCAGATTGTCGATGACGATCTGGTAGTTGGACTTGCCGGGATAGGTGGTGAGCTTTCCGGTGGCGATTACCTCCATCCCTTCCTCGGGACGGAATTTCAGCCGGCTCATCGTGCCTTTCCACACCACGGCGTCGAGCCGCGCGCGGTCGTCCTTCAGCGCGAAATAGGCGTGGCCGGAGGAATGCGGCCCGCGATAGCCCGATATTTCACCGCGCACCCGCACATTGCCGAAGACGTCCTCGACCGTGCGCTTCAGCGCGCCCGATATTTCGCTCACCGTATATTCGGTGGCGTTGGTGCGTGATTCGGATGCTGCTTCGCTCATCGGCCGATTGGGGGCTGGTTGGGCGCCTGCGTCAAGGCGCCCGTGTCGGGCGTCATGACCTTGTTACCAGCCTGGGAGGATCTGGTTCGGCCTGGTCCGCTTCATCTTGGCGAAGGCGAGGGCGGCGAAGTCGAACGTTCCCGTCTCCTCACCAAGCGGCACCGAGATGTTGTCCAGGCTTTCCGAGATGTGGCGGGCAAGCGCATCGACGATCTCCGGCCGCGAGGTCTGGCCGCGCATGATGCCGATGCGGCAATCGGGCAGGGCGCCGAAGCCGTCGGCCTCGCCCAGCACCCGCATGCCGGGCCTGAGCGCGCATTCCGGCAGCACCGAGATCGCCAGGCCGGACAGCACGGCCGCAGTGATCACCGTCGCCGAGAAGCTGGTGAACAGGATACGGTAGTCGCGGTTCTGCTGGTCGAGCACGTCGACGGCGGCGCGCCGCCAGATGCAGTTCGGCCGCCCAAAAGCCATCGGCAGGATTTCCTGCTCGTGCGTCGCATGATTGGCCGAGGATACCCACAGCAGCGGTTCGCGCCGCACGACCTCCGACTGGCCGCGCACATCATTGTGCGTCACCAGCGCCAGGTCGAGATTGCCGCGCTTGATGTGTTCGACCAGCCCCGGCGTCGGCTCGCAGATGACGGTCAGTTCGACGCGCGGATTGGAGCGGGTGAAGCGTGCCATGATCTCGGGCAGGAAACGGTCGGCATAGTCGTCCGGCGTGCCGATGCGGATCGTGCCTTCGAGACGCTGGTCGTCGAAGGCGGCGAGCGTCTCGCGATTGAGATAGAGCAGCCGCCTTGCGTAGGAGAGCAGCTTGTCGCCCTCTTCCGTCAGCCGGTTGGTGCGCCCCTCCTTCTCGAACAGCGGCTTGCCGATCCGCTCCTCCAGACGGCGCATCTGCATCGACACGGCCGACTGGGTCCGGTGCACCTCTTCCGCCGCCCGGGTGAAACTGCCGGTGTCGGCGATCGAGACGAAGGTCTGCAACTGATCGAGATCGAGCGGCGCTTTCATCGGCGTGATCCATCACTAGTGTTGATGCCAAAGATTAAAAACATTCGTTGGATTAATCAATCCGGCGATGGCAAATTGGCATTGTCCACATGAAGGCATGTGTATTGAGACCGGAACGGCGCTTCTCCCGGGCGCCGATTGCCTGGTTTCGTCCGCTCGACTCCGAAGGAGAGACTGACATGACCACGATCGATTTCGCCACCGAGACCTCGCGCATCACCTCGCGTCCGGCCGTTGCGACGCGCGTGGTCAACGCCGCCTTCAATTTCTACCGCGCCTGGAAAAACCGCCGTGCTTTCTACCGCCTGGGCGAGATGTCGGATGCCGAGCTCGCCGATATCGGCCTGACGCGCGCCGACCTGCATGTTGCCATCGACGTGCCGTTCGGCCGCGATCCGACGGCAATCCTGCGTGAAATCGCCAGCGACCGCGTGGAAACGATCGAGGATATCGCCCGCAAAGTGGCCTGATTGGTTCAGTTTCGGTCTTGTTGAACCTTTTTGCGGTCAGCGCGACCAAGGTTCATGCAGGCTCCCACTCCCTGCCGGTTCCCCGCCGGCCTGCCTGCACGCTGCCCGGTCCTCCCAAGGACCGGGCTTTTCTTTTGTGGTTAGGCAAAAGCCAACTTGCGCGACGGCCTTGGTATCGATCTGCCGAGTTCGTGCGCAGCTTCTATCCAGGATGCAATGGCGTCTTGAACGTTTGCGATGGCTTTTTCGGGAGTTTCACCGTCGCTCATGCAACCGGGAAGGTCCGGTACAAGGGCGGAAAACCCATCTCCGTCCTCCATCGCAAGCGGCGCGATGATGACCGGATATTCAAGTCTGTCCGTCATGTCTCTTTGCCTCGTCGATGAATGTTACCAGTTTGAAAGGCGCGGTGACTCGGACGCTTGAACTGCTATCGCCGGTCCATGTCCCGCTTGAACTGGTCGAAGATCGTCTCCACGCCCTTCTGGTACTCGTCGCGTTGTTGGGCGCCGGTCTCGAACATCTTGCCGAAAATGTCGTCGAAAGGGTTCCTTGGCCGGCCGCTCGGATTGGCCTGCGGCTGTGGCGCCTGGGGCTGCTGCGGCTGCGGCGCTTGAGGTTGCGGCGCCGGCTGCCCGCCCGGCATTCCGAAGCCGCCGCCTCCGCCTTGCCGCAGCATCTCCTCGAAGATCTTTCCCAGCGGGTTGTCGCCGTAGGGGCTCTGTGTCTGCTGGGGCTGGGGTCGGCTTTGTGGTTGCTGCGGCGCGCCTCCGCCGAACATGTCCTGCAGCACCTTGCCGAGCGGATTGTCGCCATAGGGATTTGGCGCCGGCTGCGGCTGGCTTTGTGGTTGTGGTGAGCCGCCGCCGAACATGTCCTGCAATACCTTGCCGAGCGGGTTGTCCATGGGGTTCTGAGGCGGCGGTGCCTGGCGCTGTTGCGGCGCCGGCGCCTGCATGCCGCTTTGCCGCATCATCTGCTCGATGATCTCGCCCAGTGGATTGTTGCCGCCGCCGAAGGCCTGCATCTGGCCCCCCGTCAACTGGTTTGTCGTTTGCTTGGACAGGCCGCCCATGACCATCGAGGCGATCGCGGGCAGCATCTGTTGCAGCACCTGCTGGCTGACGCCGCTCGCCTGCGCCGCCTGGCTGGCCACGGCGCGCGACAAATCCTTCGAACCGAACAGATGGCCCAGAATGCCGTTGCCCTCATCGACGCCTTGCGGGGAGAAGGCGCGCGTCGCGTCCTCGAAATACTTGGCGTGCTGGCCGCTCGCCATCGCCGTCATGAAGGCGCCGAGCCCATAGGGATCGGCGGTGTTGCGTTGCAATCCTTGTGAAAAGGCAGGCAGCAGGGCCGCGACCGCCGCCTGCGTCTGCTGCAGCGAAAGCCCGTATTGCTGGGCAAGCGTCTGCATGCCGTTGCCGTTCTGGGCCTGCGTCAGCATGTCGAACAAGGTGGGCATCGGCTTCTCCTCCGGGAAATCCTCGAAGCTGAGCCTAATTCGTTTCAACGCCCGATTGAAGCGGCTTTTGCCGCTCCTGGTGCGCCGGGTTAATAGGCGTATTCCATGAACACCGGCTCGATCGAACCGCCCCAGCGCGTGTGGTAGGCCGACAGCATCTCCTCGGCGCTGGTGGTGCCGCGCGCAACCACTTCGTCCAAAGTGTTCAGGAACGAGGTTTCGTCGTAGCCGTCGCGGTTCTTCTTGCCGCGGTTCTTCAAGCCCATGCGCGAAATGGCCATGACGTCGCGGGCGACCTCGCGCAGCGTGGTGTTGCGGAAGGGTGCGGAAATTCCGAGCTCAGGCACGGCATTACGCATCGCCAGCGTTTCTTCATAGGTCCAGCTTGAGGTCAGCGCCTCGGCCGCGTCGAGCGCCGCCTCGTCATAGAGCAATCCAACCCAGAAGGCCGGCAGCGCGCAGATGCGCCTCCAGGGTCCACCGTCGGCGCCGCGCATTTCCAGGAAACGCTTCAGCCGCACGTCAGGGAACAAAGTCGACAGATGGTTCGCCCAGTCGCCCATCGTCGGCAGCCCGTCCGGCACTTCATTGCGCGCGGCCCCGGCCATGAACTGGCGGAAGGTGATATGCGTCATGTCGTGATAGTGGCCGTCGCGGATGACGAAATACATCGGCACGTCGAGTGCCCATTCGACATAGTCGGCGAAACCGAAATCGGGCGAAAAGCAGAATTCGAGCAGGCCCGAGCGCTGGTTGTCAGTGTCGCGCCAGATGTCGCCGCGCCAGCTCTGCAGCCCGTTTGGCCGGCTGTCGGTGAAGGGCGAGTTGGCGAACAGCGCCGTCGACAGCGGCTGCAGCTTCAGCGACACCTGCATCTTGCGGCGCATGTCGGCCTCGCTCTCGAAGTCGAGGTTCACCTGGATCGTACAGGTGCGGTACATCATGTCGAGGCCCTTGGTGCCGACCTTGGGCATGTAGCGCGTCATGATCTCATAGCGCGATTTCGGCATTTTCGGCGTCTCGGCCAGCGACCATTTCGGGCTGCCGCCGAGGCCGAGGAAGCGGATGCCCATCGGCTCGGCGATCTCGCGCACCTGCGCCAGATGGGCATTGCCCTCGCGGCAGGTCTGGTGGATCGTTTCCAGCGGCGCGCCGGAAAGCTCGAACTGGCCGCCGGGCTCCAGCGAGATTGCGCCCTGGCCGGTTGGCTCGACCAGGCCGATGATGCGGCCGTGGTCGATGATGGGATCCCAGCCGAGCTTGTTCTGCATGCCTTCGAGGATGGCGCGGATGCCCCGCTCGCCGCCGTAAGGCACCGGCGCGTTGCCATCGACGTAGAACGGAAACTTCTCGTGCTCGGTGCCGATCCGCCATTTTTCGCGCGGCTTGTTGCCCTCCGCCAGGTGCTCGACGAGTTCGTCTACGCCTTCGATGGGCCGGAAATCGGTTGTATCGCGCGCCATTTTTCAAGCCCTCAAAGGCGGTTGGACCACCGCCGGCGCTAAATGGACGAAATGTCAGGAGACGATCAAGCGAAAAATCCTGAGCCAGAGGTCAAGAGGAATTGAACGGCTTCTTCGCTACCAGTCGCCAATTGTTGCCTGCATCACCGCGAGCGCTGCCACGGCCGCCGTGTCGGCACGCAGGATACGCGGCCCGAGCGGAATGGCGCTCACGAAGGGGAGCGCCCGCAGCATCATCCGCTCCTCGTCGGAAAAGCCGCCCTCGGGCCCGACCAGCAAGGCGAGCCTCTTTCCCTTTACCGCCTGCAAGGCTGGCAACGGATTGTTGGTCGAGGCATCCTCGTCGCAGAAGATCAGCCGCCTCTCCTTGTCCCAGCCGGTCAGCAGGCGTTCGAACTTTTCCGCCTCGCGCACTTCCGGCACCGCCAGGATGCCGCACTGCTCGGCGGCCTCGACGACATTGGCGCGCAGGCGCTCGATGGACGGCTTCGCTACCTGTGTATGCTGGGTGATGACCGGCTGCAGGACGCCGGCGCCCATCTCGACCGCCTTCTGCACGAGATAATCGAGCCGGCCCTGCTTCAGGGGCGCGAAGCAGTAGATGAGGTCGGGCAAAGGCGGCTGCGGTCTTTGCGGCGCCAGAACCTTCAGCCGCACCGACCGCTTTGACTTCGCTGATATGGCCGCCGACCACTCGCCGTCGCGACCATTGAAGACAAGGACCTCGGCGCCTTCGGCGAGCCGCAGCACATGCAGGAGATAATGGCTCTGCTGCTGGCCGGGCTCGAACTCGATGTCTGGTCCGAGGTCGTCGGGCACGAACAGGCGTTGCATCTTGTAGTTGGCGCGCATGGCCGAGGAATGGGCGAGCCGGCCGCCGCCGTCAAGCCTCGGCCGAAGGATGCCACATGGGTTGAAAGCCGTGACGCAGGACGGCAAGGGTCGTTTCCGGGGTCAGCAGGACAAGCGACTTGGCCTCGAACCGATCAAGGCTGGTCGGCGGGCCATATCCGGCAAAAGCCCACGGCAACATCTTGCCGTGGCGCCAGGCATAAGCACTGCCGCCATCCGCGATCATCGCGCCGTCGGGCAGGCGGGCAAGCGCATCCCTTGCGATGGCGGGCCGTCTGCCGCCGGAAGCCAGCCGCTCCTTGTGCAACCGCTTGTCGACCTGCGGGGCGCGCGGCTCGGCAATACCGAAGGCTTCGCCGAGACGGCCGACAAAATCCTTGGCGCGTTCGCGCTGGCAAAAGAAGCAGGGCCGGTGCCCGGCGGCGAGCGCCGTCACCTCGTCGAGAAAAAACAGTTCGGTCCAGCCGGCCTTGCCACCGGGACGGTTGCGGCCCATTGGCTCGCGCCGCACGTCGCGGAATTGACACACGCAGATGATCCAGGCCTGGAGCGCCCAGCGCTTTCTCAGGAGCGTCTTCGTTGCCGGGTCGTGGATGATGCCGCGATTGCCGGTGAACAGGCCGCGTTCCGGCGCGGCGTGTATGGCGCCGAACGGATCGACCCGGTTCTGCAGTGGCATAGTTTTCTTCCTGGGATACGCATCTTGGCTGTCTTGCCGGCAACATGATATCGCTCGTCGCATCGTTTTCATGTCAGCAAGGTTTTTCCATGCGGGTGCTGGTGGTCCAGAACTACGACAATACCGGGCTCGGCCAGGTCGGAGCGGCACTGGCGGAAGCCGGTGCCCACCTCGATATACGCCTGCCCTACAAGGGCGATCCGCTGCCGCGGGACGCGGCCGGCCATGATGCCATGGTGGTGCTCGGCGGCGGTCAGAATGCGCTGGCCGACGATGAATATCCCTATTTTCCGGCGCTGCTCGAACTGACCCGCGATTTTGCCGGCAAGGACCGAGCCGTGCTCGGCATCTGCCTCGGCAGCCAGCTCGTCGCCCGCGCCTTTGGCGGCGAGAACCGCATCGGCGGCGCCAATGAATTCGGCTGGCGCGGCGTGTCGCTGACGCCGGATGCCAAGGCCGATCCGGTGCTGGCCGAACTGCCGGAAAAGTTCCCGATCTTCCAGTGGCACGACGACACGTTCGAACTGCCGGAAGACGCCGTGCGGCTCGCCGGCAACGACGTCGCCGAAAACCAGGCGTTTCGCGTCGGCCGCGCCGTCTACGGTTTCCAGTTCCATTTCGAAGCCGACCGGCCGATGGTGCAGGACTGGAGTTCCTCCTTCGCGCCCACCATTGCCGTGCGCCATCCCGACTGGGCCGGAAAGCTGGACGGCGAAATGGCCCGTAACGGACCCGACGCCGATGCCGCTGGCCTTGCCATTGCCCGTGCCTGGGTAGCGACGATCTAAGCGTCCGTTGATGCTCTGCGTGGCATAATTGGCACGCGGCCAAGAATCCGTCCGGGACAACACCTTTCATCCTTGGCTTGTGTCCGCCCGCTATCCTAGAAGGCGCGCGCCCTGCATCGGCTGTGCAACCGCGGTGAACCTTTTGTGTGACCCGTGCGACACACCGCCGATACAGAACGCGCCTAGAAGCGCGAAATCTTCGAAACTTTGAAGCGAATTATCCATTTCAACGCATTGGTAACCGCCTGGTGCACAGATGCAGAGAGCTCAACAAGAGATGACGTCCGTGAAAGCAGCGCTTCTGTCCTTTGCCATGCTGTCCGCAATCGTGCTTTGCGGCCTGGGTATCTATGCCGCCGACGCCGCCAACAACCACAATGCGGTCGACGGCTACGGCGTCACCGCCTCCCTGCGCTAAGCCAGGGTATCCTCGCGTCCTCGGACCGGGGGCTCAAGGCTCCTTTATCGACATTTCCAGGATGCGTTTGTCCGCGCCGTCCACGACGAGCGCGGTGAGCATGCCTGATTGCCAGGCGAGCGTGTCGACATTGACGCGGTTGGCCATCACTTCCGCCTCGGGGACCGGCGTGTGGCCGTGCACCACGATCTTCGGGAAGAGACCTGTGTGATCGTGGAAGACGTCACGGATCCAGATCAGATCCTGCGGGTTCTGCTTCTCCAGCTGAATGCCCGGCCTGATGCCGGCATGGCAGAAGAAGAAGTCGCCCGACGTCACCGAGAACGGCAGCGACCGCAGGAAGTCGACATGACTTTGCGGCACGGCCTCGAGCAGGGCCTGGTGTCCCTTGCGCATGGCTGACTCGGCCTTGCCGAACCAGACGCCGCTGCCGTTGTTGATCGCCACCCCATAGGATTGCGCGGTCTGGATGCCGCCGTAGCGGATGAAGAGCCCTTCAGGGTCGGGCGTCTTGAGAAAGTCGAGAAAGCCGATGTCGTGGTTGCCGGCCAGCATCAGGTTTCGCGCATCGCGTTCGCGCGCCTCGATCAGGAAGTCGATGACGCCTTTGGAGTCCGGTCCGCGATCAACATAATCGCCAAGATGGATAATGCGCCAGTCCGCGACACGGTCCCTGGCGATCTCGGCCGCGATCTGGCCGTGCATGGCGGCCAGCAGGTCGAGCCGGCCATGCACGTCGCCGATTGCGTAGAGACGCACGCCTTCCGGCCCGCATGCGTCGAGGAAATGGATGCCGGGTTCCGCCAACGTCTGGATATCTCCTTGGTCAGATGTCACGGATTTAGCGCCTGAGCTGGTCCTTGCCCATGTCGGTGACCAGACGCTTTCCGCACAGCGCCAGCGTGATGTCCATCTCCTTGCGGATGATTTCCAACGCTTTGGTAACGCCTTCCTTGCCGAGTGCGCCCAGGCCGTAGAGAAATGGCCGGCCGATATAGGTGCCCTTGGCGCCCAGGCAGAGCGCTTTCAACACGTCCTGGCCGGAGCGGATGCCGCCGTCCATATGCACTTCTATTGTGTCGCCGACCGCGTCCGCGATCTCTTCCAGCGCCATGATCGAGGACGACGCGCCGTCGAGCTGGCGCCCGCCATGGTTGGAAACGATGATCGCGTCGGCGCCGGTCTTGGCGGCCATCAGCGCATCCTCCTTGTCGAGGATGCCTTTCAGGATCAGCTTGCCGCCCCAGCGTTCCTTGATCCAGGCGACATCCTTCCATGACAGCTGCGGATCGAACTGCTCCGTCGTCCAGGACGACAGCGAAGAGACGTCGCCGACGCCCTTGGCGTGGCCGACGATGTTGCGGAAGGTGCGGCGCTTGGTACCGGCTATTCCCAGGCACCAACGCGGCTTGCTGGCCAGGTCGATGATGTTGGCCAGCGTCATCTTGGGCGGCGCCGACAGCCCGTTGCGGACGTCCTTGTGGCGCTGGCCAAGGATCTGCAGGTCGAGGGTGAGCACCAGCGCCGAGCACTTCGCCGCTTTCGCCCGGTCGATCAAATCGAGCACGAACTCCTTGTCGCGCAGCACGTAGAGCTGGAACCAGAACGGTTTCTTCGTCACCGAGGCGACATCCTCGATCGAGCAGATGCTCATCGTCGAGAGCGTGAACGGCACGCCGAATTCCTCCGCCGCCCGCGCCGCCAGCATCTCGCCGTCGGCATGCTGCATGCCGGTCATGCCGGTCGGCGCCAGCGCCACCGGCATCGACACTTTCTCGCCGATCATGGTCGATTCCAGCGAGCGGTTGCTCATGTCGACCAGCACGCGCTGGCGGAACTTGATCTTCTGGAAGTCTTCCTCGTTCGCCCGGTACGTGCTCTCGGTCCAGGCGCCTGAATCGGCATAGTCGAAGAACATCTTGGGCACGCGCCGGCGCGCGAGATCCTTGAGGTCTGCGATGGTGAGAATGTCGCTCATGATGGTCCCCGCTTGATCGAATGATTAGGAGCGTCCGCGCGCTGGTTCGCTGTCGCCGGCGTCCGAGCGCTGCCGCAGCCGCAGCCGCGACACGCGTTGCCAGTCGCCGCTGCGTTCGGCTTCCGCCATCGAACGCTCGACATAGGTCATGTGCTCCATCGCCGCCTGGCGGGCGCCGGCCGGGTCGCCGGCCTTGACCGCGGTGTGGATCGCCCGGTGCTGCGCCAGCAGCGCCTCGCGCGCGCCGGGCACGGTGAACACCAGCAACCGGTTCTGGAACACGCCTTCCGACAAGAGCCGGTAGCAGGAGCGCAGCGTGTGCAAGAGCAGGATGTTGTGCGCGCATTCGCAGATCGCGTGATGGAATTCGACGTCGATCTCGGCCTCGTCGTCGAAATTGCCGGTGCGATGCGCCTCGTCCATGCGCGCCATGATGCGGTCGAGCAGGGCGATGTCTTCCGGTGTGGCGCGCCGCGCCGCGTATTCGGCCGCTATGCCTTCCATTTCGCGGCGATACTCCAGATAGTCGGCGACCGCCTTGCGATGCGTCGAGATCAGATCCGCCACCGGCTTGCTGAACAGCTGGCCGATAATGTCGGCGACATGCGTGCCGCCGCCGGCCTTGGTCGTCAGCAGCCCGCGTCCTTCGAGCGCCTTCAGCGCATCGCGCAGGATCGGCCGCGACACATCGAACTGGCGCGCCAGTTCGCGCTCGCCCGGCAGCCGGTCGCCGGTGCGCAGCACGCCTTCGAGGATGAGGCTTTCGATCTGCTGCACCACCTCGTCGGCGGTGCGCGAATGCTCGATCCTGGAGAAAATGTCGCTCAAGGGAAGCGCCTGGGGAACGGAATGAATGTCGCGCAGATTAAAGCCACTGTCGCCAACTGGTCAAATTATTTATCCAATTCGTCTCGACCCGTCGATTTCCGCGCCGCGCCGGCATATCGCCCGGCGCTAAACTTTGCTGTTTACCTCCCTTGCCGATTGCCGCAAGACGGCGCGATTGCACGAAGGGTCGAAACCAGGGGGACCAGACGTGTCGGACGAGCCGTCCAATCTTGAATTCCAGCCGCGCAGCCAAGGCAGCGTCATGGGCTTTCCGGCGCACGAAGGCCGGCCCGGCGCGCTCGGCGAGGTTCACGCCCGCCCGCATCCGCTGGTCGAGAAGCCGCGCGTCCTCGTCCAGCTCTCCTTCATGACCGAAGGCGGCTCCGCGGTCGACCATGCCGTGCTTTCGGAACTGTCGCGCCGTCTTGGCATCGCCGCCCCCGAGCGGCATGCCCGCCACCACGCCATGAAATGGGGCAAGGGCACGCTACGCTGGGAGCGGCATACGGAGTTCTCGACCTATCTTTGGGAAGGGCCGCTTGCCGAGAACGGCCGGGGGCAGGAGGATTCGCCCTTCGGCAACGGCTTTTCGCCGCCGGGAACCGTCATCTCGGGCATCCGGCTCGAGATCCGCAAATGGACCCAGACGAGCGAGAGGCAGGTCGCCGGTTTCGACCCGACCAGCCTCTGTTACTCGCTGGTCGAGCGCGGCAGCGCGGCCATCGTCACCGACTTCCGCCAGGACGGCGACGGCATGACCCGCATGCTGGTGCTCGACCGGGGTCTGACGCCGGCCAGCACCGGCGCGCTGTCGCAGCGGCTGATCGACATCGAGACCTACCGCACGCTTGCCATGCTCGGCCTGCCGCTGGCGCTCACCTTGTCCGGCCGCGCCCGCCGCATCGAGGACCGCCTGGCGCAGACGACACTGGAAATGAAGGTCGCCGAAACCCGCGACAACCAGACGCTGCTCGCCGGCCTGACCGAACTCGCCGCCGAGCTGGAGGCGGACGCCGCTTCCAGCCTTTACCGCTTCGGCGCCAGCCGCGCCTATGACGGCATCGTCACGGAAAGGTTGGAGGCGCTGGATGAGGAGCCTGTGCAGGGCTACGACACCTGGGCGGGCTTTCTGCTGCGGCGCATGGCGCCAGCCATGCGAACCTGCCGCTCGGTCGAGGAACGCCAAGCCAACCTGTCACGCAAGCTGACCCGTGCCACCACGCTGCTGCGGACCTGGGTCGACGTCGAGGTCGAGAAGCAGAATCGCGACCTGCTCGCCTCGATGAACAACCGCGCCCGCTTGCAACTGCGCCTGCAGCAGACCGTCGAAGGGCTCTCGGTCGCCGCCGTCTCCTATTACGTTGTCGGCCTCATCGGCTATGTCGCCAAGGGGGCGTCGGTCTTTGGCCACGCCTTCGCGCCGGAGGTCGTCACCGCGGCGTCCGTGCCGGTTGCCATCCTGCTGGTCTGGTGGGGCGTGCGCAGGGTGCGACGGATGCATTCCGAGCCGGCCAGACATCCGGGTGAATAGTCCGCGGCATGCTTCGGGCGCGACAGATGCGCAGCGGCAGATTGCCGCTGCGGAAGCTTTGCCTGCGTCCGCCGCACCGACGCCACCAAAGCAAAGGTTTGCAACAAATGCCGCCAGCTGGTAAATCATTTTTACCAGTTGAGTGGAGGAAGCGCCGATGTCCGGCCTTGCCATGCCCAAGCCAGACGCCGAGACGCTGCGCCGGCGTAGCGAAATCGTCGCCGACATGCGCATCATCGTGCCGGGCGAGGGGGTTGTCGACGCCGCCAACGCCATGCGCGCCTTCGAGAGCGATGGCCTGACCGCCTACCGCCAACTGCCGCTGGTCGTGGTGCTGCCCGAGACGGTCGCGCAGGTTTCGCGGGTGCTGAAATACTGCAACGACCGCAACATCCGTGTCGTGCCGCGCGGATCCGGCACCTCGCTGTCGGGCGGCGCGTTGCCGCTGGAGGACGCGGTGCTGCTCGTCATGAGCCGGTTCAACCGCATCCTCGAGATCGATTTTCCCAACCGCATCGTCGTTGCCCAGCCCGGCGTCACCAATCTCGGCATCACCACAGCGGTCGAGCAGGAGGGCTTTTACTACGCCCCCGATCCGTCCTCCCAGATCGCCTGCTCGATCGGCGGCAATGTGGCGGAGAATTCCGGCGGCGTGCACTGCCTGAAATACGGCCTCACCGCCAACAATGTGCTGGGCATCGAGATGGTGCTGATGAATGGCGAGGTGGTGCGGCTCGGTGGCAGCCACCTCGACGCGGAAGGCTACGACCTGCTCGGCGTGATGACCGGTTCGGAAGGCCTGCTTGGCGTCGTCACCGAGGTCACGGTGCGCATCCTCAAGAAGCCGGAGACGGCGCGCGCCTTGCTGATCGGCTTTCCGACCAGCGAGCAGGGCGGCCAGTGCGTCGCCGACATCATCGGCGCCGGCATTATTCCGGGCGGCATGGAAATGATGGACCGGCCGGCGATCCACGCTGCCGAGGATTTCGTCCATGCCGGCTATCCCCTCGATGTCGAGGCGCTGCTGATCGTCGAGCTCGATGGCCCCGGTGTCGAGGTCGATCATCTCATCACCGCGGTCGAGGCGATCGCTATTCGCAACGGCTCGACCACGTGCCGCATCTCGCAGTCCGAGCAGGAGCGGCTGAGTTTTTGGGCCGGCCGCAAGGCGGCCTTCCCCGCCGTCGGCCGCATCTCGCCCGACTATTACTGCATGGATGGCACCATTCCACGCAAGGAACTGCCGCGCGTGCTGGCCGGCATGCGCGAGCTGTCGGAAAAATACGGTCTCGGCGTCGCCAACGTCTTTCACGCCGGCGACGGCAATCTGCATCCGCTGATCCTCTACGATGCCAACGTGCCGGGTGAACTCGACAAGGCCGAAAGCTTCGGCGCCGATATTTTGCGGCTTTGCGTCAAGGTCGGTGGCGTGCTCACCGGCGAGCATGGTGTTGGGGTCGAAAAGCGCGACCTGATGCCGGAAATGTTCAATCAGGTCGATCTCGACCAGCAGATGCGCGTCAAATGCGCCTTCGACCCCAACCATCTGCTCAACCCCGGAAAGGTGTTCCCGCAACTGCGCCGCTGCGCCGAGCTAGGGCGCATGCATGTGCATCGGGGGCAGGTGGCGTTTCCGGACATTCCGAGGTTTTGAGTTGCATGTTGGTGCTTGAACGCCCCCCTCTGTCCTGCCGGACATCTCCCCCGCAAGGGGGGAGATTGGCCGCTTCAATGTCGCGCCCGCTGCCCAACGTAGGTAGTTGGCGAAGGGGGCTATCGGAGTCGATCTCCCCCCTTGCGGGGGAGATGTCCGGCAGGACAGAGGGGGGTGTGAAGGAACTCGACGTCTCTGCACTTGCAAGTGGCATGTCACGCCTATGACCACCTTCACACCCGCCACTCCAGCCGAAGTCCTCTCCACCGTTGCCTGGGCGGCGGCGGAAGAAACGCCCTTGGAAATCCTCGGCCACGGTTCCAAGCGCGGCATCGGCCGTCCGTTGCAGACCGAGCACACGCTCGACCTGTCGAAACTCTCCGGCGTGACCCTCTACGAGCCGGCCGAACTGGTGCTGTCGGCCAAATCAGGCACGCCGCTGGCCGATATCGAGAAGCTGTTGGCGCAAAACAGCCAGCAACTGGCGTTCGAGCCGATGGACTACGGCCCGTTGCTCGGTGGCGAGCCGGGCAAAGGCACCATCGGCGGTGTACTTGGCGCGAACCTGTCCGGCCCACGTCGGCTGAAGGCGGGCGCCGCGCGCGACCATATCCTGGGTATCAACGTCGTCTCCGGCCGGGGCGAGGCCTTCAAGTCCGGCGGCCGCGTGGTCAAGAACGTCACCGGCTACGATCTCTCCAAGCTGATGGCCAACAGCTGGGGCACGCTGGCCGTCTTCACCGAGGTCACCTTCAAGGTGCTGCCGGCCGCCGAGACTGAGGTGACGCTCGCCGTCCGTGGGCTGCTCGACGATGCCGCGGCAAGTGCCATGGCCCTGGCGCTCGGCTCCAGCGCCGAAGTATCGAGCGCGGCCCATCTGCCGGAGCGGATCGCCGCGCGCGTCGCCGGTGGAAGTCTTGGCAGTGAAGCCGCCACGCTGCTGCGCGTCGAAGGCTTTGGCCCGTCCGTTGCGTACCGCATCGCGGCGCTGAAGGCACTGCTCGGCAGGGCGGGGCCGCTGGAGGAGATTTCCGGTGAGGCCTCGAAGGCGATCTGGCGCGACGTGCGCGATTGCAAGCCATTCGCCGATGGCAGCGAGAAACCGGTCTGGCGCGTGTCGATGACGCCCGCGCAGGGACACCAGATGGTCCTGACGCTGCGCATGCAGGCTGCCGTAAGCGCGTTCTACGACTGGCAGGGCGGGCTGGTGTGGCTGCGCATGGAGGAAGGCGATCCCGAAGCCGGCCTCCTGCGCGGGCTGTTGCGCAAACATGGCGGCGGCCACGCGACGCTGGTGCGCGCCGCGCCGGCCCATCGCGCCGCGCTGCCGGTGTTCGAGCCCCAGGCGCCGGCGCTGGCGGCGCTGAGCCAGCGGCTGAAACAGGAATTCGACCCCAAGAACATCCTCAATCCCGGCCGCATGGCCTAGAGCAATTCCAGGAAAAGTGTGAAACGGTTTTTCGTCCGGAATTGCGTCTAAACAGAGCGTCAGAGATGCAGACCAATTTTTCGCCCGAGCAGCTTGCCGATCCAGATGTCGCCGAGTCCGAAAAGATCCTGCGCAAATGCGTGCATTGCGGCTTCTGCACCGCCACCTGCCCGACCTATGTGACGCTTGGCAACGAGCTCGATTCACCGCGCGGGCGCATCTACCTGATCAAGGACATGCTGGAGAACGGCCGTCCCGCCGACAAGGAAATCGTCACCCATATCGACCGTTGCCTGTCGTGCCTCGCCTGCATGACCACCTGCCCGTCGGGCGTCAACTACATGCATCTGGTCGACCATGCCCGTGCCCATATCCAAGAGACGTACAAGCGCCCGCTGCTCGATCGGCTGATCCGCGCCATGCTGGCCTTCGTGCTGCCCTATCCCCGGCGTTTCCGCGCCGCGCTCAAACTGGCGAAGCTGGGCAAGCCATTCATAGGCCTGTTCGAGAAGATCCCGGCGCTGAAGCCGCTCGGCGCCATGCTCAAGCTCGCGCCGGCATCCATTCCGGCGGCCTCGCCGATGGCCTTGCCGGGCGTCCATGCCGGACAGGGAGCAAAAAGAGGACGCGTCGCGATCCTCACCGGCTGCGCCCAATCGGTGCTCGATCCCGGCATAAACGACACCACCATTTCGTTGCTGACCCGGCTCGGCATCGAGGTCGTGGTGCCGCCGGGCGAGGGCTGCTGCGGGGCGCTGGTCCATCATATGGGGCGGGAAGAAGCCGCCCTTGCCTCGGCCAGGCAAAATGTCGATGCCTGGACCCGCGCCGTCGATGAGGGCGGGCTCGACGCCATCATCGTCACCGCGTCGGGCTGCGGCACGACGATCAAGGATTACGGCTTCATGCTGCGCCTCGATCCGGCCTATGCCGACAAGGCCGCGCGCGTGTCGGCGCTGGCCAAGGACGTCACCGAGTATCTCGCCGCCATCGACCTGCCGGAACCAATGCGCAAGCCGGGCACGATCGTCGCCTATCACTCGGCCTGCTCGATGCAGCACGGCCAGAAGATTACCCGCCAGCCGAAGGAACTGCTCGCCAAGGCCGGTTTCATCGTGCGCGAGCCGCGCGAGGGCCACCTCTGCTGCGGTTCGGCCGGCACCTACAACATCCTGCAATCGGAGATCTCGGCCAGGCTGCGTGACCGCAAGGTGAAGAACATCGAGGCGACGGGCGCATCGATCGTCGCCACCGGCAATATCGGCTGCATCACGCAGATCGCCTCCGCCGCCAGCATGCCGGTGGTGCACACGATCAAATTGCTCGACTGGGCCTATGGCGGCCCAAGACCGGACGGCGTTGCGGAAGACGGCCTGATCGCGGCGGAGTAGGGCGTCCGTTCCGGCGCTATTCCGCCGCCAGCCTGTCCGCCGTGCCGTAGGTCGCCTCGTAGAGCGCGCGCTGGCGGCTGAGCGCGACCATCGTGTTGCGCAGCAGGATCGCCACCGTGATGGGGCCGACGCCGCCCGGCACAGGTGTGATCCAGGAGGCAACCTCGCGCACGCTTTCGGTGTCGACGTCGCCGACAATGCGGCCCGCCCCGTCTGGTCCGATCTCCGAATTGATGCCGATATCGATGACGGCCGCACCCGGCTTGACCATGTCGGCCTTGATCAGCCTGGGCTTGCCGACGGCGACGAACAGCGCGTCGGCACGCCGTGCATGGGCGGCGACCGAGCGCGTCATGTGGTGGCAGACCGTGACCGTCGCGCCTTCGCTCATCAGCAGGAACGCGATCGGCTTGCCGACGATCTCTGAATGGCCGACGATGACCACTTCCAGCCCCTTGAGGTCGAGGCCGGTTTCCTTGAGCAACTCGACCGAGGCAGCGGCCGTGCAGGGCGCCAGATCGAGCTGGTTGTAGACGATGTTGCCGATCGAGGCCGGGTGCATGCCCTCGACATCCTTCAGCGGATGTACGGCCGCCTGCAGCGTCTTGATCGGGATATGCGCCGGAACCGGCCGCTGGATGATGATGCCGGTGACACGCGGATCGGCGTTCAACCCATGGATCGCCGCTTCGAGTTCGCCGGAGGTGATGGTGGCGGGAAAGCGCCGTTCCTCGAAATCGATGCCGGCGAGCTGGGCCTTGGCACGCTGGTTGCGCACATAGACATCGACCGCGTCGGTATCGCCGACGGTGATCGACATCAGCTTGGGCGGAAAACCCTCGGCTTTGGCAATGGCCGCATCCTCGCGCACGGCGGCGATGATGCGCTGGGCAACCGGGCCGCCCTTGAGATAGCGGCTGTCGTCGGACAGGGACATGGAGGGACTCTTTTCGTTCGTTGACGCCGACATAGCAAAAGAACGTCGAAAATGTCAGCACGAAAGCGAACGGCGATACCTCCTGCGCGACGCAACGACGCGGGCCACATCCGACACCAGCCAAAAAGAGAGGGCCGCGCGGTTTCCCGCGCGCCCCTTCCTGACCGACCGCATCCCCATACGGCCCGTCCCCCGTTATCCCTGTACTGGCCTCGAAAAGCGAAGTGCTTTGCCGGCCAGTGATTCGCGTAAGCTATTATATCACCTCGACCGTGGTTCCGACATTGACCCGCTCATAAAGGTCGACCACGTCCTCGTTGCGCATGCGTATGCAACCCGACGACACCGCACCGCCGATCGTCCAGGGCTGGTTGGTGCCGTGGATGCGGTACTCCGTCGTGCCGAGATAGAGCGCACGCGCGCCGAGCGGGTTTTCCATGCCGCCGGCCAGATAGGTCGGCAGATAGCGGCCCTTGGCCGCCTCGCGCTTGATCATCTCGGCTGGCGGACGCCAATCCGGCCAGACGCGCTTGTTGGTGATCTTGTGCGTGCCCGACCATTCGAAGCCGGGCTTGCCGGTGCCGACGCCGTAACGCCGCGCCTTGCCGTTCTTCTCGACCAGATAGAGGAAGTTCTGCGTGGTATCGATGACGATGGTGCCTGGCTTCTGGCCGCCGTCATAAGCGACTTCCTGCGGCAGGTAGACCGGGTTGATCTGCGGCCGCATGACCGTGCGCTTGGCCGGCGCCGGCACGCCCGCCGTCTGCACGCGGTCGGGCTGCGCGGTGCGCTGGCGCGGCTGCTGTTGCACGGCCTGCCGGTTCTGCCGCACGATGCCGGGCGCTTGGCCAAGCTGCAGCACCCAGGGCGCGGAAAGGTCGGGGCTCACCATCACCGGCGGCCTGTCGGCATAGCGGTCATTGGCAAGGGAGGGCATGGTACTCGCGGCAAGCACTGCCGCGCTGAACAACGGAAGCAGGAATTTCATCGGGAACGCACCTTGATCGCCTGACACGCCGGGCAAGAACGCTCCCGGTTTTCGCGATCATTGGCGGCGAGCAGCAACCGAAACATGAATCGGAATGCGTAAAATGCGGTTCTGTCGGTAAACCTTTTGGTGTGGTTACCGCCGGGTTCAGGAATCTGGTAAAGCCACGGTAAAAGCGGCGCGCAAGCGCGTTAACGGATGGATTTCTTGAGATGAGCAATGAAAATACCGGCCTGCTTGCCGGTCCCGACGGTGTCGTGCGCTGCTTCTGGCATGGCAATCTGCCGGACTATCTGCACTACCACGACCATGAATGGGGCCGGCCGGTGGCCGACGACCGCAGGCTGTTCGAAAAGATCTGCCTGGAAGGATTTCAGTCGGGGCTGTCGTGGCTGACCATTCTGCGCAAGCGGGAGAATTTTCGCGAGGCCTTCGCCGGCTTCGACTTCGACAAGGTCGCCGCCTTCACCGACAAGGATGTCGAGCGCCTGCTCGGCAATGCCGGCATCATTCGCCATCGCGGCAAGATCGTCTCGACCATCAACAATGCCAAACGCGCCCGCGAGATGGTCGACGAGTTCGGCTCGCTGGCCGCCTGGTTCTGGAAGTTCGAACCCGGCAAGGAGGAGCGGCCGCAAACCGTCGACCTCGCCCATCTGCGCGCCAACCCGACCACCGCGGTCTCGGTCAGGATTTCGAAGGAGCTGAAGAAGCGCGGCTGGACCTTCGTCGGCCCGACCACCGTCTACGCCTTCATGCAAGCCATGGGCCTGGTCAACGACCATCTCGAAGGCTGCGTGTGCCGCAAGGAGATCGAGAAGGAGCGGCAGGCTTTCAAGCGGCCGAAATAGCCACTTTTGCCTTCTCCCCGTTCACGGGGAGAAGGTGGCCAGAAGGGCCGGATGAGGGGCGGGGCGAACCTCCGAATGCTCGCGCTGCCCTCACTTCTCGAACCGTCCCTCGTGCCCGCTGCCGTTGATGTCCCACACCAGGCTGCGGCCGGAAATGGTCAGCACAAGGCCGCTGAAACCGCTGTCGTCGGGCGTATGATGGGTCGATGCCGCGCTGCGTCCGGCGGGAATGACCTCGACCGTCGAGCCCTTCTTCACCCAACAGCCCTTGCCGTACTGGTCGTTGGCGCCATAGGCGAGCATGAATTCGAAGCTGCCGTCTTTCCTGAGCAGCAGTTCGGAGCCGACCTCCATGACGCCGCGCAGATAGTAATGCCCGGCAAGGCCCGCGTCGCCGGGCTTGCAGCCGGCGGCGCTGGCCGGATTGGCCGCTCCAAGAAGAAGTGCGCAGCCAAGCGCGTATGCGTAGCTCAGGCGCATGCTCAATCCCCAATCAAGAATGAAATCGCTTCCGTGAGGCGGGTGCTTTCAGGTGCCGTTGGCGCCGGCCAGGAACAGCCCGGCGACGATTGCCGCCACGGTGGCTACCGTCGGATAGATCACCAGCAGGCCGGTCACCAGGGCGTCGCGCAGGGAAGGCTCCTTGCTTGTGCCGGCCGTCACATCGAACGGCCCGGCCGTCTGGCCAACCATTTTCGGTGCATGACTGCTCGCCGGACGCAGGCGTGCCGGCAGTTCACCGGCGTCGCTGTTGGCATGGAATTCCGTAGCGCTGCTCATGTCCCGAACCCCTTCGTTTCGGTGCGCTATATCGGCCGCGATTGTGTCGGCACGATGCCGCGCTCATGGCGGCATTGTTTCATTCTTGGTGCGGTTTTGTTTCAGGGGGGTTCGATTCTTCGTGAACTCATCAGGCGCGCTGGGGGGCGCCAACCCTTGCCGCTCCCGGCTTCATCGGTTAGGAAACGCGCGCTGCGGAACAGGAACTTCCTGTTTATGCGGCGCCACGAAACACCGGGTGCTCATCTCATGGCCGACAAATCGGAAAAGACGAAAGCGCGGCTGCCGCGCGGATTTGCCGACCGCGGCGCCGAGGACATCCGTGCCGTCGAGAAGATGATGGCGACGATCCGCTCGGTCTACGAGCTTTACGGCTTCGAGCCGGCCGACCAGCCGCTGATCGAATACACCGATGCGCTGGGCAAATTCCTGCCCGACCAGGACCGGCCGAACGAAGGCGTATTCTCCTTCCAGGACGACGACGACCAGTGGCTGTCGCTGCGCTACGACCTGACGGCGCCCACCGCGCGTTTCGTCGCCGAGAATTTCGAACGCCTGCCCAAGCCATACCGCAGCTACCGGTCCGGCTGGGTGTTCCGCAATGAGAAGCCCGGCCCCGGCCGCTTCCGCCAATTCATGCAGTTCGACGCCGACACGATCGGCACGCCGGGCGTCGCCGCCGATGCCGAGATGGCGATGATGATGGCCGACGTCATGGAAGCGCTCGGCATCAAGCGCGGCGACTACGTCATCCGCGTCAACAACCGCAAGGTGTTGGACGGCGTGCTGGAAGCGATCGGTCTAGGTGGCGACGGGAATGCCGGCCGCCGGCTGACGGTGCTGCGCGCCATCGACAAGCTGGACAAGCTTGGTCCGGAAGGTGTCCGGCTTCTGCTTGGCCCGGGGCGCTGGGACGGCGGCAAAGAAGGCGAAGGCGACTTCGCCAAGGGCGCCGGGCTGGACGATACGCAAGCCGAGGCCGTTCTTCTGGCGACGGCGCGCAATGCGCAGGCCGGCCAGGACGCCAGTGTCAGCGGCAACGCGACCTACCAGGAAGGCGTTGGCGAACTCGCGACGATCGAAGCCCTGGTCAGGGCCGCCGGATACGCCGAGGACCGCGTCGCCATGGACCGTTCCGTCGTGCGCGGCCTGGAATATTACACTGGCCCGGTCTTCGAGGCCGAACTGCTGGCCGAAATCCCCAATGAGGACGGCCAGATCGTACGCTTCGGTTCGGTCGGCGGTGGCGGCCGTTATGACGGTCTGGTCTCGCGCTTCCGCGGCGAGCCGGTGCCGGCGACCGGTTTTTCGATCGGTGTTTCCAGGCTGATGACGGCGCTGAAGAATCTCGGCAAGCTCGACAGCGCCGACGTCATCGCGCCGGTCGTCGTGCTGGTCATGGACAAGGACACGGAAAGCCTTGGCCGCTACCAGAAGATGGTCTCGCAATTGCGCGCCGCCGGCATCCGCTCCGAAATGTATCTCGGCGGCGCCGGCATGAAGGCGCAGCTCAAATATGCCGACCGGCGCGGCTGTCCGGTCGCCATCATCCAGGGCGGCGACGAGCGCGCCAAGGGCGAGCTGCAGATCAAGGACCTGATCGAAGGCGCGCGCATGTCCGCCGAAATCACCGACAATGCCGAATGGCGCGCCGCACGCCCGGCGCAGGTGACGGTGGCGGAAGGTGAGCTGGTTGCCGAAGTGAGGAAGATCCTGGCGGCGCAGGCTGCCGATCGTGTGAAGGGTGGCGCTTGAACACCCCCCTCTGTCCTGCCGGACATCTCCCCCGCAAGGGGGGAGATTGGCAGTTTCAAGTGCGGAGCCCTTTCTGCAACGACGGTGGTTGGCGAAGGCGTGCGCGACATCCGATCTCCCCCTTTGCGGGGGAGATGTCCGGCAGGACAGAGGGGGGTGCCTCGCGCCCATCCTGTCCATGACCTCCCGCTACCCCGCCATATCAGCCGACATCACCAGCCTCTTCGCCACCCGCGACACCCACGCCGTGGAAGTCGCCGTGCTGCAGCCGGCCGATCCGTTCCTCGACATGGCCGGCGAGGATCTGCGCCGGCGCATTTTCCTTACCGAAAGCGAGACCGGACAGACACTCTGCCTGCGCCCCGAATTCACCATTCCGGTTTGCCTCGATCATATCGCCAGCCAGGCCGGCACGCCGCGCCGCTACTCCTATCTTGGCGAAGTGTTCCGCCAGCGCCGCGAGGGCGGCAACGAGTTTTTCCAGGCCGGCATCGAGGATCTCGGCGATCGCGACACGGCTGAAGCCGATGCCCGCTCGGTGGCCGACGCGCATGCGCTGCTGTCGCTCGTCCTGCCCGGTCAGCCGCTGTCGGTCACGCTCGGCGACCAGGGTATCTTCGAGGCGGTGCTGGCGGCACTCGGCCTGCCGCGCGGATGGCGCATGCGGCTGGCCCGTGCCTTCGGCTCGGCGCCGATGCTGGAGGCGGCACTCGCCGATCTCGCCAACCCGCCGCGCAACGGGCAACTCTCCGGCGATGTCGCGGCGCTTGTGCTCGACGGTGATCTCGAAGGTCTGTCAGCTCATATTGCCGGCGGCATGGAGGAGGCTGGCCTGTCGGCATCGGCCGGGCGCGCGCCATCGGACATTGCACGGCGATTGATTGAGAAGGCCGAATTGCGCAGCGTGCGGCTGTCGAACGAGGCCTTCGCGGCGCTGAAGGGTTTTCTGGCCATCGACGTGCCGCTGGATAGCGCTACGCGGGCGCTGGAGTCTTTCGCCGCAGGCGCCGGACTTTCATTGGGTGCGGCGCTGGAAAAATTCGCGGCCCGCGCCAAGGCGATCGAGGCGCATGGCTTGCCCTCGGGAAAAATCCGCTACGACGCGGCCTTCGGCCGTCCGCTCGATTATTACACCGGTGTGGTCTTTGAAATCGCTGCCAGGGATGGCGAGCGTCCCCTTGCCGGTGGTGGGCGCTACGACAGGTTGCTGACGCTGCTTGGCGCCAAGACCGCGATACCCGGTGTCGGCTTCTCCGTGTGGCTCGACCGCATCGAGGCGTTGCGGGAGACGGCACTATGATCACGCTGGCGATCCCGTCGAAAGGCCGGCTGAAGGAGCAGGCGCTGGAGCTTCTGGCCAGGGCCGGCCTCGCCGTCGGCCTGCCCGGCGACGAGCGCAAGTATCACGCCCGCGTCGCGGGCATGGACAATGTCGAAGTGGTCTTCCTGTCGGCCTCCGAAATATCGGGCGAAATAGGGCAGGGCGCGGTCGATCTCGGCATCACCGGCGAGGATCTGGTGCGGGAAAATCTCGCCGAATGGGAAGCGCGGGCCGAAATCGTCGCCCGTCTCGGCTTCGGCCATGCCGATGTCGTGGTCGCGGTGCCCGAGATCTGGCTCGATGTCGACACCATGGCCGATCTCGATGACGTCGCCGCCGATTTCCGCCAGCGCCATGGCCGGCGGCTCAGGATCGCCACCAAATACTGGCGGCTGACGCAGCAGTTCTTTTCGCAGAAGCACGGCATCCAGGTCTACCGCATCGTCGAGAGCCTCGGCGCCACCGAGGGCGCGCCGGCGGCAGGGCTTGCCGACGTTATCGTCGACATCACTTCGTCGGGCTCGACGCTGCGCGCCAACCATCTCAAGGTGCTGGGCGATGGCGTCGTGCTGCAGTCGCAGGCCTGCCTGGTGGCCTCGAGGAAAGATCGTTCCGCTGCCGACGAGGTCGTCTTGCGCGATATAGCCGCGAAAATGGCGGCGGCGGTCGGATAGTCCGGTTTCCCTCGCGGGGAGGGACGCCTCGACCATCGGCGGGATTTCCACCGTCCCGGCAGGCTGATAGGCTCGGTCCGTGCTGGGAGGAGACAGCGATGCCGGTCAATCTCGACGAGCTGAAGAACGCCACCAATCTGCGCGGACGCGGCGCGCGCTCCGGCATTGTGTTTGTCGCGCCCGTCGACGGCAGGGCGCATGTCTCCGGCGAGCGCAAGGTTCCGTTGCTGGAGCAGACCATTCCAGCCCTTTTCTCCGACACCGTCAGCAAATACGGCACGCTCGATGCCGCGGTCTTCGTCGGCCAGGACAAGCGCTTCACCTGGAGCGAACTGTCGGACACCGTCGATGCGCTGGCCGCCGGTTTCCTGGCACTGGGCCTGCACAAGGGCGACCGGGTCGGCATCTGGTCGCCCAACCGCTGGGAATGGCTGGTGACGCAATTCGCCACCGCCCGCATCGGCCTGATCCTGGTCAACATCAATCCAGCCTACCGGCTGACCGAACTGGAATATGCCCTCAACAAGGTTGGCTGCAAGGCGCTGGTGACGGCGGCGAGCTTCAAGACCTCGGACTATCTCGGCATGATCGAGACGCTGGCGCCGGAAATCGTCACGGCGACACCCGGCAGACTGAAGGCCGCGAAATTGCCGGCGCTCAGGATCGTCATCCGCATGGGCGAGGAGAACTCGCCAGGCATGTTCAATTTCGGCGACGTGCTGGCCATGGCCGGCCGCGACGAGCATGACAGCCTCGACCGCATCTCCGAGGGCCTGAAGCCTGGCGATGCGATCAACGTCCAGTTCACGTCGGGCACGACCGGCGCGCCCAAGGGCGCGACGCTTACCCATCTCAACATCGTCAACAACGGCAATTTCGTCACCTCGGCGATAAAACTCACCGTCGACGACCGGCTCTGCATCCCGGTGCCGCTCTATCACTGCTTCGGCATGTCGATGGGCACGATGGGCTGTGTGTCGAAGGGCGCGACGATGGTTTTCCCCTGCGAGGGTTTTGATCCCGGCCTGACGCTGAAGGCGGTCGCGCAGGAGCGTTGCACGGGCCTCTACGGCGTGCCGACCATGTTCGTCGGCATGCTCGATCATCCGGACTTCCCGACCTTCGATCTCTCCAGCCTGCGCACCGGCATCATGGCCGGCTCGCCCTGCCCGATCGAGGTGATGAAGAAGGTGGTGTCGCTGATGCATATGTCGGAGGTGACCATCGCCTACGGCATGACCGAGACCAGCCCGGTCTCGTTCCAGAGCAGCACCGACGATCCGCTGGAAAAGCGCGTCTCGACCGTTGGGCGCATCCATCCGCATGTCGAGGTCAAGGCGGTCGATGCCGAGGGCGCCACCGTTGCCGTCGGCGAGCCGGGTGAGCTTTGCACGCGCGGCTATTCGGTGATGAAGGGCTATTGGGACGACGACGAAAAGACCCGTGAAGCAATCGACATCGACGGCTGGATGCACACCGGCGACCTCGCCACCATCGACGCCGAGGGCTATTGCAACATTGTCGGCCGCGTCAAGGACATGGTCATTCGCGGCGGCGAGAACGTCTATCCCAGGGAGGTCGAGGAATTCCTCTACCGCCACCCCAAGGTTCGGGAAGTGCAGGTCTTCGGCATCCCGGACGCCAAATATGGCGAGGAATTGTGCGCCTGGATCGTGCTCAAACCCGGCCAGGTCGCCACCGAGCAGGAGATCAAGGCCTTCTGCGCCGGCCAGATCGCCCATTACAAGATACCGCGCCACATTCGCTTCCGCACCGAATTGCCGATGACGGTGACCGGCAAGCCGCAGAAATTCCTGATGCGTCAGGCAATGGTGGAAGAGTTGGGACTGGTGGCGCAGAAGACGGCGTGAGGCGGGATCAGCCGCGTCGCGCCATTGCGCCGATGCTGTCGAGCAGCGCCTGCTGGTCGCCGGCCCAGAACCAGTGGTCGTCGCCGTCGACTTCGATGAACCGGGCGCCGGGAATGCTGGACGCGAGGAACCGCCCGGCCTCGATGCGCACGGCCCGGTCGCCGGAGCGGTGGAGGATCATCGTCGGGGCGGAGACTTTTGCCAGGAGGTGGCGGATATCGGCATCCCGTAGCGCCTCCAGCAGGCCGGCGACCGCGCCTGGGCTGGAGGCCGCCCTGAGCAATCCGGCCCACCATGTCCTCGCCTGGCGGTCGTCAGCGAGGCTCGGGGCAAAGGTTTCGATTTCGGCCGGGCCTCCCCAGCCGGCGAGCAGGCGTTGCTTCCACAGATCATACTGCGCGACGGTCAAGGCAAAGGGATAGTCGGGTGCGCGGCTGCCTTTGGCGAGCGAGCCCCACAGGACGAGGCCGGTCAGGCGATCGGGATGCTCGACGGCAAAGCGAATACAGCCAGGCCCACCCTCCGACGCGCCGACCAGCAAGGCCCGGCGGCTGCCGGCCGCGTCCATGACCGCCAGAATATCTTGCGCCGTCGCCTCGACCGTGGGGCGGGCACCGACGCGGTCTGAGAGCCCCATGCCGCGCCGGTCGAAGAGGATCAGGCGACCGAGGCGCGAAACCTCGGTCAGCCAGGCGCGGCAGGTAGGGTCTTCCCAGATACGCTCGACATGAGAAATGAAGCCAGGAACAAGCACGATGTCGGTCGGGCCGCCGCCGACGATCTGGTACGCGATATGGATGCCGTCCACCGCGACATAGCGCGTCCTGGGCACATCCAGGGTGGCGTCCTGAGTTGGCTCGCGCAGCATGGCGAGCGTGGCGGGGTCCGGCGCGACGCCGAGTTCGTCCCGCAAGAGCCGGATGCAGGTCTCGATCTGGCGCTCTGCCGCCGCCCTGTCCCCGGCCGCCAGGTGAGCGCGGATCAGATGGCGGTGCGCGCTTTCGCTCAAGGGGTCGAGTGCCGCCAGCCGTGTCGCATAGACCACCGCGCCGCGCGGCTCGCCGCCGCCGATCTTGGCTTCGACGAGCCGCTCCAGCGCCTGCACCAGCCGGCCGCGCAAGGTCTCTCGCCGGAAGAAGACCCACTCCTCGAATTCCGGACAGTCCGGCAGCGAGAAGCCGGCGAGATAGTCGTCCTTGTAGATCCCGGCTGCCTCGTCGAGAGCGCCGCAATTGCAGGCCTGCTCGAAAACCCTGGTGTCGATCTCGGCGGACAGCGCCGGGTGCAGGCTCAGCGAGGCGCCCGTGGCGGCGATGATCTCGCTGCCGAAGGCGATGCGGATTTTATAGAGCGTACGCCGCAGTCGCGCGCGTGCGGCCTGCTCATCGGCTTCTGGCCACAAAAGCGTGGCGACGACCTCGCGCGCCACCGGTCCGCTGGCCTCGACGAGATAGATGAGGAGCGCCGCCGCCTTGCGCAGGGCGAGGTCCACCCGCCGGCCGTTCAAGCGGAACTCCGGAAAACCCAGAAATCCGAATTCCAGTCGTTCCATCGATCCGCACACGGCCATGCAGGGACGTTGAGGGGACGCCGGCCTTCTATCCATCCCCACGACATCGGGCCGATCGGGCCCGATCATGAGACTCCTTGGAGCGAGAAATGTCACTGGTCAATACCTTCACCCACCATTGCACATCAGGGCCCCTTGCCTGCGGGGGTGCCCCTGTCGGTGCTGCCGACGCAGGGCAAGGAGGCTGAGACATGTGCCAATCCTGTCTCTCCTGGTACGCGCGCTGCATTGCTCCCTACCTGGTCCACGCCGGCTGTTCGGCCAGCGCCTTCGCTGACATGCGCAGGCGCCTGATTCCACGGGCAGGCGGCGTTGTCGTCGAAGTCGGCTTCGGGTCCGGTCTGAACCTTCCCTACTACGACGCCGGCAGGGTAAAGCGGCTGGTCGGCGTCGATCCCGACGGCACGATGCTCGGCCTGGCCGAACCGAAGAGCCGTTCTTTGCCATTCAATGTCGACTGCATCCGGGCCAGCGGCGAAAACCTGCCATTGGCCGACAGCGTCGCCGACACGGTCGTCGTCACCTATGCCTTCTGCACCATTCCGGACCCCGAGGCGGCGCTGACCGAGATCCGGCGCGTCCTGAAGCCCACGGGCCGGTTGATCTTCATCGAGCACGGCCAGGCCGAGGGGCCGCGTTGCCGCCGGTGGCAGGAACGTCTGAACCGGATATGGGGCCGGCTTGCCGGCGGCTGCCATCTCAACCGCGATCCATTGCACCTGATCGATGCGGCGGGTTTTCATGTCGTGGAAGCGGAGCGTGAGCGGTTCCGGCTGCCCTTCTGGCAGTTGGGAAGCCACCATGCCGGTATCGCGATACCCCTAACGGGTTGAGGCGCGTTCGTCGTCTCCTATCGCCCGCCCTTAATCTCCGACGGCCGTGGTGCTGAACCCCGCTCCTGCACCAGCGGCCCGAGCAGCACTTCGCCGAACAGCGGCTGGTAGCTGCGGCGCACCGCCGGGTCCTCCTTGAAGGACAGCGCATATTGGCCGATCTGGTGGAAATAGGTGATGCGGGCCCTGACCAGGCTCTCGTCCGGGGGATAGCCCATGGCGCGGAAGGAGCGCATCAGGAGTTCGACGCGCAAATCGTCGATATCCTTGACCTCCCGCGCCAGCTTTTTCGACGTTCGCGACCAATCGCGCACGGCGAGGTCGAGCAGCGGGCTGAACGGTGCCTCGTCGACCCAGACATGCACGATGTCGGTGAAGAACTGCAGGCCGTCCACGTCGTGCATCTCGC
The DNA here is from genome assembly GCF_020165665.1 of Mesorhizobium sp. BH1-1-4. NCBI lineage: Bacteria > Pseudomonadati > Pseudomonadota > Alphaproteobacteria > Hyphomicrobiales > Phyllobacteriaceae > Mesorhizobium > Mesorhizobium sp. BH1-1-4. The sequence goes on from NZ_JAIUIN010000001.1 coordinate 645,765, forward strand.
GCATCGCCCAGAAGGGCTGGCAATTGATGTCCCGCCATTCCTGCAGCAGGCCGTCGCGAAGATCGGCTAGGCTGGTGAAGTGGAAATAAAAGCTGCCGCGCGTCACCTTGAACTGCTTGGCGAGGCGGTCGATCTTCACCTCGCCGATGCCGTGCTTCTCCAGCACCTTGCGCGCCGCCGCGATCCAGGCCTCGCGGCTCAGCGTCTGCCGCGCCGCCTTCGCGGGCGCGGCAGGCTTGGACGGTCTCTTGCCCTTGGCCGGCGCGCTATCGGCTTTCATGTGATCAAGACCTTCATCGCCTTGCCCAACGCCTGCAATCCGTTTGCCGGCTCCGATGCGCTTGGCGACTCATCAACTGTCCATTATCGCGGAACGTTAGAGCAATTCCAGGAAGAGTGTGTAACGATTTCCGTCGGAATTGCGTAAAAACAAGGAGATAGAGTGGCCGGGCGTTTCTAAGAGCGCCGGGCCGCGCCAAGCTCAGGGCAATGCGCTGATCCGCTCCAGCATGAGTTCGAAGAACGGCGCCGGATCGATGCGCCGCAGGACGTTGCAGTTCTTGCGCCGTCCCGTCACATGCCACCAGTCGACGACCGTCATGCCGATCGTCTCTGGCGAGACGATGTCGACCGTCACCGCGCACTGGCGCTGTTCATAGATTTGCGGCGCCAGGAGATAGCCGGTGACGCAGGCATCGTGGATCGGGCGTGCCGGCGTCTCGAATTTGTGGGTGCCGTACTGGCGGTAGAAGTCCGCCAGGTTCGCGGCCTCGATCGCGGCGCGGCTGCCGGTGGCGCGCAAGCGGTCCAGCCATTCGGGCGTCATCAGCGCGGTGTAGGTGCAGTCGATGCCCGCCATGGTCACCGGCACGCCGCTGTCGAACACCTTGTGCGCGGCATGCGGGTCGACGAAGATGTTGAACTCGGCAGCTGGCGTGGCGTTGCCGCCCTGGAAGAAGCCGCCGCCCATCAGCACCACTTCGCGCAGCCGAGGTACGATCCTCGGCTCCATGGTCATGGCCATGGCCAGGTTGGTCATCGGCCCGAGCGTGCAGACGGTCAATTCGCCTTCCGGCGCATCCATGATGGTGCTCACCATGTAATTGACCGCGTGTTCGCTTTGCAGCGGCGTCACTGGCTCGGGCAGGTCGGCACCGTCGAGGCCGGTTTCGCCATGGACATATTCGGCGGTGATCAGCTTGCGCACCATCGGCGCCGGACATCCAGCATGAACAGGCACATCGGGCCGCCCGGCAAGCTCCACGACCTTGAGGGCGTTCTTCGACGTCAGTGCAAGCGGCACGTTGCCCCCGACCGTGGTGATGCCGACCACGTCGACCTCATCTGGCGATCCCAATGCGAAGAGGATGGCGAAGGCGTCGTCCTGGCCCGGATCGGTGTCGATGATGATCTTGCGTGGTGCCATGATGCCGCGTCCTTCTCTTTGCGATCGAAAGCCTATTGATGAGGCCGTTCGGATGTGTAGAAATACAGTACTGTATCTTATGTTCAAGACAGGGTGTTCGAAAATGGATGCACAAGAGCGCGGCGATTTTTCCGAAATTCCGATCCTCGACGTCTCGGCGCTCTATGGCGACGACGAAGCCGGGATCCGGGCAACGGCAGCGACCTTGCGCCGCTATCTCGAGACGATCGGCTTCCTCTATGTCACCGGCCACGCCATTCCGCGCGCCGACGTCGAAGCGGTCCGCGAAGCTTCCAAGCGCTTCTTTGCCTTGCCCGAGGAGGAGAAGGCGAAGCTGAAGATCGACAAGAATTTTCGCGGCTTCCTGCCCTTCGCCGGCTCGACCATCGTGACCTCGTCGGTGGCGACCGTCAGCAAGCCGAACCAGAGCGAATCGATCTTTTTCATGCACGAGGTCGGCGCCGATGATCCGCGGGCCCTGGCCGACAAGCCGTTGCAAGGCCCGAACCAGTGGCCTGACGAGGCGGCTCTTGCCGGGTTCCGGGAAACGATCGAGCGCTACGTCCAGGAAATGAGCACGCTCGCCCGCAAGATGGTGCGCGCCATCGCGCTCTCGCTCGGGTTGCCCTCCGGCAGCCTCGACCGCTATTTCGAGCAGCCGACGACCTTCCTGCGGCTGCTGCACTATCCGACGCAGCCCCAGGAAGAGGGGCTTTTCGGTTCGGCGCCGCATACCGATTATGGTTTCATCACGCTGCTGGCGCAGGACAATGTCGGCGGCCTCGAGGTCAAGAACAAGGCCGGCGACTGGGTTCCAGCGCCTCCGGTTCCGGATTCCTTCGTCATGAATGTCGGCGACATCCTGGCGCGCTGGTCGAACGACCAGTTTGTCTCGACGCCGCATCGCGTCATCAACCGCTCCGGACGCGAGCGCTATTCGCAGCCCTTCTTCTTCGATCCCTCGATGGACGAGACGATCGCCGCGCTTCCGGTCTGCGTGCCTGCCGGCACACAGCCGAAATACGAGCCGGTGCTCTATGGCGATTACTTGATGGAGCGCATCGACAAGAATTACCACTACCGCAAGAAGAAGGCGGCCGAGGCAGCCGCCTCGTAAAGGCATGCCGAGCCCAGGCCGGGCACCGGCCCGGGCTTTGCGGCAAGACTGCAATCAAGGACAAGAAAGGGGAACAGCAATGAACAGATATCTGCAAATGACCGGCCTCGCGCTGGCGCTTTCCGCCACCGTCTGGGCCGGGGTTTCCAAAGCCGCCAATGTGCCGAAATCGGCTGAGGTGAAGCAGAGCGGAACGCTCGCCGTCGCCAACACGCTGGACTTCGCGCCGTTCGAATATCTCGACGCCGACGGCAAGCAGACCGGCATCATCGTCGAACTCGCCGGCGAAGTGGCCAAGCTCGTCGACGCCAAGCTCGATATCCAGCGCACGCCGTTTCCGTCGATGATCCCGGGCCTCGCGGCCGGCCGCTTCAAGATCGCCTGGGAGACCTTCTCGGCCACGCCGGAGCGCCTGAAGCAGGTCGATTTCGTCATGTTCCTGAAGGCGGGCCTGGCCGTCTCGACGTCACCCGACAAGAAGGCGAGCTTCGGCGGCGACACGCCGCTTTGCGGCAAGCGCATCGGTGTCTCGGCCGGCAGCGCCTCGGATTTCCTCGTCGACAAGCTCACCAAGGAGTGCACCGACAAGGGCCAGAAGGCCATCGAGAAGTCCGTCTTCAACTCTTCGACCGATATCGTCCAGGCAGTGCTTTCGGACCGCGTCGACGCGCGTATGGACGATGCCACGGCATCCAGCTATTTCGAGGTGACCAGCAAGGGCCAGTTGGTGGTGCTGCCGACGCTTTATGAGGTGGCGCCGCTCGGCATGGCGATCGCCAAGGACGACAAGGAAACCGCCGACATGATGGTGGCGGCCCTTGCCGAGCTGTTCAAGAACGGCACGTACAAGACTGTCCTGGAGAAGTATGGCATGGGCGCTTACGCGATCAAGGAACCCTACTTCGTCGGCTCCATGGACGCGCTTCGAGCCGAATAAGGATTACCCGGCGCCTGACCACGGGCCAGGCGCCGGCCAGAAATCAGGAGACCGTTGATGGGCGTGGCCCACCCGACCGAGATCGGCATCGAGCCGGGCGCTGCCGCCGCCGTATCGCGGCTGACCGTTGTGCCGCAGCGCCGCTATGGCATCTGGATCGGCACCGCGCTCGCGCTGCTGCTGGCGTTTCTGATCATTCGTGCCTTTGCCAGCAACCCTGCTTTCGCCTGGGGCACGGCCGCCGGCTATCTTTTCCATCCCTCGATCATGCGCGGCCTGGGCAACACGCTGCTGCTCACCGTCGTCATCATGGTGCTGGGCATCGTGGTCGGCACCGTCATCGCCATCATGCGGGTGTCGCCAAGCCCGGTGCTGCGCGCCTTTTCCGGCGTCTATGTCTGGTTCTTCCGTGGTGTGCCGGCGCTAATCCAACTGATTTTCTGGTTCAACCTGTCGCTGCTGGTGCGCGAAATCTCGCTGACCTTGCCGTTCATAGGCACGCTGTTTTCGGTGCGCACCAATGATTTCATGACGCCGTTCTTTTCCGCCGTCGTCGCGCTGTCCCTGTGCGAGGCCGGCTACATGGCCGAGATCATCCGCGCCGGCATCAAGTCGGTGCCGTCAGGCCAGTCGGAAGCGGCAAGCGCGCTCGGCATGCCCTACCGCATGATCCTGAAACGCATCACCTTGCCGCAGGCCATGCGCTTTGTGCTGCCGCCGACCGGCAACGAGGCGATCAACCTTCTGAAGATGACCTCGCTGGTGACGTTCATCGCCGTCGACGATCTGTTCTACACCGCGCAAAGCATCTACGCGCGAACCTTCGAGACCATCCCGCTGCTGATCGTGGTCGCCTTCTGGTATCTCGCCGTGGTCAGCATCATGTCGGTCGGGCAGCATTTCCTGGAGCGCCATTTCGGCCGCAGCGATGTCAGACGCGACCCTCTGACGATGCGCGCCTTGCGCAACGCCATCAGCCTGCGCGGCGTTGCCCGATGAGCGATGTGAAATCCGAAAATCGTGCCCGCTTCGGCGTGCCGGCCAACTCCATGGTGTTCGCGCGCGGCGTGCGCAAGACCTATGGCCAGCTCGAAGTGCTCAAAGGCGTCGACCTCGATGTGCCGGAAGGATCGGTCGCCTGTATCATCGGCCCGTCGGGGTCCGGCAAGAGCACGTTTCTGCGCTGCATCAACCATCTGGAAAAACTCAGCGGCGGCATCCTGCTGGTCGACAGCCAGTTCGTCGGCTACGACCTACAGGGCGACAAGCTCCATGAGGTGAAGGACGATCTTCTATGCCGGCGCCGTGCCGAGATCGGCATGCTGTTCCAGTCGTTCAACCTGTTCTCGCACATGACCGTGATGGAGAACCTGATCGAGGCGCCGACGCAGGTGCGGCGAATAGCACTGGACCAGGCGAAGGCCGAAGCGGAAGTGCTGCTGCGGCGTGTCGGCCTCGCCGACAAGGTCGACCGCTATCCGCGCGAATTGTCCGGCGGCCAGCAGCAGCGTGTCGCGATCGCGCGCGCCATGGCCATGAAGCCCAAGGTGCTGCTTTTCGACGAGCCGACCTCGGCGCTCGATCCGGAACTGGTTGGCGAAGTCCTGCAGGTCATGCGCGACCTGGCCGAGAGCGGGATGACGATGGTCGTCGTCACCCACGAGATCGGTTTCGCCCGCGAGATCGGCGACCAGCTCGTCTTCATGGACGGCGGCGTGATTGTCGAACGCGGCACGCCGCGTGAGATGATTGCCAATCCGACATCGCCGCGCACCCGCGAATTCCTGTCGCGGGTGCTGTAGCCCGTGGTTTGACTCGCTCTCAGCCCGCCAGCACCGCCGCGCCGAGGCCCCGGATAATCTTCGCCAGCTCGACGCATTCGCCATGCCGTGCATTGTTGCGCCGCCAGGCAAGGCAGATCATGCGCTGCGGCATCGGCTCCTGGAACGGCACGATCTTGAGGTCGGGGATGGTGCCGGCGGGCCCAGCCGCCATTTCCGGGATGAGGGTGACGCCGAGCCCGTGCGCCACCATCTGCAGCAGCGTGGTCAGGCTGGTGGCGCCGTAGCTTGCCATCGCCACCGGCCGCACATTGCCACAGACGGCCAGCGCCTGTTCGCGCAGGCAATGGCCTTCTTCCAGCAGCATCAATCTTTCCAGCGCCGGGCTCTCGGGTGGGACCGGCGGCGAGGCGAAAGCCGGATCGCCTGATGGCACGGCCAGGAAGAACCGATCGGGAAACAGCGCCTCGGTGATCAGCCCGGGATGGTCGAGCGGAAGCGCGGCGATGAAGGCATCGAGTTTTCGCGATGCGGTGTCGTCGACCAGGGAGGTGGTGACCGCCTCGCGCAATTCGAGCAGCAAGGCCGGGAAGTGCTTCTTCAATTCAGGCAGGGCGAGCGGCAGAAGATAGGGCGCGATGGTCGGGATGATGCCCAGGCGGAAGCGTCCCTCCATCGCCGTGCGGCCGCGCCGGGCTGTCGTTTCCACGTCACGTATATCGGCCAGGATGCGCTCGATGCGCGGCAACAGCGCAATCGCGTCATCCGTCATGCGCACCGACCTGCCGCCGCGCTCGAACAGCCGGCAGTTCAGCCGTTGCTCCATTTCGGCGATCTGGGAGGATAGCGCCGGCTGGCTGACACCGGCAAGTTTCGCCGCACGCCCAAAATGCAGCGTCTGCGCCAGCGCGTCGAAATAATGCATCTGGCGAACCGTCAATCCGATCATGTGGTCAAGCTCGTCATAAGAAAATCCTATCGAAATAAACAGGAAAGACAATTTGTTTTTATCGTCAGTGTGCCCTAGTCTGGAACCGTTCCAGATTGGCGCGCGCCGCTGGCCGCCCCCAAAATCTCGGCAAAAATCAACCTCGGCACAATCAAACCTCGGCAAAATTGGAGTGAGACATGGACGCGAAAACCGACGATAACAGCGCGGGCAAATGCCCTGTGGCGCATGGATCCGCCGGCCGGACCAACCGTGACTGGTGGCCGAACCAGCTGGACCTCGGCGTTCTCCACCAGCAGTCGAACCTGTCGGACCCGATGGGCGAGGACTTCGACTATGCCAAGGAATTCGGCAGCCTCGATCTCGATGCGGTCATCAAGGATCTGCACCATGTGATGACGGATTCGCAGGATTGGTGGCCGGCTGACTTCGGCCATTACGGGCCGCTGTTCATCCGCATGGCCTGGCACAGCGCCGGCACCTACCGCATCGGCGACGGCCGTGGCGGCGCAGGCGCCGGCCAGCAGCGTTTCGCGCCGCTCAACAGCTGGCCTGATAACGCCAATCTCGACAAGGCGCGCCGCCTGCTCTGGCCGGTCAAGCAGAAATACGGCCGCAAGATTTCCTGGGCCGACCTCTTGATCCTCACCGGCAACGTCGCGTTGGAATCGATGGGTTTCAAGACCTTCGGCTTCGCCGGCGGCCGCGCCGACGTCTGGGAGCCCGAGCAGGACGTGGACTGGGGTTCCGAAACCAAATGGCTCGGCGACGAGCGCTATTCCGGCGACCGTGAGCTTCGCGGCCATCTCGGCGCCGTGCAGATGGGCCTGATCTACGTCAATCCGGAAGGGCCGAACGGCAAGCCCGATCCGCTGGCCTCGGCCCGCGACATCAGGGAAACCTTCGCGCGCATGGCCATGAACGACGAGGAAACCGTGGCGCTGATTGCCGGCGGTCACACGTTCGGCAAGACCCATGGCGCTGGCGATGCCTCGCTGGTGGGCGCGGAGCCCGAAGGTGCCGGTATCGAGGCGCAGGGCCTCGGCTGGTCGAGCAAGCATGCGTCAGGCATTGCCGGCGATGCCATCACGTCGGGCCTCGAAGTCACTTGGACGACGACGCCGACCAAGTGGAGCAACAACTTCTTCGACAATCTGTTCAACTTCGAATGGGAATTGACCAAGAGCCCGGCCGGCGCCCATCAGTGGACGCCGAAGGGCGGCGCCGGTGCTGGCACGGTGCCGGACGCGCACAACCCTTCCAAGCATCATGCGCCGGCCATGCTGACCACCGATCTCGCGCTGCGGGCCGACCCGGCCTACGAGAAGGTCTCGCGGCGTTTCCATGAGCGTCCGGAGCAGTTCGCCGACGCCTTTGCCCGCGCCTGGTTCAAGCTGACCCATCGCGACATGGGCCCGGTCGTGCGCTATCTCGGCCCATTGGTGCCGAAGGAAGAGCTGATCTGGCAGGACCCGATCCCGGCGATCGATCATGAACTGGTCAGCGAGCAGGACATCGCCTCGCTGAAGACCAAGATCCTGGCCTCCGGCCTGTCGGTTTCCGAACTGGTCTCGACCGCCTGGGCCTCGGCTTCGACCTTCCGCAACTCCGACAAGCGCGGCGGCGCCAACGGTGCCCGCATCCGGTTGGCACCGCAGAAGGACTGGGCTGTCAATGAGCCGGCCCAATTGTCGAAGGTGCTGGCCAAGCTCGAGGCCATCCAGAAGGAGTTCAATACCGGTGGCAAGAAGGTATCGCTGGCCGACCTGATCGTGCTCGGTGGTGTCGCCGCGGTCGAGAAGGCCGCGAAGGACGGCGGCAACGACGTGAAGGTGCCGTTCACGCCCGGCCGCATGGACGCTTCGCAAGAGCAGACGGACGTTCACTCCTTTGCCGCGCTCGAGCCTAAAGTCGACGGCTTCCGCAACTACGTCAGGGGCAAGCAGCCCATGTCGGTTGAAGCCATGCTGGTCGACCGGGCGCAGTTGCTGGGCCTGACGGCGCCGGAACTGACGGTGCTTGTCGGCGGCCTGCGGGTGCTTGGCGCCAACACCGGGCAGTCAAAGCACGGCGCGCTCACCGACAGGCCGGGTACGCTGACCAACGACTTCTTCGTCAACCTGCTCAGCATGAGCACGGTGTGGGATCCGGCTGCCGGTTCTGTTCCGGGTTCGGAAGAGGTGTACGAAGCGCGCGACCGCAAGACCAGGGCGGTCAAGTGGACAGGCACCCGCGCCGACCTGATCTTCGGTTCGCACGCGCAACTGCGAGCGCTGGCCGAAGTCTACGGATCGGCGGACGCTGGGCAGAAATTCGCCCGGGACTTCGTTGCGGCATGGACCAAGGTGATGAACGCCGATCGCTTTGATATCGCTGCCTGATTCGAACTTAAGGCCTACGAAAAAGGCGCGGGCCACGGCCCGCGCCTTTTGCATTCAGGCTCTGGAAATCAATCCTTCTCGAAGACGCGCGCCTTGGCGACGACGCCGGCAATGGCGCCGCCGATGAGCGGCGCGACGATGAACAGCCAGAGCTGGCTGAGCGCGGCACCGCCGGTAAACAGCGCCGGACCGATGGAGCGCGCCGGATTGACCGAGGTGCCGGTGACCGGGATCATGGCGAAGTGAATGCCGGCCAGCGTCAGGCCGATGACCAGCCCGGCAAAAGCCGTCGAGTGCTTCTCGGCGGTGACGCCAAGGATAACCGTGACGAAGGTGAAGGTGCCGATCAGCTCCCACAGGAACGCCGAGCTCATGCCCCATTTCGTCTCGTCCCAGCCATTGGCGCCGAAGCCGCCGGTGTGGCCACCGGCCTGGCCGGAAACGATGATCCACAACGCCAGCGAGGCGATGATGGCGCCGATGATCTGCGCGATCCAGTAGGGGATGACGTCCTTGGCCGGCAGCCGGCCGGCAAGGAAGACGCCGAGCGTCACCGCCGGATTGAGATGCGCGCCCGAAATCGGGCCGATCGCATAGGCCGCCGCGATGAGGCCGATGCCGAATGCCAGGCCGATGCCCTCCTGACCAAGCGGCAGCGCGCCGCCGAAGCCGCCCGTCACCACGGACGCCGTACCGATGAACACCAACAGAAATGTGCCTAGAACTTCCGCCAGATAAGTCTTCATTGCCCTCTCCTCGTGACGATTCGCCGGTCCACGGTTTCCGCGCCGCGAATCATGGCGACAAGAGTATTCCCAACCGAAAAACTTGGAAAGCAGAGCGGTTGCGCCACAAGCCGTGCTTGCAGTCCCCAGTTACGAACATTAGAGACCTTTCATCTATTGATCGATCTGCTTTTGCCGACCGGGGAAATTTATTGGTCGGCTGAATCCGCTGGCGTGGTCCGCGGCGTCTCGGCGGTGTGCGATGGAGCGGGGTTCAATCCGGACGTGAAAGGCTCTAAGAGCAGGCCCTGGGATTAATGTGCTCGATTTGATGGAATGACGAATGCGACTGGGCGGACGGCTGGCTGCGGCCATCGAAGTGCTGGAGGACATCGGTCGGCGTCACCGGCCGGTGGCCGATGCGCTGAAGGATTGGGGCCTGTCACATCGCTTCGCCGGCGGTGGTGATCGCGCCGCGATCGGCAACATCGTCTACGACGCGCTGCGCCACAAACGCTCCGCCGGCTGGTTGCTGGGCGAAGACACGCCGCGCGCCATCGGCTTCGGCGCGCTGCTGCTCGAATGGAGCCAGACGGCGCAGTCGCTCAACGCCACGCTCGAAGGTGACAAGTTCGCGCCGCCGCTGCTCAGTGCCACGGAACTCCAGGCAATCGCCGAACGCCGGCTCGTCGACGCGCCGCCAGCGGTTCGCGCCGACATACCCGATTGGTGCGCACCGCTGTTCGAACGCGCCTTCGGCGAGACATGGGTCGAGGAGGGCGCCGCGCTGGCCACACGCCCGCCGCTCGACATCCGGGTCAACACGCTACAGGCCGATCGCGCCAAGGTGCTTGCCGAACTGGCCCAGACCGGTGCAAGCGCCGCGCGGATCGCGCCCTATGGCATCCGCATCCCGCCGATCGATGGCGACGGCAGGCATCCCAATGTCCAGGCCGAGCCGGGCTTCCAGAAGGGCTGGTTCGAGGTCCAGGACGAGGGGTCGCAGATCGCGGCGGCACTTGCCGGCGCGACGGCCGGCATGCAGGTGCTCGACTTCTGCGCCGGCGCCGGCGGCAAGACGCTGGCGCTGTCGGCGGCGATGGACAATCACGGTCAGATCTTTGCTCACGATGCCGAAAAGGCGCGGCTGGCGCCGATCTTCGACCGCATCCGCCGTTCGGAAAACCGAAATGTGCAGATCGCCATCAAGCCGGCCGAGCTTGCCCCGCTCGCCAACCACATGGACATCGTGCTGGTCGACGCGCCCTGCACCGGCAGCGGCACCTGGCGGCGGCGTCCCGACGCCAAATGGCGCCTGACGCAGAGACAGCTCGACGCCCGCAAGGGCGAGCAGTCGGCGATCCTCGATGCTGCGAAGGCCTATGTCAAACCTGGCGGCCTGCTGGTCTACATCACCTGCTCGGTGTTCGACGAGGAGAATGGCGAACAGGTCGCCGCGTTTCGCAATCGGCACGGCGGCTTTGCCCCGGTCGACCATCGCCAGCTTTGGGACAGCCATTTTCCAGGCAATGCCGCCGCGATGCGGATCGGTGCCCAAGGTGGCATTTCGCTCTCGCCGGCGCTGAGCGGCACCGACGGATTTTATTTCTGCGCCATGCGGCGGGCGAACTGACGCCGTTGACAGCTTGGGGCTGCGCCCCAGTTCGTGATGCGCGGCGTCGCGCCGCCATGGGGTAAAGTCTTGCAAAAATATCTGTCGCTTCTGCTTTTCCTCGTCCTCGTGCTGGGCGGGGGCCTTCTGATCGGCTACGCGACACTGCCGGGTGCTTGGTATGCGTCGCTGGCCAAGCCTCCCTTCAATCCGCCCACTTGGGTTTTCGCGCCGGCCTGGACCCTGCTCTATGTGCTGATCGCGGTGGCCGGCTGGCGGACATGGCAGCGGGAGCCGTCGGGCACGGCGATGAAGATCTGGGGCACCCAGCTCGTCCTGAATTTCCTGTGGTCGCCGACTTTCTTCGGCGCAAAAATGATGGGGCCGGCCCTGGTCGTCATCGTGCTTCTTCTCGCGAGCATCGTGCTGTTCATTGCGAACGTCTGGAACCGCGATCGGGCTTCCGGCTGGCTGTTCGCGCCCTACGCGGCATGGGTGGCGTTCGCCACTCTGCTCAACGCTTCGCTTCTCTGGTTGAACTAGGACGCCTCGATGTCGTTTTGTTGCAGTGCAGCAAAAGCATTTGCCTGCCGCTCATGCCTCTGCGATAAGCTTTCCCGGCAAACGTGAAGGCAATGGTGATGGCAGCGAAGATCGTACCGGCTCCAGACTATGAGGATCGCGTCAGGGCATCCTTCGCACGCCAGCAGGCGATGGCGACGATCGGCGCCGAACTGACATTGGTCACACCAGGCATCATCGAGATCGAGATGCCCTATTCGGCCGCACTGACCCAGCAGCACGGTTTCCTGCATGCCGGCGTCATCTCGACGGCGCTGGACTCGGCCTGCGGCTATGCGGCCTTCTCGCTGATGCCGGAAAATTCCGGCGTGCTGACCATCGAATTCAAGGTCAACCTTCTGGCGCCGGGCAGGGGCGAGCGCTTTCTGTTCCGCGGGTCGGTGACCAAGCCCGGCCGCACCATCATCGTTGCCGACGGCCAGGCCTATGCCTTCGCCGCCGACGGGGAGGCCAAGCTGATCGCCACCATGACCGGGACCATGATGACGGTGGTCGGCCGCGACGGCATAGCAGGGTGAGGAGCGGTCCGCGCAGCGGACCCCCAAATGGGCTTTTCGAGCGACGAACGCCCGGAGCCATTGGCGAAGGGCCGGGACAGGGAGAAGCAGATCATGACCGGTAACGTCGTGCGCATTGGCGGCAAGGATGTCCTCTTCGTCATGGCGGCGCAGGCCGAATACGGCCCGCATTTGCAGCGGCTGTTCACGCCGCTGATGACCGGCGTCGGCCCGGTCGAAGCGGGCGTCAGGCTCGGTGCCGAGCTCTCCTGGTTGAAGTCGCAAAAGGCATTGCCCGATCTGGTGGTTTCGCTCGGCTCCGCCGGCAGCCGGACCCTGGAGCAGACCGAAATCTACCAGGCCATCTCGGTGAGCTATCGTGACATCGATGCCTCGCCGCTGGGCTTCGAGAAGGGCGCCACGCCGTTTCTCGACCTGCCGGCGGCCGTACCGCTGCCGTTTCGTATTCCCGAAATCAAGCAGGCGACACTGTCGACCGGCGGCGCCATCATTACCGGCTCGGCGTACGAAGCGATCGCCGCAGACATGGTCGACATGGAAACCTTCGCCTGCTTGCGTGCCTGCCAGCTTTTCGACATCCCGCTCATCGGGCTGCGCGGCATTTCCGACGGCGCGGCTGATCTGAGGCACGTCGGCGACTGGACCGAATATCTGCACGTCATCGATGAAAAGCTAGCCGGCGCCGTCATGCGCCTCGAACAGGCGATCGGTTCGGGTTTGCAGCGGGCGGCTTCGGCCAACGATCAGGCCAGACCTGTCTGAAAGTCAGGCACCGCAACCCATTGCGCCGACTCGTTTCTTTCTCTAAACGCTCGCCATGACAACAGCCAATCACCCTGACACCGTCCTGATTGTCGATTTCGGCAGCCAGTTTACCCAGCTCATCGCCCGCCGCATCCGCGAGGCCGGCGTGTTTTCCGAGATCGTGCCGTTCCAGTCGGCCGAGGCGGCGTTCCAGCGCATCAATCCGAAAGCGGTGATCCTGTCCGGCGGCCCGGCCTCGACCGGTGATGTCGGCAGCCCGCGCGCACCGCAGATCGTCTTCGACGCCGGCGTGCCGGTGCTCGGCATCTGCTATGGCCAGATGGCCATGTGCGTGCAAATGGGCGGCGTCGCCGAAAGCTCCAACCATCGCGAATTCGGCCGCGCCTTCGTCGAGATCGAAAAGGACAGCCCGCTGTTCGAGGGCCTGTGGGCCACCGGCCAGCGTCATCAGGTGTGGATGAGCCATGGCGACCGGGTCATCGCCCTGCCGCCGGGTTTTCAGGTGTTCGGCAAGTCGGAAAGCTCGCCCTTCGCCATCTTCGGCAATGTCGAGCGCAAAATGTACGGCATCATGTTCCACCCCGAGGTGGTGCACACGCCCGACGGCGCCAGGCTGCTGAGAAATTTCGTCCACAACATCGCCGGCATCGAAGGCGACTGGACGATGCGCGCCTACCGCGAACACGCGGTCGAGGCGATCCGCAAGCAGGTCGGCAAGGGCAAGGTCATCTGCGCGTTGTCGGGCGGTGTGGATTCCTCGGTCGCTGCCCTTCTGATCCACGAGGCGGTCGGCGATCAACTGACCTGCATCCTCGTCGACCACGGCCTGATGCGCAAGGACGAGGCGGCGGGCGTGGTGGCGATGTTCCGCCAGCACTACAACCTGCCGCTGATCCTGGTCGATGCCTCTGAAAAATTCATCTCGGCGCTGGAAGGCGAGTCGGACCCGGAAAAGAAGCGCAAGACCATCGGCCGGCTGTTCATCGAGGTGTTCGAGGACGAGGCGAAAAAGCTCGGCGGCGCCGATTTCCTGGCGCAGGGCACGCTCTATCCCGACGTCATCGAGAGCGTTTCCTTCACCGGCGGCCCGTCGGTGACCATCAAGTCGCACCACAATGTCGGCGGCCTGCCCGAGCGCATGAACATGCAGCTGGTCGAGCCGCTGCGCGAACTGTTCAAGGACGAGGTGAGGGCGCTGGGCAAGGAGCTCGGTCTGCCCGAAAGCTTCATCGGCCGCCATCCTTTCCCGGGCCCCGGCCTCGCCATCCGCTGCCCGGGCGGCATCACGCGCGAGAAGCTGGAGATCCTGCGCGAGGCCGACGCCATCTATCTCGACGAGATCCGCAAGGCTGGCCTCTATGACGCGATCTGGCAGGCCTTCGCCGTGCTGTTGCCGGTGCAGACCGTGGGCGTGATGGGCGATGGCCGCACCTACGAATTCGTCTGCGCGCTGCGCGCCGTCACTTCGGTCGACGGCATGACGGCTGATTTCTACCACTACGACATGGCATTCCTCGGCGCCGCCGCCACCCGCATCATCAATGAAGTGCGCGGCATCAACCGCGTGGTTTACGACGTGACGTCGAAGCCGCCGGGAACAATCGAGTGGGAATGATTCAGACCCACTCAAACGTCGCCGAAAATACGCCAATTTGCGACGTAACGGACTGAAAACAAAAATAAATCCTTTCAGGGACAATCAGCGACAATCGGCACGCAGAGATTGGCATTGACGGCCCGCTTGCCGGACCTTCCGCATATTGCCCACCCGAATTTTTCTGAGTACCGTCACAGTCAATGAGGCTAGTGACGGTACTTTTTTGCCCCATAAGGCATTGAAGAAAACAGGAATTTTCTGCCGAGAAGCCTCAAAATTGTACTGACGGTACTTTTTCAGGAGGCAGTAGGCATGCTGACGGATGCCGCCCTTAAGGCGCTGAAACCAAAACAGAAAATCTACAAGATTGCGGACCGAGACGGCATGTATGTCAGGGTCATGCCCAGTGGCGCGATCTCGTTTCGGCTGGATTACAGGCTCAACGGGCGTCGCGAGACGGTCTATCTCGGCAGGTATGGGCGGGACGGAATCTCGCTCGCCTTGGCTCGAGAGAAGTGCCTTGACGCGAAGCGCGCTGTTCGCGAGGGACGATCGCCGGCCATCGAGAAGCAGCGCGCGAAGCGCCGCCTGAAAGAGGCTAAGAGTTTTGGCGAGTTCGGGGAGAAGTGGCTCACAGCCGCGCCGATGGCCGACAGCACGCGCGCCATGCGGCGCTCCATCTTCGAGCGAGAGCTTCTTCCGGTCTGGCGCAATCGCCTCCTGACGGAGATCACTCCGGACGATCTACGAGCCCACTGTGGCAGCATCGTCGAACGTGGTGCTCCTGCGACCGCTATCCACGTGAGAGACATCTTGAAACAGATTTACGGCTTTGCGATCCTGCACGGGGAGAAGGTGGCCAACCCGGCCGCTGAAGTTGGGCCCGCATCGATTGCTACGTTCGTGCCAAAGGACCGTTCGCTTTCGCCTTCAGAGATTCGCGTGATGCTGAAGCAGCTCGAGCACATCGCCACACTTCCCACGATCCGCTTGGGAATGCGGCTTTACCTGCTCACGATGGTGCGAAAGAGCGAGCTGCAGGACGCGGTCTGGGACGAGGTCGATTTCGAGAATGCGGTCTGGACGATCCCGAAAGAACGCATGAAGCGATCGAAGGCGCATAACGTCTACCTGTCACGCCAAGTGCTCGACATCATGATTGCGCTGAAGACCTGTTCAGGAAATTCCAGATACCTTCTCCCATCGCGGTACGATGCGGATGCACCGATGTCGCGCGCCACCTTCAACCGCGTCACCTACGCGGTCGTCGAGCGGGCGAAGGCCGAGGGGCTGCCTCTGGAGCCGTTTACGGTTCATGACCTGCGGCGAACGGGCTCGACGCTGTTGAATGAACTTGGTTTCAACAGCGATTGGATTGAGAAATGCTTGGCGCACGAGGACGGGCGCTCGTCGCGTGGTGTCTACAACAAGGCGGAATATGAGGTGCAACGCCGCCACATGATGCAGGAATGGTCGGATATCGTCGATGCCTGGGTCGGCGGCAAGAAATATGGGCCGACACTGATCCCGCCGTCGCTGCCGATCTTGGAGCCTGATCCGGCCCTTTGATTCCACACAACGCATCACGCACGTTCTCGCCCGAGGTTCGCCGAGTTCGTTATTCCTGCCAAGCATTAATATGAAACTTTGTGGCGCCGGTATTATAGCTGGACGATAATATGATGAGGCGGTTCGGGACTCACTACTGCATTAGTAAGCCACTTTTTGTGATTCCTATTAACGCTTGACGTTAATAACGTGTGCAAATATGATTCTTGATAACGTTTTACGATAATAAGAGGATTCCGATGGCTTTCGAAGGACGGAGCGGGCGATATGTCCGACAGCCTGCCGGCTATCGCGCTTTTATACCTTCGCCGTTGCCACCTCAGCCGCCTCTGGCGATTGATGCCGAGCTTCAAAGTCTCCTCTCAAGAGCGGATCGGGCTCTAGGACGGCTTGATGGATCCATACAGACCCTTCCCAATCCCGATTTGTTTGTGATGATGTATGTTAGAAAGGAAGCCGTTCTATCCAGCCAAATCGAAGGAACTCAGGCATCCATAAATGATCTTTTGAAAGCAGAGGCGGAAATCTACGATCAACAAATGCCAAAAGATGTTGATGAGGTCGTCAATTATATATCTGCGATGAATCATGGGATCAGCCGGCTCGACGAACTGCCTCTGTCGGTTCGCTTGATCACGGAAATTCACGAAAAACTCCTTCATGGTGTTCGCGGACATAAGCTTCAACCGGGAGAGCTTCGCCGAAGTCAGAATTGGATCGGCCCAGGCGGAAGCAACCTAACTTCCGCTAGTTTTGTCCCACCTCCTCACGAGGAAGCTGCGTTAGCATTGAGCGACCTTGAAAAATTTCTTCACGCTGATGACCATATCCCGCCGCTCATAAAGATTGGCCTGAGCCATGCGCAGTTTGAAACGATCCACCCGTTTCTTGACGGTAATGGGCGGGTGGGAAGGCTCCTCATCGCATTCTTTCTGTTTGAAAGACGCCTGTTGATGAAACCCGTCCTCTACCTCTCACACTATTTCAAGCAACACCGGCAGGAGTATTACGATCGCCTTCAGAGCACCCGCGTTGATGGAGACTGGGAAGGATGGATCAAGTTCTTTCTTAAAGGGGTCGGTGACGTAGCCGAACAGGCGACTGAAACCGCTAGAGAGATCGTCAGTCTCAGAGAGGGCCACAGATCGATAATATCCGATAAATTTGGCAACTCAGCAGGAAAAGCCAACAAGGTTTTGGAGCACTTATACCGGCGACCCACCGTAAGCATAAACAATGTCCGAGACGTTCTTGGGATCAGTTTCCCAAATGCAAGCGCCCTTGTCGATAAATTTGTCGATACGGAGATTTTGGTCGAAATCACGGGGCAAGCTCGCAACAGGCGCTTCTTTTATTCGCCTTACATCAATCTGTTCTCTAACCTATGAACGACCTCGGAATACGTGTTTCCGCGCGCCCAGTGGGTGACAGCGAAATGCTACCGGCGGATGCCGCCTAAACGTGCTGTCTCTTAGGTGTCTTCCAGCGCCTATCACGCCACCTATGGCGTTCTTCAGCCTGATCGGCATTTCTTCACGTCGGGATTTGGTCCGTCGGACGGACGCTCAGCGACTGGCGTCCGTCCGACGGACCATCTTCCCTGGCTCGCACCAGACCTTCGGCTGCACTCCGGCGACCCCACATCGTACACGAAAGTCGAGCCACGTTTGCCGGATCTGCCCAGGCCGCCGACTGGCTTGTGCTACCTACCCAAACGCGCAGCATCATCTTCCTCCATGATGTCTTCGAGTGTCGGGCGCTTGTTGTTGAAGGTCGTCAGCCGGAAATCGAGCCCTACAATGTTCATGAGCGTGAGCAGGCGTTTGAAACCCATGTCGGATACCCTGCCATAATGGCTGTTTTCGAGGGTCTAATAACCGTGACATCAGACGGCATCATGCCGATCATAAGCAGCAAGCTCCGCACGCTTTTTGCTCCTGATCATCATCGCCATCATGCCGCCGGCGTGATCGTGCCGACGTGACCATCAGTGATCTTCGGCGGGGTGGATGGTTATCACAGATGTCCCGAATCTCGGGTTAGCAGCTTTCGACGTTCGCGACCGCTCAATCTGGTTTATGGACGCCTACCTGAGGCCTGAACCGGGTGTTGGCGCGACCTGCCCAGTGGACCTTGCGGCGCCATGCGTCCGCCGCAGCGGCAAATGTGTCCAAACTGATTGATCATCGACACTGTACCGTGGCGATCGTCCCCTATGCCTACGGTATTTGTGCCCGATCTCGCGCTCTGACAGGAGAGGCTTTCCGTAAACGCACATCAGGAGGACTCGCTCGGGGGATCGGAACTGCCCTGCGAGCCTGCAGCCAGGCTTCTACTTCGGCAAGATCCCAAACCACGCACCGAGGGGTGAGAGCGAAGCGTCGTGGAAATTGCCCGCGTTGTTCCATTTCATAGATTGTGCTGTCGGCCAGAGGTACGATTTCGCGCAGCTCCTTGCGGCGGATCGTCCGCTTTGTTGCACTTTTCCCGGGACCAGTCATGGCGCCATTCCTCCATCGCTAAGCAGACGATTGAAGCTGATGGTCTTCAGGGATGGAAATGGCGAAAGCCGGCAAGCGTATGCAGGGCGGTCTTTTCGTACATATCGGCCGGTGAGGGTTAGCTGTGGCCCGGATCGACCATGCGTCATGCGCGGCGGATCGCTTCCTGCTCCGCGGTCACGTTAGCGAGCAAAGTTTCATATGGCGCCCTTCGCCGGGGGCGGTCGGTCCCGCATCCCGCCTCACGGCGGCGCTATGCTGATGCTCCTTCGGCCGCCCTGTTGAACCGGTCTCAGGGCCACGAACCTGCTCCAGCACCGAACTGACTTATTCCCGCTGACGGACATTTCGGTTCTTCCGCCTTGTACGCCCTTTTTCACATTGGTCGGGAGAGCAGGGGCTCTCCCGACGGACAGTCAGAGGAGGGGCCGGTTTTTCGCGACGGGTTGAAAGCGGAAGGAGAGGCCTTCGGCGCCCGTCGCGGAGAACCGCGATGCCTGTCCGGACCAATCGAACCTATCCCGTCGCCGACCGGTCGAACCTCTACGACGAGATCACCGGCAAGATAATTGCCGAGCTGGAAGCTGGTCGTTTTCCGTGGGTTCAGCCATGGAGGACGTCCGCGGCAAAAGCGTCGCTTTCCCTGCCGCATCGCGCATACAGCGGGATCAACGTGCTTATTCTCTGGGGTGCCGTCGTCGATCGCGGGTTCGCAACACAGAGTTGGATAACCTATCGACAGGCCTTCGCGCTCGGCGGGAACGTCCGCAGAGGCGAGCGCGGGACAACGGTCGTTTATGCCGATCGTTTTGTCCCGGATCGTGAGAAGAAGCGCGCTCGCGAGACGGGCGAGGATGCTCTTGCCATCCCCTTCCTCAAGCGCTTCACCGTTTTCAACATCGAGCAATGTGAAGGGCTACCTGACGAACTCGCAGCTTCGGCCCCGCTGTCGGTGGCAAGCCCGATCGAACCGCAGGTCGAGGCGCTGATCAAGGCCATCGGTATCGACTTCCGTATTGGCGGCGACAGGGCGTTCTATGTGCCTGCCCAGGATTATATACAGGTGCCTCCGCCCCAAGCTTACTTTGAGCCGATCAATTGGCATCGGACAGCTTTGCATGAGCTCGGACATGCCACTGGTCACAGTTCACGCCTGGATCGCAAATTCTCCGGCTCTACCGCCTCCAGAAAATATGCGTTCGAGGAACTTGTGGCGGAGATCAACGCGGCCTTCTGTTGCGCAGCCTTGGGCATCGTGCCCACGGTTCGGCATGCGGACTATATCGGCTCATGGCTTGAGGTTCTGCGCGAGGACAATCGCGCCATCGTTCGTGCCGCCAGTCAGGCCAGCAAGGCGGCGGAGTGGCTTCTTGGCCACTTGCCGGATGAGGTCGGGGCATCCATCGAGTTGGGCGCAGGCAACGATAGAAAGGCAGCATAACCTTCGTCGACGGGACCTGCGCAAGCGCGGTCCCGTCGATCACGCACCGGCTTCACAGGGTTCCGCCTCGGAATTGCACCCGGCGGCCCAGCCGTTCGGCATAGGGATCAAGCGCTAGCCGCGTTTCATCGATCCCACTCATTATCGGCTCAAGCAGAAACTGCGTTCACGGCTACAAGCCGTCCAAGCGTGCGCGCCGTGCCGGCTCCGCTGTCGATCAACGGCGTGCCGGATCGTGCTGGCAAGAGAGGGAGAGGGTTGGAGGGATTTCGTGACGGGTTCAAGGCTGAGAGAGAGGCTCTCGGCGGCCCGTCGTGGAGAAACCTCGATGGCCAACGCTGTTCAGAAGATCACTCTGTCGCCTTCGCGCGACATTCCTTTCAACAAGCTGGTGCTTGCTCAAACCAACGTCAGACGGATCAAGGCCGGCGTCTCAATAGAGGAACTCGCGGCCTCGATCGCCCGGCGCGGTTTGATCCAAGGCATTCATGTTCGTCCCGTGCTCGATGCCGACGGCGAGGAGACCGGAATGTTCGAGATCCCCGCCGGAGGGCGCCGCTACCGCGCCCTCGAAATGCTTGTCAAACAGAAGCGGCTTGCCAAGGTGGCGCCTGTCCCCTGTGTCGTCGGGCGTTCGTCCAGCACGGTACTCGCTGAGGAGCTATCCCTGGCGGAAAACATCGAACGTGCGCCACTTCATCCTTTGGATCAATATCGCGCCTTCAAAGCTCTCTTCGACCAAGGCATGGCCGAGGAAGAGATTGCTGCCGCCTTCTTCATCTCAGTCAACATCGTCAAGCAGCGTCTGAAGCTCACAACCGTATCGCCGGCGCTTCTCGATGTTTACGCCGAGGACGGCATGACGATCGCCCAGCTGGAGGCATTCTCCGTCAGCACCGACCACACCCGACAGGAGCAAGTCTGGGAGGCGATCAAGAACAGCTGGTCGAAAGAGCCATACCAAATTCGCCGCATGCTGACCGAGAATACCGTCCGCGCCTCCGACAAGCGGGCCGTGTTCGTCGGCCTCGAGAGCTATGAGGCGGCAGGCGGCGAAGTGCTACGCGATCTGTTCCAGTCGGATGATGGCGGTTGGTTGCAGGATGTTCCGCTGCTTGAGCGGCTCGTCATTGAGAAGCTCCAGATGATGGCCGACGAAATCGCCAACGAAGGTTGGAAGTGGATTGAGGTCGCGGTGAGTTTCCCTTATGGCGCGGCGGACGGTTTGCGTGAGCTCGAGGGCGCGCCAATCGACCTCGGCAGTGATGAGCAGGCAACGCTCGACACGCTCCGCAACGAATTCGACAAGCTGCAGGCGCAGTATGAGGAGGCCGACGAGTTGCCTGACGAGGTCGACCAGCGGTTTGGCGAGATTGAAACCGCGATCAAGTCGATCGAGGCGCGCCCCGTCCAGTTCAATCCGGTCGAAATCGCGTGTGCGGGTGTGTTCGTCAGCATCGACTCGGACGGAGCGCTTCTCGTCGAACGCGGTTACGTGAAGCCGGAGGATGAGGCGCTTGTTCCGTCCGACGGCAACAACGATCCCGACGTCGACGGATCCGCCGTCTCGGCCACAGGCTCGGGTCAGCGGGCCGTCATCACCATCGATAGCCAGCCGGCCGACACAGAGGATGATGACGAAGATGGCATCAAGCCATTGCCTGATCGCCTGGTGATGGAACTGACCGCGGATCGCACGCTGGCTCTGCGCGACAAGCTCGCCAACGATCCCGCGACCGCCTTCCTGGCCGTGCTCAACAAATTCGTCCGCGACGCTTTCTCTCGCTACAGCGCGCAAGGCGCGGCGATGGAAGTCCTTGTCCGCGGGACAATCTTTCCGGTCCAGTCCGAAGGTCTTCGGGATACGGCATATGCGCGCTCGATCCAGGCCCGCCACGAGGCCTGGGAAAAGCGTCTTCCAAGTGACGTCGCCGAGCTATGGAACGCTCTCTCCGGACTCACGGGCACCGAGCAGGCTGAGCTGTTCGCCCATTGCGCATCCTTGGGTGTCAATGCCCTCTACGAAAGGGCCGATCGCTACGGCAACGGCGGGATCTCCACGCACGGTGTGCAACAGCGCCTTGCCGACGCCGACAATCTTGCCCGGGCAGTCGGACTCGACATGATTGATGCCGGGTGGCGACCCACTGTCGGCAACTATCTCGGCCGTGTCACCAAGGCGCGTATCCTGGAGGCCGTTCGCGAGGGCGCCGGCGAGCGCGCCTCCCAGCTCATTGACCACCTCAAGAAGGGCGACATGGCCAAGGAAGCCGAACGCCTGCTCGCCGATAGTGGCTGGCTGCCTGAGCCTCTGCGGCTTGTCGACGTTGATGTGGAAGCAGTCCACACCAACGCTGGCGACGAAGATGAAGCTCTGCCTCAATTCCTGGCAGGTGACAACGATGTAGCCTTGGCCGACCAGGATGAAAAACAGCTAGACGCCGCCGAATAGGCCGTCTCCTTCCGCGTCCCATCGCCCGGCTCTCGCAAGAGGGCCGGGCGTTTTTGCGTTCGGTCGTGAGAGTGAGTGTCCGGCGGGACGAGTTGAGCCCGTTCGGTCAGAGAGAGCGCCGATGGGCTTTTCCCGGTCTCGCTCTCCAGAGGACCTCCGATGAACTTTTTGTCTCCGAGCGCGGCCGCAAATGCGGCCCCTTCCGCCGCTACGCCCATCGATCAAGCCGCAGCAGTCTATGTGGCAGCCCTGCGTCTACTCCCTCTCCTCGAATGCGGTCAGCGCGTCGATGCCGTCGTGCTGCGAGCCGCGATGGAAGCCTCATTCGCGGCCTCCGACACAAGCGGCGCTTGGGACTGGAAGACGGCCTATGACGCCTGCGAAGCCGCGACCGTTCTGTTTCTTCGCAAATACGGCAGGTCGCTTCTGCACAAAGCCGGCTCCGTGACTTCCGCCTTGCCGCTTTTCAGCCGGATTGCGGACCTTCTGCCCACCCATACCCGCCGCTCCGAGGAAAGCCAGGCGCTGCAGCAATTCTCGACGCCCATCCCGCTCAGCCTCGCGGCCGTCACGGCTGCGGCCATAACGCCGGCTGACCGGGTGCTTGAACCCTCCGCCGGCACTGGTCTGCTTGCCATCCTCGCAGAGATCGCTGGCGGCTCGCTTCTGCTCAACGAACTTGGGGAGATGCGTGCGGGCCTCCTGTCCAATCTTTTCCCGGCCCTCACGGTCACACGCTTCGACGCGGCGCAGATCAACGACCATCTCGATCCCGCCAGCTTGCCCACCGTTGTGCTGATGAACCCGCCGTTCTCGGTCCTCGCCAATGTGCAGGGTCGCGTCGCGGACGCTGCCTGTCGCCATATCGCCTCGGCACTCGCGCGGCTCGCCGACGGTGGCCGGCTGGTCACCATCACCGGCGCCGGCTTCGGACCGGCGATGCCGGCGTGGCGCAATGCATTCGAGCGCCTGCAGGAGCATGGCCGCGTCGTCTTCACCGCTACGATCAGCGGCGCCGTCTACGCCAGGCATGGCACTACGATCGAGACCCGACTGACGGTCATCGACAAGACGCTGGCTGGCGATCCGTCCTTCATTCCGGCCTCGCCCGGCTTTGCGCCGGATGTCGCCACATTGCTCAGCTGGATCGAGAAGCACGTTCCGGCACGCCCGCCGATCGCCGAGGCGGCCAGGGTCGTTCCGGCCATCACCGCACTCCGGACGGTCCGCGGTTATCTCGCTCGCACTGTCGCAGGCCCGGCTCAGCGGCAGCTGTCCGAGCCGGTCGGCTTTGAACTGTCGTACGAGACGGTCGATTGGACGCCAGACGACGGAGCACGGCTGACCGACGCGATCTACGAGGAATTCGGATTGCAGACGATCCGTATTCCGGGTTCCCAGGCGCACCCGACAACGCTGGTCCAGTCCGCGGCGATGGCGTCTGTCGCGCCACCGAAGCCTAGCTATCGGCCGACCCTGCCCGGCGGTATCCTGACGTCGCTCTCCGACGCCCAGCTCGAAACCGTGATCCTGGCCGGCGAGGCACATTGCGGGTTTCTCGCCGGATCGTGGTCAGTCGACCACACGCTCGATGTTGTCAAAGCAGCACCCGATGACGCGCCGGCAGCCGTGCGCTTCCGGCGCGGCTTCTTCATCGGCGACGGGACCGGTGTGGGCAAGGGCCGGCAGTCGGCGAGCATCGTCCTCGACAACTGGCTGCAAGGCCGGCGCAAGGCCGTGTGGATCTCGAAATCAGACAAGCTGCTTGAGGACGCGCAGCGCGACTGGGCCGCGCTTGGCATGGAGCGTCTGCTGGTCACGCCGCTCTCGCGCTTCGCGCAAGGGCGCACCATCATGCTTCCAGAAGGCATCCTGTTTACAACCTATGCCACGCTGCGCTCCGACGACCGCGGCGAAAAGGTTTCGCGCGTCAGGCAGATCGTCGAATGGTTGGGCTCGGATTTCGACGGAGTGCTCATATTCGACGAGGCGCACGCCATGCAGAATGCCGGCGGCGGCAAGGGAGAACGTGGCGATGTCGCGCCCTCACAGCAAGGTCGCGCCGGCTTGCGCCTGCAGCATGCTCTGCCCGGCGCGCGTGTCGTCTATGTCTCCGCCACCGGTGCAACCACCGTCGCCAATCTGGCCTACGCCCAGAGGCTTGGCCTCTGGGGCGGCGAAGACTTCCCGTTCTCGACCCGCGCGGAGTTCGTCGAGGCGATCGAGGCGGGTGGCGTGGCAGCAATGGAGGTGCTCGCCCGGGACCTTCGTGCGCTCGGTCTCTACACGGCACGCTCGCTCTCCTTCGACGGCGTCGAATATGAACTGGTCGAGCATGAACTGACGCCTGAGCAGCGGCGCATCTACGATGCCTATGCCGGCGCCTTCGCCGTCATTCACAACCATCTCGACGCGGCCATGCGGGCCGCCAACATCACCGGCGACAGCGGCACGTTGAACCGCCAGGCCAGGTCCGCCGCGCGCTCGGTTTTCGAAAGCGCCAAGCAGCGCTTCTTCGGTCACCTGCTGACATCGATGAAGACGCCGACGCTGATCCGCTCGATCGCGCAGGATCTCCAGTCCGGGCATTCGACCGTGGTTCAGATCGTCTCCACCGGCGAGGCGCTGATGGAACGCAGGCTGGCGGAGGTCCCGACGCAGGAATGGAACGATGTTCGTGTCGACATCACGCCACGCGAGTATGTACTCGACTACCTCGCGCATTCCTTCCCGGTCCAGCTCTACGAGCCCTTCACCGATTCCGATGGCAACCTGTCGTCGAGGCCGGTCTTCCGTGACGGCCAACCAGTGGAAAGCCGTGAAGCGGTTGCGCGCCGCACCGCGCTGATCGAGAAGCTCGCCAGCTTGCCGCCGGTGCCTGGCGCGCTGGACCAGATCGTCCAGCGCTTCGGAACGGATATCGTGGCAGAGGTGACGGGCAGGTCGCGACGGATCGTCCGAAAGGGCGAACGGTTGCTGGTCGAGACCCGTGCGGCCTCGGCTAATCTCGCCGAGACACAGGCCTTCATGGATGACATCAAACGTGTTCTCGTCTTTAGCGATGCTGGCGGGACAGGACGAAGCTACCACGCCGACCTGTCGTCGCGGAACATGCGGCTCCGCATCCACTATCTGCTCGAGCCGGGTTGGAAAGCCGATGCGGCGATACAGGGTCTCGGCCGCACGCACCGGACCAATCAGGCGCAACCACCGCTGTTCCGACCGATCGCCACCAATGTGAAAGCCGAGAAACGCTTCCTCTCGACGATTGCCCGACGCCTCGACACGCTGGGCGCGATCACGCGCGGCCAGCGCCAGACCGGTGGGCAGGGCCTGTTTCGGCCAGAGGACAATCTGGAATCGCATTATGCGCGCGATGCGCTGCGCCAACTCTATCTGCTGATCGTCCGCGGCAAGGTGGAGGGCTGCTCACTCGAGCTGTTCGAGCAGACCACGGGGCTGACGCTGACGGACGAGAACGGCATCAAGGACGATCTGCCGCCGATCACCACTTTCCTCAATCGCCTCCTGGCACTCACCATCGAGCTGCAGGACGTCTTGTTCGCGGCTTTCGAGCAGTTGCTCACAGCCAAGGTGCAAGGCGCCATCGCGGCTGGGGTCTACGACCTCGGGCTCGAAACGCTGCGAGCGGAGAGTTTCATCGTCACCGATCGGCGGGCGATCTACACCCATCCTGGCACCGGCGCCGAGACACAGCTTCTCACCATCGATCAGCGCCAGCGCAACCGACCCATGCCCGTCGAGGAAGCTGTCGCTCAACTAGACGATCCGCGCGCCATCCTGTTGGTCAACGAACGCTCAGGTCGCGCTGCCGTGCAAGTGCCCGCGCCATCGTTCATGCTCGATGATGGCGAAATCGAGCGGCGGGTCCGGCTGATCCGACCGATGGAACAACACCATGCCTCGCTGCGCATGATGGAGGGAAGCCATTGGCAGCAGGCTGATCGCGAGACCTTCGCCGCCGCCTGGGATGCCGAGGTCGCGAGCGTCCCGGCTTTCTCGGACTCGACCATCCACATCGTCGCGGGGCTGCTGCTGCCGATCTGGAAGCGACTTCCAAACGAATCGAGCCGGGTCTATCGGCTTCAGACCGACGAGGGGGAGCGCATCATCGGTCGCAGGGTTTCGGCAGCCTGGGCCGCCGGCGCGCTCGCAACCGGCGTCAGCACGATCACAGCATCAGATGCCTTCAACGCCCTTGCGGATGGGCGAACGATGCTCGACCTCGACGAGGGACTTCATCTGCGCCGCGTCCGCGTCATGGGCGCCAATCGCATCGAGCTGTCGGGCTTCACCGATACCATGCGCGAGCGGCTAACGGCCTACGGACTTTTCCACGAGATCATCTCCTGGAAGCTGCGCATGTTCGTGCCCGCGGACGCCAGCGGACCTGCGGTGCTTGCCAAGGTCATCGAGCGTCATCCAATACAGCGCATCAGCGAGAGGGAGGCCAATTGATGGCACCTCGCGATGCATCCGCACTGGCGTGCCGTCTCGCCCAGCGGGCGGAGGCGGTGTGCCGCCATTATCTGGCCAATGGTCGCCGCGTTGGCAACTACTGGCTGGTTGGCGATGTCAGCAATGCGCCGGGACGCTCGATGTTTGTTCGTGTCATGGGATCGGATTCCGGCAAGGGGGCCGCCGGGAAATGGACCGATGCTGCCACGGGCGAGCATGGCGACCTTCTGGACGTCATTCGGGAATCGCTTGGCCTTGTCGATTTCAAGGACGTCTGCGACGAGGCGCGCAGCTTTCTGTCGATGCCGCTGACGACGAACGAACCAAAGGACCGGTGGAAGCAAGCCGTTCCCGCTGCCGGCGGCTCTCCCGAAGCGGCGCGGCGGCTGGTCTCCATATCGCAGCCGATACCAGGAACGCTTGTGGAGGCGTATCTGCGCGGACGCGCGATTACAGCCTTGCATGAAACCGGGAGCCTTCGGTTTCATCCGCGCTGCTATTATCGTCCGGAGTGCGGCCCGACCGAAACATGGCCGGCAATGATAGCGACGGTCACCGACCTCAAAGGCAAGCTCACCGGCGCCCACCGCACCTGGCTCGATTCGCGCGGGTTCACCGAGGCCCATCTCGGCCGCGCTCCGGTCGACACGCCGAGACGGGCCATGGGCGAACTGCTCGGACACGCCGTCCGCTTCGGCGGCTGCTGCGATGTCATGGCCGCTGGCGAAGGCATCGAGACCATGCTCTCGCAACGCACCGTCCTGCCCGCCATGCCGGCAATCGCAGCCCTGTCGGCGGCCCATCTGTCCGCAATCCTGTTCCCCGACACATTGCGGCGGCTCTATATCGCCCGCGACAATGACCCTGCTGGCGACGCAGCTGTGACAACCCTCATTGAACGCACCAAAGCGGCTGGTATCGAGGCGATGGTCCTGACACCGCAACTCGGCGACTTCAACGAGGATCTGCGTCTGCTCGGTGCCGATGCCCTGAGGGCGATCCTGCGGGTCCAGATCGCGCCACAGGATATCACGCGCTTCATGGCGCTGGCTGCCTGACCGGAAAGGGGAAGAGAGGGGCGGCATGCCAGGGATGTGTGGCCCGGGTGCTCAAGGTGGACCTTCGCTGGGGCGAGGACCGGCCCACGGCCTTCCAGAGGGCGATCGGGCGCTGGCCGATCCGGACAGGCAATGCCCGCGCCCGGATATTTTCCGGCGGCCCTCGCCACCCCACGCGGCGGGCCGCGCGGGGCCCCGTCTTCGGGCCTTTCCATCGCGAGACAAAATAGCCGGGCTTTGCCATCCTCCACTGCCGTTCCGGCCCTGCGCTGGCGCTTCGGGTGCAAGTCCGGACCGTCCATCGCCTTCGTCGCCATGAAGGCCGCGATGGGCGCGGCCGATCCGACAAAGGCAAGCCGCCATGAGCACCGAGCACGATACCGACTTCGAGCCGCAACCCGCATCATCACCCATCGACCACGTCCTTCAGGAGCTTCAGCTCTACGGCTACCGTCCCTTCGACGACGAACCCGATCCGCGCCCGCTTCCCGAAGGCCGGGTCGTTGCAGCCAGCATCGCCGACATCTTCGACGCTCTCCTGGTGGCGATGGCCGACACACGCCTTGAGCCCGACCTCGAGGAGCTGCTGTGGGGGACGGTCAATCTGTTCCATCGCGCGACCAAGCGGATCGAACGCCAGCTCGATGAAAACGAGCTTTGCCAGCAGCGGCTGCAGCGCGAACAGGATGGATCCGAGGTCAAGTCTGTCGAACTCGAGCGGCAGATCGCCCAAGGTCAGACGCTGCTAGAACGCCGCAACGCTTTTGAATTGATGCGCGACCAGGCCGCCGAACATTACGAGCGTCACACCCACTCGATCTGGCGCCCGCGCTCGGGCTCTGTCGTCAACCATCGCCACCTGACCGCAGCAATGATCGACAGCCGGGACTTCATTGCCGCGAGGAAGCATGCGGACAACCAGGTGCTGTTGCCACCCGGACCGAAAGTCGCCTTCACCGGTGGGCTCGATTTCAACGATCATCGGCTGATCTGGGCCAAGCTCGACCAGGTCCACGCCAAGCATCCGGAAATGGTCCTTCTGCATGGCGGATCACCAAAAGGCGCCGAGTTAATCGCGGCCAAATGGGCTCACAGTCGCAAGGTGCCACAGATCGCCTTCAAGCCGGACTGGACCAGGCATGCCAAGGCCGCGCCCTTCAAGCGCAACGACGCCATGCTCAACACCTTGCCGATCGGCGTCATTCATTTCCCTGGCTCTGGCATTCAGGACAACCTCGCCGACAAGGCCCGCAGGCTCGGCATTCCGGTGATGAAGTTCGGCGCCACGTGAAGGGGCCACCGGCCCACTCGCCTCAAGTCATTCGCCCTGATTTCCATCGCTCCCGACGCGTTGATCGGACGACCGCTCCTGCCGATGTGGCTTCGATGAATGCAAGGCGGCGAACATGAGGGTCACATCTCTTCTTGCCCTGGAAGGGAGGACAGAGAACCGATCACCGCGTTTGTCGGCGTAATTCCTTGATCCGGTCCGAGGGCCTGATGCCATCAACCCGTGAAGGGTCGGACTACGCAAAGCGTGCCGCCGTTTTGGCTGCGCCTTCACGGTGATTGCGGCCCTCGGCCGGACACATCGGGCGCCTGTCACGCGGGGATCGTCCCCGCTTCCAGAACAGGAGCCGGAAAGATGTCCCTCATAGAAGCCAATGCCTTCGCCTTCAGCCTCGCCACCAGCCTGATGGTCAGCATCGTCATCTTCCGCGCCGGCGACGGGACACTCACGGTCGTGCGGGCCGACGAGTATGAAGGAGAGGTCTCCCAGATTGTCCGCGAAATCGATCCACACGAGCCCTGATCCGAAGAACCTTCGGCCGGGCTTTGCCCCCCGCCGTGGAGACACCCTACAATTCGAACCGCAACTGCCGCTGATCGGGCGGCAGCACATCGCCGAGCGTCGAAAGCGTGACGCCCAACAGCCGGATTCCCTTCTGCACCGGGAACACCGACCTCAGGAGATCGGCCGCGAGTTGCTCGAAATCAGCGAGTTCGATCGGCGCCGCCACCGTGCGGCTTCGCGTGATCTGCTGGAAGTCGGCGAATTTGATCTTCAGCGTGACGGTCCGGCCCCGAATGCCTTTGCCTTCACAGTATCCCCAGACCTTGGCGACCAGCGGCCTGAGTTCGGCGATTGATGCATCGAGATCGACGATGTCGGCTGCGAACGTGTCCTCTGCGCCGATCGATTTGCGTGGCCGATCCGGCTCGACCGCGCGTTCGTCGATGGCGCGCGCGATCTGATAGTACCAGAGCCCCGACTTACCGAAATGCTGCTGCAGGAAGGAAAGCGGCCTGTCCTTGAGGTCGGCGCCGGTCTCGATGCCAAGCGCTTCCATCTTCGCGGCGGTCGCGGGGCCGACACCGTGAAATTTCTTGACTGGCAACGTTTCCACGAAGGCGGGTCCCTGGCGCGGCGTGATGACGAACTGGCCGTTTGGCTTGTTCTGATCGGACGCCATCTTGGCGAGAAATTTGTTGTACGAAATGCCCGCGGAAGCGGTGAGACCGGTCACCAGCAGGATCTTCGCCCTGATCATTTCCGCGATCGTCGTGGCGGACGTAATGTCGAGCCGGTTCTGCGTCACGTCGAGATAGGCCTCGTCGAGCGAGAGCGGTTCGATGAGATCGGTATGTTCGGAAAACACCTCGCGTATCTGAGCCGAGACTGCCCGGTAGACGTCGAAGCGAGGCGGCACGAAGATCAGTTCGGGGCATTTGCGCTTTGCCGTGACCGAAGGCATCGCGGAGCGAACGCCGAAGGCGCGGGCCTCGTAGCTTGCGGCCGCGACCACGCCGCGGGCGGCGACTCCTCCGACGGCAAGCGGCTTGCCGCGGAGTTCTGGATTGTCGCGCTGTTCGACCGACGCGTAGAACGCATCCATGTCGACATGGATGATCTTGCGCGGGCCAGCGCCGCGTTCAGGGGCCATTTGCTTGCAATGTCATTTTGGCGGGGTTCTGAGCTTCGTACTGAAGGATGCTACTATCTTCAGATCGCAAATTCAGCCTGCATACGACCCTGGCGGAGACGCGAAATCGCAAAACTTGCTCCCGGAAGGGGACGAAGGACCTCGTGTTCCGGATGCGTCATGTCGAGCCAAGCCGAGCGCTCGTCCCGGTGCAGCACCGCCATCTGGCGATTGTGGTAAGGCGCAATATCGTCGTTGGCCTGGATCGTGAGGATTGCGTAGGCTTCCGGCCAATCGCGCGTCGCTGGCCGCCAGATTCCGGCGAAGTAGAACCAGTCACCGCTTGCGAGGCGAAAGCTGTAGCTCTTTCCCTGGCTGCGATGCCGGAATTCGGACGCCGGCACCAGGCAGCGATGGCTCGGGAACGATCGGTCCTCGGCGCGCACGACCGTGAAAGGTCGCCCGCCTGGTTCCCTGGGTTGAAGTCCCCACGGCAGCTCTAACATCTCAACATCGCCGCCGCAGCGTCTTATGATTATGCGGCGTTCGTCGAGCGGTGCGTCGGAATCGAAAACTCTTGCGCTCATAGCCAAAAGAACATAACAGGAACATGATTGCAGCGCAACGCCGAGACCCGGGTGACACATGTGCAATGATTATCGGCTGATGGTGGATGTCGCCTCGATCGTGGAGGATTTCGCCGATCTCAAAATCAAGATACGCTTCAGCGAAGGCGCGCCGAACATCGAGGCGCGCGCGGATATCAAAATAACGGATATCGGTCCTATTATCCGCCCGATCGACGGCGCGAGCGGCGAGGGTGATCTGGTTCAGCGCCGGTGGAGCTGGCCCGGACAAAACAAGCGGCCGGTCTACAACTTCCGCTCGGACGGTCGCGAGTTCGCCTCGAACCGCTGCCTGATTCCGGCCGATGGCTTTTACGAGTTCACCGACCCGACCGAAAAAGGCAAGAAGCGCAAGGACAAGTGGCTCTTCACCAAACGCGACGAGCCGATCTTCTGCATTGCCGGCATCTGGCGCGAGACCATTGATGTCGGTGAGGCGTTCACCATGCTCACGATGGAACCGGGTCCCGACATTGCCCCGTATCACGATCGGCAGATCGTGATCCTGGAGCGGAAGGATTGGGCGAGCTGGCTTGATCCATTGGTATCCGCCGCATCTCTGATCAAACCGCTTCCGGCGGGCACGCTCTCGGTTGAGCAGGTCGGATGATGGGCTGTCTGGTGCCGGCGATTTCGACGTGCGCCCGAGCCGGCCTCGTATTATCGGAACGCGGTTCGTGGTCTCGGAATTGGTCGCAGACCAAGCCTGATGCACGATGTGGGCGCTGAGGCGGGCTATCGCCGACCCGCTACTGGACGGCCACTCTCTTGCGCCACTCCCAAGGCTGCTCAAACGATCCGATCCATAGTCCAGACTTCGCTACTCGAGCTTCAGCTTGGACCCGTGCATAGTAGCCATCGCTGTATTTCGGCCAGTCGAGGGCGTAGCCGCGCCTGACCAACCACTCTGCGATATCAACGCCGCCGGCTGTGCAGACAGCCACCATGCGCCCAAACTGGTCTCGCCCGACCTCGATGCATGATGTGGGACGGCGTGCGTCGAGGAAGTCCGCGAGGGCAAGGGATGACCGCTGCCCGCAGCGGTATTTCTTGCCGGACCCGTCCAAGCACATCTGAGCGCTTTCAGGCGCGTCTATGCCGCTGAGACGGATCCGCGTGCCGTGAATTTCGATTGTGTCGCCGTCAATAACAGACGGCACGCCAATCAGCGGCTCGGCCATGGCATCTTGGGCGCCGAGAACCATGGCCAGCGAGACTAACCCGACGCGCGCTATTTTGTTGCCAATCGCAGTGTTACAGCTTCGCATGGTGGGTAAGGGTTTTCCTAAGGTGTTGAGGCTGTGTCTTGCTGTTGCGCTGTTGGCGATGATTGGCGCCCAGCCAGCTTTTGCTACGAACACCCCGTGCAGCGGTCATAAGGGTGGAATCTCACACTGCCAGGGCAGCACCTTTATTTGCAACGACGGTTCGGTCAGCGCCAGCAAAAAGAACTGTTCGGCGGAGATGGGTGGGGCGTCCGGTCAAGCCCTTGGGCTTATCGGCGGCGGATCGTCCGAGATGGCACCCGCAAGCGAAGGTGAGTGCAGTTGCCGGGGCGGACACTTCTGCACCGGACCCCGCGGCGGCCACTATTGCATCACCGACAGCGGGCACAAGAGCTACCTGAAAAAGTGATGAGCGGAATGGTCGCGGCACAGCGCTTCAGGCAGTGTTGACGCCTGAGCCAAGGCAAGAGCTTTGGGTCACTTGAAATCCCGCGTCTTGACCTTGATGTTGTCGATGTGAAGGTCGGGAATATAGATGTCGCGGCTGCGCAGTCCCTTGGGCGGCAGCTCGCGCGGATCGGGTCCCGAACCGCCATTGCGCACCTGGTCGCCGCGAGCGTGCGGCACGGGAAAGCTCCCTTCGCGTTCGCCGACGCTGGCGAGCTCGGCGGATAGATCGCTGATCTTCCGAGCCACGAGGTGGACCACCGCGCCCTCACGCTGGATGCGGCCCCTTACCGCGACCATGCCCGCCGAAAGAACCGCGCGCCGATGCTGCTCGAACACTTTCGCCCAGACAACGAGGTTGGCGATGCCGGTCTCGTCCTCAATGGTGATGAACATGACGCCCTTGGCCGAGCCCGGGCGCTGCCGGACGAGCACTAGCCCGGCCGCTTCCAGCCATCGGCCGTCGCGCGCCTCCATCGCCTCGGCGCAAGAGATGATGCGGCGACGGCGAAGGTCGTCGCGCAGGAAAGAGATCGGATGGCTGCGCAGCGTCAGGCCGATATGGCGGTAGTCCTCCACGACCTCGCCGCCGGCGGTCATCGGCCGGAGCGCCACCGCCGGTTCGTTGATCTCGGGCACCCTCTCCGCCTCACGAGCCGATGCGGCCGCGAACAGAGGGAGCGGCTCGTCGCGCAACGCCTTGATCGCCCAGAGCGCCTCGCGCCGCGCGAGACCAAGTTCTGGCCGGAAGGCGTCGGCCTCGGCGAGCTGGATGAGTGCTGACTGCGGCACGCCGGCGCGCCGCCAGAGATCGTCGACGCAGGCGAAAGGCTGGTCGGCGCGCGTGGCGACGATCTTGCTTGCATAGGCGTTGGCCAGACCACGCACCATGCGCAATCCGAGCCGGACGGCGAAGCGGCCATCCTCTGCCACAGGCTCGAGCGTGCAGTCCCAACGCGAGGCGTTGACGCAGGCCGGCCGGATCTCGATCCCGTGCGCGGCCGCGTCGCGTACGATCTGCGCCGGTGCGTAGAAACCCATCGGCTGGCTGTTTAGGAGCGCAACGCAGAACACATCGGGGTGCCAGCATTTAAGCCAGGCGGAGGCATAGGCGATCAGCGCGAAGGACGCGGCGTGGCTTTCCGGAAAGCCATAGGAGCCGAAGCCTTCGAGCTGCTTGAAGGTCTGCTCGGCGAAGGCGCGCTCGTATCCATTGTCCACCATGCCGTCGATCAGCTTCGTCTTGAATGACGAGACGCCGCCGGTGAACTTGAAGGTGGCCATCGACTTGCGAAGCATGTCCGCTTCGCCCGGCGTGAAGCCGGCGCACTCGATGGCAACCCGCATCGCCTGTTCCTGGAACAGCGGCACGCCGAGCGTCTTGCCAAGCACCTTTTCGAGCTCCGGCTTCGGGTAGTACACCGGCTCCAGCCCTTCGCGGCGGCGCAGATAGGGATGGACCATGTCGCCCTGGATCGGACCGGGGCGCACGATCGCGACCTGCACCACCAGATCGTAGAAGGTCCTCGGCTTCAGCCGCGGCAACATCGACATCTGCGCCCGGCTCTCGATCTGGAAGGTGCCGAGCGTATCGGCCTTTCGGATCATGGCGTAGGTGCGCGGATCCTCGGCCGGGATGGTGGCAAGGTCGAGCCGGATGTCCTTGCAGTCGGCGAGAAGATCGAGGCCTTTCTTCATGCAGGTCAGCATGCCGAGCGCCAGCACGTCGACCTTCATGAATTTGAGCGCGTCGATATCATCCTTGTCCCATTCGATCACCTGACGATCCTTCATGCTGGCCGGTTCGATCGGCACCAGGTCGTCGAGACGGTCATGAGTGAGCACAAACCCGCCCGGGTGCTGGCTGAGATGGCGAGGCGCGCCCATCAACTGACGCGCCAGATCGAGCGTCAGCCGCAGACGGCGATCGGCGAGGTTGAGGTTCAGCTCCTCGACATGCCGCTCCTCGACGCCTTCCTCGGACCAGCCCCAGACCTGGCCGGACAGAGTGCGGATGAGATCTTCCGGCAGGCCAAGCACCTTGCCGACATCGCGCAGCGCCCCCTTGGTGCGGTAGCGGACGACCGTCGAGCACAAGGCCGCGTGGTCGCGCCCATAGGTGTCGAACACCCACTGCATGACGATCTCGCGCCGTTCATGTTCGAAATCGACGTCGATGTCGGGAGGCTCCCGGCGTTCCTCGGAGACGAAACGCTCGAACAAAAGGTCGTTGCGGCCAGGATCGATCGAGGTGATGCCGAGCACATAGCAGACCGCCGAATTGGCGGCCGAGCCGCGACCTTGGCACAGGATGTCCTTCGATCGCGCGAAGCGCACGATCGCGTTCACGGTCAGGAAGTAGGGCGCATAGTCGAGTTTTTCGATCAGCCGCAGTTCGTGGCGCAGCGACGCGACGACGCTGTCCGGCAGGCCCTCGGGGTAGTGCGCGTCGGCGCCCTGCCAGGTCAGCTTTTCGAGCGCCTGCTGCGGTGTCAGCGAAGGGTCGTCGCGCTCCTCCGGATATTGGTACGCAAGCTCGTCGAGAGAGAACCGGCAGCGGTCGGCGATCTCGATCGTGCGCGCCAGCGCCTCCGGATAGCGCGCGAAAAGCCGGTGCATTTCCTGCGGCGGCTTGAGAAAGCGGTCGGCATGCCGCTCGCGGCGCTCGCCGAGCGCGTCGATGGTGACGTTGTGCCGGATTGCGGTGACGACGTCCTGGAGGATGCGACGTCCTGGCTCGTGGAAGAGCACGTCGTTGGTGACGACGCACGGCACCCCCATCTTGAGGGCAAGCGCTGCCAGGTCGTGAATGCGAAGCTGGTCGTTGGGCCGGCGCCTGAGTGTCAGCGCGAGATAGGCCCGATCACCGAAAGTCTCGCGCAGATGCCGCAGGCGCAGCGCCAGGGTTTCATCGGCCAGATCGGGCAGGAGCACGGCGATGAGGCCGGCGCCATAGGCGACGACATCGCTCCACGCCAGATGGCATTTCGCCTTTCCCGCGCGGCCCTTGCCAAGCGAGAGCAGCCGGCACAGCCGGGAATAAGCGTCGCGGTCCGTCGGGTAGACCAGCAGCGATATACCGTCCGTCAGGTCGAGCCAGCAGCCGACGATGAGGCGCACGCTGGTCGTCCTGGCGGCCTCGTGGGCGCGAACGATGCCGGCGAGGCTGTTGCGATCGGTGACGGCCAGTGCCTCGATGCCTTGGAGAGCGGCCTGCGAAAACAGCTCTTCGGCAGAGGACGCCCCGCGCAGGAAGCTGAAATGCGAGGTGACCTGCAGCTCGGCATAACGGACGTCGCTCATCCGAACACTCCATGCAGGAACCAGCGCTGCGAGCCCGTCGCCGCATCCTCGCCGTCGCCCGCGCGGTAGAGCCAGTAGCGCTCGCCGGCTTCGTCCTCGACCCTGAAATAATCGCGCACCGCCACCAGCTCGGCGTCGCGCTTCCACCATTCGCCGAAGACCCGCTCCGGACCGTCCGCGCGCTTCACGCGCCGGCGGATGCCGCGCCAGGTGAAGGACACCGGCGGATGGTCGGGCAACAGCGCCACCGTCTCGACCGGATCGGGTTGCGCCAGCAGGCGCGATGGCCGCGGCCAATGGCCGGGCCAGCTCGCGCCCGTGTCGGCGGCCATGGCCGCGATCTTGCCGACCGAGCGCTCCGGCACGTCGCTGGCGACGGGTGCAAGCCGGTAGACAGCGCGCTCGCCGACGCGGTTCATCAGCGTATCGATGAGGTCGGACACGTCGGGGACGGTCTCCTCGACGAGGGAGCTCACGACCTGACTGCGGTCCAGGGGTTCGGCCGAAGTCGCCGCCAAAGTCATCATCTCGATGCCGAAGCCCGGCGCGATGGTTTCGACCTTGTCGCAAAGCAGCCGCGTCATCCGCTTGGCGTCGCGGACGGGCTTTGCCATGCCGACGCGGATTGCCTGGGCCTGGCTGTCGACGCGCTGGCAGATGAGATCGAGACGGCGCGCGCCGAGGCCGCGCCGTTCCATCAGTTCGCAGAGCTGGACCACGAGCTTGCCGATGTAGCGCGCAATTGTCTCGGCCGCGCCGATCGGTTCGGCGAAGGCACGGCGGACTTCGACGATGTCCGGCGCGCGCACTCGGTTTATCGTTTCTGCGACGTTGCCTAGCGCTTGATCGATCCGGCGGCCGATCTCCGGGCCGAAGCGCAGGGCAAGCGGGGCGCGGGGCTGTCTCAGGAGATCGCCGACCCTCTGGAAGCCAAGCCTGCGCAGTTCCGCCGCCGTCGCATGCGCGAGCCGCAGCGCGTCGAGTGCAAGGGGTTCGAGAAAGGATTGGCCATGGCCGGCCGGTGCGATGCGGATCGGCGGGCCGCTATACCGGGCCAGCGCATGCGCCGCGCCCCAGCTGTCCGCGATCGCCGCGCGTGCGACGATGCCCGACATCGCCAGGCGCCCGACCATGCCCTCGAGCATGGCGGCCTCGCCGCCATGAAGGTGCTCCGCGCCTGTCGTGTCGATGACGATGCCGTCAGGCGGATCGGGCGCAACGATCGGTGCAAAACGAAGCATCCAGACGGCGAGCCGCTCCAGGCCTTCAGCATCCGCTTGCGGATCGGCGTCCTGGATCGCTAGGCCCGGCACCAGCACCTGCGCCTTCGTCACGGGCATGCCGGGGCGCAGGCCGGCGGCAAGTGCCGCGGCGTCGGCCGCGAGCACCACGCGCCTGTTTTTATCGCGGCCGATCAGAACGAGCGGGGCCTCAGCCGGCGGCGTGGCGTCGCCGGCCTTGCGCCGCACCCGATCGGTGGGCCAGGTCGGCAGGAACAGCGAGACGACCCGTGCCATCGCACGCCTCCAATTCGAAATCGGCACTTTCACCCGCGCGGGCGCGGATCAATTCAACGAGCCATCGGTGCCGGCCGACGCCCGGCACGGGCAGCGGCGCCGAGGGCAGGACCGAGATGCGCCACCGCGTCATTGCGGCCGTCGGCTGCCCGAAATCGGCCGCCTCCGTCTGCCGCCGCCATCGTCGCAGCGCGATGCCGATGGTGTGGGCTTCTTCGGCGGCAAGCTGCAGTCGCCGCGAGGCGGTCATGGTCAGGCGCGCGACCTCACCGACGACCGCGCCCAGTCCGCCATGCCGGATGCCTTCTTCCATGCAGGCGAGGATTGTCTTGTCGTCGCCGGCCTCGACATAGATGACGCGGTCCGGTTTGAGCCCCGCCTGGGCCAGGGCCGGGGCAAACAGGTCTGGGCGGGTGATGCACCATAAGACCTTGCCTCTTGTGCGCGCCGCGACGCCGCCTGCGAATAGCGCGGCGGCCGCGCCATCGATGGCGCCGTTTCCGCCGCCCGCGATTTCATGCAGGGCACCGAGCGCCAGTCCGCCGCCCGGAAGTCGTGCATCCATCTCAGCGATCCCGAAAGGAAGCACCAATCTCGCGCGCCGGCTCCGGCCCTCGATCTTTTCGATCCGCGCGCGCAAGGCGTCGATGGCGGGCTCCGGCCGCAAGAGGGTCCTTGACCTCCATGAAAGCGTATATGAACATGTTCTCTATTTGTTCTACTAGTTGAGGTAGGAGTCAAGTGGACATCGCCGCCGCAACGCTGGTGGCCTTCTGCTGAGTGCCGATGCCAATGAGGCAAATGTGGCGGTGCGCGAGGACCGTTCCTGTCGCAAGCGTTCCCCGGTGTCGCTGGGGGTAACCTTGGCTTCTCCGGCGAGACGGTCTATTTGGTGTCCACACGCAGCACTCGGGCTAGAGCGGTAGTGTCAACGCAGGTGCGTATGACCGACCTCGTTCGCCATCAAAATCGAACTCGTAGATTCGGGCCTTCCCGATGGCAATCCGACGTTGACCCAGGAAGAATGTGAAAGCGTTGGGCCCTGCGACGAACAAATGGACAAGCCCTCCGCCTGATGAACGAGCGAGCCGAATTGCACCGGCTGCGGCGTCGGCGAGTTCGAAAGCATGCCGTCCAGATGCCACGGACTTTGCTCCACAACCATTGCTTGGCGTTAGGCCCAGAATTCGGCCGACGGTCGGAAGGGTTGCCTGGCAATATCTGTGGACCTCTTTGGATACATCATGTGTCAGGCCGAGCGCGACGGCGATGTCAGGCTGACCAGAGTGAAGCTCGGTGACCGTCGAGACCAGTTTCGGCCAATTGGCATCGCTAGCTGTATCGTCCGGTGACCAGATACGGCGCTCGGTGCTACGCTGCTCCAGTTCTATATGGCGACCGGATTTGATGTCGAGGATGGAACCGGCCGCGAACGCCAGGGTGGTGTGGGCATCAAGGGCAAGCCGCAATCGCGGCTGCTCCCGAGCGGCTGACGTCAAAAACAATCGCAATGCTGGATAGAGTGAGGTTTCCCAGTCGCCATCGCTTCGGATGTAACGTTCGTCGAAAGCAGGAACGAGATCCAGAACCTCGTGGCAACGATCCTCCAGTCGATCGAAGGCATGCTCGAAAGATTTCACGCCATAGACCCTTGGACTGCCCTGGGAGGGGCCCAGAACGCCTTCGCCAGCGCAGATCGCTCGAAAGCTTGCCCGATCGAACTCCAGCCGGCCTTGCGCCATCCACTGGAAGACGAGATCGTCATAGATGAACGCGCTCTGGTTCAGCGGTATGCGGCGCAGGCCCACATAACCAAACAGCAGGTCAAGGTTTTCACGCAGGGCATCGAGAGTGTCCGTCGCCTCTCCGAAGGCCAGAGTGCGAGCAAGTGCGCGCAGCTCGTCCTCGTCGAGTTGGAGGTGCTCGCGCCAAGCCTTTCGGACCGCACCGGCCCTGCTGTTATCGGTCGATGAACCATAGAGCCTTTCAAGCCGCAAGGTCCCCGATCGGTTGCCCACCATCTCGCGAAGCGGATCACTGCGATTGAGGCGCCAGTTAGTCACCAGCTTGAAACGCACGCCAACACCGCTCGGGGCATAGGCAAGCTGCGCTTGGCGCGCGCGCTGGAGAAGCGAGCGAGCGTTGGCGTTGATGAACTCGGGATCAATCAGCTGCGAATAGCCGTAGCTGTCTGGTGTCACGTGCCACTTGCATTGCATGTGTTCACGCTTCAGGGCATCCCCGTACTGGTCACGGCTGCTGCGAGCCGGGTCGTACTCGACCCAGATGTCGTCGAAGCTTTTAGGCCCGGTCTCAAAAGCCACTTTGGTGATTGGACTTTCAGGATCAAGCAGGCGCGCTGCATGCCACCAGAAAATTCGTGCCTGAAACGTGTCGCCGTCACGTCGCACAGAGACTGCTTGCGTCATGATCTTGCTTTCAGCTTTGCGCCACACCGTCACGAAACTGCGGGGTCGCAGCCATGGCCTTCGCGATCTCGATTGCGCGTGCCGCCTCCACCGGTCGCGACGGATAGGCATCGAGCACGATCGTCGGCAGCAGCCGTTGGGTCAGGTCGGAGAACGTAAAGCCCAGTTCCTCCTTACCGCGACGCGGCCCGGTCGCCGCCACCAACGCATCAATATCCTGGCGACGTAGTCCAAAAGGCTCAAGGCGGCTCGCAAGGACAAAACGCCGCTGCTCCTCGTTGGGACGCGCAAAGATCAATATGTCGGCCGCACGTCGGCGCACCGCTGGATCGAGTGCGCTGAGGCGGTTGGTGCACATGATGACTGCTGCCGGCAATTTACCGTTCGCAAGGCGATCGATGCCGCGGATAAAAGCGTTGACACCTGCTCTGTCTTCATGGTGCATCTGAGCCGTCTCGCGCGATTGGGCGAGCGCGTCGGCTTCATCGACCAGAAGGATGACTGCGCCACGCGCCTTGCCGGAAGCGGACTTCAGACGACTGGCCTCGGCGACGGCATAGTCGAATGCGCTTGACAGAAGTTGCGTCATCTCGCCGACCCGTCCCTGACCGCGGGTCGAGAGACTGAGAGGGAGAAGACTTATGTCTATCT
This sequence comes from Mesorhizobium sp. BH1-1-4, assembly GCF_020165665.1. Classification (NCBI taxonomy): domain Bacteria; kingdom Pseudomonadati; phylum Pseudomonadota; class Alphaproteobacteria; order Hyphomicrobiales; family Phyllobacteriaceae; genus Mesorhizobium; species Mesorhizobium sp. BH1-1-4. The sequence goes on from NZ_JAIUIN010000001.1 coordinate 686,778, forward strand.
TCTCCTGCCGTGCGACCGCGTCGCCGATCGTTTCGGCGAGCTCGGTCTTGCCGGAACCGACATCGCCAGCCAGGACAACCAGCGGCGGACGGCTCAGGACGGCACTGAGAATGGCTTCTGCTCCTGGATAGTGTTGACCTAGCCAACCGGCCAAGCTCGCCGGGTTGACCAAAAGCCCCAGGATTTTAGCCAGCCGACTTTTTTGCTCGTCGAGGCCGACAAGCCGCGCGAGCCGGGCTTGCGGCTCGATGTCGGGGTAGCTGATGCGACGCTCGAATAGTTCATCGAGAGTTGGTTTTACGTTCATCAGAAACTCCTGACGCAGGCGCGGTCGAGGGCCTTGCCGCCGGATGAATAGGTTTGGTCGCTGAGCAGGAACCCGGAAATGCCCGGCTCGTCTGCACCGTTGCGGATGAAAGGCAGCGTTTTCTTGAACGCATCCCGCTCAGCCTGACTCAGCTCATCCCAAGCCGCGCTATAGGTCATGTAGCTGTAGAACGAGGCATTGACGATATTGGCGCCTGGCCTGATGCGGCCTGGATCCTCATCAGCCGCCGACGCACCGGCAAGTTCACGTGAGGTGTAGCGCAGCGTCGGTTCGATCCACTTGCCGTCCCTTTTATAGCCGTATGTTACGGTCCCGAGATACCCGGCTTTCAACATGGCGGTCACCTCCGCCTCATAGTCCGCGATGCTGGCATCGGAAGGCTTTCCATACAAGCGCTGCATACGCTTCAGGTCGGTCGCCACCTTGGCGGCCATGTGGCGCGCATGAACCAGGGTAAAGGTTGTGCTCTCGCTGTAGCTTAGACTGTAGGACATCTTGACCTCACACCTGGAAAGAGGAACCGAAGACCTTTTGCCAGTAGGCAACGGTCAATTGCTTGGAGGGAGCGGCCAAGGCCGCGTCGATGGCGTCACCGGCGTCGAGCGCCGCTTCAACAATCGCGTCGGCGTTCGCCGCGGTGTAGAGCCGAGCTACGTTGTTGTCGGCATTCACCGGGTCGATGATCTGGACCGTGTCGGTGGAGGGCCCCACGGACGAAGCGGGATAGTAATCGCTGAACACGATCCGTTGCCGGAAATTGGTTCGCGCAATGAAGGTGAAAAAGTGCTGCAACGCCTCCGGATAGTCCGAAAAATCCAGGCCGTCGTCACAAAGCTTGGCCATGATCACTTCGATCATGAAGGACTTGAAGCGAAAGCCTTCGCGCTCTTGCTTGACGCGACGTGCCCAGAATTTTGCGAGGCGAACAACCTGCGCGAAATGCTTCTCCTGTGAACGCTTCCTCTTCGAGGCGAAGTCGAGATGCAGGGGAATGCTCGTCTTCAAGAAGGAGCCGTCGTCCTGGCTGACCAGATTGCCATACCATTGAAGGTCGCCATCGTATAGGATTGGGACCACGTCGACATCGAGCCCGCTTCCTCGAAAGGAAACCGTCACCGAATATGTCTGGGGTTGCACCTGGTCCGGGCTGAAATTCGGAAAGGCCTTTCGGAGCCGCTCAGCAAGGTAGTCGAGCAACGATTTGACATCCTGGGGAGCGTCAGCCCCGCTGATATAGCAAGCAACGTCGATATCGTTGAGCGAGCGCAAGGCGGTACCTTTCGCAAGGCTTCCAGACAGCAACATCTTCCTCAATGTGAAGTCCGGATGTTCAGCGAGATAGCCTTCGAGCTTCTCGCGAAGACGCCTTACCTGAGCTCGGTACTCATCGGCCTGCTCTTTGGGCAGGTTCACTCGCTCCTGCGCGAAAGTGGCGATATCGCCATGTCCAACATGCATTCGTGTCATGCTCGCGCCCTCCCTGAAATCTGGAGTGCGTGAGCTTCTCTGTGCCGGGGTTTGTTTTGTGACATGGTTTACCTCACCCGCCGGCGAGACTGAGCTGCCGGGGATTTGCAATTGCTGGGGATGTGCGTTTGGAGATGAGCGTCCGGGCTGTACCCGAGACACTTACATCGAGTTCAATTTTTTATGATTGCTGTCGCCGCGTCGCCTTCTTCAGGCAGGGCTATTGACATCCAGAATCGCTGAGGGTTTTCTCTCAGGTGTTGTGATCCGGTTGTGTCACCGCTCTGCGCTGATCCAATCGATTTCATTCGGGCCGCCGGAGTTTGCCGCTCCGGCGGCTTTTTCGTGGACTGGTACTAAGGCTGTCATCCTCCCTTGATACAATTTGATGCTGCTAGGGGCCTCGTTTGCCGGCGGGAGCCAAGCACTTTACCTCTCTGAAACCATATATGGCACATTTGGACAGAATGTCAATCATTGATCAATGATGCTAGTTGATAATTTCCTGCGATGCTCTATGTTTCGCCGCAGGACAGACAGGATGATGAGATACCCAATGAGCGATTGGACCTTAATGAAGCAGCTTCCCAAGGCGTTTGAAGCGGCGTCACAGCTTCCGCCCGGGGTGTTTTCTGCAATTGCCACCCGCATCGAGGACGCTATCGCGGATGGTTCGCGCGAGCATTTGATCGAGATGCAGGACCAGCTCTCAGGTCTATTGAAGCTTTATGCGAGCAGATCAGGCGATGAGGTGATTGGTGCATTGCAAGGCTCGGCGAGCCCGGACTCCGCAGCTGCGACCGCCTATGCCCTCGGCCAAATAAATTTCGCGCAGCTTCTAACGGCGCAGGCTGGGACCCGTCGCGTGGAAGCGGCATTTGCGATGCTTGTCGAGGATCACGGCGATATCGTTCGCATGCTTTTGTCACGCAACATGACAGGATTGGAACTGGCCGAGGCGACCGGCTTTCGACCTGAAACAGTCAGTCGAAAGCTTAAGGTCATGAGAGAGGCTGGCATTTCGGATTATTACCGCGAGGGCACTAGTCTCTACAATTTCCTGACACCTGCGGCAAAGGCGCTCGCGCCGGACCTCCAAAGCGCGGATGAACCGCGCCACGGCGGGGTGGCGGTTCGGCGAGCCATTGTTTCCCGGCAAAGCTCGCTGCAGCTTCACATGCGCCACGCGCTCACATTCGCACCAAATCCTCCCTCCGAAACCGCATCCGCAAGAGTTGGATTATGACCGGCAGGATTGTGACCTTCTACTCCTTCAAAGGGGGGGTGGGACGCACAATGGCCTTGGCCAACATCGCCTTCCTGGCTGCCCTGAACAAATTTCGGGTTCTCGTCATGGACTGGGACTTGGAGGCTCCGGGTCTGCCGTATTACTTCCGGGGGCTGATGGAGGGGGCCGACCTGAAGGACCTGAAGGAGGCGCCTGGTCTGCTTGACCTTGTCTGGAATTGGCGCAACGGTCTTGTGGACGCTAGGTCGGCGAACCAGGTGGATCGTGTGCTGGAGGATCACCGGGACGGCGGCGCATTTTCTCCATTCGTCCGCCGAATATTCACTAACCGGGACGGGGAGGGCGGATCCCTTGATTATCTGGGCGCAGGCAGTCCTCAGATCGATGCACCTGAGCGGTTACCTTATGAGGAAGCTCTCGCTCGCTTTTCATGGCCGGATTTTTTCGACCATCATGCTGGTGGCGTGTTTCTGCAATCGATGCGTGACTGGGCCAAGAACAGCTACGACTATGTATTCATCGATAGCCGTACGGGCATGGCCGATGTCGCCGGCATCTGCACAATGCAAATGCCGGATGTTGTGACGCTGTGTTTTGTCTTGAACCGGCAAAATATCGATGGCGTGTCGAAGGTCGCCGCTGCTATCCGCGCTCGTCGGGAGGATCGCATCGAGCTGCGTGCAATGCCGATGCGTGCCGCCGGTGTTGGTGCATCTCTCGAAACGGATGCAACAGCGAGAGCGCAGCAACAGCTGATCAAGATTGGTGGCTTCTCGGCGGATGCTCTCCAGGACGATTTTCGCGCACTCTCTGTAAATGCAGTACAGGATCTGCCCTACTACGAGACGCTGGCGCCTTTCGTCGCGCAGGATCCGAATTTGGACTATCTGACACTGAATTATATCAGGGCGGCAAACCACTTGTTGGAAGCCAATTTTGAGATTCCAGAGTTCGACCCGGACTGGATTTCCGTCATTCAGCGTCGCCTGCGTCCAACGCACGCCACCGTCGAATACGTTCTGAAACTACGAGGCGCTGAACCAAGCAGGGCTCTCGATGAGCTTGCTCGACTGATCGAAAACGCCGTCGAAGACGAAATTGACGGCGCCGAGCTCGACGATGACTACGTCTCGGCTCTGGTGGAGGCCGCGTTAGGACTTACCGACTATTCGGATGATCCGTACGAAGCGGTCGAAATGCTGAATCGCGCGATAGATTTGCTTAGAGACCTAGAGAGCCGGCATCCGGAGAAATGGAAGGCATTGCTGGTTTCCGCGCTCGAGCGATGCCTGTCGGATCTAAATGCGTATCTTGAACCCAGCGAAGAGCTTGCCCTTCTGGAAGAATTGGACGGTCTGCTGGCGACAGACACTACATTGGCGGGACGTCTGCGCAGAATCTATAACCGCAGACGCACCGCGCGTATCTACATAAGCGAATTCGAGCCGGATCCGGCCAGCCAGACGGTAGGCGAGCTTACCAAGCTTTTGAAGGACATCAGGGAGATTGGTGCTGATGTTAAGCTGTCGAGCGACCAGATAGACGACATAACGGCTGGGGATGTCGACGTTTCGATACTGCGTGGCGATATATCCCAGATTCACAAGAACTATCGAAAGATGGTTGATGAATATAGAACTGGCCTGCGCAAGTTGGCGGCGGCTATGACAGGTTTTCGCCCGGAATTCTTGAAGCTCCAATATGATCTGAACAGCCGTCTCGCTCGCTCGCCCGTGGAATTTGTCGGCAGCGAGGAAGCGGCTGGATACGCTCTCCAAGCCGCAAGAGGGGTAAGCTGGAGCGCAAGTGTCAATGCTATGGTAGGCCAATTCGAGGATTTGGCGCGGGCGGTGATGCGTTCGGAAAATGACGAGAATGTATTCCAATTTCTTGACGCTGCCTTTGCGGACGAACGGCGTGGAAATATTCAGTATGCCAATTACTACGGCAGACATCCGCGTTTCGCTGTGAGTTTTCTTTCTGTTCTTGAAGATTTGGGAAAGCGCCTCGTCAAAGGTAGCTATCCAAGAAAGGAAGTGATCAAGCGGCAGATTGCCGCAATCGCCACAGTTATTTATTCAATCCTTGAGCGAAGACGACACACCATAAACGATAAAACCCGCTCGGATGTCCGAGAGCGCGTGGAGCGGGTCATGAATATGGTTGCGCCTGACGATCAAAGCTGGAGATCGGCGCATGTACCGCTACCCCGACCGAAGAGATCAGAATGAATGATCTCGCCGTGCTCCTCGCCGGCGGTGTCAAATGCCCGTCGGCTCTTTTCGTTGCATTGTGGAGGGCGGCCGAGGTCTGGACGCCTAGCGAAAGGGCAACAGCGGATCCGCCAGCGCACACTTTCACGACGCGGCTCGATCAGGCTCTTGATTTGGACGATGCCGAAGACGCTTACGACGCTATCATAGATGTCTTCGCAGCGCCGGCTCGTTCAGAGGCTGCCTATCGTGGTCAGGTGCTAAGGCTGATGCGGGGGATCGACCAACATTTTCTAAGCATTCATCCTCGCAGCGTGAGTGTCATACCGACGTCGGGGCGGCGCCCTTCACTGCCTCGCTGGCTGGGGGAGGCGAGAGAAACTAGGGAGGTTACAGGGACTTACTGGCTTGACGGGAGCGCCATGCTGATTCCGCGCGGCCCTCTTTGCCGCCAGTCTCGTCATCCAGTCGCAGCCAATGCCGATACATTGGCCGACAGATTTGCCGCATTGAGCGTTGTGGCATCCTTGGTTGAGCACGATGGCCGGCCAGTTCAAATACAGCATCAATTCGTTACCGCAGACGCTGCGCGCGGGATTGTGCCTTCGGCGCGCGTTGGCACCGAGAAAGTGGCCTTCCTGCCTGTGGCCGAGGGTGACACAGACATTACCAAGTCCGAGATTCAGCGTGGTGAGAATTCGTTTGTTGATTTCCGTATCGCCGGGCATCTCGATGCAGCGAAAGCTGTCATCGAGGCGCTCTCCGCTGCGGGCTTTGTCGACATTGCGATCGCTGCCGAGTTCGTCATGAGTGAGGACGATGCTGATCGCCTGGCGCAAGGTTTGCTTAAGGCATCGGACAGCCCCCGCGCTGTCATCTCTGGCTCGGGGCCTACACGGACGTTGAAGGAAGGGCAATCCTTCAACGAGGCCAGAATTCTGAACGGCTTTGGAACAGAGATCTGGAGGCAGAAAAAGCTTTGGCCTGCTGGTATCACGCGTAGTCTGGCCACTGCCTATGGGCTGTCTGACCCTGGCATTGGAATGCTGATTGAGGATAGTGCCAGTGGCGATCAAGTTTTCGTAGCCGACGCAGATGCACTCGGACGTTGTGTCGTGTTCATCTGCCAAGATCTTCAGGCGCGCCCGTTGACCGAAGACATTTTGCGAATGTATCAGCCCGATTGGGTTTTCATACCTGTTATGGACTACGGAGTAGAGTCCAGCAGATGGACGCATCGCAGATCAGCGGAACTCAGTTCGGTTTCGCAAGCCAGATTCCTTGTCAGCAGCAGCCTTACACTTGCCCGATGGCTGAAGATGGATCCTCTTCCCCCCTGTGGAATGGCTATGGGTCCGGCGGCTCCCGCGTATGGTGATGGCGGTCGAGTGGAAGATGACGAGCGAGCTGTCGCGTTTGCCTCTGTTGACCCTGCGTCAACACCCGGTTTTTCGGTGGTAGTGTGGAGGTCCGGTACTTGGGAAAGGACTAATGTATCAACGAGTGCGCCCGCCTTATCGGCCTAGTATTGAACGTCTAGGACAAAGGGTCTTAGCTTGGCGCTGAGGCGGCGGGTGCGCTTCGCGCCGGCATGCCTGTCAGTTTGGCGCGTACCGCCTCTAAAACAATTACCAAGGTCTCATCGGTAGCTGAACCAGCCGGGCGACGGCTTTGTTGTACCCATTCTGAGCTATGATCGGGCATCCCGGCAAATCGACCGATTGATCTCCTAGTCATTGGTGCCGCTATCGCCTCCGTCGCTGCTTTCGGCAAGCGTCCCGACGACCTCTCGAACGGGCTGATCTGGCCGAAGGACGGCGGAAATCGACCGCCTATGCCGCAATGGCGCGTCACGCGTTTCTTCCCCTGGGCAAAGCCCATTCCTCGCGGAACCAAGAAACGCGCGCCTGCGCCATCCTCCGCTTTGCTGCGGTCGCAAGCGATGCGGCGGCGGTCGCCTCCGGCCCCACGATCGCCATCGAGGTCGCATGGTGCGGGCTCGGAAACGAGAAAACGGAGAATGAAAATGGCTACCATCGGCACTTTCAAGAAGACCAATGCGAACGAGTTCACCGGCGAGATCGTGACCCTCAGCGTCCATGCCAAGGGCGTACGCATCGTCCCCGACACAAGGGCCAGCGGCGAGAACGCTCCAAGCCACCGCGTGGTGGTCGGCAAGGCCGAAATCGGCGCCGCCTGGTCCAAGCGCTCCAATGAGGGCCGCGACTATCTCGGGCTTAAGCTGGACGATCCGAGCTTCACCGCTCCAATCTACGCCAACCTCTTCGCGGACGAGGAAGGCGAGGGTCACAGCCTCATCTGGTCCCGCCCCAACCGCCGCAACGGCGAGTGAATCAATACAGTCTCGCCTAGCGACCGCGCCAGGCGAGACTTTCCCTAGTTTTGATCAGACCTTCGCGCAAATCGGAGGCCGGCACCGCCGCCGTTCTCTGCAAGGAATTCTATCCCCGCTGCCTCAAACGCGCGTCGGATCGCAGCAAGGTTATTTCGATGAGGAATACGAATACTCCTCTCGAAGTCTACTATTGTAGTCCTCGAAACAGCAGCTGCCTCGGCTAGGTCGCCCTGACTCCATCCGAGCATAGCTCTTGCAGCACGACACTGCTGAACAGAAATCGCCTCGTTCTCAAAATCGTTCTTTTTGGTTGACATAGGTCAAAAAAGCCGCTTTTAGTAGGCAACCCTACGGAAGTCATTGATGAGGTCCGGCGAAAAAGCCTCGCTCGGCCCCACTAGACGACGTCGTTGATAGCTCAGAATCTTCGTTGATTCTGACGATAGCTACCAATTGTCCTTTCGTCACGGGTTAGAGCGGGAGGAGGTGTCGGTGAGTGGAGATATGCCAGCTTCAAAATCTTCATCAATCTCCCACAACGAGCCATCAGCCGATCCGGCACTTGTCTTGTCCGTTGCATGGATCGACGCTCATGTCGGGATGCAGGCCTCCTGTATCCGGCAGCAGCAGGCGGAGGAACGGTTCTTGGAGCGCGGCGTCAGGTGCGGGGAGGGGGCTGAGACCTACCGCGACTATCTCGATGCCCGGACCGTGGAGCAGGATGACGCGAAAAGGGCCGATGCCTTGTTGGCAGAGCTTGCGGCGACGCCCGCTCAATCCTTGGCGGGCGTGGTTGCCAAGCTCGCGGTCATCCTCCGGGAAGCGAGTGACAACACAGACCTTTTTGAATTTCCGGTGCCGCACATCCGCTCGGCCTTGGAGGATCTGCGGCGTCTCGGGCATGAAGCGATAAGCGACCAGCGTGCCGGCTGGCCCGACGGCGACCAGTCTATCGCCTCGCTGTTCGAGCAGCCCGCATCCTCTTTCGCGGCCTGGCGCGCTTTTAGTGCCTGGAGCCATGGTGATGATGACGCCTATCGCGCCTGGTCAGACACGTTCAAGACGCTACAAGGGGCGAGCCAGTAGGCATCACAAAAGTCTCGACTTGATCGCTCAGCGGCGAGATCTCTTCTCGTCCATTCGTCAATGACGGAATCCAAGGATTTCGCCCAACACCGCATCCCCCTATCAAATTCTTGAAAAGGGAAGGATGCGGATGAAGCCGGATACATCGCAGTGGCGTGACCCACAGGCATATGCGTTCGTCAAAGGGGCCGCTGCCGATGCGATTGCCTGGGAGTTCCTGAGACGCAATCCGCAGTATCAGCAGGACTTCGCGGCGGTCCGCTCGGCCAAGGCAATGCGCGCATTGCGCAAGCGCTGGGGGTTGCAGTTTCGCCGCCAGGCCTGACCAATCCGCAGTCGAGCAGCCAGTCTATTGGGCGCCTCAGATAGACCCTGGGGTTGTGAACCTAACCGAAGTTCCGCCGGATCTGCGAGCGCGGGAGGTCAGCACCCTCGACGTTCCGCTGGCGGCAGGCCAGCGTGATGAAGTCGGTCGTCACCTCCGCTCTTCGCCGGGCGGAACGCAACTGACGCTTCTCGGCGATGCGCAGCCCGGCGAACCGTTGGCCGCCATAATTCCACTCGATGACTTGGCACACGACCGGCTCCAGGCGATCGAGCGGTTCATCCGCTCGATCCACAGGCAGCACCTTCCCGACGCTCGCTTGACTGGGGCACAGCGCCGGCGCCTCGGCCTTATGCTGCAATGCCTCGACGGCCGTGAGGAACAAGCATCTCATTTCGACGTCGCAACCGCCTTGTTCGGCCGGCGGCTGGTCAGGGCTGCCGACTGGCACGACTCGGCTTTTCGGTACCAGACGCAACGCCTCGTGCGCGACGGCCTGAAGATGGTCGAGCGCGGCTATCGCCAATTGCTTCGCGCGCGACGGCGCTCTTCTTAAGGTGTTGGCTGCCTGATCGACCTTTTATCAGTGCCTGCGACCCAAGGGCCCACTACTTGCATCTTCTTCCTCAGGCGCTAGATCCGGGCCACCTCAGACTGGCGTTACACATAGAACTTGAACGGCTGGCGTTCCTGACCTTTGGCCGATCCCATTGTCAGGACATCGCCGACCATGCGCGCAAAACGAACCGTGACAGGCAGCCCATCGTTGAAGTTGCATGAATTGTAGTTGATCTTGGTCAGACCCATGATGTCTTCGAGGACGGTGCTGATTTTCGGTTTGGGGTTTTTAGATCGCATCACCGTGATGTGCAGCGGATTCGGCGTTTCGGGCCCAATGTAAGTGTCGAGCTGCGGTACGTAGCCTGTTGTCCACAGGTAGGCCGTCTGATCGTCGAGCACGAGCGCTGTGCCACGGAGCACCGGGTAGTCGCCATCGCGAAAGAGTTTGGTCTCGCCACCCGTGGGTCGGATCCTCACGCCGACGACATTTGTCTCCTTCGGCGCGGCCGCGACGAAGGCATCCCACTCTTCATCGTTGAAATAGGTTTGACCATGAATGAACAGCTCCTTCGGCGGGCCGCCATGCTCTTCGCTGTAGGTTTTTAGCACGAGTGCAAGCAAGTCCTTCGCTGCTGGCGCCTTGAGATGATACTCGTAGTCTCCAGTCTTCCACGGCCCATTGGCGCCGCGGAAAACGACGCCGTCGCCCTCATTGAGGAACATCTGCGCCGCGCAGCACGCGTGCCCGTCAGGATCGTTTGGCAGGCTCTTGTAGACCATGCCGATGTAGCAAACACCAGGCCGCACATCGGCCAGGCGCCATGGCGGTTTCGGCTGCGTTTTATAGTAGAGCCCCGTTGCGAGATTCCATGCGACCGTCGCCGCGTCTTGAGTTTTGCGAACGGGATAGTTGGCCTTGTTAAGGAAGGCACCAGGCGCGAGCGTCGTCTCACGAACCAACTGAGTAGGCGCGATCCTGAGGAACTCGGCCTTGATCCTGCGATGAAAGTCCGGGACGTCCTCAAAGATCGCTTCATCGGACTGATCGATCGCACCCATGGCAGACAACAGCGGCAGGTTTTCTTTTGCCTTCTGCCGCTTCTTGAAATCACCCAGTTCCATCGCAAGGCCCGCCCGCTTAGATTGGGGCCGGCAGCGCTCATAGACGATATCCGGCAGGACAAGGACCCAGACATCGACCGATCGCTCGTCGTTGCGGCGATGCTGCTCGACCCGATCGATGTAGAGACGTGCGACCTTGTCGACGGCTTCGTTCAGATTGAACATGCGCGTGGCGCGATCGATATCCTTCAGCTGGATGGATAGCGCACTACATTCATCCGGATCGAAAGATATCCCGAAGGCCTCCTCGAGACCGGGGAAGTTCGCCAGGTGCAGGCGATCGGCCTTCTCACCCTTTCCGGCCGGCGGAACCAGAACAACGGACTTTAGCTTGCGCGCCCAGGTGCGAAAATGCGCAATGCCGTCGCTTGTGCCGACCACACCGACACGGATTTCACGGGTCTTCTTCGCCTTGGCATGTGGTCCGTAGAGAAACAGGCCGTCTTTTGGATGAGGACTGCGCTGCGCGTAGGCGAACTCCAGCAACGGCTCATTGAAGTGTTCGACTTGGAGCGATTTCTCGGGAAACTTCATGCGTCGGCCTCGTCATCATTTTCCGGACGACCCAAGGTGCTGATGTCGGCCTCCTCTTCCTCGGCATCGAGAACATCGGGAAGTGCTGTACTCACCGGGGACGTGAACAGCATCGGCGCTGCATCGATCACGAGCTCGGCATCCCTCGCGAGCGTCAGGCGAATATTCGGACTTTCGCCGGACAGGAGCTCGAGAAACGCAAGCATGCGGCCGTGCCATTGCTTGTTACGCCATCCTTTGCAGACGCTACGGCGCAATCGATGCAGTTTCTTGGCATCTTCAATATCGAGCCCGGCCGGCGTGTTGTTGTCTACGGAGAACAACACCCGCGCCTTCAGCTTCAGATGCCAGAACGGCCAGAAATAGGGCATCGCGGTGACGCCAAACTGCCAGATATGTCCCTTCGCCACATTGCGCAGCATCGAGGATCGTTGATCCCCTTGCCTGCCCCAGGGGATGCGTTGACCGGTCCGCACCTGCGCGGCCGACGCGTGGAAACCAATCGCGTTGGAATAGTGATACTCGACGAAGCCCTTCTCCCTGCAGAACGCGAACCAAGCCTTCTTGATCATCGCAATGACGAGGTTGGATGCCACCTGACGCTCGATACCAAGCTTCGGGAAACCCTTGTTGACGAAATCCAGCAACGGGACTTCGTGCTTCATCCGAAAACGGCCAGCGGATGCGAACGCCATGTCGACTTCGGTCTGGTCCGCGAAGGTGATAAAGCCGGCGCTCTGCAGGGTGCATGGATACTTGAACTGCTCGACCGCTCGATCGAGCAATCGGCTGTCGATCGCTCCAATGCTCTCGTAGTAGCGGATGACGTCGGGCGCCTCCGCGGCGCGAAGCCAGTTCGATGTCAGGCGCTCGGCTTGGTTGATGAGCGGGACCGCGCCGCGCCGACGAAAGATTTCCCAGTTCGGATCGATCACGGCTGGACTACCGGATCGCGGAATCTTCTGTCTTTGAAGGGCATCCAGAAGACCGTCGACGCCTTCTCCCCACCCACGGACGAAATCGACGGGCATCGCGTCGCCGAGACCTTTTACCTTTTTCCCCTGTTCGAGACGCAACGGGATGATGAAGCGTGGATCGTCGATTTCCTTCGCCACTTCCAGCGCGATGTCGAGATCGTCCTGCAAGTGCTGATCGGCGAGCGTCGCGTCACGCCACACGAGGAGGACTTTCACCGCTCGATACTGCAGTGCCTGATTCACCTGCCGCCGCCATTTGTCGCCCGGCTGCAGCGTCAGGATGTCGGCGAAAACCCGATAGCCTTCTGCTTCAAGCTTTGGAGCCAGCCACAGCGCAAATTCGTCGTCGATCGGCGAGGCCTTGAGCAGAAATATCGTGTCGCGCTTCGCTGGCTCGACAGCCGCGCCGGGTGCGGGCCCTTGCGCTGTCGGCAGCAGATTAGCGAGGACGGGAGGGACAGGCCCCGGCTTTGCTAGCGCTTCTTCGAACGCTTCCTTGATCACCGATTTCAGGACAGGGGTGCTTTGCGCCCAAAGCTTCTGATGAGCTTTCTCGACCTCGGGATATTTGCGCAGCAGCGCATTGAGGTCGCCAGGCCCGAATATGTCGCCAGGGGTTTGCAGCGCAGGCCCGACGATCTCAGCCAAGACCGTCTTGTTGTTCGGCGTGAGCGAGGCGGACGTGACGAGGATGTAACGCGTGGGTGCCAGTCCGTCGATGGCCGCGCGCTCGTTCTTCATCTTCGATTTCAGCGCCGAGAAGCCCGATCGGTAATAATGCTTCGCCTGCAGCACAATATCGCCGTCGGCGAGGGCGTGGCGTCCGTCCATCGCGTCGTCCGGTCCCTCCGCAAAGGCCTCGAAACGCTTGTCGATCTCGCGACCTATAAGATCGCGGGCCAGATCCTCAAACTCGTTGTGGGACAAACTCGAGAAGTCGTAAGCCATGCGTCCAAATGAGTGCCCATTTCATGGGCAGTCAAGCAATCGCAAGCACAATTGAGTAGCGTATAAGCCTTACCAACAGATAACGTGCCTGCCGGTCCGAATGCCAGACTTACTTCGGCAATCCACCCAGCCTGAAAAACGGCTGGCTACAGCGCCCCACCCGATACAGTTGGACGACCGACAATGCTGCAATCTCCCGAGCCGCGTGGTTGTTAAGCGTTGAGGGAGAGCCGCCAGAAAGACTGCATGATCTGAATGCTGGCCTTTTCGGCGCAGAGCCGCCGGTCCGCTCACGGCCTAGATAAGACACACGTGGTGTGTGTCGTCGTATGCGCTTGGCACCGGATGGGCAGCTGAAATCACCGGCGGTTCATCGACCATGGGAACCATCGCCGCGATGTCAGCCGCGGCTCCTCCGCCGGGCGCGGGCAAGCCATCCGGGACTCAAGCACAGCCCGAGTGGGCCAGACGCCTGCACCGCTCCCAGCGCCTCTCTCATGGGGCCCAGACCGCCGCTCACGCGGTGCGCGCCGGCGACAGCCATGGCGGCGGAGCCTCGATTTCTCTTTCTGAAGGCGAACGACCATGAACATCTTTAGGCGCCCCGCCGTCCACTACGGCAAGACCCCTCGACCCGAAACGCCCTATCAAAAGGCGGAGCAGATCTGGGATGAACGCATCGGCTCTGCTCGCGTGCAGGCACGCAACTGGCGCGCCATGGCGTTCGGGTCGCTCATCTTGTCGGCAGGCCTTTCCACGTCATTGGTCTGGCAATTGGGCCGCGGCACCGTCGTGCCCTGGGTCGTGCAGGTCGATACGATGGGCCATGTTCAAGCGACCGCGCCCGCGATCGCGGATTATAAGCCGACCGATCCTCAGATAGCGTGGCATCTCGCCCGCTTTGTCGAACAGGTGCGCTCCATCCCCGCCGATCCGATCATCCTGCGCCAGGACTGGCTGCGCGCCTATGATTGGACCACCGACCAGGGCGCCGCAGCGCTCAACGACTATGCGCGCGCTGCGGATCCTTTCTCCAAGGTCGGCAAGCAGCAGGTCGCCGTGGACGTTTCTTCGGTCATCAGAGCCTCGCCGGGCTCCTTTCGTGTCGCCTGGATCGAGCACCACTACGAAAACGGTCAGCTTTCAGGCACCGAGCGCTGGACCGCGATCCTGACGATCGTGACGCAGATGCCAAGCGACGCCGAACGGCTTCGCGCCAATCCGCTCGGCATTTACGTCAACGCCATCAACTGGTCGCGGGAGATGAGCCAATGAGCCCGACATCGCGTCTTGTTGCCTGCACGACTTTCCCAAGATACCTGCTATCCGCCATATTGGTCTCGGGGACGACGCTGCTTGCGGGTTGCGCCACGCCGGCGACGAAGCCGCCGAACATCAGCTACGATACCTATGTTCCGCCCTTACCGCCGGCTCCGGCCGCCGCGACCGACCAACTGCCGAAACCCCTTCGCGTCCCACCAGGCTGGGCGCCCGCGCGGGGCGGCGCCACCGGAGAAACGCCGGCCGCCCGCGTCGAGAACGCAAATGCCGCGGCGCGCGTGCAACCGCGCCGTGAGGGCTACTACAACGCGATTCAGATCTACCCATGGAGCGAAGGTGCGCTCTACCAGGTCTACGCCTCACCTGGCCAGATAACGGACATCGCGCTTGAGCCGGGCGAGAGCTTGACCGGAGACGGTCCGATCGCGGCTGGTGATACCGCGCGCTGGATCATCGGCGACACCGAAAGCGGCTCCGGCATTGCCCGACGCGTCCACGTCCTGGTGAAACCCTCGCGGGCGGACATCACAACGAACCTTATCATCGCCACGGACAGGCGCAGCTATATGCTTGAGCTACGCTCAGGCGCGAAGTCCTACATGCCCGCCGTTGCGTGGTCCTATCCGACTCTGAAAGCGGGCCTCCTGCAGACGATCGCCACAACCCCGGTCATACCGGATGTCACGGTGCGCAACTATCGCTACGGCCTCACCGGCGACAGCCCGCCCTGGAAGCCGGTGAGCGCCTATGACGATGGCCGCAGGGTCTATGTCCAGTTTCCCCGCGGCATCGTGCAAGGCGAGATGCCGCCGATTTTCGTCATCGGTCCGGACGGCGAGGCTGAAATCACCAACAGCCGCGTCTATCAAAACATCCTCATCATCGACCGCCTTTTTGGTGCCGCCGAACTGCGTCTTGGCGCAGGCAAGCGGCAGCAGACGGTAAGGATCGTCCGCATCGATGGAGCAAGAACCGATGGGTTGTGGCGGAGGCCAAGCGACAGCGCCGCTTCAAAGGTGCCGAACGCAACGCACAGGGGAGCGCTTTCGCCATGAACGAGGACGATATGGCCGTCGAACCGATGCGACTTCGCGCCGACCCGCCGCGCGTGACGCGCCTGTCGCGCAAGATGCTGGCAGGCATCGGCTTCGTCGCCTCGCTCGGTCTCGGCGGTGCGCTGATTTACGCTCTGCAGGACGCTAACACATCCAAGCAGGGGGAAGAGCTCTATCCAACCTCCAATCGGCCGCCTGCCGACGGACTGGCGCGCCTGCCACGCGACTATGCCGGCCCGATCCTTGGGCCGCCGCTGCCTGGCGATCTCGGCAGGCCAATCCTCGATGCTCAGAACAAGGGGCAGACCGTCGCGCCCCCGTCGACCCCACCCCCCGCGATTGACGAAGCCGAGCAACGCCGGCGGGCTGACGAGGAAGCGGCCAGAACCTCGCGCGTCTTTTTCCAGACAGCGCGGGGAAATGCCAGATCGGCGGAAGCATCCTTACCGCTCGCTATCCCCAACGTTAACGACCTTGCCAGTCAGAACGGTCAAGCGAATGCCCAGGATCGCCAGCTTGGCTTTCTGACCGCCGCCGCCGACCGGCGTACGGTGGCCCCGGATCACATCACGCCGCCGGCGTCACCTTATGTGCTTCAAGCCGGCGCCGTGATCCCGGCCGCGCTCATTACCGGTATCCAGTCGGACCTGCCCGGCCAGATCAGCGCTCAGGTAACTGAAAATGTCTATGACAGTCCCACCGGCCGCTCGCTGCTCATCCCGCAAGGCACTCGCGTTATTGGGCAATATGATAACCGAATTGGTTCGGGGCAGCGTCGCGTGCTGCTCGTCTGGAACAGGCTGATCTTTCCCGACGGACACTCCATCGTTCTGGAACGGCAGCCTGGCGCGGACGCTCAGGGTTATGCTGGTCTCGAGGACGGGGTCGACTATCACTGGGGCGAGCTGTTCAAGGCCGCGGCGTTGTCCACCGTTCTGAGCGTTGGCGCTGAGGCCGGTTCGTCCGACCAGGACAGCAATATCGTGCGTGCTCTGCGCAGCGGCGCCTCCGATAGTGTGAGTCAGGTAGGCCAACAGGTCGTTCAGCGGCAACTCGCTGTAGCGCCGACGCTTACGATCCGACCCGGGTTTCCCGTTCGCGTCCTCGTCACCCGCGACCTTGTGCTTGAACCATACGGAGGTTGACATGGCCAAGTTGAAACTCGCAACGATCGCTGACGACAAGCCAGTCAAGATCACGCTGGAACTGCCGGCGCCTCTGCATCGTGATTTGGTCAAATATGGAGAAATCCTCGGGCGGGAGACCGGGCGGCCATCCGCCGATCCATTGCGCTTGATCGTGCCGATGCTTGAGCGGTTCATCGCAACCGATCGCGGTTTTGCGAAGGCAAAGAAGGAGGAGGCTTAGATAAGGCTGTCCTGTGGCCGACGACGACCGAGAAGTGGTTTGCCAAAGTCGATTCAAGGAGCCGGTCCAGCCACTTCCGATCGCATCTATCTTCTACGGCATTCAATCGTTGACCGACATCCTCCTCTTGGGGCCATCCTCTTGTGACCAAGCGAGCTGCAAGCTGCGGGCTCCCTCGACATCCCGTACGTTCCAGGTCACGGCGACCGAACCCTTATTGCCGACAGGACTCCATATTTGGCGGCGTTCCTGCAGAGCTCATCGAATGCGATGCAAAGATACGGTACCGTCAAGTCGTTGGGACACCAAACGCCCTGTCGCCGCTACCTCCCATTTTAGCGATTGTTTGGCAAACTTCGCTCTGAAGTGGGTCACTTCGCTTTTTCCCCGCAGGCAGGCCGTTTGTTCTGGCATCAACAAGATCCATGAGCCAGGGACGATATTTCCCCCGTGACAATTTTACCATTACCACGTGAACGCAACCGCCGTACTTCGCGAACTCGGAGACCGCACCCTGAACTAATCGCCTAGACTAAGAGTAGTGCCACCCAAATGCATGGAGCCGCATCCTGTGCATCGTAACCCGCTACGGCAAGCGCGACCACCACAGGGAATGGAGGGAGAAATTCATTTTAGTTTATTCGGCAGAGTTTATGACCGGCATCTGCCTGCAATAGCTATAATCTCCAATCTGATCACCAGCGGTAACTTTCTCAGAATGCTTTCGAGATTGCAACTGATGTCCATAGTGCTGTAGTCAACCTTAATTGCTGAAGTTGCGCAGCTGTGTTCAAGGACATATCCGCTGCCGCCTAGACCGTCGCCCTTTCGGCCTTCCTCCAGCCCACGTAAGACGAAGCGGGGCCCTCACAGCTATGTCCTGACTTTTGGTATCGGGAAGCGGCTTTATCGCGTTCCCGTTGAGCGCATGTGGCCTCTTGCTCTTGCACTGCTATCTCATTTTCGTGAGTGATTGCTGCTCATCGGAATAGACTGAGCAGCCATCGCTGCAGCGCTGGCCACTACCGCCCCTTCGACCCGATTCGCCCATCTGACGACGCGTCACGAAGCGTGCGCCGCCCTCTATCTGCGTTCAAAAGGCGGGTTATGTCGTCCGCTTGCAAGAAGGGCATGCCGATCAGCACCAAGGCACCGCGTTCGTAGGGCTGGCCGGTGAACACGTCGAACATGGTCCAGGAACCGTCTTCCTCCCAGCGGGCGTCATAGCGATCGGTCGTCATCCAAGGGAGGCTAGCGCATGCGAGCATGAACGCAAGGGTTACGTGATCGCGCCATTCACACGGTTGCCGACTCGGCTATCAGTCCGGCTGCGGCGGATCCGAGCGAACCGCCCGGCCGGCGCTCATTTAAACCCCAAAGCCCCCCGCCCAATGAGCGCCGGCCAATTAGCCTTCGTAGTGATGCATCACCAAGTGCGCCCTGCCATCCCTCTCGGCGACGAGCTCAAGATATTGCCGCCCGGTCAACAGGGCCGCCGGCAGGTCGGATGGATCGATGGCAAGGCCGAAGCCGGACTTGGCGCGTTCCGGCACACTGGCAAGGTCGGCGTCGATCGCCACGGTCCCCCCGTGCGGCCGGATCTGGTCGGTGATCGCCCTGAGCAAGGTGGACTTGCCCGAACCATTGGCGCCGAGCAAGCCAAGGATGTCGCCCCGGCAAAGGGATAGGTCGATCCCGCTCACGACTACGCGGCCACCATAGCTGGCGCTGAGCCCGCGAACCCTCAAGATCTCGGCAGGATCGATGAGATCAGAAGAGTGCTGGCGATTTCATAATGCTCGCTCGCCCCGAAGAGGCACATCCATAGGCACTTGCTCTAGGCGCCATGAAAAAGGTGCCTCAGCTGCAGCGCGACGAAGGGCGGCAACGGTGCTATTTCGCCAGCCTCTGCCTCCGTTTTTCCATACATCATGTGACCTCGATCGCTTCTTGCGGACCGGAGAAAATCTAGCACTCCGGCTGATCCCGCTTATGAGAAATTAGAGCCATAAGCCGACGGTTGCGCCATGCCGAACGGGCCTCAAGCTCTGGCTTTGCGAGTATTTCCCGGCGCTCGGCCGTGGCGAATTCTATCAGATCAGGGGACCAAGGTTTCGGATCGCGGCGATCCTGCGCGATCGAGTGGTAAAGCGTTCCCAAACGCTGCGCGTAATCGTCTATGCCACCGGGCGCATTCAGATCGATCGTCTCGAACGGTCCCATGAACGACCAGCGCAGGCCGAGACCATGAGCAACTGTTCGATCGATGTCGGCCACGCTTGCCAAGCCCGCATCCAACAGCGCCCAGGCCTCGTTCAGCAGCGCACCTTGGAGGCGGTTGAGAATAAAGCCTTCGATCTCACGGTTGACGACGATCGGCACCTGTCCGACTTGCTCCATCGCCTCGCGCAGCCATGGAACGATTTCCGGATCTGTCCATGGCGCAGCTACCAGTTCGACAAGCGGCACCAGATGCGGCGGATTGACCGGGTGGGCGATTAGAAAGCGCGAACGCCTGGGAGCCTGGTCCG
Organism: Mesorhizobium sp. BH1-1-4; assembly: GCF_020165665.1. Lineage (NCBI taxonomy): Bacteria > Pseudomonadati > Pseudomonadota > Alphaproteobacteria > Hyphomicrobiales > Phyllobacteriaceae > Mesorhizobium > Mesorhizobium sp. BH1-1-4. The sequence continues at coordinate 706,179 of NZ_JAIUIN010000001.1, forward strand.
TAAACGCAGATGCCGGTATGCCTGAACTCGAACTGCCAACCACCGCATCGTCACGCATGGCCGCGCCGATCTCGGCGGACACTGCTTTTTTTACGTCGACGCGTTCGAAGACGGATTCCTGAACATAGTTGGCCGCTGATACTGCATCGACCAAGCTGTCAACCACTTCGATGCGTTGCGCGATTGCATCGACATCGCTGACCAGACCAAACTCTTGCATGTCCGAAAGACTGGCACGGATACGAGAGGGCGCGCCTTGCCGGATGTCTTCACTTGCGTCGAATAGCCGAACCGGGATGCCGGCACGCGCAAAGACGACCGCCCAGCCGCTTCCGACCAGTCCGCCGCCGATAACTGCGACTTGCTTCAACTTCCCTGTCATCATCGTACCTTGGACGTCTCGCCGTCAGCCAGGCAGATCTCCGAAATGCGCAGTCCGTCCTTGGTGATCCGCGACGGAAAGCGGTCCTTGAGCCTTTCCTCGTGTACTGGAATGACACGTTGGGCTTCATAGCCGACCTGTTTCATCATCGCTTCGGTGGCCATCAACAGGTTCTGTTGGCTGCCAAGAGCAAGACCGACCGGCACATACATCGGCGTATCGACATCGACGACGCCCCCTGGGCCTTCGACATTCTCGAAGACATAGACCAGGTCGCCGGCGAGCACCCAGGCGTCGGAAGACCGCGCCTTGCCGTCGTTGCGGACATTGACCCACATGGACGCAAAGGTGTGGCTGTCGTAAGCGACATGAAGGTCGATCCCCGGAAGAGCGTTCTCTACGGTGCCATCGACGCAAATGAGCCGTTTCTGGCGCGCAAGATCGACGCCACGGATGATGTCGCCGGGATCGACAGCCACCATCATCCAGCGGAGCCTGTCAGGCAGCGACATCGCCCAGGTCCACTTCGCGATCTCGCGTTCCTGAATGTAGAATTTCGCCTTCGGAAAATCCTCGACATTGCCGAAATGGTCGAAATGGGCGTGGGTGATGAAGACCGTATCGACCTCCTCGGGTGTCAGGCCGACCCCGGCGAGAACCTCCTTTGGGGAGCGCCAGTTCTCGACACCGAACTTGTCTCCAAGGTGCTTTCCATAGTCTTTGTCGTTGTAACCGACATCCACCATGGCAACGTGCCCGTTGCCTTTGATCAGGGCGTAGCAGTACGGAAGTTTGACGTAGCCCTGGTTGTGCGCACCATAAAGAACGCCACTTTTGTGGTATTTGGTGACGTAGGAATATTCGAGAATCCAGATCGAATACTGTGACATTATTTCCTCCCTAGACTGATGATAAGCGGCCTTCGGCCCCGCAGTTGCAACAGGAATGCCTGAAGTCGACCATGGTCATTCCGAAGCGATCCTCGGATGCCGATTGCAGATGCCTGTAAGCCGCCGACAAATTGCCGAGCGGCTCGGCGAGGTCTGGGGTGTTCTTGGCAGCTTGCTGCTCGCGCAAAACAGCGAGGCAGGTGCCCACGAGCCTGTGTGCGCTCATCAACTGCTGCAGATGCACATCAAGGCGAGACGTTGTCCGCAACTTTGAAAGGCGTTCGCGGAGTTCGTCGAACAATTCCGCGGCACTGGCGATAGACGGAAGATCGAGCACTTCGCGGCGGCCGCTTGCCTGCAGCAGGATCATCAGGCCAGCGACCTGCCCGATTAAACGCTTAAGACCGTTGTAGACCTGGCGGGCCTCGAGACCATAGGCGACCACCTCATCCGCCACACCTTCAGGCAGAGACAAGGCCGCGACTTCGCGAGCGGGGCCAAAGCCAGCACAGTCCAGGCCATGAATTTGCGCCGCCCAGTCCAGCATCGACAGAGAAGACTTATTGCCTGCCATCGATGGCCCTCGTGGTGCTGCGTTCGACGAGTTTTCCCGGAATGCGCTGCAGGGCGGGCTGACTGGCATCGTTGCGCGACAGGGACAGCGTCAGGTCCACGGTGCGCTCCACCATCAGTTCCATTGGCTGACCAACAGTTGTGAGATCATGCGACGGCCAGGAGGCCATCGCGATGTCATCGAAACCAACGACGGACAGACGGTCCGGTATCGAAAGGCCGAAATCGCGTCTTGCCGCGTCCATGGCGCCGATCGCCAGGATGTCGTTCGCACAGAAAAGCGCAGTCGGTGGTTCGTCGGACGAGAGAAACCCATGCGCGGCGGCATAGCCGGCCGCGTAGCTGAATTCCTGCCCTACGCTGCTGAGAGGAGCCTGCACGCCTCTTTCCAGGCAGCGGGCATGAAAACCCTTCCAGCGATCGACGTTGGTCGAGGCATTCGGCAAGCCGGCGACATAGGCCAGGCGCCTGTGTCCGAGATCGATCAGGTGGTCGGCGACCGTCCTGCCGCCGAGTTCATTGTCGCAGGTCACCGCATAGGAGCGCTGGCTGGCATCGTAGCGGTTGAAAAACACGACGGGTGTACCGACCTTGCGGCAAGCATCGGACGATGCCGAAGAAAGCGTCGTGGCCAGGATGATCACCACGTCGGGGTGATAGGAGAGCAGGACGCGAAGCGTCTCATCCTCGCTGCGCTTTGGTTCGGTCACCACCAGCATCACATTCAGGTCCAGGGCTTGCAGCTTTCCCGTCAGCCGCGTCAGCACTTCGGGGTAGAATGGATTGGTGATGTCGGACACGACGATGCCGACGATGCGGCTGCTCTTGGTGATGAGGCCGCGTGCGAGCGGATTGGGCTGGTAGCCGAGTTCCGCCGCGCGCGCGAGGATTCTCGCGCGCGTCTTTGGCGCGATCACGGCGTCCTCGTAAAAGGCTCGCGAAACCGTGGATACCGACATGCCCAATTGTCTTGCCAAATCTTTCACCGTTATGCGGGGCGTGTGAGGCTGCTTCAGGGCGACTTCGGTCATGGCTGCTAGGCTCCAGTTTTAGCGGCGAACCATGTTTTCGACGTGCTTTGTTCAAGGTCGTCAAGCGGCGTTTCGGCCGCCGTAGCGCCGCACGCGGATATTGGCCTGCTCGGCGTGTCCGGCAAAACCTTCCAGCATGCACAACCTCGAGCAATATTCGCCGACCAGTCCACTGGCCTCGTCGGTGAGGATCCGCTGGTATGTGCAGGTCTTGAGAAATTTGCCGACCCACAGTCCGCCAGTATAGCGTGCTGCTTTCTTGGTCGGCAGCGTGTGGTTCGTGCCGATGACCTTGTCGCCAAATGCCACATTCGTGCGGGGCCCAAGGAACAAGGCGCCGTAGTTGGTCATGTTGTTCAAGAAGTAATCGGGGTCGCTCGTCATGACCTGCACATGCTCGGAAGCGATGCGGTTCGCCTCGCGCACCATCTCCTCATCGGACTCACACACGATCACTTCGCCGTAGTCTGCCCAGGCCTTGCCGGCGAGTTCCGCTGTCGGCAATCGCAGAAGCTGCCGTTCGACTTCGGCCATCGTTGCCCGGGCGAGCTTCTCGGAGGTGGTAAGCAAGACGGCGGGCGAGGTGGGCCCATGCTCGGCCTGGCCGAGGAGATCGGTTGCGCAGATCTCGCCGTCGACGCTTTCGTCGGCGATGATCAGTGTTTCGGTCGGGCCAGCGAAGAGGTCGATACCGACGCGGCCGAAGAGCTGGCGCTTGGCTTCGGCGACAAAGGCATTGCCGGGACCGACCAGCATGTCGACCGGGGCGATAGTACCGGTGCCGAGCGCCATGGCGGCTACTGCCTGCACACCGCCAAGCACGTAGATTTCGTCGGCACCGCCCAGATGCATGGCGGCGACGATCGCCGGATGCGGGCCGCCGTGGAAAGGCGGTGCGCAGGCAATCACGCGCTTCACGCCGGCTACGCGCGCCGTGACCACGCTCATATGCGCCGAAGCAACCATCGGATATTTGCCGCCGGGCACATAACAGCCAACGGCATTGACTGGAATGTTGCGGTGGCCGAGTACGACGCCGGGCAGGGTCTCGACTTCGATATCCCTGATGGAATCGCGCTGATGCTGGGCAAAATTGCGCACTTGCGCCTGGGCGAAGCGGATGTCTTCAAGATCGCGTGGAGCAACCGCGGACAGGGCTTTTTCAATGTCCTGCTCGGAAAGGCGAAAGCTTTCTGGCGACCAGTTGTCGAATTTTTCAGAGAGCTCGCGCACGGCCGCGTCACCTCTCGCCTCGACGTCGGCGAGAATATTTTCAACGGTCAATCGCGTTCTGGCGTCGACCGCCGCCACTGTGCTCGCGTCCTGGCCGCGCTTGAGATAACTGGGCATGTTCGTCCTCGTTCTTGAAAAAGGTGGAGCGGGCGGCGTGACGCCGCCCGCCTTGGCCATTACGGATTGACGGTTGGCTGAACCTTGGTGAGCTTGTACTGGTCTGCCGGCGGCTCGCATTTCTGGCAGTTGATGCCGGGCTCGTCGGCGGCTTTCGGAACATCGGCCGGCAAAGGCTGGATGGTCGCGCCTGGGGTTGGCTTGCCTTCAAGCGCCGACTGGATGGAAAGCTCCGGCAGCAGCGTCGGGCTGAACACCTCCGTCACGAAGGAACTGGGCACGACGCCTTCCGGGAAGGCGTTGCAACCATCTTCGAACGTCTGGCCTTTGCACAGCTTGACCTGGTCGGCGGGCACCCATGGCAGAGGATATTCGATGTTGCCCGGCTTGAGATCGCGCTTTCCAGTCAGGGCTTCCATCATCAGCTTGAAAGCATAGCCAGCACTGGCCGGCGGCGAGCCGGCGGAAACGCCTTTCAGGCCACGCTTCTGGAAATCTGGATTGGCCAGCGCAAGGCGGAAGCCATTCGAGTTTTCGCCCGTCATCGGCACCAGTTTGCTTCCCTTGTCCATGAGGGCCTGGATCGCACCGTATTCACCGGCCTGAGCCCAGATGCCGTCGACGTCGGGATGCGCTGCGAGCGCCTTGGCTGTTTCCTGCTGGGTCGTACGGTCGTCCCAGAAGGAATAGTATTCGTCCACGACCTGTATGCCGGGGTACTTATTGAAGACCGACATGGCTCCATCGGTGTGGCGCTTGTCGACCGAGTTGCCCGGAACGCCGCGGCTGAGGAAGATCTTGCCTTTGCCGCCGAGCGCATTGACCAGGGCCTGAGCGCTGTTCTCGCCAAAGCCAGCGGTAATGTAACTGACGTTGTAGGCGCAGGGCTCGGTGACCGTCGCGTCGTACATGAAGAACTTCACGCCCTTCTCGCAGCCTTTGTGGATGACGCGATTGAGGGCGGTGGAAGAAATCGGAAAGCTGATAATGCCGTCGGCTTTGGCGGCAATCATGCTCTCATACGCAGCGATCTGAGCCTGGGGATCCGTGCCCGAGATCACCTGGGTCAGTTCCACGGTCTTGTCGTAGGGTGGGGTGGCGGCAAGCGCCTTGACGATGTTGGCTGCCTCCGACTGCCAAGAGTTGCCGCTGTAGCTCATGCTCAGGTAGATTTTGAACTTCTTGTCCTGCGCTGACGCCGACGGGGCGGTGAGCGAAAGGCTGACCGCGGCAGTACAAAGAGCGGCTGCGCATAGACTTAGTTTTCTCTTCCAGTTTGGCATCGAAGGTCTCCCAGATCGTTGACCGCTTGTTGATGGGAACGTTCTCACTGAACGTCCCGGATCGCCGGGCGCGGGCGGTCTTTTACCGCGCCAATCGGCGTCTTAGAAACGCGAAGGTGTTTTCCCTCAGCAGGAGCAAGGCTATGAGGATGATCGAGCCCTCGATAACTGTGCGCCAGCCCTGTGGAATGCCAAGGGCCGAGATCACCGTGCTCAACGCCGTGAGCAGGATCGCGCCGCCTATCGTGGCGACAAAAGAGCCACTGCCACCAAGAATGGACGAGCCGCCGATGACGACAGCTGCAATCGAGGGCAGCAGATAGTCGTCGCCCATGCGCAGCGTTGCGCCGTTTGCGTAGCCCGCCAGCATCATGCCGGCAAACCCAGATGCGGCTGCGCTCAGCATATAGGCGATCAGAACCGAACTGCGCACTGCAATGCCTGCGACATCAGCCGCGACCGGATTGGCGCCGATGGCCGTCAGGCGGCGACCGTAGGACGTTCGACCCTGCAGCACTGAGCCGAAGATGGCGAAAGCCACGATGAACAGGAGGATGACCGGGATGCCGATCCAACTCGCTTTCATCAGCGCGGTCAGGATTGGGGGAGCCGCGCCGCGCGGTGTACCGCTCGTCAGCCCAAGTGCCGCGGAAGCGGTGATGATCCCGGTCGCCATGGTCATGATGAAGGGCGGGATACGCAGCAAGGTCACCCCAAGGCCGCTGATCCCGCCAATGCAGGCGCAGATCAGCAAGATTGCCGGTATCAGCGGCAAGCTCATGCCGTTCGAGGCATCGATCCAGCTGGTCGTTAGCACGCCGCCAAGCGTTATGAGCGCCGGGACCGAAAGGTCGAGACCTCCGATCATGATGACGATCCCCTGGCCGAAGGCCACGACGATCAGGAACGACGCTAGTAGGATAATGGTGTTGACGTGATCCCATGAGCCGAGTGTCGGGCTGACGAAGCGCGACCCCAGCACCAGCAGGATACTGATGCCGAACACGCAGACCGCCGTGATTGTCTCTGACCGCAAGCGGGCGGTGCGCCGATTGTCAGCCGCACTTTCCGTCTGTCGTCGTGCCTGCGGGGCAGGGGTTAAAGTCACGCCGGGAGAGTGCGTTTCGGTCACGATGCACCTCTTCGTTCGACAAAATGCGTCACGACATTTCCAAACACCACCGCCATCACGAGCACCACGCCCTGGAAAATGCCGGTGTAGAAGGACGACACGCCACCGGCGAACAGCACCTTCTGCAGCAACATGAGCGTGGCGGCGCCGATGATGCTGGCGATGACACTGCCGCGCCCACCGCTCAACGAGGTGCCGCCGAGCGCTACGGCTGCGAAGGTCAGCATCAGGAAAGAGGCGCCTGCGTTGGGATTACCTGTCGCGGTTTGAGCGCTGAGCATGAAACCCGCGAGGCCGTAGAGCATGCCGCCGATGACAAAGCTTAGGATTCGCACACGTTTGACATTGATACCGGACAGATGCGCGGCTGTTTCGTCAGCCCCCACGACATAGAGGCCCGTGCCGAACGCCGTGCGTCGGCAAATCATCCAGAGGACGACAACGGCCGCGACGAAGAGCCCCGAGATCGGGATCACGCCGAAAAGCACGTCGGTCAGATCGTAGGAAATGAAATCGGCGACCGTACCTCCCGGCGCGTCGAGGATCACCAATGAAAGGCCCTGGCAGATGATCATCGTCGCCAGCGTGGCGGCGATCGACTGGAGACGCAGCACAGCGACGAGGAAGCCGTTTATCAGGCCGACCAGGCCCCCGATCGCCAGGCAGATGGCAAGGCTTTCGACCGCTCCCATCGGGCCGTCCAGCGGATAGGCGGCCATGATGACATTGGTCAGCGAGATGACGCCGGCGACGGAAAGGTCGAAGCCTCTGGACAGCACGATCAACGTCTGACCCGCCGCCGCGATCGCAAGGGGAACGGCATTGTTCGTTAGGTTGAGCACCGTGTCGGCGGTGAGCGCGGTAGGATCCCATATGGAATACAGGCCATAGAGGATGATGTAGAGAACAATGATGATGCCGGTGCCGCTGGCCAGCAAGGCTTTTGCCCTTGCCGACATTGACGGAGCGAGACGGTGACGGGTGGCTGCTGTCTTGGTTGCAAGAATGCTCATGCCGCGGCCTCGCGCTTTGATTTTGCGGGGTCTCGGGAATGACCGGTAAGGGCTGCGACCAGCGCACGCTCTTCGATGGCTTCGCCCGTGAACTGCTCGAAAATACGTGCGCCGTAGAGCACCAGACAGCGGTCGGCCAGACGCGTCAGTTCCGTCAGTTCCGATGAATAGAGAAGCACCGATCCACCCCTGTCGGCGAAGGCCTGAATGGCTGCGTAGATAGCCTGCTTGGTGCCGACATCTACACCTCGTGTCGGATCGTAGAGAAGCAACGTGCGCGCGCCCGTAAACATCGCACGCGCAAGCAACGCCTTCTGCTGATTGCCTCCGGAGAGGTCGGCGATACGAAAATCGAGATAGCGAGGATTAAGTTCGACCGCTTCGGATGCCCGTGCGGCACCGTCCCGTTCCAGCGCGGGCCAGACAAAGCCGGCCCGGCTGATGTTCTGGATGACGGGCAGCACGATGTTTGCTGCCGTCGACAGCGTCGAGAATATCCCTTCCACCTTGCGTTCTTCAGGAAGGAAGCTCAGTCCGGCCGTGATGGCATGACGCGGGCTCTTTGGTTGTACGGGTTTTCCCTCGACGAGTATTTCTCCCGACGTCGCTTTATCCAGGCCGACAAGCGTGCGGAAAAGTTCGCGCTGACCTTGGCCTTCCAAGGCGGCGATGCCAACGATCTCGCCCTCTTTCACGTCGAGTGTGACGCCCTTGAGTTTTGCGCCGGTGACATTCTTCAGTTCGAGCACCGAACGCGTCTCGCGACCGAGCGAGTGGGTGCGGCGTCCGTGCGCCATCTCCGTGCGGCCGACCATCAGCTCGAAAATATCGGCATCGCTGGCATCTGACAGTCCGACGCTTGCCACAGAACGGCCGTTTCGCAACACCGTTGCCTGCTTGCACAAGGTGCGCACCTCGGCCAGGCGGTGAGAGATATAGAGGACCGCGGTCCCGGCCGCAGTCGTGCTGCGAACCAGATCGAACAACCATTCGACATCGGTCAATGCCGCCGTAGGTTCATCAAGGATAAGAACCTTTTCGGCATAGTGCATGGCGCGGGCGATCTCCAGGCGCTGCCTGTGGGCGAGCGACAGGCTGGCGATGCCAGCGATCGGCGAGACGTCATCCAAACGATAGCGGTGCAGGATTTCAGCTGCGGCTCGCGCTGTCTGGTAGGGAGAGACCAGGCCGAACGCCCCGCGCTTCATGGCGGGCAGCAGCAGCGCTTCGGCAACGGTCAAGTTGGGCGCAAGGCTCAATTCCTGGAAAGCCGTCGCCACGCCTGCTTGTCGTGCATGGAGGATTGAATGCGGCGCATAGACCGCACCGTCGAGATGCATCTGACCGCTGTTTGGCGCAAGCACACCGCTGAGGATCTTGACCAGCGTGGACTTGCCGGCGCCGTTTTCGCCGAGCAGCGCATGGACTTCGCCCGCCGCCAGATCCAGCGACACATTTTCCAATGCTGTGGTCGCACCGTAAGATTTGGTAACGGCAACGGCCTGCAATCGTGGCGGCGACACACTCAACGGATTTCCTCCAAAACGTTCTCTTCGATCCCAAAATACGCTGTGAGAACGTTCTCTTTTTACTATTTCATCGAAACGCGCTGCGATCAACCGATCATCGCTGGTTAAATGGCGGAGCCACACACCATCGAGTTTTCATACCTCGCTGCTGCTTTCATCGGCGGTTCAACGAGACGGCAATGATGATGATGGCTCCCTTAATGACCTCCTGAATGCTGGTCGAGAGACCGAGAACGAGAAGGCCAAACCCGAGAATGCCTATGAAGATCGCACCGACGACGGAACCGACGATTGATCCGTAACCGCCAAAGAGACTTGTCCCGCCTATGATCACAGCCGCGATCACGTCCAGTTCAAGACCCGCTCCCAGGCTGGGATTGCCAGCCGTTGAGCGAGCCGCGAGCATCAGGCCCGCCAGGGATGCGGTCATGCCGCACAACACAAAAGCGAAGATCTTGACGCCGTCCGTGCGCACGCCGGAAAAGCGCGCGGCAACGGCATTTCCACCGGTCGCATAAACACGCCGGCCGTAGGGCATCTGATGCAGCAGGTAGTAGCCGGCGGCCGTAAGGACGATCGTCCACCAGATCGGTGCCTGAACGCCGAGGAAACTGCCGTTCCAGAACAGATTCGAAAAATCATCATCGACGATCGACACTGGCCGGGTGCCGGTGATGGTCAGCGCCAGCCCGGAAAAGATGGACAACATGCCAAGGGTCACAAGAAACGATGGGATGCGCAGTTTTGTAACAAGCACGCCCGACACTGCTCCGATCGCGGCCCCGGCGCTCAACACCAGAAGCGCGGCGACATAGGTCGGGACATTTTGATCGAGCAGCAAGGCTCCGATCATGCCTGAGAAGCTGGCAACCGACCCAACCGACAGGTCGATTTCACCGCAGATGATGACGAACGTCATGCCGATCGCCATCACGGAGACGATGGCCGTGATACGCAGAACCGCGCTTGCGGTTGAGACCGACGCGAAGTGGGGAGCGAACAAGACGAAATAGAGGGTGATCACTAGAAAGATCACATAGGTGATGTGATCGCGGAAGAAATCCATCGCAGCTAAGCGCATCGGCATCGAGGACGGTTTCACGCTGCAACTCCCTGGGTGCCTACGTTGGTTTGTCTGGCGGCCTCGGCCTGCAGCAACGCGCGCAGCGCGGCCTCGTCGTGCGCGTTGCCGATGCTGCGGGTTATCCGCCCCTGCGCCATCACCAGAATGCGATCGGACAGATCCAGGAGTTCCTCGAGTTCCGAGGAAATGAGCAGCACGGCGACGCCTTCGCCGGCCGTGCGACGCACAAGCTCGCGCATATCGCGCTTGGCATTGACGTCGACGCCGGAGGTTGGCTCATCGAGGATCAACAGCTTCGGCTTCATTGCCAGCCATTTTGCGAAGACGATCTTCTGCTGATTGCCGCCCGAAAGCTCCTGGGCTTTCTGCAAGGGGCCGCGGCACAGGATATTGAGGTCGTCGCGGTATTGTCGGAATAGTGCCGTTATCCGGGCCTTCGCCATCGGCCCAAAGGGGCCCGCCAGCGAGAAATCGGAAAGGCGGGGAAGGGAGAGGTTCTCCTCGATCGAGCGCCCGCCAACAAGCCCTTCGAGCCGACGGTCTTCTGGAACAAGCGCGACACCAGCAGCGATGGCCCCACTGACGCTGCCTGGGCGAACGGGTTCTCCCGCGACAGTGATGTGGCCGGATACATCCGGAAGGATGCCGAACAAGGCTTTGCCCAACGTCGAGCGGCCGCTGCCGACAAGCCCGGCAAGGCCGATGATCTCGCCTGGATCGATCGAGAACGATACGTCGGACAGCTTGCGCGATGTGGCCAGATCGCGGACCTCGAGAGCCGGCGTCCCGACCGGCGTTGCCGGGGGGCGTTTCGCAGGCGCCGCCACGGTAGGCAACGACGCTTCGCCCTTTGGCCGCGACATCATCGCGGCGATCTGCTCGATCGATGTGCTGCCCGGATCAAGCGGGCCAACCAGCCGCCCATCCTTGATGATCGAGATGCGATCCGAAAGCCGCAGCACATCGGCCATGCGATGGCTGATGTAGACGATACCGATCCCGTTCTGCTTGAGCTGACCGATGGTGCGGAAAAGTGTTTCTTCCTCGTGGATGGTCAGAGAGGAAGTCGGTTCATCCATGACGAGCAGTTTGGCGCCGCGCGAGATCGCCTTGAGGATCTCGACCATCTGCCGTTGGGCGAAGGCCAGATCGCCCACACGCGCGGAAGCATCAAGCGAGAAGGCGTACCGCTCGATCAGAGCCTGGGCATCGCGAACCATTTTTCTGGCGTCGACGCGCAGGCCGTAGGCGAGCGGCTCGCGAAGGACGAACAGGTTTTCGGCAACCGAGCGGTTCGGCAAGACGCTCAGTTCCTGGAAGATCATTGCGATACCGCGGTCGATCCTCTCGCGAAGCGACAAGGCGGTGACGTCCTCTCCAGCGAACAGGATGCGGCCTTCATCCGTTCGATAGGCTCCCATGAGAATCTTCATGAGCGTCGATTTTCCCGCACCATTCTCGCCGAGCAGCGCGTGCGTTTCACCGGCCATGACCTCGAACGAAACATTGGACAGCACGCGGTTCGCGCCAAACGACTTGCTGATGCGTTGCATCGCTACGATCGCGTTCCGGGATGTTGAGGTTTTGGCTTCGGCCATGACGATTTTCTCGATCGCTTGGGGAGCGGCGGCGGACCGCGGGGGCCCGCCGACGAAAAGTGGCTAGAAGCATTCGCCGTTGCAGATTTTCACCACCGAGGCGGGAGCGTCTTCCTTGGTGACCTGCTTGAGGGCACTGAGAAGATCGAGTTTCTTGACACGCAATGTCGGCACCGAGATGTATGGCGGGACGTCATGTCCAAGCAGTGCAAGCGCGGCTGCCTTGGCCTCGGCGACGCCCTGGTCGTAGGGACGCTGCGCGCCTACCGCCAGAAATTCGCCACGTGCAACGTTCAGCGCGCTGTCCGCGGCAATGTCATTGGTGGTGACGACGATATCGCGGCCGAGTGTCTTTGCCGCAGCCACGACTTGCTGGGCGGGCGTGTCCCAGGCAACGAAAATACCCTTCATGTCGGGGTGCGCCGTCAACATTGCGGTGGCAACCTCGTAAGCCTTCTCCGGCGCCGTGAAGGTGCCGATATCGGCAACCTTGATGTCGGGATGTTCACCGAACGCCTTCAAGGCACCGACCTTGCGGGCCGCGACCGAGTAGTAATAGTCATAAACCAGCGTGATGACGCCGACCTCACCCTTGCCACCAATCGCCCCGACAAGTTCCTGCGCGGCGAAATAGGCGTTCTTCTCGTTGTCGGAAGCGACGACGGTCACATAGTCCTTGGCGGGCGCCATATCGACGGGGACGTTGTCCATGAAAACCAGCTTGATGCCAGCTGCCGCTGCCTTCTTGTAGGCTTCGGACTCAGACTTCGGATCGATCGGGATCGAGAAGATCACGTCCGGCTTGCGGGCGATCATCTGCTCCAGATCGCTGATCTGCTGCCCGGGCTGGAACTTGGCGTCGGTGGTTCCGACAACTTCGATGCCCAGGTCCTTGAGCGTGTTGCTGATTCCGGCGACTTGCAACTGAGGCCAGCCGGCATCCATGGTGTGCATCACCAGGCCAGCGGTGAACTTTCCCGCCTTGAGCTTGGCAAGGTCCTCATCGGAGAATTTCAGCACATCGGGTGATACCGCCGGCGGACCGTCCGGGAAGCCTGGGACAGGTTGGCCCCTCGGCGACAAGGGCAGCGGCTCGAGCAGGGCTTTTGCTGCCGGTGGAATGGCGTCATCGGCGAGCGCCGGCGATGCGGCCAGTCCCGATAGCGCCAAGGCCAAGGCGGCCCCCATAAATCCACGATAGTGCATGTCATTCCTCCCGATCAGATGAAACGGCCGCAACGGCCGGGTGGCGACCTGGCTGGTCGTACTGGTTGGGCGCTGTTCAGCGCCCGTAAGGCATCAATGCCGCCGTGGCGGCACCCGAATAGTTCACGTAGACCGTCTTCTTGCGCATGTAGCTCTCGAGCCCATGCACGCCGTCGTCACCGCCCAGGCCGCTTTCGCGGAAGCCGACATGGAAACCCTGCAGCATTTCCGGTCCAATCCGGTTCACGTAGATCTCACCGAACGAAACCTCGTTTACGGCGTTCATGACGCGGCCCAGATCATTGGTGAAAAGATAGGCCGACAGGCCATAGTTGCTGGCATTGGTGATGCTGACCGCCTCCTCGAAAGTGTCGAAGGGCATGATCGGCACGACCGGGCCGAAGATTTCGCGCGTCATGATCGGCATGTCGGGCGTGACGTCTGTCAGTACGGTCGGATTGAGCCAGTAGCCGCCATCGATCGGCGCCTTGGTCGGGCGCCCGCCTGCGAGGGCAAGCCTCGCGCCGCCCGCGACGGCTTCCGCAAGGACCGCCTCGACCTTTTCCAGCTCGTCGCGGCTGACTTTCGGGCCGATATCCGTATTTGCCTGCATCGGATCGCCGACGACGAGCGACTTGGAGAATTCCACGAAGCGTGTGACGAACTGATCGTAAATCGAACGGTGAACGAGCGTGCGTTCGTTGCATATGCAGACCTGTCCGCAATTCATGTAGCGCGACGTGGCCGCGGAACGAACCGCCAGTTCGAGATCGGCATCAGCCAGGACGATGAATGGGGCCTTGCCGCCTAGCTCCAGCGAAACAGGCGTCAGATTGCGCGACGCATTCGCCATGATGCGCTTGCCGGTCGGTACGCTTCCCGTCATGGTGATGAGGTCGACGCCGGGTTGCGTGCAGAGCACTTCGCCGATAGTTTCACCTCGTCCCGTTATGACGTTCACCACGCCGGCCGGCACGCCCGCTTCGACAAAGATGCGGGCCATTTCGAGCGCCGAAAGGGGCGTGTCTTCATGCGGCTTGATGACGATGGTGTCGCCGGCGATCATGGCTGGCGCCACCTTGCGGCTGACCAGGGCGCTCGGGTAATTCCATGGAATTATGGCGGCGACGACGCCTACCGGCACACGCTGTATCCAGACCTGCTCTCCCGCGTAGTCGGATGGCAGGATCTCACCTTGAATGCGACGGGCAAACTCGGCGTAGTAGTCGAAGAACTCGGCCGCGCCGCCGACTTCACCTATTGCTTCATTGATCGGTTTGCCTTGTTCCCTGACCACCACTTCGGCCAGATGTTGGGCATTCTGCCGGATCAGGACCGCGATCCGCTTCATGATCATCGCGCGGGCGAGAGGCGATTTGAGCCCCCAAGCCTTCTGCGCCTTGCGGGCGGCTTCTATCGCCTGGCGAGCCTGGTCCGGGCTTGCCTCTGGCACGTCGACAAAGGCCATGCCATTGGCCGGATTGATCACCGATCGCGTGCCGGCTTCGCCGCTGACAAACTTCCCGTCGATCAACATGAGATAGGATGTCTTGTCTTCTACTGCCATGGTTCAATCCGCTTCCGCGTGCGTTGCAGGCGTGCCGACGCCTAAGGGTTGGATTTCGCCGCGGCCATCTGGACCGCGAACTCGATCGCTTCGACCAGACTGTCCTCATTGGCGATGCCCCTGCCGGCTATATCGAAGGCCGTGCCGTGGTCGACGGAGGTGCGGATGATCGGAAGGCCGAGCGTGACATTGACACCGGAGAGCGCTTTCCACTCACCGGTCACGGGATCGACGTTGAAGCCGAGCAATTTCACGGGGACATGGCCCTGATCGTGATACATCGCGACCACGGCGTCATACTGGCGGGCACGCAGCTTGACGAAAACCGTATCGCCCGGAACAGGCCCGAATACCGTAAAATCCGCGGATTTGTAGGAGACGACGACAGGGGTCGTGATGTCGATATCCTCACGACCGAAAATGCCGCCCTCACCGGCGTGCGGGTTAAGCGCGGCGATCGCAATGCGGGGATGGGCAATGCCGAGGCCGCGCAACGCCTCGACCGTCAACTGGATAACCCGCCGCAGCCGAGGCTCGGTCAGTTTCGACGGAACCTGGGCCAGCGCCACATGGGTCGAGACGTGGCTGACGCGAAAATCGCCATGGGCGAGCATCATCACGGAATCGCGGGCGCCTGTCAGTTCTGCCAGCATGTCGGTGTGGCCGGCATAATGATAGCCGGCCAGATTGAGCGCTTCCTTGTTGAGGGGGGCCGTAACGATGCCTGCAATTGAACCGGCCTGCGCCAGGCGAACAGCCTTTTCGATCGCCAGATAGGCGAGGCGCCCGCCTTCGGCCGACAGGACGCCTGTCTCAATAGGTGTCCGTTCGGGGCCGGCTTCCAGAATGGCCAGCGGCGGAAAAACCCCAGTGGCCGAAGCCGACGGCTGTTCCTCCTCGATGCGCCCGGAAATCGACTCCATTGCACGCATCGCGGTGACGCTGCCGATTATGAGAAGGGACAACGATCCGTCGGCAAGGCGCGGTTTCAGCCGTGCGCATGCCTTTGCGATGATCTCGGGGCCGATGCCCGCAGGATCACCCATTGTGATGCCGAGTCTTGGACCAGACATGAACGCCTCTAATTGGTCAATTGTGATCATCTTCTAATCCTTATAACCATGAATACGCAATAGTTTTCTTTTGCGGTCATTCGTAATCAACCGCGCGGTGAAAATCCGCATGTTTTTCAACCGCTCCGAAGGGGCGATCCCATATCCCCGGGCTGCTGAACCGTCGTTTGACGTCATTTGACCGGCGCTAACGACCCGCCCCCAATGCCTTTGGTCGGCGACGGTCGTGATCAGCGATGGGCTGGAGCCGCGAGCCTGCAGAAGAGGGCGCTGTCGCCGAATGCGCCAGATTTCGAGATTGTGGCCAGCCCCTTGAAGACGCCGGCTTCGATCCTGGAGATCGGAAGCCCCGGCTCAATCTCGCTCTCGACCGTGAGTGCGACGACGCCCAGGCTGGAGCACACCGATCGCAATGTTTCACCGCCGGTGACGAGCAGCGTTCCAGGCATTGGCAAGCCGTCGAGAAGCGAGGCAAACGCCTTGCTGATATGATCCGCCACCACGTGGCGATCACCCGATGCAGCGACGGTGACAACCGATGGCGCGCCTCTCATGATGCGTTTCGCCAAATCCCTTTTCGCTTTGTCGATGTCGCTTTCCACGACGATATGCGCGTCCGCATGCCCGGCGGAAAAGCAGGCCACTTGCGCCGCCGTGACTTCGTGATTGGTGCCGACAAGGCCCAGGAATGGGGCGGGCAATGCCGGAACAGGTTTGTGTGGCGTGCCCAGGTGCCGTGCCAGCGCGGCAGCCAGGCCGCCCGTACCAACCCAGAGCGTCCGCGGCGCGCTCGCCGTTGCAACGATTTCGTTCAGGTCCTTGTCCGTTTCGGCGTCGTAGAGCGTGATGAAATGAACTGGCCGCTCCCCCGGTACCGACCGGCCAGACGAAAAGCGCCGACCCAAGCCGGCGACGATGTCGGGACCTACCATTTCGGGCCGGTCGAGCCGCCATTGACGCCCAAGGCGTGTAACGCGGCCCTGAAAGGGGAACGCGGGCGCCAGGACAACGCGCTGGTAGCCGCTGTCGACGATACAGGCTTCTATTTCGGCGATGACGTGACCGCGCAAAAGGCTGTCGATCTTCTTGAAACTCAGCTGTCCGGCGGCAAGCCACGGCGCGAACCTCAAATGTCTCGCGACGGCCGTTGTCTCGGCGCCCTCACGTGTGGCGATATCGACAGCCAAACGGCCCGAGAGCTCACGATCCAGTTGCCAGCTCACGCGGACACCCTGGCCTGGCGAGGCGAAGCAAACCGCGCTGTCCAGGGCGCCGGTCAGGTCGTCCGCGATGATCCGGATATCCACAGTCTCAAGTACGCTCAACTGAAGAACCCGAACGGCTGACGCGCACGACGCGGACGTTCACATCGAGCGTCCGAAGATTGGTGAGGTTGGCCTGATCGATGCCGTCATCGGTAATGATCTGGTGGATGTCGGCCAGGCGGCAGATGGTGCAGAAATTGGGAGTGGTGAATTTGGAATTGTCGGCAAGCACGACGACCCGGCGCGCCGCGGCGATCATCGCCTGCTTCATCGCCGCGACCTCGAGCGAGGTCTCCGTGAGCATGTCCCCGGTGATGGCGTGAGTGCCCAGAATTGCCACATCGGCGTGGATGGTGCGCAGGAAATTCTCGCCAGGCTGGCCAACCAGAGTCAGAGAACCCGGCTTGCAGGTGCCTCCAAGCATGACGAGCCGCACTCCAGGCACGTTTGCAAGTATCTGCGCGATCGCGAGACTGTTGGTGACGGCCGTAAGCGCAATGGGTGCAGCCGCGATGGCGCGAGCGACTTCCAGAACTGTCGTGCTTGCGTCGAAAATGACACTCTGGCCGGGGCGAAGTTCCGACATCATGGCCGCACCTATGGCCTCCTTCTCAGCCCTGGCGAAGTGCGCGGCAGTGGCGAGATCCGGCTCGAAGGTGGCGAGTTCCGTGCGTTGAAGCATCGCGCCACCGTGCGTTCGCTCCAATGCTCCCTGCCGTTCCAGTGTCTCGAGGTCTCGCCGTATGGTCGAAGGTGACGCGCCGATGAGATCGATGAGTTCCTGAACGCCGACGGTTCCTTCCCGTTTGAGGCATTCGAGAATGAAAGCATGGCGCTTGGCCGGTATCAGATCGACCCGTCCACGCCCGCCATCGTCTTCCCATGACCCGGCGGACGCCGAGGGCCCGGTATCTTCCACCGTTGATTTTCGAACATTCCTTGCCACGTTCGTATCTCCGCACAGTGCAGCAACGCGCTCGCCGGAATCATAGCGAGCCCAGCATCGCGAATATCACGAATTCATTCGGCGAGCCCACTGGTTTGTCATGGCGATGAGCGAATTCCTGTCGCTTTTGGTCTTATTAGAATTATTTTGACTGATTTTGACCATATGTGATAAGCGGTGATCGTCAATCATCGTCAATTGGCACTGACAAGTGCGCAGTTCTTGTCAAAAAATGGGAATTAAGTCAGCGATTCAGAGCGCTTGGCTCTGTTGCGAACCGGGTTGGAGGAACCATGTCTTTCTTGTCGAAGCTGAAATCGGCCCTTGTCGGCGCCGCTGCCGCGGCCTTCTTGTCAACGGCGGCCGTCGCTGCCGATGAACCCACGGTCGGCGTTGTCGTGCCGACCCTGGATGCGCAATTCTGGAACAGTTATGTCGCTTTCATGAAGAAGGGAGCGGATGAGCTTGGTGTGAAGCTCGTCGTGCTCAATGCCGACAACAAGCCTGACCAGATGGTCAAGTCGCTTGAGGATCTGGTGGCCCAGAAGGTCGACGGCATTGTCTTCACGCCCTATTGGGCCACTGCCGCTCGCGGGCTTACCCTGGCGAAGGAAGCCGAGATACCGGTCATCCTTACCGACAGCTATCCGGATTTTTCGCCTCAAACCGAGCGTTTCCCCAATTACATCGCCTTTATCGGGCCGAGCGATGAGGACGCCGGATACCAAATGGCCAAGGCGCTGTTCGCCGCGATCAAGCCGGGGCCTGATGGCAAGAAAGTTATCGGAGTGGTGAACGGCACCGCCGGCACCTCGGTCGCCATTGATCGCCGCAAGGGGCTGGAAGATGCTCTCAAGGAAGCGCCCGATGTGCGCGTCGCCGGCGAAGTCGATGGCAATTTCGTCCGTGATACGTCACAGACCGCATTTGAGTCCCTCTTTCAGGGCAACCCGGACATCACCGGCGTCTGGGCCGCCAACGGCGGCACCGCGACCGGCGTAATGGCTGCGCTCAAGAACCATGGGAAAGCGCCCGGCAAGGACGTTATGGTCGTCGGGATGGATCTCAACCCCGAGAATGTCGATGCGGTAAAGTCCGGCGACCTGCTATTCGATATTGGCGGTCATTGGCTTCAGGGCGGCTTCGCCCTTGTCGCCCTTTTCGACCAGATCAAGGGAATTCCGGTTCCCGCGGGCGCCGACAATGTCAAGCTGAAGCTGCTGCCGCTGACCAAGGATCGCGTTGCGCAGTTCGAGAAGGACTTCCCCGGCGGCGTGCCAACATATGATTTTAAGCAGCACTCCCGCTTCTACAACAAGGACGCCAAGCCGGCCGTGTTCGAGATGCAGTATAGCAACTGAAGGTCCGATTGGGTCTGCCTGTGATCCCACGGTTGCAGGCAGGCTCTGCTTGGCATTTGGGCGTAGTCAATTCATGACACTTGCTGCGAGCGACCTGCGCAAAAGCTACGGCCAGACACGTGCCGTGGATGGCGTATCCGTGGTGCTTCGGCCCGGTATGGTTCACGCCATCGTCGGCGAAAACGGAGCCGGCAAATCGACGACCTTGCGTATGCTTGCGGGCGCGGAGCGGCCTGACAGCGGCGTCATGACGTTGGATGAAGCAAGCTATGCACCACCAAGCGCCATCGGTGCGGCGGCCCTTGGCGTATCGCTTGTATACCAGGAAATCACGATCAACCGTTCGCTGACTGTTGCCGAAAACATCTTCATCGATCGCCTGCGGCAGTTCGCCGGCCCTCTCGGTTTTATCGATCGCAGACGTATGGAAGCCGCGGCGCAAGCGATCCTGGAACGGATCGGCGCGCAAATATCGGTCTCTGCCGATACAGGCCGCCTCAATCTCGGCGAGCTGAAATGCATCGAGATCGCCCGAGCGCTGTCTGCAAATCCGAAAATCCTCCTTCTCGACGAATCCACCGCCTATCTCGATCATCGAGAGGTTCAGGCCGTCCTTCGCGTCATCAGCGAACTCAAGGTGCAGGGGATGACGGTCGCCTTCGTTTCTCATCATCTCGATGAGGTGCTCGCCGTCGCGGATGAATTGACGATCCTGAAAGACGGGCAATATGTCGGAACCTATCGCACGACCGAGATCGAGCCCAATGAAATTCATCGCCGCATGGTGGGGCGCGAGCTCGCGAGAAGCATCTATCCGCCGCGGCCGCCGAGAGATCAAAGCAAGCCAGTTGTCTTCGAAGCCTGCGAGGTCGCCGTTGGGCGCGAACTCGGCGGCGTCAGCCTGAATGTGCGTGCCGGCGAAATTCTCGGCCTTGCCGGATTGAAGGGCGCTGGCGCCGAAGCGCTGTTCGCGGCCATTTGCGGCGACTTGCCCTTGCGTGGCGGCTCGATGAAGCTTGCGGGTGGTTCATATGCGCCATCCAGCCCGACATCTGCCTGGGGACAGGGCGTCGCCTATCTGCCGGGTGACCGTCACAATGAAGGCCTGATCGCCGACTTCAGTATCCTCGACAATCTGGTGATGGCCCGCCCGCCGAATCATGGGCCGTTCTTCGATCGCGCCGCCGCCACTGCCATCGCGGGTGACCTCATCGCCCAGATCGGCATCAAGACACAAAGCGTCGATTCGTCCTGCCGTTCACTCTCGGGAGGCAATTTGCAAAAGGTGGTGATCGGCAAATGCCTGGCTGTCCAGCCGCGTCTGCTCCTGCTCAACAATCCTACACGCGGGGTCGATATCGGCGCCCGCACGGAAATCTATCGCATCGTCAGGCAGAAGGCGGCGCAGGGCCTCGCCGTGATCCTGTCTTCAGAAGACATGGCCGAACTGATCGGTATGTCGGACCGCTTGCTGGTGCTCCGGCAAGGACAAATTACGCATCGCATCGAGACGGCAGCAGATGCCACCGAGCATGACATCATTGGACATATGGCCTGACCATGGAAACGAACGAGACCTCGATCGCCACCAAAACACCGAACGCAACCGGGGAACCTGGCGTCAATGCCAGCCGGTTCGAAGTCGTCAAGCGCGGCTTTCCGCTCGCCATGCTCGTCCTGCTCATTGTGATCTTCTCGATAGCCTCGCCACGGTTCCTGACTTTCAGCAACCTTCTCATCGTGCTTCAACAAGGCACGGTGCTGCTGGTTGCTGCGCTCGGCATGACCTTCGTCATCATGGCCGGTTCAATCGATCTTTCGGTCGGTTCAATTGTTGCACTCGCGGCGTTGGCAGCGGCATTGACAGCTGACAGTCTTGGCGCCGCAGCGATCATTCCCGCCATTGCCGTCGGTGCTGTTGCCGGATTGATCAACGGCGTTCTCCTGGCCAAAGGCAAGGTGCCGTCCTTCATCGCAACCATGGGCGCGATGGTGGTCTATCGCGGCATCGTGCTGCTTTTCACACGTGGCGCTCCTGTCTCGATCGAGGATGAGCAATTCCTGAATGTCTATACCAATCGGACTTTGGGCATTCCGCATTCCGTGATCATTGGCCTGGTGCTGATGGTTGTCGCGTATGGCATCATCAACAGGACGGTGTTCGGGCGCGAGGTTCGCGCCATAGGCGGTGGGGAACGTGTCGCCATTTTAACGGGCATCCAGGTCGCACGCGTGAAAATCTATATGTATGTGCTTCTCGGCGCCTTGTGCGGCATTGCCGGCTTGCTGCAAGGCGCGCGCGCCATGGCCGCCACCGCTCAACTCGGGGAGGGGCTGGAACTGGACGTCATTGCCGCGGTGGTGGTCGGCGGAACACCGTTGACCGGAGGTGTCGGCAGTGTTGTCGGCACCACGCTGGGCGTTTTGATCATCACTCTGCTTTCCAACGGAATGAACATGGCCGGTGTCGATCCATACCTTCAGAATATCGTCAAGGGCACGGTCCTGGTCTGCGCGGTATTCGTGACCATTGATCGCAGGAAGATCGGCATCATCAAGTGACCGGAAGCGTCGACATGCGGTTGGGGGAGATCTTGCGCCTCTTTAGCGGATCTTCGCGCACTCGAAGTTGTATATCCAGTCCGCAGCAGTTCGTATCACGGCCTCTCGATGGACGCTGACCGGGCCTGTGAATAGACTGCCACCGCGATCAGCGTCAGCAGGCCGATGAACCAATATTGCCAAGCTTGCGACAGGCCCAGGAAAACCATCGACGAATTGACTTCCTGGATCAGGACGGCGCCCAGCAGCACGCCGATGAAGCTGCCGCGTCCGCCGAAGAGACTGGCTCCGCCGAGGACCACTGCGGCGATGCTGCCCAGCGTGTATTCGATGCCCTGATTGGGATCGCCTATCCCGAGCTGCGCCACCACCATCATGCCACCAAGCGCCGTGAGCAAGCTGCAGACGATGAACGCGCCGACGACAGTCCAGCCTGTGCGCACACCGATATGCGCCGCCGCCTTCTCGTTCGAGCCAACGGCGCGCAAGCTCATCCCCCAACGGCTGTAGCGCAAGCCGACTTCGAGGATGATTGCCAGGACCAACGCGACGATGAACATGATCGGAATGCTGCCGATAGTGGCTTTGATGGTATCCATGACGGTGGCGCTGATGGCTCCATCGGGATAGGGCCGCAGCAACACCGAGATGCCCTGAATGATGATGTAGACCCCTAGCGTCGCGGCGACGGAAGTGAAGTTCCCGAACCGAACCAAGGTCCCGTTGGTCAGGCCGACAAGGGCTGCGGCGCCAAACACGGCCAACACGCCAACGATTATCGTTCCCATGCCGGCGCCTTCATTCAGGAAGAATGACGCGATGACGAGGCTCAAGCCGATCAACGGGCCGACCGACAGATCGATCCTGCCGGTGAACACCGCGCACATCTGGCCAAACGAGACGAACGCCAGCGCAGCGGAAAGGAACAGGATCTTCTCGATGTTGAAGCCTGAGACGAAACGTATGTTGTGGGCAGACGCTACCAGGCCCAGCAGCACTATTAGCCCGGCAAGCACGAGGCTTGGAACATAGTCGCCCGCAGCAACTATTTGCAGCCATGAACGCCTAGTACCGGATCTGTCTCGTCCTTGCTGGTCGGTCTTGCGATGGGTGGTGGCCGTTATCATGGTCCGGCCGATACTGGCCTCATTGACGTCTTGGCCTGAGAGTTCGCCCACTACGTGCCCACGGGAGAAAACCAGCACGCGGTCGCATAGGCCCTCAAGCTCAACGATATCGGATGAGACGATCACCACCAATGTCCCGCGCGAAGCGACGTCACGCAGGATGCGATAGATTTCGGCGCGGGCACCCACGTCGACCCCGGCTGTCGGCTCCTCTGCCAGCACGAGCGAAGCTTCTGCCAGGAGAGCTCGTGACAGGATCGTCTTTTGCTGGTTCCCGCCGGAAAGCGTGGCGACATTCTGCTCGATCGATGCCGCGCGAATGTTCAGGTCCACTCGCTGCGTTTCCATTTG
This sequence comes from Mesorhizobium sp. BH1-1-4, assembly GCF_020165665.1. Taxonomy (NCBI): domain Bacteria; kingdom Pseudomonadati; phylum Pseudomonadota; class Alphaproteobacteria; order Hyphomicrobiales; family Phyllobacteriaceae; genus Mesorhizobium; species Mesorhizobium sp. BH1-1-4. Next base: position 729,502 of record NZ_JAIUIN010000001.1, read on the forward strand.
CCGCCGTTCGAGCGAGCGGTCCACGACGCCAAAATTCGCGAAACGTGACAGGGCCGAGATGGTGCCGTTCTCGCGCATGGAAAGACTGGGAAAAAGGCCTTCATGCTGGCGGTCGGGAGACAGATAGACAATGCCGGCACCACGAGCGGCACCCGGGTTGCCGAGCGGCACGGTCTTCCCGTCCAGAGTGACGGCTCCACGGGCATTTCCAAGACCTGCCAGCGAGCGCAGGAAGTCGCTCTGGCCGTTTCCGGTAATGCCGGCGATACCAACGATCTCGCCGCCACGCGCCGACATATTGATGTCTACGAAATCTGCGCCCGAAAGCCCTTTGACCTCAAGAACACTTGCGCCACTCATGACACCGGATGATTTGGCCGGAAATTGCTTGGTAACGGTGCGTCCGACAATAAGGTTGAGGATCTGGTCATCGCTGACATCGCGCACCGGTGCCGATCCCTTCACTTCACCGTCACGCATGACGGTGACCGTGTCTGCGATCTGTCTGATTTCCTGCAGCCGATGCGAAATGTAGATGACCGCCGCGCCGCGAGCCGCAGCTTGGCGCACGTTGCGAAACAGGATATCGACAAGGTCGGCTGTCAAAGCCGCGGTGGGTTCGTCAAGAATGAGGATCTTCGGGTCGATCGCAAGCGCCTTGGCAAGTTCTATCAGTTGGCTTTGTGCTATGTCGACATCACACAGCCGGGTCTTGGGATGAACGGCAGAGCCAACACGATGGAGCTGGGCGACTACCCAGTCATTGGCATTCGCATAATCCGTTCGAAGCGCTGCTGGAACTGCAAGCAGCAGGTTTTCAGCCACCGTCAGATCAGGAAGCACTGCCGGGTGCTGATGCACGATGGCGAGCCCGAGCCGCTGCGCCTGTGCCGCGCTCAAGCGATCTAGAGTTTGTCCGCATATTTCGATCGAACCCTGATCGAAGCTCAAATTCCCGGAGGCAATGCCCATCAATGTCGACTTGCCTGCGCCATTTTCTCCCAGAAGCGCATGAACCTCGCCACATCGCGCGTCAAACGAGATGTCCTTCACGGCCACGACATTGCCGAAACGCTTCCATACGCCTTGCATTCGCAATCCCAAAGGGGCGCCCGATACGGCGTCGGCCGGGGGTGCCATGTCAGGCTGAAGCTGTTCGACGGTGGCCATGGTCGATCCTCCTAAGTGTCTCCATCATCCTCCTTGAGGAGATGAAGGGGCGGGCAGAAGCCCGCCCCGTTTTGCTCGAGATCAGAGACCGCCCTTAAGGGCCGCCAGGACTTGTTCGTCCGTCAGGCTGCTGCCATTCGAAGCGGATTCCGGGAGCTTCGGATTGCAGAACACCGTTCCGGCAAGCGAATCCTCCAGCTGGAAGTTCGTCACTTCCTTCACACCCGCCGCGGCCACCGTATGCTTGGTGCCATTGGGATCGGTTATGACGAGCGGCTGATCCATCTTGCCGCCGGCGGCCTCGGCAATCGCCCAGCGCACGGCCAGGCGAACATTCCACTGCTCGGCGCTGTTTGTCGTGTACTGGAAGGTGGACTTGGCGTCGGCGTCGTGCAGCTTCTTCCAGGTGCAGCCGAACACGTTGGCGTCTTCACCGGCGATCAGCGGCAGCGGCCGACCGGCCCGTTCGAAAACGCCCGAGGCGACAACGCCCATGCTGAGGTCGGCGATCACACCGTCGATCTGCGGATACTGGGCAATCAGCGCGCCCAGTGATTTGGCGACCATGCTGGAATCCCAATTCGTCACTTCGAACGGTTTCTGCCCGATCTGGACGATGCCCGGATAGTCCTTGAACGCTTCGAGGATGCCATCGGCGCGCTCACGGCTCTGGCTGGTTCCGGCAGGTCCGCCGAGATAGGCGACATTTCCCTTACCGTTGAGGGCCTTGGCCATCCATTTTCCCCAGTCGACGCCGTCCTGGTGGAAGTTCGTGCCGACGAAAACGCTGTAGTCCTTGCCTTCCTCGCCGCCGACACGGGCGCGGTAGGGGACGACGGTGCTGCCTTGCTTGAAAGCATCGCGGATCGCCGGCAACATGGCTGGGCCGGCATCGGGGAACACGACAATGGCATTGACGCCGCGTGCCGCGAGACCGCTGAGGTCGGAGATTGCCTTCTGGGTGTTCCCCTGTCCGTCGGTATGATCCCAGCCGGTGACATTCGGGCACTGGCTGGCCTCGTTGATCGCAGCGGCCGTCGTCATCTGCCGCCAGGGGTTTTGGGCGAAGCCATCCGCCAGCGCGACGGAGATTTCCTTCGTGCCGCAGAAGCTCGGCGGCGTCGCCGCCGGTTCGGCGCAGAAGACACCACCGGCGATGCCCTTGCACCAATCCGCGGCGCCGGCTTGTGTGACCGACAGCGGTGAGACAGTTGCAAAGGCCGACAGGGCGAGCGCGGCGCCCCATATCACGTTTAATCCAAGATAAGACTTCATCATTTCCTCCCAACGAAGTTTGGTTGCTGTTCTCCAACCTGCCCGTGATGGACAGCGTTGAAACTGTTTATTCCCTTGGCCGCCGACCATCATGCGGTCGACCTGTTCCTCAAGCTGATTGCACGCCTGAGATTGCGAAAATTAAGACCATAGATGCCGACCCCGACCAGGATCGCGGCACCTTGAAAAAGGTATTGAACGCCGATGCTGGCGCCCGTCGTCAGCACCAATTGCTGGAGCTGTGTGAGAAAGAGAGCGGCGATCACGGTTGCCGCCAGATTGCCCTTGCCGCCAAACAGCGAGGTTCCACCCAGAACCGTCGCGGCGATCGACGGCATCAGGTAGTTGTCGCCCTGCTGCGGACTTGGCAGTTGCATAAGGCCGCCGAGCAGAATGCCGCCGGCCGCATAGAGCAGGCTCGCGCCCACATACGCGGCGATCTGGTAGCGGTCAGCGACGATACCCGCCGCGCGTGCCGCTCGGCTGTTTGCGCCGACAGCCTCGAAATTACGCCCGAAGGTCGTCGCCTTGACGACGAAAATGACGACAATAGCCATCGCCACTGCCAAATAGGCGAGCTGCGTGATGCCAAATATCTTGCCGTTGGCGAATGCCGCTATCGACCCGGGTACCGACACCGGCGTGCCGCCCGAAATCTTGACGTTCATGCCATAGAGCAGCGCGTTCATGCCGATCGTGGCCACGATGGGCGCAACACGAACCTTGCTGACGAGCAGGCCGCTAATCAGCCCCGCTACAGCTGCAGCGGCGAAAGCGTAAAAGAGTGCCAGGACGACACTGCCCTCGGCATTCGGTTGGCTCTCTGAGAAGTAACAGACGATGACAGCGCTGAGCGAAACCATCCCCGGCACGGACAGATCGATGCCGCCCTGCTGGATGACGAGTGTCTGACCCAGGCTGACCAAGGCCAGGATCGCGGCAAAGGGAAGCATTCCGCTCATCGCTCCGGTGCCAAGACTCTGCGGGGCGATCAGGCCGCCGAAGACGAACAGGACCAGCGTTGCCGCCGCGATACCCGCGGTCGGTCCGCCAGCTGAGGCAAACCAACTGCTCGGTCCGGATGCACCTTCTCCTAAGGCCGTGACCGGCTTTGGCTTCTCTGAAGGCTTTTCCACGTGTCTTGTCCTTCTGCGGATTCGCGGCAATGAACTTGTTGCTTAAAGCAGTGCGGATCTTGCTCCGCTGGCCAGACAGATTTCGCTGATGCGCAGCTTCTGGCTGGAGAGCCGGGACGGGAATGTCTGTTCAAGCCGCGACTCGTGAACGGGTATGACCCGTCGAGACTCATGGCCGACCTGTTTCATCATGGCTTCGGTGGCCATGATCAGATTGATCTGGCTGCCGGTGGCAAGGCCGACCGGGAGATACATGTCGTCGATCTTGAGCTGTTCGGAGGCGCCGTTCAGGTTCTCGAATTGGTAAACAAGATCACCGGCAAGCACCCAGGTGTCCTGGGAATCCGTCTTGCCATCATTGCGCACCGTCACCCACATGCATGCGAAGGTGTGGCTGTCATAGGCGACGTGAAGATCGATGCCGGGGAAGACGTTTTCCATGGCGCCATCGACCGCGATGAGGCGTTTGTCGCGCGCCAGCTGCACACCGCGCAGGATATCCGCCGTATCGATGCCGGACAGGATCCAGCGCATGCGGTCCGGCAGCGACATTGCCCAGATCCATTCCTGCAGCTCCTTCTTCTGGACGTAGAAGGTGGCGTTGGGAAATGCATCGACATTGCCGAAATGATCGAAATGCGCGTGCGTGATAAAGACTGCGTTGATGTCTTCCGGCGTCAATCCGATTTCGGCAAGAACCTCGCGCGGTCCGCGCCAGTTCTGGACATTGAACAGCGTGCCAAGATAGTTCCCGTAGTCGCGGTCGTTGTAACCGACGTCGACCATCGCGGCCCAACCGTCTCCCTTGATGACGGCGTAGCAGTAGGGCAGCTTCACATAGCCTTCATTGTGAGCGCCGTAGATGACGCCGCTCTTGTGGTATTCGGGCACATAGCCGTACTCGAGGACGTAGATCGAATAGAGTGACACCGGTTTCCTCCCTTGATCCACCCGGTTAATTTTTCGCGGGTCGGCAGTTGCAGCAGGCCGCCGTGAAATCCACGGGGGTCAGTCCGGCGGAAGGTTCCGAAACCATCCGCAGCGACCGCTGCGCGGAAAAAAGCGCGTCAACGACGGCATCGAGATCGGGACTTGCCGGATCAATGAGATCGGCAAGACGATCAAGCCGCGAGAGTATCCGGACGAGAAGCAGGAGTAGATCGGCTAGCGCGGCTTGGTGGCGGGCTGCTTTCGGCGGCGCCTTCACCGCACCCAGACGGTCGGTTGCCTCGCGCAACTGCCTTGTCACCGACGCCAGCAAGAGATCGTTGCGGTTGCGGTCGAGGCTGTCGGTCTGGAGCAGAAGCAGGATTCCCGAAAGCTGGCCAACGCATCGCTTGGCGGCGTCATAGAGCGGGCGTGTGTCTGACAGGTAGGAGGCGAGCACTTCATCCTTGATCCCTGACTTCAACAACGCATCGGGCTGGTACTCGCGGGGGGTGTCCCATATGGAGCAGGTGGGACGATGCACGCCTTCGATCCCTGACGAAGGCGCTGGAAATTCGCGACAAAACGGTAGAGGCACCCTCCCACCCGCAAGCGGAGCCTCGTCTCGTCCGGAATTGATCGTAAGCATGCGTCGCCTCCAATGTTCGTCGTCGCATCGATCCGCAGGCCCGTGCGGACTGTCTTTTCAGTGCATGAATCGGCCGCCGTTCACGTCGAGAATGAGCCCCGTCACGTAGTCGGACAGGTCCGAGACCAGGAACAGGCAGGCTTTTGCGATATCGTCAGCCGTCCCGAGCCGGCCCAGCGGGATGTTCACGACGATGTCGCGCCGCTTGTCTTCGGTCAGCTTGTCTCCAAAGATGTCCGTGTCGATCGTGCCTGGGGCAATCGCGTTGACGCGGATATTGTGCTGCGCCAGTTCACGCGCCATCGACTTGGTGAGGCTGTGGATGCCGCCCTTGGCTGCGGAATAATGCGGCCCGCCGAAAATGCCGCCGCCGATCTGGGCCGCGATCGAGCCGATCGAAACGATCGCGCCGGAGCGCCGTTCGATCATCGAAGGCACGGTAGCCTGGGCCATGTTCAGGCTGCCACGCAGGCTGGAATCGATGACCAGGTCGAAATTCTCCTGGGTGATATCCATCAGCCGGTCTGGTTGGCTGATGCCGGCATTGTTGACCAGGATGTCGACATGTTCGAAGCGGGCCATGACGTCACCAACTGCCTTGCGGCAAAAAGCAGGATCCCGGACATCGCAAGCGACGCCGATGTGTTCGGAGCCGATGTCGCGGGCCGCATTCATGGCGGCCTCTTCGTCGAGGTCGAAGATCGCCACGCGGCAGCCCTGCGCGGCAAGCCGCCGGGCCGTGGCCTTGCCTATGCCGCGCGGCGAGGCGGCGCCTGTGATAATGGCGGTCTTGTCGTTCAGCATCACGGTGTACTCCTCCCCATATGAATTCATTCGGCGGCCTCGGCCTCGTCTTCGATATTCAGGCCTGCCCAACCCTCGATGAGGGCCGCGATGCGCGAGCAATCGGCGTCGGCCATGCCTTGAGTCATGGCGAACTGCCAGAACTGGCGGACGTTGGCCCCGAGCCACATTGGCACGCCCATACGCTCGGCTTCCTGCATGCAAAGTGTCACGTCCTTGTGCATGAGCTCGGTGCGAAAATTCTGGTCGTAGCGGCGTGTCACCACATGCTTTGGATAGGCGATCTCCGACACCCAGGACCGGCCTGAGCCGGCATTGATGATCCGGAACAGATCCTCGGGCTCGATACCGCCCTTTTCGGCGAATGCCAGCGCTTCGCCAACGATCACCATGTTGGTTGCGGTGAGAAGATTATTGGCGAGCTTGAGGATCTGTGCCTTGCCGACGTCCGGGCCGAGATGGACAAAAGTCTTTGCAAATGTCGCCAGGAACGGTCGTGCCCGTTCCAGTGTCTGCTCCGACCCCGACGCCATGACCGCCAGCGTCTCGTTGCGGACGCCGATTGGTCCGCCGCTGACGGGCGCATCCAGCACCGAAACGCCGCGTTCCGCCATCGCATCACCGACCTTGCGCGCCATTGTCGGGCCGGTGGTCGAGAGATCGATATAGTGATTGATGCGTTTGCCATGGATGAGGCCGGCCTCGCCGAGCGCGACGGCCTCGACGATCGGCGCGTTTGGCAGGCTGACGAAGACCGTCTCGACCGCATTGGCGACCGCGGCGGCGCTGTCTTCCCGCTTTGCTCCCTGCGCGACAAGCACGTCGACGGCCGCAGCGTTGGTATCGAAAATGTGGACGTCGAGCTGGGCTGCCAGAGCCTTGCTCACCATGGGCATGCCCATCGCACCGAGACCGACGAATCCGTAAGAATTACTGGGCACGCGCTCTCTCCCCGATCGCTGTAAGATGTGACGGCGCGCCTTCGTAGAGGCGATAGATGCCGGTGCCGTCGATGTCGCCGTGGCCGGCGGTGACAAGAAGACGAAAGAGCTGGGCAGCTTGGCCGGACATTGGAGTTGCCGTGCCCGACATACGGGCAAGCTCCTGCACCATATCGAGGTCTTTCAGCAGCTGACGCGCATAGGCCCGCGGCGCGAAATCATGTACGGCGATACGTGGATAGAGCTGTTGCATCAGAACGCCGTCGGCATGGCCGTATTTCACGCATTCAGGCAGCAGTGCGGCATCCATTCCTGCCGCTTCAGCGAGGCGCACGGCTTCGGCCAGAACAGCATAATTCGTGCCGACCACGAGCTGCGCGATCATCTTGGCAACCGAACCCATGCCTGTCTGTCCGACATGGGTGAACTGCCGGCCGATATCCTGGATCAAGGAACGGATGCGTGCGATCGCCCAATCCGAGCCGCCGGCCATGATCGTCAGTGTGCCTTCGCCTGCCGCCGAGGGACCACCCGAAACCGGAGCGTCGATCCATTCGCATCCCGTGGCCGCTAGGACGCGCGAACCGATGGACCGGCAGAAATCCGGCGACACGGTTGAGAAATCCACCACGATCTGCGGTGACAGCAGAGCATCCGACAGGCCCGCTTGGCCAAACACCACGGTTTCGACCGCCGCCTGCGACGGCAGGTTGAGGAGCACGAGATCCGCATCCGCGACACAGTCTTTTGGCGACGCAGCGCCAACTGCACCCGAAGCCATAGCCACCGCTTGCCGGCCGGCATCGGCGTCGAAGACCCGCAGCTTGTAGCCAAGCCCTCCAAGGCGCGCGGCCATCGGTCCGCCCATCAGGCCGACGCCGATATAGGCAAGGCGCGGCTTACTGTATGTCATAGAATTGGACCGCATTGTCGTGGAACAGACGCTTTTGCGCTTCGGGTCCGAGATCCGCCGTGATCTCCTTGTAGCCACCGAAGATCTTGTCGAGCGTGCCGCACACACTGTCGACCGGGAAATTGCTCCCGAACATGCAGCGCTCGACGCCGTAAATTTCGATGATCGACCTCACGATGTCGCGGTTGTTGGCGACCGTCCAAGGCTGGCCAGGCAGGCCGATGCCGGAGATCTTCACCGCCACGTTCGGCCGCTTGCCGAATTCGGTCATTGCCGCCCTCCAGCCGGCAATCCCCTCGGCACTGCGATCGGCCGGCAGCCCTGAATGCAGCAGGATGATCTGCGTCTGCGGGAAGCGGTCGGCGAGCGTGCACGCCTCGTGCAGATGCCACCATGGTGTCTGCAGATCGAACCGCAAACCATAGCTGGACAGCATCGAGAAACCTTCGACCCAATGCGGGTCGACCATGCTGCCTGGAGCGGCTGAGCCGGGCTTGGGATTGGATTTCGGCTTGTGACGCAGGCCGCGTACGAAGGCGAAACCGGCCAGCCGCTCCAGCACCCGCGCGCGGTCGTCCCGGTCGAGCCATGCCTGGCCGACAGCGACGTCGGGCCACCCCGTCTCGCGACGAAGGGAGGCGATATAATCCATCTCGCCGATCGGATCGCTCGGATCCCACTCGGCTTCGATATAGACCGTCTTGACGACGTTGTGGCCGGCAGCGTCCCGCTTGTAGTCGGCCGGCAGATAGGGTCGGCATATCAAGGAGTAGTCGCCATAGCGGAACGGGATCAGAGGCCGATCGTTCAGCCACGGATAGTAGTTCTGCTCCGGATTCCAGAAGTGGACATGAGCATCCACCATCAGCATATCAGTCACGTCTGTCTCCTCACCGTCCCGGGACAACCCATCTCAGATTGGATGCCAGCTCCTCTTCCAGCATCCGCAGTCGTCACCGCGATTCATTCAGCGGCGGCCGCATAGGGAACATTGCGCCCGCCATAGCGACGGACACGAACGTTCGCCTGCTCGGCATGGCCGGCGAATCCTTCAAGTATGCAAAGGCGCGAACAGTATTCGCCGATCATGGCCGAGGCCTGATCGGTCAGGACGCGTTGATAGGTAACGGTCTTCAGGAACTTGCCGACCCAGAGGCCGCCGGTGTAGCGGGCGGCTCCCGCCGTCGGCAGCGTATGGTTGGTTCCAATCACCTTGTCGCCGTAGGCGACATTGGTTCGCGGCCCGAGAAAAAGCGCACCGTAGTTCGTCATCCGCTCGAGAAAGATATCCGGGTCACGGGTCATTACCTGGACGTGCTCCGACGCAATGCGGTTTGCTTCGCCGATCATTTCGCCTTCCGTCGAACACAGGATGACCTGGCCGTAGTCTTCCCATGCGCGACGGGCGACGACGGCAGTCGGCAGGATGGTCAGCAGCCTTTCGACCTCTGCGATCGTGGCTTTGGCGAGTGCCTCTGAATTGGTCAGCAGGATTGCCGGTGAGTTGGGGCCATGCTCGGCCTGGCCGAGAAGATCGGTCGCGCATAGTTCGGCGTCGACGCTGTCATCGGCAATGACCAGCGTTTCGGTTGGGCCGGCAAAGAGATCGATGCCGACCTGCCCATAGAGCTGGCGCTTGGCTTCCGCCACGAAGGCGTTGCCTGGACCGACCAACATGTCGACGGACTGGATGCTTTGCGTGCCCAGTGCCATGGCGGCCACTGCCTGCACACCGCCGAGACAGTAGATTTCATCCGCGCCTGCCAGATGCTGCGCCGCAACGATTGCCGGGGCGGGGCGCCCCTTATAAGGTGGCGCCGCCGTGAGGATGCGCGGTACGCCAGCAACCTTGGCCGTAATGACCGACATATGGGCGGAGGCCAGCAACGGATACTTTCCACCCGGCACATAGCAGCCGACGGACTGGACCGGGATGTTCTTGTGTCCAAGAACAACGCCTGGCAAGGTCTCGATCTCGATATCGCGCAACGCTTCCCGCTGATGCTGCGCGAAGTTGCGAACCTGTTCCTGCGCAAAGCGAATGTCGCTCAGGTTCTGTTCGGACAGTTCGGCAAGGCAGGCGCGTATTTCAGCATCAGTGAGGCGAAAATCCTTGCGGTCCCATTTGTCGAAGCGGATCGAAAGCTCGCGCACCGCAACATCGCCACGCGCACGGACATTGGCGATGATGCCCTCAACCGTGGCTCTGATGGTGGCCTGATCGGCTGCCACCGCGCTCGGATCGCGCCCCTCTTTGAGCTTGCGGATCACTTGGTCGCTCCTTCCGTCGTCCTGCCTTCGAAGTAGCTGTCGAGATCGAGCGCCAGTTTGATGATGCTCGAATAGTCCTCGCCGGCATGTCCGTTCTGGCAATGGATGGCGAAGAGCTCGGTCGCGAGATTGCCCATAGCTGCCAAGACTTTCGAGCTGTTCGCCAGTTCCTTGGCGAGCCGCATGTCCTTCAACTGGAAATCCGAGCGGAAACCGCCGGCAAAACCGTTGGCAGAGGGCACATTCTCCATCAGACCCGGGAATGGATGATAGCGCTCAAGCGCGTAGTTGTTGCCCGAGGAATTGCGCATGACATCACTCAGCACAGCCGGGTCGAGCCCATTGGCGACACCGAGTGCCAGCGCCTCGACGGTTCCCGCCATGCAGATCCCCGACAAGATATTGTTGCAGAGCTTTGCCGTATGGCCCGCTCCCGATGCTCCGACATGGTAGATGCGCTGCCCCATCGCCTCGAGCAGCGGTCGGGCCTCCTCGACATCCGAGGCTTCGCCGCCGACCATGAAGGTCAGGCTGCCCAAATGAGCTCGAGGCGTTCCACCCGAAACAGGTGCGTCGATCATGCGCCGGCCCGCTGCGCGGGCGGCAGTCGCGATTTCCACAGTAACGGTTGATGAAATCGTGCTGCTATCCATTAGCAGCGCACCCTTGCGGGATACCGCGATGAGACCCGACACTCCAAGATAGGCGTCGCGGACATTGTCTCCGGTCGGAAGCATGGTGATAACCACATCGGCCGACGAAGCCGCCTCGGCGGCGGAGGCTGCACGCTGCACGCCCTGCTTCTCAGCCGCGTCGAGTGCCGCCGAAGACGGATCGAAGCCAATGACTTGAAAGCCGGCTTGGACCAGATTGCGGGTCATTGGTTGACCCATATTGCCAAGACCAAGGAAAGCGACAATTTTCAATTGGGCATCCTCCGGTCAGGCAGCCGACGTGTTGACGATGACCGTCTTCGACCAGGTGAAATGCTGGATCATGCTCGCCAGCGAGAGCTCACGTCCCATGCCGCTCATTTTCGTCCCTCCGTATTCGATGTTGGCTTCCGCGACGGCAAATTGGTTGACCTGCACGAAGCCAGCTTCGATGCGCGACACGAAGTCGAAAGCCGCCGGGAGGTTTTCCGTGAAAATCGTTGCCGCGAGGCCGTAAGGCGTATCGTTGGCCTCCTGCAGCACGGTCTCGAAATCGGTAAAGCGTGAGACAGTCGCGACCGGCCCGAAGATCTCGTCGCGGCAAACGGGTGAGCTTGCGGGAACGCCCTCGATCAGCGTCGTCGAGTAGTAGTAACCCTTGTCCAGGCCTTCGGGACGCTGGCCGCCGCAAAGGATACGGGCGCCGGGCGTCTGCCGCGCCATTTCGATGTAGCGTTCGACACGATCGAACTGCTTGCGCGATACGATACAGCCCACCTGTGTCGCTTCATCCAGCGGGTTTCCAACCCGAAAAGACGTAATGCCGGCCAGCACGCGCTCGATCACCGCATCATAAATGGCGTCGTGGATATAGATCCGCGTACCGGCGGAACACGACTGGCCCTGACGCTGAAGCCGGAGCCCCTGCAGAATGCCACGCGCCGCGCGATCGATATTGGCATCGGCCAGGACGATGTTCGGATTCTTGCCGCCGAGTTCGGCTGTGACTGGAACGATCTTGTCGGCGGCGTAGTGCATGATCATGGCGCCGACCGCGCTCGATCCGGTGAAGCTGATCTTGCGTACCGCCGGATGTTGGCAAAGCAGGCGACCCGCTTCCTCTCCGAGCCCGGTAAGAGCGTTTGCGACGCCGGCTGGCAGAACCTCCTGCAGCAGTTCGAACACTCGAAGCACTGCCAGGGGTGCCTGTTCGGCCGGTTTCAACACGACGGTGTTGCCCGCCGCGAGTGCCGGGGCGATCTTGCTGGCAAGCTGCATCAGCGGTGCATTCCACGGGATGATTGCCCCAACGACGCCAAGCGCCTCGCGCCGCGTATAGAGCAGCCGGCCTGGATCCGGCGGATAGGTGAGGCCGTTGATCTCTCCAGCCAAGCCGCCGAAATAGCGCAGTATATCGACCATGGTGCGCACTTCATTGCGCGATTGGGTCGGCAGTGCGTTGCCTGTCTCCAGGGACGACAGCCGTGCGATGTCTTCGCGGAAACCGTCGAGATGGTCAGCTGCCCGAATGAGCAGGGCGCCGCGCTCTCTCGCCGGCAGGGCCGACCACGACCGGAATGCCAAAGAGGCCGCATTGACTGCGGCATCGACATCCTCGGTACCGCAGCGGGGCGCGTACCCAATGACCTCTTCGGTCGCCGGGTTCTCGACATCGAACTGCGCATGCGTGAGCGCCTTCCTCAATCGACCGCCATAAACGATCTGGCCCGAAAGGCGGCTCGCTTCGGCCGATTGTGCGGCGATGCGCGTTTCAAGTGAGTCTGTTGCCGAGGCGTTCATGCGAAGTGGCTTTTGTCGGTTTTTGATTGAGCATACGTATGCACTCTGTTAGACATTTGAAACGAGTTTGTCAAACAGGAGTGAGAAATGACCGTGACAACAATCGGCCTCGTCGCTGGCGACCCATCCGGTGTCGGTCCCGAACTTTGTGCCAAACTGGTCGATGCAAAGGGGCGTCTGAGTGACCTTCGCGTTGCCGTCTTTTGTGGGAAAGGGAGCTTTCGCGACGGAATGCGCATCGCCGGTCTCGATGCTGAAATCCCAGTCGTCGACAGCGTTTCATTGATTCCTGAGCATGGCGGCGTGGCGCTGATTTCAGGTCTGGATCGAGGCGGCTACAAACCCGGCGTGGCGAGCGCGGAGGGCGGCGCTGCCACGCTCGCTGCGCTGGAGAATGCAGCAGACGCGGCCGGGGCAGGGCAGCTAGATGCGATTGTCTATGGTCCACTCAACAAGCAGGCGATGTGGCTGGCCGGTCATAAGGCGATCGACGAACTGCATTTTTTCTCGAGCCGCCTCGGTGTTGCCGGCTTCTGCTGTGAAATGAATAACCAGGGGGCTCTTTGGACCGCCCGCGTAACCTCGCATATCCCGCTCCGCGCAGTGGCCGACAACATCTCCGTGGAGTCAATCATTGCGGCCACGGTGGCCGGCGCCAAGGCTGTCGAATCATCAAGCGGCAAACGTGCGAGAATAGCCGTTGCCGGCCTTAACCCGCATCTGGGAGAAGGCGGCGCAATGGGCACTGAGGAGATCGAGATTATCCTTCCCGCTATCGAAAGGCTAAAGGAGCTTGGATACGATGTCGCCGGCCTTTATCCGGCCGATACCGTCTTTCTACGCGTGGGGCCGGAAAAGCTAGACCTGATCGTCACCATGTTCCACGATCAGGGCCAGATCGCGCTGAAGACGCTCGGTTTCGCCAACACCTCGACCGTTCTTGGCGGATTGCCGCTGCCAATCGTTACCGCCTCACAAGGAACAGCCTACGACATTGTCGGCCAAAATCGCGCCGACCCCGCCGGCCTGACAGCAGCGTTTGATCTCGCGCATCGTCTTGCTATTGCTGCGCGCAAGGCAGCATAACAGGCGCAAAAGCTGATTTGCGCAAGGATCCAATGCATGAGACGGTCAACTTCGGTGGATGTCGCACGGGAGGCTGGCGTATCGCAATCGACTGTTTCTCGCGCGCTGGCCGGTGATGGGAGAATCTCGGAGGAGACGAAGAAGAAAATCCGCAAGACCGCAGAGCGCTTAGGCTACACGCCAAATGGGATCGCGCGCAGCCTGCAGACGAAGAAGACAAATATGGTTGGCCTGATCATGGCCGACATCCTCAATCCGTTCTACCCGGCCGTCCTGGAAATCTACACCCAGAAGCTCAACGCCATGGGCAAGCAGCTCCTGCTGCTTTCCGTGCCCAAGGGTTTTGAAGTCGATGACGTGCTGCCATCGATGCTCCAATACGAGATCGACGGTTTGATCGTGACGTCAGCTGTGTTGTCGTCGCGAATGCGCGACATTCTGCACAATAGGAACACCCGGGTGGTTTTATTCAATCGCTCCGTCGACGACTTTTCGATAAATTCGGTGTGTTGTGAGAACAGGTCGGCTTCCATGGAAGTTGCCGCCCTTCTTGTTGCTGCAGGCCATAGACGCATAGCCCTTATCGGGGGCCGCCCTGATACGTCGACCCATCGCGAACGTTGTGCTGGCTTTCAGGATGAATTGCGCCGCCATGGACTCGAAATCATCGGCGAGAAATTCGGCGAGAACACCTATGGCGGGGGCTACGGGGCCGCAATCGACCTTCTTTCCGGTCCGACGCCGCCGGACGCCATCTTCTGCATCGCCGATGTGATGGCGCTTGGCGCGCTGGACGCCGCGCGCTTCGGTCTTGGGCTCAAAGTTCCGCGCGATGTGTCCATCGTTGGCTTCGATGACATTCCCTCGGCCGCCTGGCCGGCATACGACCTCACCACCTTCCGCCAGCCGATCGAGGCGATGGTGGGGCGGTCGCTCTCCCTGCTGTTTGATCCGGCAGACTTTCCACCAGCGGCTATTCGCATACCCGGCGAACTGATCATTCGCGGCTCTACCAACATCGGTGCGGCAACCGCCTGAACTATCAACGCCCCATTCTAATTTAGCAAATGTGCGCGCATACGTATTCCCAATTCAAAGAAATGGAGAGAGATTTATGGAGGACAATCAGGTTGCGCCAAGTTTCAGGCTGGACGGAAAACGAGCGCTCATTACGGGTGCCGGACGGGGTTTGGGACTGGCTGCCGCACACGCGCTCGCCCACTATGGGGCCGAGGTGGTTCTGGCCGCTCGCACATTGAGCGAGGTGGAGGCTGCCGCAGCCAATATCATTCGCTCGGGCGGACGAGCCGAAGCCATCGCTCTCGATATCCGGGACGTTGAGGCAGTGAGTGAAGCAGTGTCACACAGGTCAGCTTTTCATGTGCTGGTCAACAATGCCGGGATGAACCGCACCAACCCATTTCTCAATGTAACACAACTCGATTTCGACGATATCATCGGTCTCAATCTGCGCGCTTCCTTCTTTGTCGCGCAGATCGTCGCGCGACGCATGGTGGAGCAGGGCGTGAGCGGCAGCATCATAAACATGTCGTCGCAGATGGGTCATGTCGGCGCTGCGACGCGCAGTGTCTACTGCGCCTCGAAATGGGCGATGGAGGGCATGACCAAAGCGGCGGCAATCGACCTGGCTCCATATAAGATCCGTATCAACACCGTCTGCCCGACGTTTGTCGAAACGCCGCTCGCTCAGAATTTTCTCAAGAATGAGGCCTTCAGGGCGGAGGTGCTGTTCAAGATAAAGCTTGGCCGCATCGGTCATGTCGACGACATAACCGGGGCGGTTGTCTTCCTGGCGTCCGATGCATCCTCTCTCATGACGGGATCGTCCATGGTTATCGACGGCGGTTGGACTGCGGACTAAGAACCTGCTGGAGGGGCGCATGATCTGGACGGGCCATGCGAACTAAGAATGAAAGCATGAGTTCAGAAACAGCGCTCGAAAGTGTCATTCAGGAGTTTTTTGCATGCTAGCCAGGAATGATCCCTGCGGCTGGCGAACAGGGCCCAGATTGATTGGATCGGAGCCGTAGCTATCGGGAAGGAATGCACATGGACCTCGGCCTTGAAGGCAAGATTGCATTGGTGTCGGGGGGCTCCTGTGGGTGCGCGCGTGTGGACGATGTTGCAGAAAAGCCGGCTGGGTCTCGGCTCACTTTCCCGAGCTTCCTCGTAAAGGCGGTTTCCTTCGATCATCGCTATCAAGCAGTCGCCAGCTTGTTTCCCGCTGATGCCTAGATCCGCAACGCTGTTCATATGATGTTTATCGAGCAGACAAAGGCCGCTCACGGCGAGCCCCTGCGCACGCAGCCGCGTCGCGAACTCTGCGGCTTGCCGATGAAATGGCGGCGTTTCCTGATCTCCGACCATGATGGTCACTGCCGTGCCCGGATCGTGCTGCCGCACCATCGGCGTAAAAGTGGTAGCCTCCTCGTCAGTGATGCCCATCAACGGCACGAGGAAGGACGTCCGCAGGGGCTTAAGATCGTAGAGGCCGCCCAGCAGCAGTGCTGCGCGGACGTGTGACGACGCTGGTGTCTTTTCAAACAGGAATGTAGCCGGATGTGCGCCGGCCGAATGGCCGCTGACGCTTATTCGGCTTGGATCGCCGCCGTGGCTGGCGATGTTGTCCAGCACCCATTGTTTGGCGCGCCGGACTGTATCTTATGATTATTAGTGATCTTTTACGCTTGGTCACAATCGCATTTGCTCGATACTGTGACGGACCGATCAACAACGGAGCTGAGCGCTTATCTGTTCAAGCGCTCTCTGCACGACTGATGTTTACGCAAAGTGAGTGTCGCCGCGATCACCGTGGCTTCTCGTCGTAACCCGGCGCTGCATTGGAGCGCTAAGGCGATGATGACAGCTTTGCGCCTCACATCCGGTCAATCAGAAACTCAAGAGCCGAAATTTCAAAGCGGACACCAAGACCGTCCTCTCACCTGTTTTGCCGCTCGGGACAGGTTCCGTAATGGGCCCTTTCGAGGTGAGGAAGAAGATACTGAATTGAGGGCGCTGGTGCTCGGCAGCGCCCATGGGATGAAGCGTCGCGAACATACACGAATGTTCCGCCTACTAGTGTCGCTCGGTCACCAGAGGGGCGCCGCGATCTGTGAAACGCGGTAAAACCTTGGCGCACGCGGAAATCATTCGAGGTTGGCCCGCGGATGTTCTGGAGTTTACCATGGCGATGGGATGGGCGCGATGTGGTGCATCTCCAAACGCGATGACGTGCTGCCCATAGGAGACTTCTCCCATTGCTTTCGTTGCCGCTAAAAATCGAATGACAATAAGATGCGGTCACTGGAGTGGCTCACGGCTAGGATGCCTGTTTTCGAGGAGGAGGAGTTGAAATGCGGATAAAATCATTGGTCGCCGCTGGCCTGCTGGCGGCTATCGCTTTTGCAGGTACCGTTCCGGCGTATGCCCAGATGAAAGCCAAACAGTTCAATATCCTGATGTTGACCGATCTTTCTTCGGTTTACTCAGAAACATCGGGTCCCGGTGACGTTGAATTCGCCAAGATGGCTGTTGATGACTTCGGTGGAAAGGTCAACGGCGTACCGATCAATGTCATCGTCGTCGACAACAAGCTGGATCCTGCACTCTCGGTCAATAAGGCGCGCGAGATCATAGACTCTCAGGGCGTGAACCTCATTACCGACGTGTCGAGTTCCGCTGCAGCCATCGCCATAGCCAAGCTCGCCAACGAAAGGCACATTCTGACGACCTTCGTTAGCCCGGGAACCATGGCGCTTACTAATGAAGCCTGCGGCAAATACACTTGGCACTATGGATACGATACCTCAGCCATGTCCGCGCCGGTCAAGAAAATGACCCAGGACGGCACCAAAAAATGGTATTTTATCACAGCCGACTTTGCCTTCGGAAAGTCATTGCTGGCTTCTTTCTCGAGTGCCGTTAAGCAAAATGGTGGGGAGGTCGTTGGGGTGGATATGGTGCCGTTCCCGAACGACGATTTCTCAAGCTATCTTCTCAAAGCGCAGGCGGCTGGCGCCGAGGCTATTGGCATCCTTGAATCCGGACAGGATCTGCGCAACGCGGTTAAGCAGGCCCGTGAATTCGGCTTGATGGATGCCGGAATGAAGATTGTTCCCGGACAGTTGAATCTTTCTGATGTGAAGGCTCTCGGGCCGGACACGTGGGCCGGCGTAAACGCCGCGCTGATCTGGTATTGGGATCTCGACGACGAAACCCGGAAATTCACAAAGCGTTTCCGCGAGAAGCTGAGCTTCTACCCTGGTGACATACACGCGGGCAACTATTCTGCCGTCTATCAAGTACTGAAGGCCGTCCAAGAAATCGGGACGGACGATCCCGACAAGGTAACGGAAGCCCTAGAAGGTCGGCGTTTCAGCGACATGTTCACCAAGGACGCGCTCATGCGCAAGCGCGACCATCTTGTGGTGAAGCGTACCTTTATTGGCCAGGTGAAACCCGCATCGGAGGTCAAGAACGACAGCGACTTTTTTAACATCGTCGGGTCGGTTCCAGGGGAGGAGGCGTACTACCCGGAAGCAGAAAGCACCTGCAAGCACGATTGGTAGCGGAAGAAGCATGCCTCCCGCCATCGGCTGATCGCCGACGGAGGGAGGCGTTCATCCGCAACGCAACCGAGGCCGGCCAATGTCTTACTATGCAATTTTGCTCTTCAACGGACTTGTGACGGGAGGTGTCCTGGCGTTGATGAGTCTCGGCATGAGCATCATCTTCGGCATGATGCGTGTGGTCAATTTCATGCATGGCGCGATGTTCATGCTGGGCGCAATCGTCGCGGTGATTCTGGGATCGCATCTCGGTGTTTCGCTTTGGCTGGGCTTTCTCATTTCCGCCGTTCTGGTCGGACTGCTTGGTGTGATTATTGAGCGGCTGCTCATCCGCCGACTTTATGGCTTGGATCTCGCCTACATCCTGATTTTGACCTTCGGCCTCTCGCTGATCATCGAAGACGTTGTTCGAATTTTTTACGGCGTTACGTCGGCGCCATACCTGGTGCCTGACCTTCTCAAGGGTGCCGTCAGCCTCGGCTTCGCCTCATACCCTAAATATCGACTCTTCGTCGTTGTGGTATCGGTATTTCTATGCCTGGGCACATATTTGGCGCTTGAGCGCACGCGCCTGGGAGCGCTGATCCGCGCGGCATCGGAGCGGCCCGATCTGCTTAAATGCTTCGGCGGCAATGTGCCCCTTCTCGTGTCCGGCACGTTCTTTTTCGCCTCCGCTCTGGCTGGGCTCGCGGGGGCGCTTTCCGCACCGATGCGCAACGTGTCGCCATTCATGGGAGAGGAAATGATCAATTTCGTCTTCGCCGTGGTCGTCGCCGGCGGCATGGGCTCGATCGCCGGATCGGCAATCATGGGCTTTGCCTCAGGCCTCGTCTCGGCTATCGCGGCCATCTTCTATGCGCCGGCGGCCTCCGCAGTCATATACATTCTGATGCTTGTCGTGCTTCTAATACGCCCGGGCGGGATTTTCCAAGGCATCGATATTTCGCATTTCGCGCTGCATTATACACCGATGACCGAGCGTGCGCGGCGGGTGTTCTTGAGCCGACCCACCGCCCTCATTGCGCTGGCGGCAACGCTTTTGCTTCCGTGGCTGGTCTATCCGGTCCTTGCGACCGACATTATCCTTTGGGGGCTGTTTGCGGTTGGTTTCGATCTGTTGTTCGCGATCGGCGGACTCCTCTCGTTCGGCCAGGCTGCCTATTGGGGCATGTCGGCCTACGTCACCGGGATCCTGATGGTTAAGTTCGGGGCTCCGATGTTCCTTTCGCTGCTCGGCGGCGTCGCCCTGAGCACGATTGTAAGCCTTCTTTTTGGCTTCATCGTCGCAAGAAAGAAAGGGATCTATTTCTCCATGATCACCTTTGCATTCGCGTCGATCGTTTATTTCGTCGTCAATCAGTTTCCCGACTACACGGGCGGTGAGGACGGGTTGCACGGATTGGTTCGACCAACGCTCCTGGGCTTGGACCTCAAGGACGACCGGATCTTCTATTATGT
Organism: Mesorhizobium sp. BH1-1-4; assembly: GCF_020165665.1. Taxonomy (NCBI): domain Bacteria; kingdom Pseudomonadati; phylum Pseudomonadota; class Alphaproteobacteria; order Hyphomicrobiales; family Phyllobacteriaceae; genus Mesorhizobium; species Mesorhizobium sp. BH1-1-4. Next base: position 749,174 of record NZ_JAIUIN010000001.1, read on the forward strand.
TTGCCTCGCTGCCGCTGCCTTGGTGATTTTCACGGTAATTCGACTTTTAAAGTCGCCGTACGGCCTTGCGCTTCTCGGCGCCCGCGAGAACGAGCAGCGCATGATGAGCCTTGGCTACAGCGTCTACGGCTTGCGTGTGAAGGCGTATGTATTTTCGGCGGTCGTGTGCTCGATCGGCGGCGCTCTCTATGCCCTTAACCATCAATTTGTTACCCTTGAAATGGTCTCATGGCGCGCTTCTGGAGAGCCTATCATGATGACGCTGCTTGGCGGCGCCGGTACCATCTTCGGGCCATTTCTAGGCAGTGGCATCGTTTTGCTCATGCGCAATACGTTGTCGACAATCACGGACAATGGCAGCCTGTTCCTCGGCCTTCTGTTCGTGGCCGTCGTACTGTTGTTCCGACGCGGAATACTCGGCGAGATCGTGCATCATTCGGTCGATCGCGCCACGTCGCCCGATATGCCGGCAAAGGGTGAGCTTTACGCTGCAAATCCGAACCAGATTGCAACAACCGGAGAGGTGGCCGATGCCTGATCCTGGCGTTAGTAACTCCGTCTACGGGGCGGGTTCGACAGACGTGCCGCTCCTTGAACTGCAGTCGGTCACAATGAGCTTTGGCGGTTTCACGGCCATCAACAACATCAGCTTGAAGTTCGAGAAAAAGCCGGTTTACGGGATCATCGGACCGAACGGCGCCGGCAAGACCACTCTGTTCAATATCTTGAGCGGTTTTTATCGGCCCAAGCGTGGTCGTCTGCTGTTTAACGGTGAAGACATGACTTCGCTGCGCACCGAACAGTTTGCACGGCGCGGAATCGTGCGAAGTTTTCAAATCACCAGCATTTTTCCCAATCTGGCGGTCATGGACAATGTTGTCCTGTCGGTGCAACGGCGAGCGCATGGGGGCGCCAAAGTGCTGGCGAAGTCAGGCTGGCACGAGAACCACAGACCTGAAGCAAACGCTTTGCTGGATCAGGTCGGCATTCCGCCATCTTTGCGCGAGCGGCCGGCCAGTGATCTTTCCTATGGCCGCAAACGGGCCTTGGAACTCGCGATCTCCTTGGCGGCGCACCCGGTGATCCTTCTTCTCGACGAACCGACCGCAGGGATGACGAGTGCGGACGTGTCACGCACAACTGACCTAATCGCCCAATTGTCCCGCGAGCGCACGATCATCGTTGTGGAGCACAATCTTGGAGTCATCGCCGATGTCGCCGACGAAATCATCGTCATGCAGCAGGGTGCTCTGCTCGCTTGCGGGCGCTATGACGACGTACGAAAGGACCCTCGCGTAATCGAAGCCTATCTGGGAAAACGCCATTGAGTATGTTGGAGATAAGAAATCTCGATGCCTATTATGGTGAAAGCCATATATTGCAGAGCGTCGGCCTGTCAGTCGACGCAGGCGAGGTCGTGACGCTGGTGGGGCGCAACGGCGCCGGCAAGACCACGCTGCTTAAATCCGTTATTGGTGACATACCGCGCCGGACGGGAAGCATCCGTTTTGGCAGCTCGGAAATCATCGACCTTTCGCCCGAGCGCATTTGCAGGATGGGAGTGGGCTTTGCCCCTGAGGACCGCGGCATATTTTCGACATTGAACGTTTATGAAAATCTGACCATCGGTCGGCCGAACAAAACCACAGGATGGCCACTTGAACGGATCTACCAGCATTTCCCGATTCTCAAGGCACGGCGCCTGCAAAAGGCAGCGTCTCTGTCTGGCGGAGAGAAGCAGATGCTCGCGATTGCGCGTCCGCTCTATATGGGAGCGTCGTTCCTCTTGCTTGATGAGCCAACCGAGGGCTTGGCTCCTGTAGTTGTCGATGCAATCGGTGCGATCATTAATGATATCAAGTCGACCGGTCTGACAATTCTATTGGTCGAACAGAATCTTCAGTTTGCGGCTGAGGTTACGGACAGATACTACATGATCGAGAACGGGAAGATCGTAAAGGAATTGACGAATCTCCAGATGGCTGATGAGGAACAAAGTCTACTCGACTATCTTGGTGTCTGACTATTCTCCGTCTCGTTGCGTGTAGGAAGGCGTGCCGGGATCGGAGCCTTCATGACCGACCGTTTAGGCGTCGGCTTGGGAATGCCGACCAACGCCTGACAGGGCTGGGAGGCAGAACTGTCCAGCCGTTCCGCTGATTTTGAAAATGCGGCGGGCGGAAGCAACTGAACCGTGGCGTGATCCGCATCGTCGTTCGCGACGGAGCCATGTCGAAATGAGCCTTCAAGGCGTGTGGGCTAACTCCTAGATTGCGGGCGGCCTGATACCTCTGTGGATTTCGCCGACGACGAGCGCCTGGTGTCCAGTCGCATGCTCCGTTCAGCGAGTGTCCTCGGCAGATGCAATCAGGCGCAGCCGCGAAGAGGTCACCATGGCGAAGACGCTGTATGAAAAAATCTGGGATGCCCATGTCGTCAAGCCACTGGGCGACAACAGGGCAATTCTCTTTGTCGACCGACATCTGGTTCATGAAGGTGTCGCGACTTACGCATTTTCGGGGCTAAGTGCGCGCGGGCGCAAGGTGCACCGTCCCGATCTGACGATCGGCGTGGCCGACCACGTCGTTCCCACGACGCCCCGCGTCAACGGGATCGCCTATGAGGATGAGGACGCCCGCAAGATGGTCCAGGACATTGAGGTCTACTGCGGGCAGGCCGGTATCGACGTCTATTCGGTCGGCAACCGCCGGCAGGGTATCGTCCACGTGATCGGGCCTGAACTCGGCTTTGTGCTGCCCGGCGCGCTGCTGGTATGCGGCGACAGCCACACCTCCACCCATGGCGCATTCGGGGCACTCGCCTTTGGCATCGGCATCTCCGAGGTCGAGCACGTGCTGGCGACGCAGACCATCGTGCAGCGCAAGTCCAAGTCGATGCGTGTCAACGTGAAGGGCGAACTGCCCTCCGGCGCAACGGCGAAAGACCTAATCCTTTCGATTCTGCATACGATCGGCGTGGCAGGTGGTACCGGCCACGTCATCGAATACCAGGGGGAGGCGGTTCGGGCGCTGACCATGGAACAGCGCATGACGCTGTGCAACATGTCGATCGAGGGCGGCGCGCGCGCCGGCATGGTGGCGCCCGACGAGAAGACCATCGCCTATCTGGAAGGACGCAAATACTCGCCGAAGGACGAAATGTGGGGCCGGGCAGTGGATTCGTGGCGCTCGCTGAAGTCAGATCCGGATGCGTTCTTCGACGCGGATGTCGAAATCGCCGGATCCGACGTAGTACCCTTCGTCACCTGGGGCACCAATCCCGGCCAATCGCTGCCGATCGTAGGCAGGGTGCCAAACCCTTCGTCCTGCGACAACGAGAGCGAGCGCACCAGTATCCAAGGCGCACTCGACTACATGGGCCTGCAGCCCGGACAGGCGCTGACCGACATCCACGTTGATCACGTCTTCATCGGCTCGTGCACCAATGGCCGCATCGAGGATTTGCGGGCCGCGGCCGCAGTGGTGCGGGGGCGCAAGGTTGCCGACGGTACGACCGCCTGGATTGTGCCTGGTTCGGGGCCGGTCAAGGACCAGGCTGAGCAGGAGGGACTCGACCAGATCTTCATCGAGGCCGGCTTCGACTGGCGTGAGCCTGGCTGCTCGATGTGCCTGGCGATGAATGGCGAGCGGCTGAAGCCTGGCGAACGATGCGCATCGACATCGAACCGGAATTTCGAAGGGCGACAGGGGCGCGGTGCGCGTACGCATCTGATGAGCCCCGCCATGGCCGCGGGAGCGGCGATCACCGGCCATTTGACAGACGTGCGCGAACTGATCTGAGGCGAATATGGAACCGATCTCCGGACACAGCGGCATCGCCGCGCCCTTTCCGATGTCCGACATCAACACAGACCTGATCTATCCCCAGCAGTTCCTGCGCAAGCCGGATCGCAACGCGATGGCACCGTTCCTGTTTCACAGCCTGCGTTACAGACCAGACGGCACACCAGATCCGGACTTTATCCTCAACAAGCAGCCCTATGACGAGGCGACGATCATCATCGCGGGGCGTAATTTCGGCTCCGGTTCGTCGCGCGAGCACGCGCCCTGGGCACTGAAATCATTCGGCATACGCTGCCTGATCTCCTCCATGTTCGCCGATATATTCAAGGCGAACTGCATCAACAACGGCATCATTCCTGCGACCGTCAGCGAGGACGTGCTAGCAGAGTGCCTACGCGCGGCGGCGAATCCGCAGGAAGCGCGCTTCACGGTGGACCTGGAAAGGCGCGACCTCAGCCACCTCCGGCTTGGCACAGTGCCGTTCTTGATTGTCGATTCCGACCGGGAGCGGCTGCTGAAGGGCAATGATTTCATCGACGACACTCTGGCGGAACTGCCGGCGATCAAAGATCATGAGAAGGCGTCGGCGCAAGCAACGCCATGGCTCAGTCTCGGGGCTGTCGCCGACTGACACGAAAGGGCCAAATGGCGTTATTGTCGGCTGCGCTTTGAGACCACGCAGTCGCGGATGCACCGTTCTCTACGACGCTGGCAACGATCGTCTTCGCTGCTGTTTGAGCCACAACCGCTACAGAGAGCAACGCTATCGGGACACAGCTAGGGTCATCCATGGCTCGAACGACTTGCCTCGGTTATACGCCAAAACTCCATAGGGTCGCTCTCGCTCCGCCGCCCTGACACCCGCTCGACGCGCGCCGAACACCGTGAACGAAGCGCCGCTTCCCGCAATCCGGCTTATGGCTGAAGGCGTGCCATCTCGAAAATGTCGTCGCAGACAATGTAGCTGTTACCCTGCATCCGCCCGACGACGCGCATCTTCGCCGTATCGACATGGAAGCGTTCTGGATTGATGAGCAGGTCGTCGCGGATATGCATGATTTGCACAAGGCCTAGGATAAGCGAACGGTTTGGCCCCAGCTCGACGATCTGCATCAGCTTGCACTCGAAGGACACCGGGCTTTCTGCGATGCGCGGCGCGCCGATCGAAAGCGAGGCCTGCGAGCTCAGCCCGGAGACGGTGAACTCGTCGACGGCCGGGCCGTATTCAGTGGCCGTGATGTTCATGACCTTTAGCCGATCCTCGTCGACCAGGTTCACGACGAACTCGCCGGTGGCGCGGACGTTACAGCCTGTGTCCTTCCGGTCGCCGGGACTGCGGTCGTTGATCGAGAAGCCGACCACCGGCGGATCTTCGCCGAAAACATTGAAGAAGGAGAACGGCGCGGCGTTGCGCTGACCGATTTCGCTGATGGTGGAAACCCAGGCGATAGGACGGGGCGTGATGGTGGAGGACAGGAGCTTGTATCGCTCGATGGGCTTGAGGTCGGAAAAATTGAAGTGCATGCCTGCTCCGGCGGGTCTTGGAATGTCAGATGCCAACATTAGTGGGCGATGGGAAAGGTCCCTGTTGGGGTGGGGAACGGCGATCATCAGCCTTTGATGATTTTAATCGCTGGCGCCACGTCAAAGCCGTTGTCGATTTCAACCGTCATGAACGATCGCTATGCCTGTTCGCCAAGACCCTCGATGCCCAAGGTAATGACATCGCCAGCCTTTGAGAAAGATCTCGGCTTCTGACCGGAGGCCCACGCCGGGCGGAGTGCCGGTGGAAATGATATCGCCGGGGCGCAGGCTCATGAACTGCCGACCGATAGGATACCAAGTGTCGCACGCCGTAGACCATGGTCGCTGTCGAGCCGTTCTGGAAGGCTTTGCCGTTGACCTCGAGGTGCATCTTAAGGGCCTGCGGATCGGACACCTCGTCCGCGGTGACCGCCAGGGGCCGAGCGGGCCGAAGGTGTCGGCCGACTTGCCCTTGGTCCACTGACCTTGTCGTTCGGCCTGGAAGGCGCGCTCGGATAAGTCGTTGACGACACAATAGCCAGCGACATGGTCCATCGCCTCGTCTTCCGAGATGTATTTCGCGGTCTTGCCGATAACGACGCCGAGTTCGACCTCCCAGTCGGTCTTTTCGAAATCGCGTGGGATCTCGACCCGTCGTATGGACCGGTGATCGCCGAAGTTGCCTTCATGAAGATAATCGGCTCGGACCGGCACCGTGGCGCCGGTTTCTCGGCATGGTCGGAATAATTCAGCCCGATGCAGACGAACTTGCCGGTCCCGGCGACGCAAGGGCCAATGCGTGGATTGCCCTCGACGACCGGGAGACTGGCGATATCGATCGCACGGAGCGCGTCGAGTCCGCTGGGACACAGCGTCTCCGGCAATATCGGAGACATGACCGGACAGATTACGAATGAGGCCCTTGCGGTCGAGAATGCCAGGCTTTTCAGCACCCGGCTCGCCATAGCGCAGCAATTTCATCGCGTGTCGCACTCCTTTTGCGCCCACCCGGGATTTCAGTCGAGCGTCAGACCTGGATTGAAGACGCCCGGGCAGGAGACGGCCTCTCCTTCCCGGGAGCTTGCGACGCATAGGACGGATCAGCCGACCGCCTGCCTGCTGGTTCCGGCGACGAGAACCTCTACAACGGCGTCACCCATCTCGCTGGTGGAGACCCTGCGGCAGCCGGGCCGCATAATGTCGGCGGTGCGGTAGCCGGCGGCAAGCACCGAGCGGACCGCAGCCTCGATGCGCGCGGCCTCATGTTCCAGCGAGAAAGAATAGCGCAGCATCAGCGCTACCGACAGAATCGCTGCCAGCGGATTGGCAATATTGCGGCCCGCAATGTCGGGTGCGGTGCCGTGGACAGGTTCGTAGAGCCCCTTGTTTCCGACACCCAACGAGGCCGACGGCAGCATGCCGATTGAACCAGCAAGCATCGCTGCGGCATCGGAGAGGATGTCACCGAAGACATTTCCGGTGACGATGACGTCAAACTGCCTGGGATTGCGGATCAGCGCCATGGAGGCTGCGTCGACATAGAGATGGGTCAGTTCCACATCCGTATAGTCCTTGCCGACGCGGGTCACCACCTCGCGCCACAACATCATTGTCTCCAGCACGTTCGACTTGTCGACAGAGCACAGCTTCCCGCCGCGTTTTTGCGCCGCCTTGAAGCCTACATGGGCGATACGCTCTATCTCGCTTTCGGTGTAGCGCATTGTGTTGATGCCTTCGCGCTCGCCGGCCGCGTTGACAGAGATGCCGCGGGGCTCGCCGAAATACAGGTCACCATTCAACTCCCGCAGGATCAGCATATCGACGCCTTCGACCACCTCCGGCTTCAGCGTCGACGCGTCGAGCAATTCGGGATAGAGCAGCACCGGACGAAAATTGGCATAGAGCGACAGCGCCCGGCGAAGCCGCAACAGCCCGTTTCCAGCGCCCTCGGATGGTGGGCGGTGCTCGTCGGCGGGCACACCGGTACCGCCGAGCAGGATAGCGTCAACCGCACGGCAGAGCTCAAGCGTTTTAGCCGGCAACGCATCGCCGACGGTCTGAATGCCTTCGTCGCCGATGATGGCTTCGGTCATCTCGAAGGCGAGTCCAGCGCCGGCAAGTGCGCGCAACACTTTGACCGCCTCAGCGGTCACCTCCTTGCCGATGCCGTCGCCGGGAAGTACCGCGATTTTCACGTCCTATTCCTCCAGATGGATTTCACAGGAGCGCAAACCACCACGGCGCGCGCCCTTTCGGGTGTCTTATAGGAGTGTCGCGTGCATCCTCGAAGTCGTCCTTCGGAAACAGCCCATCGCCATAGGCGAACGCGCCTCGGCGGTCGCGGGCGGACCGCGCCGACGAGGACGGGTGGCGAAATCAAGCGGTCTTATCGGGTTTCGCTGTTGGTGAGATGATTGAGCAGCAGACGCACGGGCGGCGGCATGGTCTGGCTTGCCTGCACGCAAAGGTTCCACTGGCGCTCGGCCCAGGGTTCGTCAAGGACGATGGCGACGGTGTTGCCGCTGGTCACATAGCGCTCGGCGCATTTCTCCGGGACCAGGCCGATCCCCAGTCCGGCTTCAACCATGCTGAATACGGTCTCGAAACCGTTCACGCGGACCGGCATCCGCAACGAGCGGGCGAGGTCGGAAGCAGCGCGTAGCACAAGAGAGTCGAGGAAGGATCCCTTCATCGGCCCGATTAGATCGAAATCGGTGAATTCAGCAAACTTGACGATCGTGCGGTCCGCCAGCGGGTGGTCCACGTGAACGAGTGCGACAATGCGGTCGACACGGTAGGGGATGATCTTCAAGCCTTGGCGCGGCACAACGCCGCCGAAGACGCCGATATCGGCGGCGTTCTCCGCCACCGCCTCAAGCGCCTGCTGGCTGGTCCCTTCCTGCAGGTCAATGCGCACGGCGTCGTGTAGGGCGAGGAACTCGCGCAGGTCACGCGGAAGGTGTTGGATGATGGTGGAAACGCTGGCATAGACGCGGACGTGGCCGCGCACGCCGCTGGCATGATTGGACAGCTCGGATTCCATCTGGCGCAGGTCGCGCATGACCACGCGGGCGTGGTACAACAGGGAATTGGCGGCCGCGGTGAGTTCCAACCCCTTGGAACCACGCAAGAACAGCGGTGTCTTGAGCCTGGCCTCGAGATCGGAAATGCGCTTGCTGATTGCAGATGCAGCTATGTGCTCGCGGTCGGCGGCCTTGGCAATGCTTTGCTCCTCACAGACTGCGACGAACAATTCCAGTGACAACAGGTCGAAACGCACTCGTTACAAAGCTCCACGCTTAGGTAGCCCGGCCACGATCCAATGATGGACCGACAATCGCGAATGGTTCGGTCGCGCCGGAGCGCATCGCGGATCACGACGCACTCGTTCCCAATCAAGTCTTCGCCCTGTCCACCATGTCTCCAATAAGGTCGTATTCCCGTTTGGCAGAAAACACAAAATGAAATTGCCCAGGTGCGGCGAAGCGGGCACCAACTGAAAGGTCAGGATCCGTCCATACATGAATCAATTTGATCTCGAAGGCCGCACCGCGGTCATCACGGGCGGCGCTCAAGGTATCGGGTTTGCGGTGGTCAAGCGTATGCTCGAATCGGGCGCTAGCGTTGCCATCTGGGACCGCGACGAAACAGTACTAAGCGCCTGCGCCGACAAGCTCGCGGACGCCGACCGCGTATACTGCCGGACAGCCGATATCGGCGTGCTCGCCTCAGTGGAAGCGGCGACAAAGGCGACGCTCGGGCGCTACGGCAAGGTCGACATCCTGATTAACAATGCCGCCCTTGTCGGCCCTAACATGCCGACTTGGGAGTACCCGCCGGAAGCCTTCGCAGAGGTGGTCCAGGTCGGCCTCAACGGAACTTTCCACTGCTGCCGCACGGTCGTGCCGCACATGATGGAGAAGGGTTACGGACGCATCGTCAACATCAGCTCTGTCGCCGGCAAGGAAGGCAATCCCAATGCGGTCGCCTATTCGTCAATGAAAGCCGGCGTGATCGCGCTAACCAAGTCGCTTGGTAAGGAGTTGGCCGATCGCAACATCGCCGTCAACTGCGTGACGCCGGCCGTCGCCAAGACACCGGGCGCGATGGCCCAGGCGCCCGAACATATAGCCTATATCCTTGGCAAGATCCCACGCGGGCGCATGCTCGAACTGGAGGAGGCAGCGTCCATGATCTGCTGGCTGGCGACGCAGGAGAATTCCTTCACCACCGGAGCGGTATTCGACCTGTCGGGCGGACGTGCGACCTATTAACAGGAATGATTGAAGAGGAGATTCCCATGCCTTCATTTGTCTTCGAGAACGCGCGCGTGCTTGATGGTTCCTCGGACGACGGGGAGTATGACCGTCATATACGGGTGTCGGAAGGCATGATTGACGAAGTTTCCGACAAGCCGATTAAGGACGCCAACGCGACCATGATCGACCTGAAGGGCAAGACGCTGATGCCCGGCTTGATCGATTGCCACGTCCACGTTTATTCGGCCGCTGAAGATCCGTCCGCCAGCTCAAGTATGCCCAACGAACTGGTGGCGCTGCACGCGGCCAAGATCGTCAAGGGCATGCTGTTGCGCGGCTTCACGACAGTCCGCGACGTCGGTGGGGCGACGCTGGGCTTCAAATACGCGCTTGAAAGCGGTCTGATCGACGGACCCAGGTTGACCATGTGCGGTAAGGCTTTTGTCCAGTCCGGCGGCCATACCGATCCGCGCGAGCGCGGCGAACTGATCTCAGCTGAGACCTTCAACAATCAACTAGGCAACGTGTCGAAGATCGTCGACGGCGTTGATGAGTGTCGCCGCGCGGCGCGCGAGGAGATACGCAAAGGCGCTCAGTTCATCAAGGTGATGGCCGGCGGCGGAGCGGCGCAGCTGCGGATGCCACGCTCATGGAATGCCTATTCGATGGATGAGCTTCGCGCCTTCCAGGAAGAAGCGGAGAACGCCAAGACCTACGTCTGCGTGCACGCACATTCGGACGAGTCAATCGCGCGGGCGCTGGCCTGCGGGATCAAGTCGATCGAGCACTGTACGTTGATCACCCCCGAAACGGCCGCGATCATGGCCGAGAAGGGCGCTTATTCAACGCCGACAATCAGCGCCTACGAGGGACAAATCATCGAGGCTGAAAGGCTCGGACTCGACGCTGCCGCCGTTGAGCGCCTGCAGTGGGTGCGTGATCGTGGCCCGGAATCGCTTGAGATCATGCACAAGGCGGGTGTAAAGATTTGCCACGGTTCGGATCATCTCGGCTTTCTACATCCACACCAGAACCTGGAATTCAATATCCGCGCCGAGGCGCTGCCGCCCATCGAGGTGATCCGCTCGACCACCCTCAACGCGGCCGAACTGTGCTTGATGCCTGGCAAGATCGGCACCATCGCCGTGGGGGCCTATGCTGACATGATTGTGATAGACGGCGATCCACTGAAGGACATCTCGCTGCTCGGCGACGAGGGCAAATCCTTCCAGGCGATCATGAAGGGTGGGGTTTTCTATAAGAACGAACTTTCCCACTAAGGGTGGACGGATTCGACAGATGGAGGCTGTGGCGAGGGCGACGGGCGCGAAAATTCCGCTCCGTCTTTTCAGTATCGTCGGGCGACGCGGACCTGCGGCCCACGCGCGATCTGAAGTGACAGCGCACTGTACGTTGGCAATCCGGCGGACGGGCCGCTTCTCGGTACACGTCGATGAGGCGCATGGCGGCAGTCGAGGCGCATGGCGTCAGCAGTTAGATGGACGCCGCTGAGCTAAGGACATTCGCCTCGGAGGATGAGGACCGACGCGCCTAATCTCGGTCATTGTCTCCAATAGCCGTGGTTCCAACAAACGGATTGCACGGTTAAATCGAGGGGTGTCCTTTGAGGTTAGCCCGTGGATTGACGAACCTGCGTTTCAGGACGTTGCAGCCTCCCAGTTTGGAGCAAAAGGCGGGTCCACGTAACGTAGGTCCTTCGGCAAAGTCGCGATGGCCGTGCGGTCCTGATCGTCGAGGCGAATGTTGAGCGCATCGAAATTGGCTAGCTGACTCGAGGGGCGAGCGGCTTTGGGAATCGCGATGACTCGTTCCTGGTCCAGAAGCCAGGCTATGGCGATCTGGGCGGCGGTGGCGCTGTGCTTTTCACCGATCCTGGCGAGGACGGATCCATTGCGGCCCGACCCTGCGCAAGCGGCACATAGGCGGTCATCGGAATACCCTTGCCACGAAGATAATCCAGCATCGGCGTCTGCGACAGGAACGGATGATATTCCACCTGATGAACGGCGATGGGGGCGCCGATATCCTCAACAGCGCGCCGGATCATGGGCAGGTTGAAGGTGCAGACACCTATGGCGCGGGCCAGCCCTTCTTCCTTCAGTTTGGTGATCGCTTCCAACGTCGCGCCCATCATGTTCGCCGACGGCCAATGGACCAGAAAGAGATCAATATGGTCGAGACGAAGCTTGCCGAGGCTGGCATCGAACGATCGGCGCAGGGCGTCGGGGGCAAGCTTGTCGTGCCAGACCTTGGTGGTGACGAAGAGATCCGCACGCTTCAAGCCGGAAGTGGCGAGTGCGGTCCCGTCGGCGGCTTCGTTATCGTACATGGCTGCCGTATCGATATGGCGGAACCCGAGCGCAACCCCGCTTTCGACCACGGATCGGGCGGCATCGCCCGGCATCCGTTCCTTTGAATTTGTGAAGGACGCGGCGGCGGAGGCAGAAGCCGTCCGCCGACCGTTCTCCCGGCGGGCTCAGGCGGTCTCGCCCGCGGCCGCCTGCCGGACCAGCGCTTCGATCACCTGCTCAAGTGACGTCGTGCCCATGGCACGGTTTTCGCCGTCTGCCTTGAAGTCGATCCAGCCTTCGTTGAAGCCGTCGAGCATGCGCATGCGCGGCTGTGGGTTACGCGTACCCTGGGCACGGAACAGGCCCTCCCAGCTTTCCCGCGGGACGATCTCCACCCGCACCGGATGCCCGAGCACCGACGCGAAGGCATTGGCGAGATCGTTGGGCGAGACCCGTTGGGGGCCTTCCATTTCCACGACCCGCTTGCCGGTCCACTCCTCGCGGATCAGATCTGCGGCAAGCCGGCCGATATCCTGCGTCGCCACCATGGCGAAGGTCTTGTCGGCAGGCTGGAGGAAGCTATGCAGCACGCCTTCATCGCGGGCCGGCGCGACGTCCCAGGCCGCATTTTCCATGAACCAGCCGGGCCGCAGGAAGGTGACGGGAAGATCGAACTCGCCGAGGGCTTGTTCCAGCATCGTCCGCTGGCTCAACAGATTGTCCACTTCCGCGTCGGCGCCGATGGTGGAGAGGCAGACGACCCTTTCCGGGCGGGCAGCAAGGAGAGCGGTCGTCAGCACCTCATTCTGTTTCGCCGCTTCCGGATAGCCGGGCGCCGGGTCGAATTCCGACGGCGGCAGGATGAACACGCCAGTGGCGCCGTTGAAGGCGGCAGCAAGCTGCGCGGCGGCGTCCATCTCGGCAAAGGCGACTTCGCAACCTCGCTTACGCCAGATTTCCGCCTTGGCGGGGTCGCGCAGCACCGCACGGACCGGTTCTCCGGCATCGATCAGGGCTCTCGCCAGCGCGCCGCCGACCTTGCCAGTAATTCCTGTAATCGCATACATGATATGTCTCCTGGTGTTGAAGTCGGGAATTGATCAGGCGAGGCTGTCGTAGAGGCCGCGCTCGAATGTGCCGTAGAGCTTCACGACCTTTTGGTCGTAGAAGGGCAGAAGCTGGGCGAAGATGGCTCCGGTCACCTTCCTGACCGGGTCGAGCCAGAAATAGCAGTTGAGCAGGCCGGCCCAGGAAATGCTGCCTGCCGACCGACCGTTCGGACCGGGCAGCGTGTTGATGTCGAACGAATATCCCCACTTGTGGGGCTCGCCGGGAAACTGGTCGAAGCTCTGCGAATAAGCAGGCTGGGCGGTCCTCATGGCCTGGACGTCGAGGTCGCCGATCTGGTTGCGCATCATCGACGCGACCGTTTCCGGCTTCAGCACCCGTACGCCTTTATGAGTGCCTCCGTTCAGCAGCATCCGCAGGAAGGCCATGTAGTCGCGCGGCGTACTGAAGCCGCCGCCGCCGCCCATGAAGAATTCCGGCCGCTGGGGCATTTCGAAGGGCGCGGGCGTCAGGCCGCCGTCTTCGCGACGGTTATGGAAGGTGGCGACCCTGGCCTTCTGCTTGCTTCCGATCAGGAAGCCTGAATCGGTCATGCCGAGCGGGGCGAAGATGTTCTCGCGGAAATAGACTTCCAGTGACTGGTCGCTGACCGCTTCCACCAGCTTTCCGACCCAGTCCATGCTGATGCCGTATTGCCAGCGTTCGCCAGGGTCGAATTCGAGCGGTGCCAGGAAGGCGCCGTTCTTGCACGTGGCGATGTCCGGCATGCCGGTGACGTTCTCGTAGCGGGTTAGTGCATCGCTCCAGATCGAATAGGTAAAGCCGGAGGTGTGTGTGAGCAGGTGACGCACCTTGATGGCTCGCTTGGCCGGACGCAGGCGCGGCTGGCCGTCGCCGTCGAAACCCTCCAACACCATAGGATTGGCGAGTTCCGGCAGATATTTCGCCGCGTCGTCCTCTGGATCGATCCTGCCCTGCTCGATTAGCTGCATGCAGGCCGTAGCGGTGAAGGCCTTCGTCATGGACAACAGCCAGAATACCGTATCGGTGCGCATCATTGCTCCGGTGACGGCATTGGCCTTTCCGAAGGTTCCTTCGTAGATCATGCTGTCTGGTCCTGCCGCGGTGGCAACGACGCCGGCGACGGTACCGTCCCGCACCGCCTGTTCCATGGCCATGTCAATGGACTTGAAGTTGCCGGACCGCCCTTGCGGGTTGGCCGCCAGTGCGTGGACCGGCGTGTTCACGGCGGCGGCGCCCGCCAGCAACAGGCCGCCACGCGCCAACATGCATCTGCGTGAGATCGCATTCATGGATGAATTCCTTCTCGCAAGGCCGGAGACTTCCGCGGTCCGGTGTGCCGCTGCGCCGTCCGGGCGCTCAAAAATCATCTATGGGAAGCGATGCGATGATTCACGCGCAATAAAATCAGAGATAAGATGACTCAAAATCATCATGATGGGACGGTTGAGATCACCGACCTTGCAAAGGAGAGAGGGCATGAGTTTCGACACGCGGTTGTTGACCGGGGTCGGCGTTTTCGGGGCGGTGATGGAAGCGGGCAATTTCGTGCGGGCCGCGGATATTCTCGGTCTCACGCCATCGGCGGTCAGCCGTGCGGTGGCGAGGCTCGAACAACGCGTCGGTGTCAGGTTGTTCGACCGCAATCCGCGCGAGGTCACGCTGACGGAGGAGGGCGCCCGCTTCCATGCCCGGATAATGCCGCTGCTGGCCGGACTGGAGGAGGCAGCCTCCGAAGCCGCCGGTTCGGCGGCATTCGTCGGCGGACGGCTCAGGGTTTCGATCGATCCCTGGTTCGCGCGAATGGTGCTGGCGCCGAGGATCGGTGAATTCCTCGCACGCTACCCCGCACTGTCGCTCGATCTGACCACCAGCAACTATCGCGAAGAGATGATGAGTGGCGCGGATGTCGCCGTGCGCTTCGGTCCGCCGGACGAATCCTCGCTGATCGCGCGCAAACTACTGGACGTACCGGTGCTGACCTGTGCCGCCCCAAGCTATCTCGACCGTCACGGCATTCCAGCCACGCCCCACGACCTGATGCACCACGATTGCATCCTATTTCGCGACCCGCAGACCGGGCGGCCGTTCACTTGGGAGTTCCAAGGGGATAGCGGGACCATAGAGATCAAAGCGTCGGGGCGGTTGGTCATGGACGATCCCTCCGCTGCCGTCGCGGCCGGTCTCGCGGGGCAAGGCATATTCCAGAGCCTTGCCATCGGCCTCGACGAGTGGCTTGAGAGCGGGGCGCTCACGACGATCCTGGCGGAATGGTCCGACGAACAGTTTCCGCTTTACGCCTATCATCCGTCACGCCACATGCCGCCGGCAAAAGTACGGGCTTTTCTGGATTTTGTTCAACGGATCGCGGCGGCGTAGCGCGGGGCATTCTTGCCGCGCACTGCCTTGGCTGTCCGCCAGCAAAAATGCTTGCCGCCTCGCATGATGGTTTTGCATATCGGTCATCTGAGCCGACGGGGTGCCGCTCACGCCATGCATCGAGCGGCCGATGCAATCAGCGCCTCAGCCGCTGGATATCCGCATGCTTCAGCTTTGACGAGGGGCACATGGTCGAGCACTCGGCGACCGCCTTCGCACGCGGGGGGACATTCGCGTTCAGGCAATTGCCAACGGTTTGGACAGGATGTGAGCTTTCCCGTATTCGGCCGAATCGCGTGTGCTCATGACGAAGATTGGGCCTCCAGGAGATGCGATTGGGCAAGCTAGATTATCGCACTCGCTCCGGACTTGAATTCCCTTGGGCATTTCATCGCAACGATCATGATGACTATGTATCCAGCGCCTCCGAGACGCGCCTGGAGGCGATGGACAGCCCGACAGGCCCGTGCCGCGGCGTCCGATAAGAACTTCGACGACATCCCACAGCAACTTCAACTTTGGCGACGCTTCCTTAGCGCATAATGTCGTCGAGGGCGGCCTGACGCAGACCAACCGCGGATGGACCAATACCTCCAGATGCTCGGCAGCAACATCGACGGCATGGGCCACCACGTCAACGCCATGTCGACCAAGGTGGAGCTGCTTACTCAGAAGATCGACGCCATCTACCCGCAGAAGCGACTGAACTCGGCTCTCTGCCCCAGCAGCCCTATGCCTAAGTCACTGATTTCGATGCCCCCTGCAAAACTGAGTGTAAGGGCAGCAGATCAATCTGACCATACTTTTCGTACGCGGCTCAAGTTTCGAGAAAAGTAACGTCACCCGTTTTCTCAAGGCCATTCACACAGCCATAGATGGCGGATGGGCCAGGCATAATCGTTGGAAACCGCACTACCACAATCTGCAGTGGCGCCTTTCGGCCGCATTGTGGTGCGGTCCTCAGCTCAATGCGTGGCCGGCCAATCCGTAAACCCAAGGTCCGTTTTCTTCCCGGTTCAGGAATCGGCGCCCTTTGGACATGGTCGTAACGGTCTCGGCAATGCCAAGGCCGCACTGCTCGAGAAACGCGGCAAACATGCCATCCTTCTCCCGGGTATCGACTCGGACGAAGCGTCCTGCAAGATTTCTCAAATGAACGGCTGTGAGATAGACCGCGTCCAGATCGCTGCGCGCGACCATCGGGCCGATCACATAACCACGCCCGAATTCGCGACACATGGAATAGCCGACGATCTCGCCGCCACGGCTCAAAGTTTGGATTGAGGCATTCGCCGAAAGCAGTGCGAGCAGCCTCTCGCGGTCTGTCCCAAACGCACGCTTGTCGAGCGCCATAATTGCCTTCAGCCTGTCGCTCGGCAGCACCTGCAATTCACCATCCATGGCCGGCATGGTCGGGAGTGCCGACGGAACCTCCCCTTGGCGCATGAATACGATTCCCTCGGTCGTGAAACCAAGTGAGACATAGAGAGGATAGGCGGCATGGGTGGCGTTAAGTGCCAAATTGCGATCGCCACATTGCTCGAGTACCTGGTCCATGAGCCATCGGCCGCCGCCTTGCGCTTGTGTGCGGGGCGTTGTGATCACCACGCCGATGGTGGCGAAATCGTCCCCTTGCGGAAACCACATTGCGCTGCCGAAAACCCGGCCAATACCGTCTACTGCAACGATGCCGCGGCCCGCACGACGCAGAGTGTCCCAGTCTTTCGGCCGATGCGGCCAGCGGACTGAGATCGACAGCGCGTGGAGCAACTCGACTTCGACTTCGTCGATGTCCCGCGCGACCAGTTCGAAAGACTTCAGGCGCACTGATCTCTGCATTTCAGTCGACCCGCTCCTTATCCAAGTCCCGTGCTCGCGCCCACGTCCTGACGCCGCTGACGGTTCCGCAGCCGTCTTTTGCCCTATGATTGCATCCGAAAGCCAGCAGGTTTCGCTGGTTACGGACCGATATTCGAAATCTTCGGCCAAAGCATAGCTTCATTCGGCACGGAATGCTCTCGCCTGCTGCCACACTTTGTTGCATCCAGCGAACTGCGAGTGGAGCGGCGCCCTGTGAATGTCGAAGAAATTCTTGCGAGGCTGATCGCGTTCCCCTCAGTCGTGGGCTCGCCCAATGGCGCGATCGTCGACTGGGTGCGTGAATATTGCGAGGCGGCCGGAGCAGAAGCGACCGTCCTTCGTGGCCCCGAAGGCGACCGGTCCAACCTGTTTGTCACAATCGGACCTCGGCGCGCCCGCGGCTACATCTTGTCGGGCCACATGGACGTGGTTCCGGCCGGCGAACGGGAATGGAACTCGGATCCCTTTGTGCTGCGCCAAGACGGCGCCAGGCTGCATGGTCGCGGCACGTCCGACATGAAGGGCTTTCTCGCATGCGCGCTGGCCGCCCTGCCGCGGCTTGCGGCGGTGGACTTGCAGCGGCCAATTCATCTCGCATTCTCCTATGACGAGGAGGCAGGTGCCCGTGGTGTGCCGCATCTCATCGCCGTCCTGCCAAGCTTGTGCGAGAGGCCGCTTGGCGCTATTATCGGTGAGCCGAGCCGGATGGAAGCCGTGCGGGCGCACAAAGGCAAAGCGGCTGTGCGGTTCGAGGTGATCGGACGGTCCGGCCATTCTTCGCGGCCCGAACTGGGACTGAATGCCGTGCACGCAATGGCAGGTCTCGTCACGCAGATCGTGACCTATGGCCAGACCCTCGCAAACGGGCCGTTCGACACCGATTTCGCGCCTCCATATTCGTCATTGCAGGTCGGGGTCATCGCCGGCGGCCAGGCCGTCAACATCATCCCCGATCGCTGCACTGCCGATATCGAGGTCCGCGCCGTGCCGGGTGTTTCCCCATCATCCTTGCTCGAGCCGGTAAAGGCCCAGCTCATGGCTCTACGCGACAGCGGCTTTCAGGTGGCATGGCACGAGTTGAGCGCCTATCCGGCCCTTTCGCTCACGCAGGAGAGTGAATTGACAGCCCTTCTGGTCGAGTTGACGGGGCGCGACGCCCTGTCAGCGGTGAGTTACGGCACGGAGGCTGGCCTCTATCAGCAGGCCGGCATCGACGCGATCATCTGCGGCCCCGGCGATATCAGCCGCGCTCATCGTGCCAATGAATATATCGAGATCGGCGAACTTGCTGCCGGCCAGAGCATGATCGAGCGTCTCGGCACGCGCCTTGCCGCATAGCAGGAGGGAGCGGTTTCATGACGTTTCTTTTCAATTCCGACCCGGTGCGCGCAGCGGTCTTCCGTAAGGTTTTCGCACGCGAACTCCCGGACGTCGAATTGTTCCACAGCAGCGAATGTGTCGACCCGGACAAGGTGCGCTACCTCCTGACCTGGACGGCGCCGGACGATATCGCGCGCTATCGCAATCTCGAAGTGCTGTTTTCGCTTGGAGCCGGCGTCGACCAGTTCAAGCGTGAAAGTCTGCCTCGGCAGGTGAAGCTGGTGCGCATGGTCGAGGACGGCATCATTCGTATGATGCAGGAATATGTCGTTCTTGGCGTGCTGAGCCTCCACCGGGATATGGTGGCGTATCGTGAACAGCAGAAGCGCCAAGCGTGGCTCGGTCTTGTCGCTCCGCAAGCCGCCGAGCGCCGCGTGGGCTTTCTGGGCCTTGGCATGCTGGCGCAGGCGGCTATCGAGCGATTGCTGCCGTTTCGCTTTCCCCTCGCTGCCTGGAGCCGAAGCAGGAAGGAGCTCGACGGCGTCACCTGCTTTCATGGCGCGGATCAGCTTGCCGGGTTTCTCGCGCGGACGGATATTCTCGTTTGCCTGCTGCCGCTGACGGAAGAAACCCGCGGCATCCTCGATGCGGAACTCTTCTCCCGGCTGCCAGCCGGGGCGAGGCTGCTGCATGTCGGCCGCGGGCCGCAGTTAGACCAAACCGCCCTGCTTCAGGCCCTCGATAGCGGGCACCTTGATGCCGCAATGCTCGATGTCACCGATCCCGAGCCGCTGCCGGACGGCCATCCGCTCTGGCGGCACCCGAAGGTGGCGATCACGCCGCACATCGCTTCCGTAACGCAAGCAGATTCCGCGGCGCAATCCGTCGTGGACAATATTCGGCGCTACCGCGCCGGAGAAGAACTGATCGGCCTAGTCGATCGCACACTCGGCTACTAACCAGGGAAACATGACATGTCACTTCTGATCACGATCGACACAGATCCAGCCTTCGCGCCCAAGCAGGCATTACCGGCTCCAGAGCGGCTTATCTCCGGCAATCCATCCTTCAAGACTTGGGCGCAGGACGCTTCGAAAGGCGAGAAGGTTCTGACCGGCGTCTGGGAGGCGACGCCTGGCGAGACGCATTCTATCAAGGGCACTACCTGCGAGTTCTGCCACATCGTTTCGGGCCTCGTCGAGATCGAGGAGACGGGCGGTGAGACCAAGACTTACCGTACCGGCGACAGCTTCGTGATGAAGCCCGGCTTTGTCGGCGTCTGGCGCACGATCGAAACCGTGCGCAAG
This sequence comes from Mesorhizobium sp. BH1-1-4, assembly GCF_020165665.1. NCBI lineage: Bacteria > Pseudomonadati > Pseudomonadota > Alphaproteobacteria > Hyphomicrobiales > Phyllobacteriaceae > Mesorhizobium > Mesorhizobium sp. BH1-1-4. Next base: position 769,027 of record NZ_JAIUIN010000001.1, read on the forward strand.
ATCTACGTCAGCGTTTACGACTGAGCCCAACGCTCAAGATCCGGCCGAATAGCGCGCGCGGCGGTTCCAGAACAATCGACTTTCCAAGTCCCGCCCGACGCGATTCGACGCGGTCGGGCGGCTCATCCTCGGCGGAAAATGCGGCGCGCTGTCGACTATTGTTCCGATGAAACCCGGTACGAGATGCCGAATGTCGCTGCCGAGTTGAGCAAGCTGCGACCTTCGGTGCCCATCCGTCTCCAGGAGGATCTCAATGAAGGCTTACACGATAGCGCTCATTCCCGGCGACGGCATCGGCAAGGATGTGACCGAGGCGGGATGGCAGGTGCTGCAGGCTGCGGCAAAGCGAGGCGGTTTCGCCCTTGAGGATACAAGGTTCCCATGGTCGTGCGCCTACTATCTGGAAACCGGTGCGATGATGCCGCCTGACGGCGTCGAGATACTGCGGAAGTTCGATGCGATCTACCTCGGCGCTGTGGGATGGCCAGCGAAGGTGGCCGACTCCGTATCGCTTCACGGACTGCTCCTGCCGATCCGCAAAGGGTTCACGCAGTATGCCAACACACGGCCGCACAGGCTGTTGCCAGGCGTTCAGGGTCCCCTTCGTCGTGAGGGTTTCGATATCCTGTGCATCCGCGAGAACACGGAAGGCGAATATTGCGGCGCCGGTGGGCGCATTCATTCCGGCACGGCCAATGAGGTCGCGATCGAGACGGCAATCTTCACGCGTGCGGGTGTCGAACGAATCCTTCGTTTCGGTTTCGAACAGGCGCGGACGCGCCGCAAGAAGCTCGCATCTGTCACCAAATCCAACGCGCAAAAACATTCCATGGTTTTCTGGGATGAGGTCACGCGCGAGGTGGCGAAGGACTATGCCGATGTGGAGGTCTCGCACTACCACGTCGACGCCATTGCCGCCCGCATGGTCCTGGCGCCGGAAAGCCTCGACGTGATCGTCGCCTCGAACCTGTTTGGCGACATCCTCACGGATATTGGAGCGGCCATCCAGGGCGGGCTGGGATACGCCGCCTCCGCCAATATCAATCCCGATCGCAGCGCCCCTTCTATGTTCGAGCCGGTCCATGGTTCGGCACCCGATATCGCGCATCTACGCGTCGCCAATCCGATCGCCGCGATCTGGTCCGGCGCCATGATGCTTGGGCATCTGGGCGAGGGGCAGGCCGAGGCTGAAGTGATGTCGGCGATCGAGTCTGCAACCGCACGCGGGATAGGCACGATTGCAGGCAAGGACCGGACTGAAGCAATCACGCAGGCCGTGCTGGCAGGATTAAGCTGAAAGAGCAGAGGAAAAGAGCCATGAACGCAATAACGAAGATTGGTTTCCTGAAGGATGCGAACCTGTTTCGCCAGCGGGGGCTCATTGGTGATGTCTGGCAGCATGCGCACAGCAACGCGACTGTCGATGTGACCGATCCCGCCAGCCTGGAGGTGCTTGGAACCGTGCCCGACATGGGCCGGGATGAGACGAGGGCTGCAGTAGACGCCGCCCAGGCGGCGTTCAAGGACTGGAAGGCCAGGACGCATGCCGAACGCGGAGCGCTTCTGGAACGCTGGCACAGCCTGATACTGGAAAATGAAGCGGACCTGGCGTTGCTGCTGACGCTGGAACAGGGCAAGCCTCTGGCGGAGGCCCGCGGTGAAATCCGCTATGGCGCCTCCTTCGTGAAATGGTTCGCCGAAGAAGCACGCCGGATCGGCGGCTCGACCATTCCGTCGCCGACGCCCGATCGCCGCATTCTGGTGCTGAAGGAGGCCGTCGGCGTCTGCGCCATCATCACGCCATGGAATTTCCCCAACGCGATGATTACGCGCAAGGTGGCGCCGGCACTGGCCGCGGGTTGTACGGTTGTCATCAAGCCGTCGGAATTCACGCCATTCTCGGCAATAGCGCTCGGCGTTCTGGCGGAACGGGCAGGTATTCCGGCCGGTGTGATCAACATTGTCACCGGCATGCCCACCGAGATCGGTGACGAACTCATGGCCAACGAGACGGTGCGCAAGATCTCGTTCACCGGCTCGACCCGCGTCGGAGCGCTGCTCATGCGAGGTGCTGCCGATAGCATCAAGCGGCTTAGCCTCGAGCTCGGCGGCAACGCGCCCTTTATCGTCTTTGACGACGCCGATCTGGGCAATGCAGTGGAGGGGGTGATCGCATCCAAGTTCCGCAATGGCGGTCAAACCTGCGTCTGCGCGAACCGGATTCTCGTGCAGGCGGGCGTTTACGATGCTTTCGCAGAAAAGCTGAGCCAGCGCGTAGCGCGAATGAAGGTTGGCGCAGGGACCGACCAGGGCACGGAGATCGGCCCGATGATCAATGCGGCAGCGATCGACAAGATCGAGCGTCACATCGCCGATGCACAGGCGAAAGGCGCGCGGATCATCGCTCAGAGCGAGTCGATGCCCGACGGCAAGCAATATGCACGGCCCGTCGTACTGGGAGAGGCTACGACCGAGATGCTGCTGGCGTCGGAAGAGACGTTCGGCCCGGTGGCGCCGCTTTTTCGCTTCGAAACGGAGGACGAGGCCATCGCGATCGCGAACGGCACGCCCTTTGGCCTTGCCGCCTACTTCTACACCGACGATCTCAAGCGGTCATGGCGTGTTGCCGAGGCGCTGGAGTTCGGCATGGTTGGGCTCAACACAGGCATGATCTCGACCGAGGTGGCGCCTTTCGGCGGTGTCAAGCAGTCAGGGGTGGGGCGCGAAGGATCGCAGCTCGGCATCGAGGAATATCTCGAGGTCAAGACCCTTCATGTTGGCGGGCTTAACTAGGAAGTAGGTGGAAGCACCTGCAGCTTCCAAAGCGTTGGAACAACAAGAAAGGGGCGGTGAAAACCGCCCCTTTCTCTGTATTGCGACCAGTGATCATTAACGTGGTGGGGAGCGCCTCAGCTTGCCGCGACTGCACTAGCAACAGACGTTCAGGCGAATTCGCGAACGGGCTCCAGTCCGACGGCGCCCGCCAGACCGCCGATGTCCTTGATTTCGGTGTACTCGTAGTAAGGGTTCGCGGGTTCGTGGCCACGATTCACCCAGACCTTGCTCTTGATGCCAAGATCATAGGCGGTCATGAGATCGTAGCGGAATGAGGACGACACATGCGTGATGTCTTCCGGGCCGCAGCCGAGCTTGTCGAACATGTACTCGAAGCCCTTCATATGCGGCTTGTAGGCGCCGGTCTCCTCGGCCGTGATGACCATGTGGAAGGGTGCGCCGAGTTTCTCCACGTTCGACATGATCAGGCTCTTCATGGAGTTCGACAGGATCACCAGTGGGATTTCCTTGGCGACCCTGGCCAGCCCCGCCGGGACATCCGGGTGCGGACCCCATGTTGGTATTTCCGAATAAATGCGCTGGGCATCCTCGGGCCGGAACGTCACATTGTTGCGCTTGCAGGCGCGCTCCACGGAATTGTGCACGACCTCGCTATAGGGCTTCCAGGCGCCAAGAACCTCATCGAGGCGATAGGCGGAGAAATCCTTGATGAACTGCGCCATCACAGTTGCGGATAGCCGCGCACCATAAACGCGTCGCGCTGCGCCGGCCATGTCGAAGTTCGTCAGCGTACCGTAGCAATCGAAGGTGATGTATTTCGGTCTGAAACGCGTCATTGGCGTCTATCCTTCCAATCCTGGCGGCACCGCGTGCCTTTAACGACAAGGATCATAACGAGCAAAGGAAAGGACTAGTCACCGCATTCTTTGCCGCTTGAAGCAGATTGTTTTGTATCGTGGCAGGGCTTTGGCAGCGAGTTGCGCGCGACGTGGTTTCCGAGTTTGCCAGCCGCTTCCCTCGCCGCCGGCTCGTCGGCATAAGATGCGGCGCGGGCGGCAAAGGAAAGTCAAAACACCTATGGCTCAGGTTCCGGTCGGGAGGAAGTGCTGTCGGCCGCAGCCTAACATGGCATTGAAGAATTCAGGCCGGGAAACGACCCATGACCGCAGAGCGGGTCACGCTCAAAACGATGACAGCCGAGCATCTGAGCGATGCTGTCGAATTGTCCCGTCATGTTGGATGGCCGCACAGTCGTGAAGACTGGGAACTGATGCAATCGCTCAGCCAAGGCGTCGTTGTCCAGGAGGAAGGACGCGTGGTGGGGACGATCTTGATGACGCCCTATGGCGACAATGCCGCTACCGTCAACATGGTCATCGTCGATGCTGCACTGCGCGGTCGCGGGCTCGGCCGCAGGCTGATGGAGGAGGCGCTTGCCAAGGCAGGCGGGCGCGCCTGCTATTTGGTGGCGACGCAGGAAGGGCTCCCGCTATACGAGAAGCTGGGATTTATCGCGACCGGCAAGATCGTGCAGCACCAGGGCCTGGCGCCGTCTGTCGACGCGCCGGCACATGTGTCATGGGGCGAGCCCGGCGACCACGCGCGCCTTGTTGCTCTGGATCGCACGGCGTTTGGTCATGACAGGTCGGCACTCATGAGTTCATTGCGTGAGCGCGCGAAGTTCGCCGTCGTTCGCGATCAAGGCGATGTTCAGGCGTTTGCGGCAATTCGTCGGTTTGGCCGAGGGCTGGTCATTGGGCCGGTGGTGGCGAGGAAGCTTCACGAAGCGAGATGCCTTATCGACTTCCTGCTGGCCAACAGTGCGGGCGAGTTTGTCCGCATCGACACTGATGAAACCACAGATCTCGGCGAGTGGCTCACCCGTCGCGGATTGGCCCATGTCGGCGGTGGCATAACGATGCGACGAACCGCAGGCGAGCCGAAGGACGAAACCAAACCACACCGAACTTATGCGCTCGTCAGTCAGGCGCTACGCTGAAATCGGAGGAAGAAATGCTTGCAAACTCCCTGATCGAACTCGATCGCGCACATCTGGTTCACCCGTTTTCATGCTACCGGAGCCACGAAGAGACTGGCGTGCGCATACTCAAGTCCGCCAAGGGTGCGACAGTGACCGAGGCAAGCGGGAAAACCTTGCTGGACGGATTCGCGGGTCTATGGTGCGTCAACATAGGATACGGGCAGGAAAGCGTCGTCGAGGCGGCGGCCAAGCAGCTACGAGAGCTTCCTTATGCGACGGGATATTTCGGGCTTGGGTCTGAGCCGGCCATTCGTCTTGCCGCCCGGCTTGCCGAACTGGCGCCTGGCGATCTGAACCATGTCTATTTCACGCTGGGCGGTTCCGACGCGATAGACAGCACGATCCGTTTCGTTCGCTATTATTACCACGCCAAGGGCACGCCGCGAAAAGACCAGTTTATCTCAGTCGAGCATGGCTACCATGGATCCTCGACGGTAGGGGCAGGTCTGACCGCGCTGCCGGCTTTCCATGCTGGCTTCGGCGTGCCTTACGACTGGCAGCACAAGATCCCCTCGCACTACGCCTATCGCAATCCTGTCGGCTCCAACCCGCAGGCGATCATCGATGCATCGGTCGCTGCGCTGCGGGCCAAGATCGCTGAACTGGGCGCCGATCGCGTCGCGGCCTTCTACGCTGAACCCATCCAGGGTTCGGGTGGTGTCCTGGTTCCGCCAGCAGGCTGGCTAAAGGCCCTGCACGCCGTGTGCAAGGAACACGACATTCTGTTCGTCGCCGACGAGGTCATCACCGCGTTTGGCCGCACCGGTCCCCTTTTCGCTTGTGAGGAGGACGAGGTCGTGCCGGATCTGATGACCACGGCGAAAGGACTGACGTCGGGCTATGTGCCGATGGGCGCCGTCTTCATGACCGACCATGTCTACAATACGATAGCGGACAGAGCCGGCAAAGCGGCTGTCGGCCACGGCTATACCTACTCAGCCCATCCGGTGAGCGCGGCAGTCGGGCTCGAATGCCTGCGTCTCTATGAAGATGGCTTGCTCGAGAACGGGCGCAAGGTCGGGAAGCGCCTGATGGAGGGCCTCCGCTCGCTCGCCGATCACCCGCTGGTTGGCGATATTCGCGGTCGCGGCATGTTGGCTGCGATCGAGCTGGTCACGGACAAGGAGCGCAAGACGCCGCTGCCGGCGGCGGCCGACCCGGGGCGCCGCATCTTCGACCGCGCCTGGGAGAACGGCCTTGTCATTCGCGCGTTCAACAGCGGCATCCTCGGCTTTGCGCCGCCGCTCTGCTGCACGGACGACGATATCGATGGTATCCTCGAACGCACTCGGATGACGCTCGACCAAACACTCGAAGACAAGGATGTGCGGGAAGCGATGCAGGGGTGATCGTCGTCACGGGTGAAGCCACACGGTCCGCGGCAGACATCGAGCGGGGCCCGAAGCAAACCCTCAGGTGTTGCCGCATTCCGTCAAGTGCCAAGCAAGTTGCAGTTAGGTGGATTTCCGCCGTGGCACACGCGCAGCGAAAGAGAACGCTGGCGCGCTCGCTCCAGGCTCAGACCGCGGAGCGGCTTTTCATCTGTCGAAAATGATGTCGAGAGGCAAATGGGATTTTACGATCGGTGACTTCAGCACGACGAAGCTGAAATACTTGTCGATCCCGATATCCAATTCGAGCAGGCGCTCCATGATCGTCTGATACTCGCTGATGCCCGCTGTGACGAACTTCACAAGGTAATCGTACCCGCCCGAAATCAGATGGCATTCGATGACGGAATCGACTTTCTGAATGGCGGTGAGAAATCTCGCGAAGTCGTTTTGTTGATGGTGCTTGAGCGTAACCTCGGTGAAGATCGTTAGAGTCTGTCCGAGTTTGGACACATCGATCTGGGCGGAATAGCCGGTAATGAAGCCTTCCGCCTGAAGCTTTTTCACCCGCATCAGGCAAGGGCTCGGCGAAAGGCTGACCAGGTCGGCAAGCTCGACGTTGGTGACCCGCCCATTCTTTTGCAGTTGGGATAAGATCTTGATGTCGATCTTGTCGAGCTTCATCGTAAACCTGTCACACGTTCGAACCGCGGATCGTCCGGCAGACGGCGTCCGTCACGTCCTGCGTGGTCGCTGTGCCACCAACGTCCGGCGTCAGCACGCCTTCACTCGTCACCGTTTCTACAGCGCTCATCAACCGGACGGCGGCTGCGCTTTCGCCAAGATGTTCGAGCATCTGGGCAGCGGTCCAGAAGGTGGCGACGGGGTTGGCGATACCCTTGCCGGCGATGTCGAAGGCCGATCCGTGAATTGGCTCGAACATCGAGGGATAGCGCCGCTCGGGATCAATGTTGGCGGTCGGTGCAACACCGAGACTGCCCGCCAGCGCGCCTGCAAGGTCCGACAAAATATCGGCATGAAGATTGGTGGCGACGATCGTATCGAGGCTGCGAGGTTTGAGTGTCATGCGCACCGTCATTGCATCAACCAGCATCTTGTCCCACGCGACGTCAGGGAACTCTAGCGCCACTTCGGCTGCGATTTCGTCCCACATTACCATGCCGTGACGCTGCGCGTTGGATTTCGTAACAACAGTCAGGAGCTTTCGCGGCCGTGACCGCGCCAGCCGGAATGCATAGCGCATGATGCGGGTGACGCCGACGCGCGTGAAGATCGCTACCTCGGTTCCAACCTCCTCGGGCAGGCCGCGATGGGCGCGCCCGCCATGACCGGAATACTCACCCTCCGAATTCTCCCTCACGATCACCCAATCCAGATCGCCAGGGCCAACGCCCGCCAGCGGCGAAACGATGCCGGACAATATCCTGGTCGGCCGCACGTTCGCGTATTGATCAAAGCCTTGGCAGATCGGCAGCCGGAGACCCCAAAGCGTGATGTCGTCAGGCACATCGGGAGCGCCGACCGCACCAAAGAAGATGGCATCGAAGCGCTTCAGTTGCGCCACTCCATCTTCGGGCATCATCCGGCCATTGGCTTTGTAGTAGTCTGAGCCCCAGTCGAAGTGCTGGACGCGCAGCTTGAAGTCCCCGCAGCGCTGCTGCAGCGCCTCAAGCGCCTGGAGACCGGCGGCGATCACCTCTGGGCCGATCCCGTCGGCAGGAATGGCGGCAATCTCGTATTCGCGCATCGTCACTTCCTGTTTTCAGCGCTGGCTGCTCGCAGCCTTACACTCGTGTGCGACCGATTGTTACCTTCGCAAATTGATCTTCTCAGAATTCAGCGACCTTGCCCCACGCAGCCGTCTTCAGGCGCTCGGGCCTATAAGGATGCGGATCGACGATAGGCTCGCTGCCTGTAATGATATCGGCGATCATATGCCCCGCGCCGGGGCCAATCCCGAAGCCGTGACCACTGAATCCCGCCGCCAGGATGAAGCCCGGAATCCCCTCCACTTCGCCAATCGCGGGAATGCCGTCGGGTGTACTGTCGATATAACCCGCCCAGACATCGGAGATCGCCACGCGTTGGAGTTCGGGGATCAACTCGCAGGCTCTTCGATATGTTAGCCGAATCTGCCCCATGTCGGGCTTCGGGTCGAGAATCCGGTTCCGTTCCATTGGCGTAATGTCGTCAAGGCCCCATTTGCGCAGGCTTTCATGGCCTTGACGCCAGCCCTCGAAGGCGCCTGGGGCGAGATTGCGCCAGCGGCGGGCGAACATCGGTATAAACTCGCGGCTGAACCTGAACTGCTGTGGCGTCGGGTCGATCCGAGCCCGCCCGCTGATCGCCAGCGTGTATCCACCGTCACTGCGCCGCGTCAGCGAGACGCTCGCGGTATGCAGGGCATCGGGCAGGCCGCTTGCGCCTGGGGCCACGGCTAGAATGGATTGGCGCACGGCAGCTTGCGGAAAGCGCATACCAAGCTGGTTGCAGAAGGAGGAAGCCCACGCGCCTCCGGCCATGACCACGGTCTTCGTACGGATGGTTCCAGCTTCCGTCACGACGCCGCTGACCCTGCCTGCGCTCAACTCCAGTCCACGCGCCGCGCAATGCTGATACACGGTACCGCCCGCCGCCATGATGCCGCGCGCGGCAACCGGCACTGCCTTGGAGGGATCCGCCGTGCCGTCAGTCGGTGAGAAAACGCCGCCCTTCCATTTGCGCCCGGTCGCCTTGCCCTTCTCGGTGGCTTCCTCTGCGCTCAGAACATGCGTCGTAACGCCCACCGTCCTGGCGAAGTCACGCCATTTCGCCCAGCCCGCCAGCTCATTTTCGTCCTGTGAGAGATAGAGGAGCCCGCAACGGCGAAATCCAGTATCCTCGCCAGTCTCCTGTGCCACCTTCTCCCAGAGATCGAGGCCCTTGGTTGCCATAGGCAACTCGCGCGCATCGCGGTTCTGCTGGCGGCACCAGCCCCAGTTTCGACTGGACTGCTCGGCGGCCACGCGCCCTTTCTCGACCAGGGCGACGCTGACGCCGCGGCGGGCGAGATAATACGCCGTGAACACGCCCACGACGCCGCCGCCGATGACGACGACCTCTGCCTCGCCGGGCAGGCAAGGGCTGCACTCGATGTGCATGAGCGGCGCGGGCATCTGCGGAACTCCGGCAATTTTGAAGCATTCTAACTGCGCCGAGAATAGACAGGCTGCGGAGTTGTGCGCCTGGACGGAATATCCTGCGGTTAGCGGCCCTTGGGAAATGCAATTGTTGCGTGAAAAGCTCGGGCCTCCCACCTTGCGGAGGGAGGTAGGCTGAAGCCTCAAAGCCATCTCATGTGAAGGTCGTTGCGTGTGAGGCCTAAAACTCAGCGACCTTGCCCCATGCCGAGTTGCTAAAGCGTTCCGGTCAATACGGACCGGGGTCGACGATAGGTTCGGCTCCGGTGGCAAGATCCGCGATCGGGTGGCCGACGCAGGGGTCAATCCGAAGCCGTGCCCGGAAAAGCCTGCGGCCAGGATGAAGCTGAGGTTGCACATGGTGCGCCGTCGGGGCGATGCTGCACTATAGCCACGGTCACGATTGCTCCTGCGCGTTGCGCCATGATTTCACTGAAACCCAGTCGGTACCGTCGTGCTAAGCAGTCAAGTGGGATCGCTCAGAGCGAGCGAGATCAGTTCCCGCGGGTGGGTAGCAGGGTAGAGCGGGTGTAGTTGTCAGCAACACTTCACATCCCTCTTCGCCCAAAGCCACCGCACAGTGCTCAACGCCATACGGGACGACGATGAACTCTCCGGGTTCGATGATCTCTTCACGGTCACGAAATTTCATCAGAAGGCGTCCCCCGTGAACAAAAAACAGTTGATCGTCGTTCTGTCGAAATGACCAGCTAGAGGCTCCCCTAATCATGACGACCTTGATTTGCATGTTGTTGAGATGCACCTCGACTTTAGGGTCCCAAGGCGCACGCAGCCCGGCAAACTCAATTGACAAATTCTTCTTGTGAATTGGCGAAAGGTGCTTGTTCAGGGCAGCGACGTCGCGAATGATTGCGTTGAGTTGGCTTGGTAGGTCATTGCCATTGGCCGGGTATTTACCATCCAAAGCCGCAGTCCCAATCGTAAAACCAGCTGCGCCGACGCTTTGCACGACTGCAATTCGTTCAGGGGTATCGATCGACCCTGCAATGTAGACAGGCTTGGCGACTGCAGCGCAGACAGCCTTCATCAACTCGGGCACGTTCTCCGCCGAACGGTATGCCAGCAGGTCCAGGCCATGCACTCCATCGTGCCCTGCAATCGTCTTGGCACTTTCGACGATTTCGTCGATGGCGCCTTCAAGCACGCTCGGATGACCGGCGATCCGGCCCGGAAACGGGAAGTACCGGATGCCCGTGCCCTTGATGATCGGCAGCACATCGTCGACCCGCGTGCCACCAAGAAGAACGTCAACGCCGATTTCGGCAGCTGCCCTTGCCGAAGCAATTTCGCTTTCGCGGTCCAGGGACACGACTTCCAGATAGGAAGTTGCACCGCCCGTCCTGATCGCTGCATTGAGGCCTTTCAGCTGCTCGAGCGGCAAGCCGATATCCTTGAACCCGATGTGCCGCACGCCGAGGCTGAGCGCGGTTTTTAGTTGCTGCGAGGCGTCCGGAACCGTTCGGTCGTTGCGCGTAAGCATGAAGATGAAGCGTAACCCCATTGGTGTGGTTCCTTTCGTATCTAGTTCGTCTTGGTTTGCGCCAACACGAGGCGCTTGGCGTAGGCAAGTGCTGTTTCCAAGCTGGCCTGGTCTGCAATCCCCCGGCCAGCGATGTCGAACGCCGTGCCGTGATCTGGGCTGGTACGGACGAACGGCAGGCCAAGCGTGATGTTCACGCCTTTTTCCAGCCCGAGATACTTCACCGGGATCAGCCCTTGATCGTGGTATTGAGCTACCACAATATCGAATCGGCCTTGACGTGCTTGCATGAAGACGGTGTCGCCGGGATATGGGCCAGTCGCATCGATCCCCTCGGCACGGCATGCTTCGATTGCAGGTCGTATGATCCGGATCTCCTCGTCGCCGAAGAGGCCACCTTCACCTGCATGCGGGTTGAGACCCGCTACGGCGATACGCGGGGTCGCGAAGCCGAGAGCTTTTCCACCCTCATGGGCAAGCCGGATAGCGGATAGCTGAGCGTCGAAATCGCCTTGTTCGATCGCCTTGCTCAGCGACGTGTGAATGGTGACGAGCACCGTGCGGATGTCATCGTTCGCAAGCATCATCGCCACGCGCTTGGCGCTGCCGTAGTCGGCCAGAATTTCGGTATGGCCGGGGTAGCAGATTCCCGCGCTGGCCATCGCCTCTTTATTGATCGGGGCCGTGACGATGCCGCTCACTTCTCCGGACTTCGCGGCTGCGATCGCTGCAACGATGGCGTCGAAGGCCGCCTGCCCGGAGATCGCGCTGATACGCCCGATTGGAGGAGGCTCAGTAATCCGGGTGGTGTCGATGACTTCAATTGCCTTCGGCTGGAACTGAGCTGCATCGGCCGCATTGATGCGCCGCACTTCGACGTTCAACCCGAGCCGCCGCACGATGTCCTGCATGACAACATAGCTGCCGAACACGACGACGCGTTCGCCGCCCTTCGCAAGCACCTTCGCCACGATCTCCGGCCCAATGCCGGAGGCGTCGCCCATCGTGAGAGCAAGCGGGGGAATGTTCTTCATTCAGTTGCTCCACGTATCCGCGCGACGGCGCGCTCCAGAGCGTCGTCACTGCCAAAGCCACCCGCCTTCATACCGAGCAAGAGCGAGCGCCCATCGCCAAGCCTGGCGAGACCAAGCGGGAATCCGGGATCGAGTTCTTGCAGGATCTCGAACTCACGGACGTTGAGAAGGTCCAGGATCGCTTCCATCGTGTCGCCGCCGGTGGCGATCAACGCGCCGAAGCGTGGGCTTTGAAGCTCGCGCGCTGCGTCTTGTGCCAGACGGCGCAGCACCGCTGCCGAGTCCCCCTCGCGCGCCCTTGGTCCGCGCAGCAGCATCACGCCGCTGAACTCCTGGAGTTGATCTGCCTGCTGATGACTGCGCAAATTTGCGCTCCCAATGACCACCAAGACATCGCTACTGATGCCATCGAGCAATGGCGGTAGGGTCTTCGCCGGCACAAAACGCCGCGATAGCGCTGCAGCCATTCCAGGAGAGCCAACCCAAAGGATCGACGCTGGATCCTCGACGGCAGCAATCTGCGAGTCGAGTTCTTCTTGTGTTACTGCATCAAGCAACGTGACATTCTTGATGCAGCTCGGGACCAAGTCGACTAGTGCGGAATGCCGCACGGGATGCACGGGGTCATGGCCATACGAACTTTCCGAGACCGGAATGCCGTCAACAAGCTGAATGCCCCTCACTGTCGTACGACCGGCCTGGGGGAACGCCGGTGCAAACAGCAGTGCTTTGCGGCCGCTCGCCGCAAAACATGCTTCAAGCTCCTCCGTTATGTGGCCGCGTAGCGTGGAGTCCACTGTTTTGTAGAGCACGGCACGGCCGGCAAGTCGGGCGGTCAATCGATCAACCGCCTCGAACGCTTGCGATGGAGTAGCAGACCGCGAACCGCTATCGACTGCAATTACCGCTGCCGCTTCCGCTTGGCGCGGAAGCTGGCCTCTGCCGATCGACGCGGTCAACCCGCGGGCGACGAAAGGTGCTGCACCATCTGCCGCGCTGGTGAGGTCATCGGCGAGGACCGCTATACTGGGTTGATGATTGGTGCGCATGCATCAATTAACAAAGCCTCACAAAGGATGAATAGCGATAGTTTCTGACGAAATCGGTGATAGATTGTCACGGATGGATCGCTCAGACATACCTTCACTGGACGACCTGCGAGCGTTCGAAGCAACAGCGAGACTGGGCTCGGTCCGGCTTGCAGCAGACTCGCTTGCGCTCACGCACGGCGCCGTCAGTCGCCGTATTACCAAACTCGCCAATGACATCGGGGTCAGGTTGTTTGAAAAGAATGGGCGAGGCCTGCGGCTCACCCCGGCCGGCGAGACGCTCAACCTCACCCTCAGCAGGTTTTTCGGCGAGTTGGCCGCTACATTACAAAGCCTGCGTGCTGCCAATGCCGGGAAGAGTGCCCTGGTGCTCTCCTGCGAGCCTTCAGTTGCCATGCGTTGGCTCATTCCGCGGCTGGGGGCGCTTCAAGTGGCGCATCCGAACATGGCCCTCCACCTCTCCGCAGGTGGAGGGCTTGTCGACTTTCGTAAGAAACAGGTCGATCTCGCTATTCGACGGCTAGACTTCACTGTGCCTGAGACATGGAACGTCCGGCCCCTTTTTGCCGAAAAGGTTGGGCCTGTTATGAGGCCGGAACTCTTGCCAGAGTTCGAACATGGCGACTATCTCGCTCTCGGGTCGAAGACCCGACCTGACGCATGGGCGCAATGGCTGAAGACCCATCCGTCTGCGCGTCGACCCACAGAAATCCGGTACTTCGACAATCACGCCCTGATTGTCGAAGCTGCATCCGCAGGCCTGGGTGTGGCCCTCAGTCCGCTCGTACTCGCGATTGACGATGTGGAACGAGGAAGCCTGGCGGCGCCTGCTGGCTTTGACCCTGACGGTAGTCAATATGGGTTGATATGGTTGGGGTCGAGTGAGCTACAAGGTGTGGAGTTTGAACTTGCAGAGTGGCTCCAAGCGCAGTTCAGCCGCCTGGGCCCAGATCACCTTTGAAAGAGCGCCCTGCGAGCTTTGCACAGCTGAACGTGGCCGACCCGGCGTCGAAAAGCAGCAGCCGAGCATTGATGGGCAGGGTAGAGTTCCTCGATAAGTGGCACAGTTTGCCGTGCTTGGTTCCGCACTACCTTCTATATGCATCCAGATGACGCATCGCATGGGCGCATCGCGGGATTCGTGCACCTGACGCCGGTTGTTACCTGCCTTCAACGACTGGATGGGCGCCAGTCTATTTCAAATGCGGAAAATTCCGGCGCGGCGGATCCTTCAAATTTCCTGGGGCAAGGAATGCCGTGCCCGCCTTGGACAGGTCGGCACGGGCCGCTGGCGTGATTGCTCATTCATTTTCGGGCAATCACTCTCAGACTCTCACCTATGCCAGCTACCATCCTCAGGCCAAACAGAGTGAAATGCCAATTCGGACGTTCTTTTCAGAAGTTCGTGCCGCCCGATGGCCAAGTTTCGAAGACTCTGCGGAAACAGAACGGTCAAACTGGCTGGAAGAACGGGGCACCCTTCCTTACGGCAGGCAAGCTCCAGAGGACCTCCGATAGGCAGAGCTTGCCTGTTTGGAGAGTTCTCCAAGAAAAGGGAACAGTGTCCGGTAGGGGCCGGGCTTCATAAGGGAGCCGCCAGGATGAGTAGAATCCGTCTCTCGCAGCCTCAGGGCGCGAAGCGCCGAGATGGCCAGGCTACGGAAGCTACGGTCACGCGTTGCTGCTCAAGGGGCGATGATGCGGTCCGCAACAGGGTGGATCCGCTTCGGTTGAATGGGAGGTGATCCAGATGGTCGCAAGCATCCAGGCTGTAGCTCATCACGATGTGGCGCTTTCGGTGCGCGACCTCACGGTGAATTTGCCGAAAGGCATGGAACGAACCTATGCGGTCGAGAACATTTCCTTTGATCTGAAACGCGGCCAGATCCTGTGCATCATAGGCGAGTCCGGATCGGGTAAGTCGGTGACGGCAAACGCGATCATGGGCCTTCTGCCAAAGGTGATCCGCGTCTCCTCGGGTGTGATCCAGCTGGAGGGAATGAACATCGTCGGCATGTCGCCCGACAAGCTGCGCAACCTGCGTGGTCGGGTCGTGTCGATGATCTTTCAGGACCCACTCTCGGCGCTCAACCCCCTGATGACGGTGGGCGCGCAGATCGACGAGGTCATGGCCGCGCATGGCTTCGGCACGTCACAAGCCTGTCGAAACCGCGCCATCGAGTTGCTCACCGAAGTGGGGTTGCCAGATCCCGAACTCATGTATCACCAATATCCTTTCCGGCTTTCGGGCGGGCAGCGGCAGCGCGTAATGATCGCCATGGCCTTGGCGCTTGAGCCGACGGTGCTGATCGCCGATGAGCCGACCACTGCGCTCGACGTGACCACCCAGGCACAGATTCTGGAGCTGATCCGCGACATTCAGCGCCGCAAGGGCATGAGCGTGATGTTCATCACCCACGATTTCGGCGTGGTGGCCGAGATCGCCGACAGTGTCGTGGTCATGGAAAAGGGTTACATCGTCGAGCAGGGCAACGCCGAGCAGATCTTGAAGGCGCCCAAGCATCCTTACACCCAGCGCCTGATCGCGGCCGTACCACATCTGATCGGCGAGGATCGCCCTCGTGCGGAGCCTGCCAGCAAGGAGCCAATCCTGAAGGTCGAGGGTCTAGTGAAGACCTATCGTGGCGGCGGCGCGCTGTTCGGCGCGAAGCGAATTGTGAAAGCTGTGAACGAGGTTTCGTTCGAACTGGCGCCTGGCCGAACGCTGGGGGTCGTAGGCGAGAGCGGTTCGGGAAAATCCTCGCTGGGCCGGCTTCTGATCAAATTGCTGGACAGCGACGGCGGCGAGATTTTGTTCGAGGGATCTGACATCGCCAAGCTTTCCGAAGCGAAGTTCCGCCCGCTAAGACCACGGATCCAGATGATCTTCCAGGATCCCTTCGCGTCCCTGAACCCACGCTCAACGGTCGGCCACATCATCACGGTAGGCCCGGTGGCACACGGGATGCCTTATGCCCAGGCGCGCGAAGAAGCGCGGACGCTTCTGGCCCGTGTCGGTCTCGATGCCGGCGCCTTCGACCGCTATCCGCACGAGTTTTCCGGTGGGCAACGCCAGCGAATCGGTATCGCGCGGGCTTTGATGTTCAAGCCGAAGCTTTTGATTGCCGACGAGGCGGTCTCCGCGCTCGACGTGTCGATCCAGGCGCAGATCCTGCAGCTCCTGGATCAGATCCAGCGAGAGACCGGCGTGTCGATGGTCTTCATCACGCACGATTTGCGTGTCGCCAGCCAGATCTGCGACGAAATCGCTGTGATGCAGAAAGGCCGGATCGTCGAGCGCGGACCGCCCTCGCAGATATTCCTGAACCCGCAAGCGGCCTACACGCGCCAACTCGTGGCGGCAATTCCAGGAGAGAGGTCGGGCAATGCCCGTCCAATTGCAGCAAACGCATGAAAAATAACAAGAGAGGAACTACCATGACCAAAGATTCAACGACTACATCCAACTACTCGAGACGCCAGGCGCTGCGGCTGATGGCGCTCGGTGGAGCTGCAGGCCTGATCGCGCCCAATCTGCTGGGCAAACGCGCTTTTGCCAAGACCCCTGCCGGAGGTCCGGCCGGTCGCGTCGTCGTCGGTCTTTCACAAGAGCCGACCGTGTTCAATCCGTTGATGGCGCACATCGAAGTCGATGACGCGGTCCATTTCTCGGTTTTCGATGCGCTGGTCCGGATGGACGCCAAGGGAGTCTTTCAGCCGAATCTAGCGGCCGAGGTGCCAAGCCAGAAGAACGGCGGCATTTCGCCGGACGGTCTCAACTGGCGCATCCGGTTGCGTGACGATGTACGCTGGCACGACGGCGAGCCCTTCACGGCCGAGGACGTGAAGTACACCCTGGAACTCATCACGAACCCGAAGTTTCGCGCCTGGCGTACGAGCGGTCACACGCTCGTCCAGGACATCACAGTGGTTTCACCCACCGAGATCACATGGCGGATGAAGGAGGCTTTTGCGCCCTATCTGTCGTTCCTGGCCGAGACCTTCATGGTGCCCAAGCACATTCTGGGGAAAGAGGCCGATCCGAATGCAGCCGGATTCAACCAGGCGCCGGTCGGCACCGGCGCATTCAAATGGAGCCAGCGCGTCGCGGGAGATCATATCGAACTCGTCGCCAATCCTGAGTATGCCGGCGAAGGTCCGTATATCGAACAGCTCATCTTCAAATACATTCCTGATATGACGGTGCTCTACACTCAGTTCAAGAGCGGCGACGTTGACCTGGTCGATCAGTCGTACATCACTCCCGACCACTACACTGAAGCCCACGAACTGCCCGACCGTTTGGTGACACTCGAGACCGGGTCGTCCCTGGAGTCGTTCTTCCTGAATTTGGGCCGCCCGCAGTTCAAGGACGTGGCCGTGCGCCAGGCGCTCTACGCGGCCCTGGACAGGAAAGCGATTGTCGACACGATCTACTACGGCGTGGGCACTCTCACCGAGAGTTTCATGCCGAAGGAGTCCTTCTACTACGACCCGAACCTGCCGGCTCAGGAGTTCAATCTGGACCGGGCGCGCCAAATCCTTGATGAGGCCGGCTGGGCACCAGGGCCGGATGGGATTCGCGCCAAGGACGGAGTTCGGCTATCCTTCTCCAACTCAACAACCTCTGGCAACAACCTGCGCGAGCAGACGCAGCAGTTCTTGCAGCAGACGTTTGCCGAGATCGGCGTCGAGATGACGATCTCGAACTTGCCAGCTGCCGTCATGTGGGGAGATTTCTGGCTGAAGTCGCAATTCGACACCGCCATGTCGGGCGTCACCTATCTGATTGCCGCGGACCCCGACGCCACAAACCGGCTGCATACGAAGGCAATCGCTGCTCAAGGCGGACACGGTTCGAACACCGCGCAATATTCCAATCCCGAGGTCGATGCCCTGCTCGACAAGGGTGCTCGCAGCTTCGATCCGGAAGAGCGGCGTGGGATCTACAATCGCGTGCAGGAGATGGTGCGCCATGATCTGCCCTTCCTGCCGCTGTTCGCCTACACAAACGTCCTCGGGCGCAAGAAGGGGCTGGACGGCTTCGAGCCCAATCCCAACACGCGCACCGCGTCGTGGCATGCCGCAGTCTGGCAGTGGAAGGCCTAAATCCAAGCCGTTGCCGCCGCCCGGTTTCACCCTGGCGGCGGCAATGGACCGTATCGTCAACCCACCATGGAGGACTCGAATGCGCGGCTTCCTGCTCAATCGCCTCTCGCAGAGCCTGGTACTGCTTGTGATCGTTTCGATCATCGGCTTCGGCATTCTGAACCTTCTTCCCGGCGGCCCGATGGCGCAATTCGGGCTCGATCCCGGAATGACCCAGCAGGATATCGAGCGTCTCAAGGGGCTGCTGGGCCTTGATCGCCCCATATGGATCCAATATCTGGACTGGGCTTGGCGGCTGCTGCAGGGCGACTGGGGTCACTCCTTCCGCGACGGAGCGCCGGTATTGCAGATCATTGGCAGCCATCTCTTTGCCACCCTGCTGCTGATGGGATCCTCAACCGCGATTGCGATCTCCCTTGGCGCCTGGATCGGAATCCGCGGCGCCACACGCCGCTACTCGCTGTTCGACTATCTCGCCACTGTGGGCGCCATGGTTGCATTGTCGGTCCCTACGTTCTGGTTCGGCCTCGTCGGCATCTACATCTTTACCTTGAAGCTAGGCTGGCTGCCCGCGGGCAATATGTCCGAGATCGGCGATAGCTCGATTTTGGGCTACCTTCACCATCTGATCCTGCCTAGTGTCGTGCTGTCGCTGGTCCATGTCGCGATCTGGAGCCGCTACATGCGGACGGCGACCCTCGATGCCATCAGCCAGGACTTCGTCAAGACGGCTCGGGCCAAGGGGTTGAGTGAACGCCGGATTTTGATGAAGCACGTCGTCGGCAACGCGCTTTTGCCGATGATTACGTTGGCCGGGATGCAGCTTCCCAGCGTCCTGACCGGCGCGCTGGTGACCGAAACTGTCTTTACCTGGCCAGGAATGGGACGTTTGTTCCTCGATAGCCTTGGTTACAGCGACTATCCGGTTGTGATGGGGCTGCTGATGTTCTCCGCTATCCTCGTTCTGCTTGGAAACCTGATCGCCGACATTGTCGTCGCTATCGTCGATCCGCGCATTCGACTGGCTTGAGCGCGCAACTTCCCCGACAGGAGACAGCCGATATGACCGCTCTCACCGCAAATGCAGCTCCAAGCCGATGGACAAACAACCGCGCGGCCCTTCGTTTCATGCGGCATCGCCTGGCGCTGCTCGGCTTGGCGATGATCATCCTTCTCAGCCTCGCTTGCGTCGTCGGCCCGCATCTCCTGCCTTATGACTCACTGTATATTGATCTGCGGGCCCGCTTTGCTCCGCCGCTTACGGGCCACCACTTTCTGGGCACTGATCCGCTCGGCCGCGACCTGGCGGCAAGGCTCTTGATGGCGGGACGAATCTCGTTGCTGGTAGGCTTCTTCGCAATGGTGTTGTCGACGCTGATCGGCACGCTCGTCGGGGTAATTGCTGGATACCGCGGCGGCTGGATAGGAGCGTCGCTGATGCGCATGGTAGACGGCTTTCTGGCCTTCCCGTCCATCTTCCTTGTGCTGGCCCTTGCCGCGGCCCTGAAACCCAGCCCGATAATGATTACCGTCGTCATCGCAGCGACCAGCTGGATGGAAGTAGCCCGAATTGTGGAGGCCGAGGTCCGCTCGCTCCGCGAGCGCGAATTCGTGCAGGCCGGGCGAATGCTGGGGCTGAGCGGCACGCATATCATGTTTCGGGAGATCCTTCCCAACGCCATCGGCCCAATTATCGTTGCTTCGACCTTGACCGTCGCGCGCGCCATTCTCATGGAAGCCTACATCAGCTTCCTCGGCTACGGCATCCAGCCGCCACTGCCAAGCTGGGGCAACATGCTCAATGGCGCCCAGCAATATCTAGGCAGCGCACCCTGGCTGGCGATCATCCCCGGAGCGGCAATCACCATCGCGGTGACCAGTTTCAATTTCATTGGTGACGGACTGCGTGACGCGCTGGACGTGCGAGATGATCATATTTGAATGCCGCGACCGGTAACGTTCCTAAACCCTGAAAACACCAAGAGAAGTCAGTCACGTGCAAGAGCCCGAAGTCGCCGAAAAGAACACGCCCTACTGGTGGGAAGCGGCACCGGTCATGCCGCTGCCGCGGCAGCCGCTGGCAAAAAAGCTCGACGTGGTGATTGTCGGCGCCGGCTATGCCGGGCTTTCGGCCGGGCTTGTGCTGGCGCGCGAGGGGCGCTCGGTTGCAGCATTTGATGCGATGCATCCGGGCGAGGGGGCTTCCACGCGCAACGGCGGGATTACCAGCGGGAGCATCCGCCCGGATTCTGCCACGATCACCAGGCGCTTCGGTGAAGAGAAGGCCATGGCGATCGAGGCCGAGGGCAAGATCGCGCGCGAATTCCTGTACGACTTCATCAAGACCGAAGAGCTAGACTGCGACCTCCGCCTGGTCGGCCAGTTCAAAGGCGCTTTCGGATATGAACAGTATGAGAAGATGGCGCGCGGCGCCGAGAGGCTGGCGAAGAAACTGGGGATCGAGTCCTATGCGGTTCCGCATGCCGAACAGCGAAACTATATCGGCACCGATTTCTACCGCGGCGGAAACGTTCGGATGGATATTGGCGGGCTGCACCCGGCAAAATTCCATGCTGAACTCCTGCGGGTGGCGCTCGCATCCGGATTGACGGTCCATTCGCATACACGGGTCAAATCGATCGAGAGGAATGGTTCGGGATTCCGCGTGGTGACTTCGGCAGGGACGGTGGATGCACGGCAAGTTCTGGTCTGTACAAATGGATATACCGACGGCGCCGCTCCCTTCCTGCGCCGGCGCCTGGTTCCGGTCCGCAGCCGGATCATCGTGACCGAGGAACTTGCGCCCGACGTCATGGCCCAACTGATGCCGAAGCTGATGACGATCACCGAGAACCGGCAACTCGGTTTCTATTATCGTCCCTCGCCCGACGGAAAGCGCATTCTGCTGGGAGGCCGTGACAGTTCTCGCGTCGGGGATCCGGTGGCCCCGAAACTTCTCCTGCGCAAGGGTCTGGTGAACCTTTTCCCGGAGTTGGAGAACGTGCGTCTTTCGCACTGCTGGTTCGGCAACGTGGCGATGAACCGCGACATGCTGCCCCGCATCTTCGAGAAGGACGGTGTGGTCTACGCCACCGGCTTCTGCGGTTCGGGCGTGGTCTGGGCACCGTGGGTCGGTATGCGTGCGGCCCACAAGCTGATGGGGCATGGCGAGCAGTCGCGCACGGCCTTTGACTTTCGGCCTCCCGCCTCCATCCCGCTATATCGGGGCAATCCGTGGTTCATGCCGGCGATTATCCGGGGCTATCGGTTGCAGGACCGTATCGCCTTCTGGCGCGCCAGCCGCTGACAGCCGAAGGGTGACGGCCTTTTTGACCATTCGTCAATGCGGCCCGGCTGGAGGCACCGCGGAGCTTGACGGCGCTGGCGATGCGCTATGGAATCAACCAGAAGACCGTCGCGAAGTTGCAGAGTAGGATCTGTGTCCTCGATATACCGAGTGGCCGACGGAGGTCCGGTCGACCGTGCTCACGGTCGAGGACGAGGCCGTCATCGCCGTTTTTCGACGCTATACGCTGCTGCCCGCTGGATGCCTCTATGCGTTGCAGCCGACGATCCAGCATCTGAGACCCTCGTCATTGCACCGCTGCCTGCAGCGTCACTGCGTCAGCCGCTTGCACAATGTCGAAGGCGACCGGCCGGCGAGAAGAAGTTAAAGAGCTATCCGATCGGCTACTTTCCATACCCCGCTCTGCGCCGAACTCGGACTCGGTCGGGCTTGCGCAGTTCGTATCGATCAAGGGATCAAAAACCCGCACATCTGGCGAAGTCCTAGATGATTTCGGCACATTCTTTCGAGCGCACGATGCGATGAAGGGCTGATCGGAACTTTGCTTCCGCATTCTTGGCAACCGAGGTTGGTTGGAACATGTCGCCCCGAGTCGAACGCATTCACAGCGATGAGCGTCTCCCGGCCGAAGTCGACGCCGTCATCGTCGGCGGCGGCATCCTTGGCTCTACCGCTGCCTATTTCCTGGCGAAGCGTGGCCTCTCTGTGGCTCTGCTCGAGAAGGGCCACGTCGCCTGTGAACAATCGAGCCGAAACTGGGGTTGGTGCCGCCAGCAGAACCGCGATCGGCGCGAACTGCCGCTCTCGGTGATCTCCATGCGACTGTGGAACGAGCTGACGCGCGATATCAATCGGGACCTTGGATTTCGACGCTGTGGTCTCGTCTCTGCGACTCACGACGAGGCTGTGCTCGCCGGCTGGGAAAGGTGGCGCGAGGTCGCCAGGGAGTACGAGGTCGACACCCGCATGCTGAGCCGGGCGGAGGTGGCCGAGCGCGTCCCCGAAGCGCGCGACAAATGGGTCGGCGGGACCTATTCGGAACGGGATGGTAAGGCCGAACCTGCGCTCGCCGCGCCGGCTATCGCCGAAGGGGCCAGAGCTCTGGGCGCCACCATCCACCAGGAATGCGCCGCGCGGGCGCTCGACTTAGCCAATGGCAAGATTGCGGGCGTGCACACGGAGAAAGGCTACATCAGAACCAGCGCGGTGCTGTGCGCCGCTGGCGCCTGGTCCTCGCGCTTCCTTAGGCCGCTCGGGATCAGCTTCCCCCAAGCGAGCATCCGGCAGACCGCGCTGCGTTCCACCCCGACAATCAACATAGGCGAGGCAATCTCCACACCCTACTGCACGATCACGCGCCGACTGGACGGCAGCTATACGCTTGCGATCAGCGGCAAGGCGAACCTCGAAATCACGCCCCAGGCTATCCGGTATAGCCGGGAATTCATGCCGCAATTCTTGCGTCGCCTAAAGAACGTCAGGCTCGGCATCGGCCAATCGTTCCTTTCGGGGCCGGATTCAATGCCGGCGCTGCTGACCAGCGACGATCGGATCTTCGAACAGAATCGCGTGCTAGATCCTCCACCCTTGAAATGGCTGGTAAGCCAAGTGGTGGAGAGTGTCCGGAAGACCTTCCCCCAACTCGGCGATATAGAGATCGATAGTGCCTGGGGCGGCTTCGTGGATTGCACGCCGGACGCAGTGCCTGTGGTGTCGCAGGTGGACGGGGTAAAGGGCCTCGTCCTCGCGGCGGGCTGCTCGGGCCACGGCTTCGGTTTAGGCCCGGGGCTTGGTTATCTGGCCGCAGAGCTTGTCGTAAACGACACGCCTTGCGTCGATCCTACACCGTTCCGCCTGTCGCGTCTGGTCGACGGCTCGAAGCTGGACATCGCCGCTATCTGAAGATCAGCCGGAAGTCAGGCCTGACGAGCACCAACAATCGCCGCTATGGCCTGCAGGACAAGATCGCCTTCTGGCGGGCCCGACGCTGACGGCTGAGGGTAGCGGCGCATGACCATGCGGCGCTGCGGCCCCGGCTGAACGATCGCACCTACAAGGAGGAGCATCTCATGCACTACATCTCGACGCGCGGGCACCCCGAACGCAGGAAGTTCTGCGAGATCCTGCTTGAAGGTCTGGCGCCGGATGGCGGGCTCTATGTGCCCGAGACGTACCCGCTCGTGGATGACGCAATGCTGGACCGGTGGCGGAGGCTGTCCTATCCGGACCTCGCCTTCGAGATCCTGTCGCTCTACATGGACGATATTCCGCCCGCCGATCTGAAGGCCATCTGCGCGAAGACCTACACGCCCGAGGTTTTCGGGAGCGCCAGGATCGCGCCGGTGCGCGCGCTTGAGACGTGTCTCCACGTGGCGGAACTGTCGAACGGCCCCACGCTGGCGTTCAAGGACATGGCGATGCAGTTGCTTGGCAATCTGCTCGAGTATGAACTGGCGCGGCGGGGTGAGGAACTGAACATCCTCGGGGCGACCAGCGGCGACACGGGCAGCGCGGCGGAATATGCCATGCGCGGCAAGAAGGGGGTGCGGGTCTTCATGATGTCGCCGCACGGACGCATGAGCACCTTTCAGCAAGCCCAGATGTTCAGTCTGCAGGACGAAAATATCCATAACATCGCCATCGAAGGGGTCTTTGACGATTGCCAGGACATCGTGAAAGCCGTGTCCGGCGATGGTGACTTCAAGAGGCGCCACCGGATAGGCGCCGTCAATTCGATCAACTGGGCCCGGCTGGTGCCTCAGGTCGTCTACTACTTCTGCGCCTACTTCCAGGTCACCGCGGGGAACACATCAGAGGTCGACTTCACCGTTCCTTCGGGGAACTTCGGAAACATCTGTGCTGGTCACGTTGCGCGCATGATGGGACTTCCCGTATCCCGTCTCGTCATTGCAACCAACGAGAACGACGTGCTCGATGAGTTTTTCCGCACCGGCGTGTACCGCGTGCGGGGCCGAGCGGACACGTATGAAACATCAAGCCCATCGATGGACATTTCCAAGGCCTCCAATCTCGAGCGTTTCGTCTTCGACCTGCTCGGTCGCGATGCGAGCCGGACGAAATCAATGTTCGACAACCAGCTCAGGGGAAGAGGATCGTTCGATCTCAGTGGTGATCCCGCCTTCGCGCAGGTTGCGGTTCGTTTTGGTTTCTGCAGCGGCAAGAGCACGCACGCCGACCGGTTGGAGACGATCCGTGACACGTGGCGCCGCTTCAACGCGTTGATCGACCCACACACTGCTGACGGCATCACGGTCGCACGCAGGCACTCCGTTCCGGAGATGCCGATGATAGCGCTCGAGACGGCCCTGCCGGTCAAATTTGCGGAGACCATCAGGGAGGCTTTAGGCCGCGAACCAGAGCGTCCAGAACGGTTCGATGGAATAGAAGATTTGCCGAGACGATTTAAGGTCCTTCCCGCCGATGCGCAGACCGTAAAAACCTACATCGCCGAAATCGTGCAGGGCGCGGCCTGCTGAAGAGCTGCTCGAGCAATCGGAGACCGTTATTTTCGCCATGGCTGTATATACGGAGCTATCAGTCGACGAAGTCGCAGCGTTCTTTGGAGCCCTGGGTCTGGGCAGGCCGCGCTCTGTTCGCGGCATCACGACCGGGATTGAGAACACGAACTACTTCGTCGATACCGAAACCGGAGAATATGTGCTCACGTTGTTTGAGCGCCTCACATTCGAACAATTGCCTTTCTACCTCCATTTCATAAAGCACCTCGCGGCGCGGCGAATGCCGGTCCCGAATCCGGTTGCCAACGTCAAAGGCGAAATCCTTCATTCGCTGAAAGATCGACCTGCGGTCGTCGTCAACAGGCTCCCGGGCGAGAGCGTGACAGCGCCTTCTGCGGAGCACTGTCGCGCCGTTGGAGCGATTTTGGCCCGATTGCACCTGGCCGGAAGCGATTACCCACGGCGACAAGCCAATCCGCGGGGGCTCCAATGGTGGAACGAGGTGGTGCCGGTGCTCGCCCGATACGTGTTCGATGGACAACGGTCGCTGCTCACCAACGAGTTGACCTTTCAGAACCAGATCGCTGTGTCTGCCACCTACGACCAACTCCCCAGGGGGCCGGTGCACGCCGATCTCTTTCGTGACAATGTGTTGTTTGCCGGCAGTCATCTGACCGGCGTCTTTGATTTCTACTTCGCCGGATGCGACACATTTCTGTTCGACATAGCCGTGTGCCTCAATGACTGGTGCGTCGATGACTGCACCGCCCGCCAAGACAGTAAGCGAGCCGCCGCTTTCTTAGACGCCTATGAGTCGGTTCGAGCGCTTACTCCAGCCGAACGCATATCGCTTCCCGCGATGCAACGCGCTGGAGCATTTCGCTTTTGGCTATCGCGTCTCTGTGATCTGTACCAGCCCCGGGAAGCTGCAATCCTCAAACCACACGATCCAAGCCACTTCGAGCGCATGTTACGCGTGCACAGGGGAGAAATCGCATGAGCAAGACCGCGAAGAAAACCAGTGGAAGCGAAAGCAGGGTGGCATCGACTTTCAACAACCGCGTTCGCGAGTTGCTTTCGCAGATCGAGCTGGAGGGCCTGTACAAGCGCGAGCGCGTCATCACCTCGCCCCAGTCGTCCGAGATCGAGGTTGGCGGCCGCAAGCTGCTCAATTTCTGTGCCAACAACTATCTCGGCCTCGGCGACAGCGAAGAGCTGCGCGAGGCGGCGAAGGCCGCGCTCGACCGATACGGCTACGGCATGGCATCAGTGCGCTTTATCTGCGGCACGCAGGAAGAGCACAAGCAGCTCGAATCCACGATTTCCTCTTTCCTCGGCATGGAAGACACCATCCTCTACGGCTCCTGCTTCGATGCCAATGGCGGCCTGTTCGAAACGCTGCTGGGCGAGGAAGACGCCATTATCTCGGATGCCTTGAATCATGCCTCGATCATCGATGGCGTGCGGCTGTCGAAGGCCAAACGTTTCCGCTACGCCAACAATGACATGGGGAGCCTTGAGGAAGAACTGAAAAAGGCTGAAGGCAGCCGCTTCAAGCTCATCGCCACCGACGGCGTCTTCTCGATGGACGGCATCATCGCGAATGTGGCGGGCGTCTGCGACCTCGCGGAAAAATATGATGCAATGGTGATGGTGGACGACAGCCACGCTGTCGGCTTCGTCGGTGAGCATGGCCGTGGCACGCCGGAATATTGCGGCGTCGAGGGCAGGGTGGACATCATCACCGGTACGCTAGGCAAGGCGCTGGGGGGTGCCTCGGGTGGCTATACGGCGGCGAGCAGGCCGGTGGTTGACTGGCTGCGCCAGCGCTCGCGGCCCTATCTCTTCTCCAACACGCTGATGCCGGCGATCGCCGGCGCTTCGATCAAGGTGTTCAAACTGATCAAGGACGGCGATGGGTTGCGCAGCAAACTCTACGACAATGCGGCGCGCTTTCGGTCGCAGATGGGCAAACTCGGCTTCACGCTGGCCGGAGCCGATCATCCGATCATCCCGGTGATGCTGGGCGATGCCAGCCTGGCGCAGGAGATGGCGGCACGCATGCTGAAACGCGGCATCTATGTCATCGGCTTCTCCTTCCCGGTGGTGCCGAAGGGCCAGGCGCGTATCCGCACGCAGATGTCGGCTGCGCATTCCAGCGCCGACATCGACCGCGCGGTGGAAGCGTTTGCCGCCGTCGGGCGCGAACTCGGGGTCATTTCCTGAAAGGCCGGAATCGAAAAGCGATTCCGGATCAAGAGATTCAAGGGACAAAAGCATGTCGAACATGATGAAGGCGCTGGTGAAGGCCAAGGCCGAATCGGGCATCTGGATGGAAGAGGTGCCCGTGCCGGAAATCGGCCCTAACGACGTGCTGATCAAGATCAAGAAGACGGCGATCTGCGGCACCGACGTGCATATCTACAATTGGGACCAGTGGGCGCAAAAGACGGTGCCGGTGCCGATGGTCACCGGCCATGAATTTGTCGGCACGGTCGCCGATTTCGGCGCCGCGGTGACGGAATACAAGGTCGGCCAGCGCGTGTCGGGCGAGGGCCACATCGTCTGCGGTCATTGCCGCAACTGTCGCGCCGGGCGAGGGCATCTGTGCCGCAACACGCTCGGCGTCGGCGTCAACCGTCCCGGCGCTTTCGGCGAATATCTGGCGATCCCGCAACACAATGTCGTGTCGATCCCCGATGACGTGCCGGACGAGATCGCCGCGATCTTCGATCCCCTCGGTAATGCCGTGCACACGGCACTCTCCTTTGATCTGGTCGGCGAAGATGTGCTGGTCACCGGCGCCGGGCCGATCGGCATCATGGGCGCGCTCGTCGCGCAATGCGTCGGCGCGCGAAAGGTGGTCATCACCGACATCAACCCGGTGCGGCTGGCGCTGGCGAAAAAGCTCGGCGTCCAGCATGTCGTCGACGCCTCGAAGGAAAAGCTGCGCGACGTCATGCCGGTGCTCGGCATGACCGAGGGTTTCGATGTCGGGCTCGAAATGTCGGGCGCGGCCCCCGCCTTCCGCGACATGATCGACACGATGAACAATGGCGGCAAGATCGCCATTCTGGGCATCGCGCCGACCGGCTTCGAGATCGACTGGAACAAGGTCATCTTCAAGATGCTGCATCTCAAAGGCATCTATGGCCGCGAGATGTTCGAAACCTGGTACAAGATGATCGCGCTTGTGCAAGGCTCGCTTGATGTCTCTGGCCTGATCACGCACCGCATCGGCATCGACGACTTCCAGGCCGGCTTCGATGCAATGCGCAGCGGCAGTTCCGGCAAGGTGGTGATGGATTGGTAGGCGGCGGTCGGGACTAGCCTCGAGAGGGGCGATCTACGGCATGAACTTCCGGGGCAACGCGTTTTCCGATTCCTGAGGTCTTCTCACTCAGGGCTGCCGTGTGTGGTTGGCGGTAGGCTGGCGGACATGCACTCGTACGGGGCCGTAAAGCTCTTTGTTCCAGTGCAGCCGCACCATCGAGGCGGGGATTTGTCGCTGCGAAGCTGATTAGCGGTGGGGCGTCTTGGCGCGGATCAGAGCGTCAGCCATATAGAGGTCCTGCAGGGAGATACCTGAGCTGTCGAAGACAGTGATTTCGGTGTCGGAGAGGCGTCCAGACACACGCTTGGCAATGACGTTGCCGATTGGTGTTACTGCAAGCACGCCGGCGTCGATCTCGTCGCGCACGTGCTGGAACTCGCCGATCTGAACGGACTGGGAAAGCAGATCACAAAACAGACGTGCGTTGGGAAATAGTTCGCCCGGCAATTCGCGCTTGCCTGGAGCATCCGACCCCATGCTGACGATATGGGTTCCGGGTCCCACCCAAGCGGCATCGAACAGCGGTTCGCGTGAGGGTGTCGCCGTCACCACGATGTCGGCCGCACGCACGGCTTCTTCAGGCAAGGCAGCGCGCCCCTTCAGGCCCCATTCGCCGATCTGATCGACAAAAGCGTCGCGCTGCGGCGAAGGCGGGGCCACCACCAACACGCTTTCGATTGCGCGGATGCGTGCCAGCGCCCTCACCTCGAAGCTTGCCTGATTGCCGGCGCCGAATATCGCCAGAACCTTGGCCTGCTTGCGCGCAAGAAGATCAGCCGCAACCGCGTCGGCTGCGGCAGTCCTGTAGGCGTTCACCTTTCCGGCCTCGACTATGGCGCGGAGCCGTCCTGTATGTTGATCGAGCAGCACGATGGTGGAGTTGTGGCGGGGAAGGCCACGTGCGGGGTTGCCCGACCAGAAGGAGCCGATTTTCACTCCGGTCAGGTCGTCAGACGACCCGGATTTGATAGAGAAGGTATTGGTCGCCACCTGCGTACGCCCGATCACAGCAGGGAACACCCAGCTCTGCCCCGATGCTGCTGCCACGAGCGCCTTCCGCGCCGCCTCGAAGGCAAGCTCATGCGTGACGAGGGCGGCTGACTCGTCTTCGCTGATGTATATCATCCAAAATTCCTCGTGAGCATCAGGCGTTCCTTCGCTGGGGAGTATTGGCGGCTATGTCATTGCAGAGCGTGAGATCACACCCATTGTGAACGGTGCGGATGTCGGCCGATCGCGGGGCAACCACGAGCTAGCGATTCCAGATAGTCCTCGTCTGATTTGCGCAATTTGAGATGCCGAGGAACTGCTTAAAACGAATAATCCCGCTGAATTGAAAGGGCGAAACAGCAGCGAAATCTGTCCGGCAGACGCGACTCTAATGTGCGACTTCAATTCTGGATAAGGTGACAGCGTTGCACTTATGGCCATTGAGCATGACACAGACACCGTCAGCAACCCGATAGAGCTGATGAAATTGGAGCCCCGCCATCTGCCGGGCGCGCTGAAGCTGTCGCAGGAGATGGGCTGGCCCTATCGCCTGGAGGATTGGGAATTTGCCGCCACTGTCGGCAGGGGGCTGGTTCTCGAGCAGGCAGGGCAGGTGATTGGCACCGCCATGTCGTGGATTTACGGCAAGGCTTTTGCCACCGTCGGCATGATCATCGTCACTGGCCCTGCGCAAGGCGGTGGCAACGGTTCGCGGCTGTTTGATGGATTGCTTGAGGCGGCGCAGGGTCGCAACGTGCTGCTCACGTCCACCGAAGAGGGGCTCGCGCTCTACAAGCGCCGCGGCTTCACTGCCTGGGGCACGGTGCTCCAGCACCAAGGCCTGCTGACCACTGCGGTGACGCGGGGGGGCGGTGACGGTGTGCGTCAAGCGACGGTCTCCGACCTCGCGGCGATTCAGACCTTTGACGAACGGGCAACGGGCATGCCCCGCTCGGCGATGGTGGCTGCGCTCGCCGATGCGGGCAAGGTCGTCGTAATCGAACGCGACGGGCGGATTGCCGGCTACGCCATCAGCAGGAGGTTCGGCCGTGGCTATGTCATCGGCCCCTGTGCGGCAGAGAGTGACCAGGATGCGCGGCTGCTGATCGTGGCCCAACTTTCGAAGCTTCACGATCAATTCGTTCGCATCGATATCTATGCCGAAGATGGATTGGGCGATTGGCTCGAAAGCCTCGGCCTCCAGCAGGTCAGCTCGGCGACCGCCATGGTCAAGGGGCAGCGGCCTGTCTCCGAGGGCTCAGCCCATATGTACGCGCTGGCAAACCAGTCGTTCACCTAGGAACCGAGATCATGAACAAGATGGCGGCAACCCTGGCAGTGAGCGAGACGGCTAGGACGATCGACGCCCTGATCACCCCGACACTGCTGCTGGACCGCGGACGGCTCGAACGCAACATTCAACGACTGGCTGAGCGTGCCAAGAAGCTTGGCGTGGTGCTGCGCCCCCATATGAAGACGGCCAAAAGCATCGATGTCGCCCGATACGCGTTCCCTCGCGAGCCCGGTCCGATCACGGTCTCGACCATCGCCGAGGCGGAATATTTCGCGGACCACGGCTTTCGCGACATCACCTACGCGGTCGGCATCTCGCCGGATTCGGCCAGGCGCGTCATGGAGCTTTCTCGCCGTACCGGCGCAGATGTGAAACTGCTGCTCGATTCCGTGGAGCAGGCCGACGCCCTGGCCGGCGTGCGCGAAGCCACGGGCATGGCGCCATCGGTCTTCATCGAACTGGACTGCGATGACCACCGCGGTGGCTTGAAGCCGGACGACCCGACGTTGGTCGACGTCGCGAGCAGGGTCGTCGCGGCCGGTGCCAAGCTCGTCGGCGTTCTTGCGCATGCAGGCGAATCCTATGACTTGAGCACGCCCGATGCGCTGGTCAGGGCAGCGGAGAACGAGCGTTCAGCCACCGTGCGCGCCGCTGAAATCCTGCGCGCCCATGGCCATGCCTCTCCGATCGTCAGCGTCGGCTCGACGCCAACCGCGCATTTCGCCCAGACTCTCGAGGGTGTCACGGAGCTGCGCGCCGGGGTCTACATGTTCTTCGACCTCGTTCAGCACGGGGTTGGGGTCTGCGAGCGCGACGATATCGCGATTTCCGTATTGACCACGGTGATCGGCTCCAAGCCGGAAAAGGGATGGGTGCTGGTCGACGCTGGGTGGATGGCGCTTTCGCGCGACCGGGGAACCGCAAACCAGCAGATCGACCAGGGTTACGGCGTTGTCTGCGACGAGAAGGGGCGGGTGATGGAAGATGTGATCGTGGTCCAGGCCAGCCAGGAACACGGTATACTCGCCATTCGTGCCGGTTCTGGAAAGTCCATGCCCGACTTGCCGCTCGGCTCTCGGGTGCGGATCTTGCCCAACCACGCATGTGCGATGGCCGCCCAGCATGATTTCTATAGCGTCGTTAACGGGGACAGCACCAGGATTGAAGCGCGTTGGGAGCGGATGCGCGGCTGGTAGGCGCGCAACTATGCCTCGGATTTCGCCCAATCAAAGCATTGGTGGTCAAGAAAATGAAGTTTACCTCTTACAAGCTGGATATGTCGACGCTGATAGGCAGCACCACGACTGATGTCATGGATGGGCGCCCCGACTTGAATCCCTGGAGGATTTCGATTGGCCGGCGATCCCCGGCTATTTCGGGCGTACCTTGTTCCTGCCCGTTCTCGGCGCCTATTACCGCATGAAGGACCTTATCGGGTGATGACGCCCCTCGAACACCTGTCGCGCAACGGCCACCTGGACAAGTTCTTCATCGACGGTCGATGGGCTGAGCCGCGCGGCACCGCGACGGGAGTCGTCATCAATCCCGCCACAGAAGAGGTCGTTAGCCAGTTTCCGCTTGGCAATAGCGAGGACGTGGACGCAGCCGTGTCAGCGGCTCGCAGGGCATTCGCCACCTGGAGCCGGACCACGCCAGAATACCGCGCGGGTCTGCTCGATCGCCTGCAAGAGTTGCTGGAGGCCCGCGGCGAACTGTTGGCTCAATGCCTCACCCTCGAAATGGGCGCGGCGATCGGCTATGCTCGCAGCGCACAGGTGCCCCTGGCGATCGCGCATGTTAAGGTTGCGCGTGATGTGCTGACAGCCTTTTCCTTCGTCAAGCAGCGGGGGCAAACCGCCATCACCCACGAACCGATCGGTGTCTGCGCCTTGATCACTCCATGGAACTGGCCACTTTACCAGATCACCGCCAAGGTTTCGCCGGCTCTCGCGGCAGGCTGCACGGTCGTGTTGAAGCCGAGCGAGCTTTCCCCCCTTGACGCTCTGCTGTTCGCCGAGGCGATCGAGGAAGCCGGCTTCCCTGCCGGAGTTTTCAATCTGGTGCAAGGTGATGGTGCATGCGTCGGTGCTAGTCTGGCATCCCATCCGGATGTCGACATGATCTCCATTACCGGGTCCACCCGCGCGGGCATTGCGGTGGCCCAGGCTGCAGCGCCGACCGTCAAGCGTGTCGCGCAGGAACTCGGCGGCAAGTCGCCGAACGTGATCCTGCCGGACGCCGATCTCGACCGCGCTGTTTCCTTGGGCATAGCCGCCGCCTTCCGCAATCTCGGCCAGTCATGCAGCGCCCCGACGCGCATGATCGTGCCACGCGAGCGGCTGTCCGAGATCGAGGCAATCGCCAAGAGGGCCACGGCCCAGGTCGTCGTCGGCGATCCTCTTTCGGAAGCCACCACTCACGGTGCGATCGCCAATCGTGCCCAATTCGACCGTATCCAAACCATGATCGACGCGGGCATATCGGAAGGCGCCAAGCTCGTCATCGGCGGGCCGGGTCGTGCACACGATCTGAAGGTCGGCCTCTATGTGAAGCCGACGATCTTTTCGGACGTGCGCACTAGCATGCGCATTGCACAGGAAGAGGTTTTCGGTCCAGTTCTCTGCATCATCCCGTACGACACAGTCGAGGAGGCGGTCACCATCGCCAACGACACGGTGTACGGCTTGGGGTCCCATGTGCAGGGTGAGGATTTGGACGCTGTCAGGGATGTCGCGTCGCGGATCCGCTCCGGTCAGGTGCATCTCAACTACCCGGCCTGGGATCCGCACGCCCCGTTTGGCGGTTTCAAGCAGTCCGGGAACGGACGCGAATATGGCGTCGAGGGGATGCTGGAATATCTCGAGGTCAAATCCATCCTCGGCTATTTCTAAGTACCTGACTGCCCCTATTTGCAGCTGGTGACGGTACTTTTTCGAGACGGCTGACGATCGTTCTCGAAGGCTGAATGTGCAAAAATCGCCCGATTGGTCCCGATAGCTGCTGAAACCTCAAAATATTTTTTGCGGCGATTTTCTCTTTAAAATCAACAGCGCCACTTTTTGACGGTTCTGATTTCGGACTTTGTGCGATTGCGGAAAATATTTGACGGTAATTTCAAGGGCTTATACGCTGTTTGAACAATCGAGTGGGAGTAGGGGGAAAACGGCGACGGTAGCTCAGGTTTGTCGTTCTCGCCCTCTGTCCGCGTCTATTCCCCGGTCGGCCTTAGTAGTCGGTTCGTGTCCTTCCAAGCAGCTTGTTGATCTGAACGCGCTGGTCCGCGAATGTAAAGCGCCATCGGGAGTGCTTAGGGAATTGGCGTGCAATGGCGTGTAAATCGGCGGCAACATGGAGCACCATAGCCACCACTCTCGGCCTGACAATCCTTGGTCGAATCGTAGCTGGGAGTAATTGTCGGCCCGTGGTCGCTTCCGGCAACGCGCCGATCACCGGCGGCGCGCTTTGGGAACGAAGTCTGCGGTGGCTTGATCGCTTCGCTTCGTTCCCAGAAATAATCACCACGGTCCGTGCGATCCAGCGCGCCCCCACACTTATGTCACGACGAAGGAATTCCTTCTCATTTTTCCCTCGACACGTTGTGCGATCTGCCAGACGTCGAGGCGACAGAAGTCGCCGCACGGCCAAGCAGGACAAACCGCTCAGGGGAACCAACGGGAGGGGATCCGAAATTAGGTCGCCAAGTTCATTTGTATGAACGCTCGCGCCTGGCCATGCCTGTAACGACCGCTTTGGTCTTAAACGGCAGGCGCCTTTACGATGGGACGCTCTAGGCCTATATTGTTCTTCACAAGGAGAAGAATTATGGGAGCACTCACTCGCGTCTATACCCCCGCAGAGGCGGCCGCCATAAGCGGGATAGGCATCAAGGCCGTTCACAATGCGATCGACAAACACATTGTCGATGCGGTGCCAAGCGCTGTCCAACGCGCTGGCGGGATCGTTCGACGGGCATTGACCGGTGAGGATTTGCTGCGGCTCAAGCTCTGGTACGGGGTGGGTGCGACACTTACCGCTGATCGCCGTCGCCGACTATTCGAGGAAATCAAAGCTGCCCCAACTGCCATGACCGTAAGGGCTGATGACCTGTTGATAGTCGACATCGCCGAGGCGCGCAAACAGCTGAAAGCCCGCATCATCGATCTCGACGAAGCGGAGGCTGTAATTGGTCGCGTCAAGGGAGTTGTGGGCGGAGAGCCGGTCTTCAAAGGAACCCGCATCCCTGCGCGAATGATCGCGGCGATGCTGGCGCAGGGCGCAGACGAAGCGGAGGTTCTCGAGGGATATCCCAGGCTAACGTCGCGGATGATCGAGCTCGCCAGGATCTGGGTTGCCGCTCACCCGCTGCGCGGGCGGCCCAAGAAGCTCTCCCAGCAGGGCGTGAAAGTAAAGTCTTCGACGCGTGTGATCTTGAAGGGTGACCCACGGCAGTTGACCAATACGAAACGCGTGGGACCTCGTGAGAGAGGGAGCTCTTGGATGGTCTTCTTGCCGATCTCGGACCGGAGGACTTTCTCATCAATGAGATCGTTGAAATAGAGATCAATAACGGCGTTGCCGTCTTCACGGGATACGAGTTGCATCTGCCTGGCAGCGGGGTCGATTAGAGACCAACATGTGGCTTTCCCGATCGGGCGAAGCGGTGGACGTCAGTTCTTTCGCCATCGCTGGGTGAGCGCTCTGACGTCACGGCCAGAGCGCTCCTATAATGCCAAGCCTCCACTATTTTCTCGATCGGGTTGAGGTCGGGCGAGTATTTCGGCAGCAAGAACGGCCTGGCGCCGGCCGAGCGGATGGCGCGGCGCACGGCCTTGCCCCTGTGGAACCGAGGTTGTCCATGATGACGATGTCGCCGGGTTCGTGTGGGAACCAGAACCTTGTCGACATAGAGCTGGAAACGCTCCCTCAAAGCATCGAGCTTGCAGGTGTTGTAAGCGATGACGGCACCCCTGAAGGCAGGAAGGAAGTGGCCGCCGAATCAAGAACGTCGGCGCTTCGGTGCGGGATTCAGTTGAGGTCGCAGAGCGTTCAAGCGAACTGGCCTAATCGGCCACAGAGTTGTCATCCTGCACGGGGAGTATGCCGGCATATCCGGTGTGCGCTCGTTCGATCTCACGACCCGATTCGGACGGCTTGGCTCCCTTATTTTCAACTATTAACTGTTCGGCCAAGTTGGGCGTTGACGCTTCCTCTCCAGTAGAGTTAATTATCTCCTAATATAAGGGGCATCTAAAATTCGTGGTCTAGAAACACGAGTTGGATGATGTGATTGGGTAGGAAACGCAACGCGACGACAAGTGTCGTCCCGTCCACCAGCATCGATTCAATATCCGCCCTGAATGGCCGGCTTAGGCGGCCGTTCTAAGCGCGACGGCGTGCCTGGATGACGGCTGGAAGCAGCCGGTCGTTCAGGATTGTCAATGAAGCAGATGGTTGGGCGTCTGCATTCTAATAACCAGGGGGTTGAAAATGGCTTCTAAAATCGCCGATGCAGGTGGAACCACAGCGTCGTTTTCAAACACGCCGCAGGCGAACGATGACGTTTTCAACTACACTGAGGATACCGTAGTCCTCGCTTCAGGGTCCCAGACCATCATAGTTCTCGACGTGATGGCGAACGACCAGGGTGGAAACGCAAAGTCCCTGTTTTCGATCGACGACGGGATTTCCGCATCGACGGCCACGAAGCAGTACGCCCCCGTCGACCTGACAACCCAGGACGTCCAGGCTACTGGCATTTCAGCCTGGGAAAGCATCGGCGGCGGGGTTTCCATCCGCATCAACAACGGCAAGGTCGAGATGGACCTTAGTGGGTACCTTGCGGCGCATGGCTTCGCGAGCCTGCAAGCCATGGGGGCGGGCGACCAGATCAACGAGACTTTCACCTATGCGATCAAACTCGGCAACGGAACGCTGAGCTGGGCCAGCGTCTCGGTCAATATCCAGGGCACCAATGACGGCGCGATAATCACCGCCGTTCCGGGCGCCGACCTGACCGTGGTGGAAGCGGGCGGCGTCGCCAATGGCACGCTGAACGATCCCAACGCTCATGGACAGCTGTCCATCACCGACCCCGATGCCGGCCAGAACCATTTCCAGGCTCCCCCCAGCCTGCAGGGCACCTATGGCACCTTCACTTTCGATACGACAACCGGTGTATGGGCCTATACGCTCAACCAGACTCTCGCCGACCCGCTGACCCAGGGCCAGAATGTCACCGACACTCTGACGGTGAAGTCGGCCGACGGAAGCGCCAGCTATAATATCGTCGTCAATATTACCGGCACCAATGATGCGCCAATCGCGGTCGCTAACACCAATTCGGTGAAAGAGGATGCCGCTCTCAATCCGGTCAGCGGCAATGTGCTCTCCAACGATACCGATGTCGACACGGGCGATACCCACAGCGTCACCGCCGTCAACGGTTCGGCTGCCAATGTCGGCAACAACCTCGTCGGCACTTATGGCACGCTGCATCTCAACAGCGATGGCACTTACACCTACACGCTCAACAACGCCCTGGCCTCGGTGCAGGCTCTGGCTCAAGGCGCCACGGCCACCGACGTCTTCACCTACACCAACGCCGACAACCATGGCGGCACGTCGAACTCCAGCCTGACTATCACCATCAACGGCACCAATGATGCCCCGATCGTGGTTGCCGACGTCAATTCGGTGAAGGAGGATACCGCTCCCAATCCGGTCAGCGGCAATGTGCTGACCAACGACACCGATGTCGACACTGGCGACACCCACAGCGTCACCGCCGTCAATGGTTCGGCCGCCAATGTCGGCAACAACCTCGCCGGCACTTATGGCACGCTGCATCTCAACAGCGACGGCACCTACACCTACACGCTCAACAACGCCCTGGCCTCGGTGCAGGCGTTGGCCGAAGGCGCCAGCGTCACCGACGTCTTCACCTACACCAACTCAGACAACCATGGCGGCTCATCGAGCGCCAACCTGACCGTCACCATCAACGGCACCAATGACAATCCGATCGTGGTTGCCGACACCGCTTCGGTGAAAGAGGACACAGCGCCCAATCCGGTCAGCGGCAATGTGCTGAGCAACGACAGCGATGTCGACACTGGCGATACCCACAGCGTCACCGCCGTCAATGGTTCGGCCGCCAATGTCGGCAACAACCTGGTCGGCACTTACGGCACGCTGCATCTCAACAGCGATGGCACCTACACCTACACGCTCGACAACTCCAAGGCGGCGGTGCAGCAGTTGGCCGAAGGCGCCAGCGTCACCGACGTCTTCAGCTACACCAACTCAGACAACCATGGCGGCTCATCGAGCGCCAACCTGACGGTGACCGTCAACGGCGTCAACGACGCACCGGTCGCGGTGGCCGACACCAATTCCGGCCTCGAGGACACCACCATCACCGGCAGCGTCGCCACCAACGACAGCGATGTCGATGACGGCGCCGTCCTCAGCTACAGCCTCAATGCGCCGATCGCCGGCCTGACCCTCAATCCCGATGGCAGCTACAGCCTCGACGCCAGCAATGCCGCCTACCAGCACCTGGCGGCCGGCGCCTCCACCGATGTCGTGGCCAGCTACACCGTCACCGACGAACATGGCGCAACCTCGGTCGCCTCGCTCACCATCACCGTCAACGGCGTCAACGACGCACCGGTCGCGGTGGCCGACACCAATTCCGGCCTCGAGGACACCACCATCACCGGCAGCG